>JBASRS010000006.1:0-35385 GCA_049273945.1 Terriglobales bacterium | reverse complement strand
TCCCGAAACCGTGCCCTTCGCAAAGCCGCGACCCCAGGGGCTGAAGCCCAGTCTTTAATGGGGCTTGTACGGCACGGCTGGAAGCCGTGCCCTTCCCGAAACCGTGCCCTTCCCGAAGCCGAGCCCTTCCCCAGAACCGATTCTTGAAAGCAGCTCGGCTCTACATCATGGGCAGGGGTTCTTGCAGTTTGTGGAATTGGGCGGCGCCGTCGCGGAGAAAGATGGCGACGTAGGGGGAGTCGGCCGCATTTACCTGGACGCGCGAGGAGATGTGTTGCCGGGGGACGTCGATGCGGAGCGTGCAGGGGCCTTCGGGAGCAGGGACGTCGATGGTGGCGGCGTGAGAGATGGTCAGATCGGTGGTGACGCCCGATTGGCGGGCGGCTTCCCGGTCGTTGAGGTAGAGGATCACGTCGTCGTTGTTGAAGCCGTCGCGCAAATCAATATGGAGGATGGGCATACTGTCTCCCTGGTAACAGCTTATCAGTCCCATGGGCCGGAACTGCGGAGAGGCCGCCGTCGAAATGAAATGACAGCGCCTGCGTAAACTGCGGGGCGGGAGTGCGTCCCGCCCCGCGAAACAGCGCCGTGCTCAGGCAGCGCGGGTGGCTGGAGCTTTCCTCCCGCTTGCCTTGCTGCGTTGCTGGGTGACCTGGGCGGCAGCCTTGTCTCCCATGCGCTCCTGGGCCGCTGCCAGGTGTTGCAGAGTGTGGTCGAGCGTGAGGGAATCCAGGATGAGGCCGGCTTTCTCGTCGACCACACTGGAAAGCAGTTTCACGCTCTCCTCAGACCTGGGTTTGCGAACCGTGAGCTTGCGCTCCTTGGTGTCGATGGACTTGAAGATGCGGCTGAGATTGATCCCCTTGACCATGCGCGCATAGGTAGCGAGCGGGTGAGTGGGATATTTCTCGATCACGGTGTTCAGGCAATCGTTGCCGTGTTGCAGGAACTCGGAGTCCGAGCCCTGCAGGTAGAACAGCGCTCCCTGTTCGGCGCCGAAAAAGAGGTCGGCTACCTCCTCGTCCATGATGTTGACGGGATGGCGGACGCGGGTGTGGAGAATATTGGAGAGCACGCGCGAGCCGTCGGGAGCGTTGTAGATGGCGCGGATCTGGTAGAAGCCCGTGCGATCGAAGTAGAAGCCGTCCTTGCCGAAGCCGCAATAAACGGTTTCTTCGAGGGACGGGTTCTCCGGGCCGAGAGTGACAGCTTGCGCGTTGACGCAATGATCCATCAGCGGGCGATAGAGCATGACGTCGCCATTCGGCTTGCAGATGCCGAGCTGGACCAGTCCGAAGTTGGGATGCAGGTAGGGATGTACGGCACGACCCTGCTTACCGCAGAGCGTCAGCTTGACAACGATCGGTTCGCCAAACACGAAGCTCTTGTTGGGTTTCTCGATCGAGAGCTCGAATATGAGACCGGAGTTATCCTCAAGGTTCTCGTCGAAGGGGCGGGAGTTCTCGAGGGAGGCACCGATGGCGAAGTTGTTGCCTCCCATGATGATGTTGTCGCGGAAGGCGTGGCGCAGGTGGACGATTTCGGGATCGTCGAACTGGAACGCAAAGTTGCTCCAGAAGGCCGCGGGTCCAGCCGGGAAGAGCCAGGGGTAGTTCATCCAGGAGAGAGCCCCGGGGCGGTCGGCCTGGGGCGGAGTGGCGAAGTGTTTCTGCCAGGAGTGCAGCAGGTTGAAGCAATGCCCGAGTTCATGCACGTAGGTGTAGAGCTGGAGGCGGAGCTTGTCGGGGGTGATGCCGCCGATCCCGGCATGGAAGATGGCGCAGCCCTGGCGTTGCTTGCCTTGCTGATCGAACATGATCCCATAGAGGTTGGGACCAAGGACGTGCTCCCGGCAGGCGACTTCCCAGACTGCCCACTGCGGGATGTCACGCCAGAGCGTGAAATGCTTTTCCATGGAGTAATGCAGTTCGCTGTTGTTCCAGAGCGCATCGGCTCCCGCTTCATTGTTCGGAATCACATCACTTCCACCTGTCGCCTGGACCTCAATGCCGGCTTCGGCATAGGCGGAGATGACCGAGAGCGTACGAGCCGGCCCGCCCGAGGGCAACGAACCGGTATTGTAGTGATCGAACACGGGGGTGGCGACGTCGGTCACCTTGTCGAGTTCGTAGCGGACGGTGCGGAAGTAGGCCGAGACGAACTGGCAAATGTAGAGTGCGCCGGGCTGGTTGGCCAGAGTGAAGAACTGAACAGTGGCCGGAGCCGGAGGCGCAAAGACGTAGCTCAGCGGAATGGTGACACGAATGATGGGCGCGCCGGCATTCCACGTGAACTTGCCGAGCCCCGTGATCACGACGTAGTTGCGGGATGGAGTGAGCTTGGGGGCCTCCACAACAAAGGAGCCGAAGTACGAGGTCGTGCCGCCGGAGACCTGGAAGAAGTCGCCGCTGAGTTTCACCATCGGGCGCTTGCCGTCCAGGTCAACGCGCAGTTCGAGTTGAAAGCCGGCGCCACCGCTGCGATAGCGTCCGCTGACAGAACGGCGGCGCAGAGGAGGTATGGGGATGGTCGGGGACGCGGCCGGTTTGGGGGTAATCGCTATCGTTTCGGTGGTAGATGGTATTGCTGAGGTTTCCGCCACGGGAGTGGTGAGGATTTCGGGTTGCACCGTGGCATCGAGGGCTTGAATCTGGGCAACTTCCTCGAGGCTGAGTTCACGATCGGAGAAATTCAGGAAGTTGGATTCGGCAGTGGTTGGATCTGCTCGATTCATGATGGACTCCTTAAGTTTTTAAGATTTCAATACGCGGTCTTCCTCCTGGGGCCCTTGGAACAAATTTGGAAGCTCTTCAAGCGTCCGTGTTGTTAGCCAACACGTTGGATGATTACTTTGGGAAGGTGTTCACGCGAGGGCCGGTTTGCCGAGTCCGTGAACAGTTCAAGAGTGAGTCCGAGACAAGGGGTTGTCAACGTAAACACGACTTAATTCGGAGGGGCGTTCCCGAAACGGGAAGCGAACGACGACGAGTTCAGCCTTGGCCGGCGCGGGGCGATTCGCAGGAAGCTCGGCACAAATCTCACAAAGGTCTCGCTGGGGACGCGAAAGCAGAATCTTTAACCGCAGAGGTCGCAGAGGATTCGCGGAGGACGCGGAGAAGTGCAGCTCACGACAGAGGACCCAGGGGCAGATTTTTAGGTCCCGCAGGCAGTGAGTTGGTGCAACTTGAAGGCGCTGCCTGGCTATATCTTCGGGACGCAACAGCCTCGAAATCAAGCTAGCTTTGCTGAAATTGGTCGAAGCTGAAAGCGACGCGCCGGCGGGCCACGAGGCGCCCAACGGCTCCGCCTGCGGTTATCCTTCGCCGATGGTGGCAGATTGGTTAAAATAGCAGATTCTGCCCTCCCGCTTGGAGGCGTTGTCAGGCGAGAGAACTGCTTGTCCCAGGCCAACTCAAATCACGGTCGTACGCGCCCGGTCGCGCCAGTCTACTGGCGGGTGGAGGGGAGTCTGCTGGAGCTGACGACAACGCGGCCCATAGCGTTCTTTTCGTGGAATAGCCAGACATATATTTCGCGCGCCTTGCGGCGCGGGCTGGTGCTGCTGACCGCGCTGCTGCGTCCGTTTCTGTATGCGGCGAACCGGAAGATGGCGACGCGGATCGTGCATGCGGTGCTGCGCGGGATCACGCGCGACCGGCTCGATTTGCTGGGGGAAGAAGAGTTCCATTACAAGCTGAAGCCTCTGCTGAAGGAAGAAGGAGTGAAGAAGCTGAAGGCGCTGCAGGATTCGGGGGCGGAAGTGGTGCTGGTGAGCCAGGGGCTGGAGCAGGTGATGCGTCCGCTGGCGCGGCATCTGGGCGTGCGGTGGTTCATTGCCAACCGGCTGGAGTTTCGCGATGGAGTGGCTACCGGGAGGTTGCTGAGTCCGGTGATTCGTCCGCGGGGAATCTTTGCGCGGATTCGCGAGGCGGGGCCGGACGGACAGCAGAGTACGGCGCGCTGGGTGCGGGCGCTTGGGCTGCGCGGATTGAAGGCGCTGGCGGGAGCGATTGTGCCGGCGGCGCGGGTGGCACCGGTGCGGTCGCGGCCGATTGTTTACTTTGACGAGCCTCGGCACGCCGGGCCGCTTTCGGTGCGCAAGGCTCTGAGCGGAAAGCGGGTGATGCTGATTGGCGTCACGGGATTCATTGGCAAGGTGTGGCTGGCGAATACGCTGATGGACCTGCCGGAGATTGGGAAGTTGTACTTGCTGATCCGGCGGCAGAAGGCGAACCCGGCGCAGAAGCGATTCGAAAAGATCATTGAGGAGTCACCGGTGTTTGATCCTCTCTTCGAGCGGTATGGCAACCGGCTGGGCGCGTATCTCGCGGATAGAGTCGAAGTGATAGAGGGCGACGTTTCGCAGCCTGGGTTGGGGCTGGAGCCGGAAGTGGCGGCGCGGTTGGGGAAGGATCTGGATCTCATCATCAACAGCTCGGGGCTGACGGATTTTAATCCTGATCTGCGGGATGCGCTGGCGGTGAACGTGGACTCGACTTATCACCTGATGGAGTTCATTCGCGGGTCGGATCGTGCGGCGTTGCTGCATCTTTCTACTTGCTATGTGGCGGGGCAGCGCGATGGACGGGTAAGCGAGCGGGTGCGTCCGAATTACACGCCGGCAGGTGTGGCGGATTTCGATGCAGAACGCGAATGGCATGCGCTGCATGAACTGGTGGACTCGGCGGAGGCACGGGTGGAGGGGCCCGAGGTCACAGAAGAGTTAAGGAAGCAGGCGCTGGGGAAAGAGCATGCGGCGAAGGATCTGCACGGGGCGGCGCTGAAGAATCAGATTCGGAAGAATCGGATCCGGTGGTTGAAGAATTACCTGGCCCAGGCGGGGATCAAGCGGGCGCAGGAACTGGGCTGGCCGAATACTTATACCTTCAGCAAGAGCCTGGCGGAGTCGCTGATCGCCAAGTATGGGAACGGTCTGCCGATTGCGATTGTGCGGCCGGCGATTGTCGAGACCTCCGTCGAGAAGCCGTTTCGGGGATGGAATGAGGGTATTAATACGTCGGCGTCGCTGTCGTATCTGCTGGGAACTTCGTTCCGGCAGTTGCCGTCGAATGAGCGCAAGCGGCTCGACATTATTCCAGTGGATGCGGTGTGCGCGGGGATGACGCTGATTGCGGCGGCGCTGGTCGAGCGTCGGCACGATCCGCTCTATCAGCTGGCGACTTCGGTGACGAATCCTTGCGACATGGGGCGGTGCATCGAGTTGACTTCTCTGGGACATCGCAAGCACTACCGTGCGCAAGAGGGGCTGGAATATTGGCTACGATTGAGGATGGATGCGATCTCGGTTTCGAAGGCGCGCTATAACCGGATGTCGGCGCCGGCGCAGAAGATGATTATCAAGTCCATTCAGGCGATCATGTCGCCCCTGCCGGTTCGAAAGCCGCTGGCCAAGGCGGAGCGCAGTTTGGAGCGAGTGGAAAAGCTGATCCAGCTGTTCGAGCCGTTTATTCTGCACAATGAGCATGACTTCGTCGCGGACAACGTGGAGAAGCTGGCGCAGGCGTTGGTGGCGGAGGAGCGTGCGGTCTTTGGATATGACGCGTCGGGGCTGGATTGGTGGGAGTATTGGATTGAGATTCATATTCCGGCGCTGCGGCGGTGGACGTATCCGTTGATTGAGGGACGGGCGCTGGAGGCGAGAACGCCGCGGACGTTGCAGATGCCGGCCGAGAAGCGGGAGGCGGCGAAGACGGGGACTACGGGTGCGGCGTGGCGATATTCCTGACCTCAGCGGCTAAAGCCGCGGATCATTAGAACCGCTTATCGCAGCGCTGAAGGGCAGCGCCACCCAAAACCGCAGTTCCGCAACCCATCGGCGCGGGCGAGGGCGCCCGTGCGACAGCCGGCGAGTCGCCGGCGCTACACGATGGAGCGCGAGGAAATTCTGAGTTCAGTATGGCTATATTCCTTACCGGGGCGACGGGGTACATCGGAGCGCATGTTGCGGCCAACCTGCTGGAGCGTCATGAATCGACGCTGAATCTGCTGGTGCGGGGGCGCGATCCGCAGGACGCGGAGGTGCGACTGTGGAATGCATTGCAGTTGCACATGCCGTTCAAGAGGTTCTACGAGTACCTGCAGGCGAAGATCCGGATTTTCCTTGGAGACCTCACCGATCCCCGGTTCGGGTTGGATCAGGACAGTTATGACCGGTTGGTGCATACGACTGATTCCGTAATTCACTGCGCGGCTTCGCTCAATCGGAAATCGGAAAAGAGTTGTCTGAACGTGAACCTGCGCGGGACGCTGGAAGTGGCGCAACTGGCGCGGCGCTCGCACTACTATCACGGGCTGCAGCGGTTTTCGAATGTCAGCACGGTGGCGGTGGCCGGGAAGAGAAACCATGAGATCGTGAACGAAGAACGGTCGATCGAGTGGGAGCGGTCGGACTACGATCCGTATGCGCGCACCAAGAAATTTTGTGAGCACATGGTGCGGGAACTGCTGCCGGATGTGCCGCTGACCATTTTTCGGCCGAGCATTGTGCTGGGGGACAGCCGCTATCCGGAGACGACGCAGTTCGACATGGTGCGGTCGTTTGTGTTTCTGGCGGGATTGCCGGTGCTGCCGTTTCGTCCGCAGGACAAGATTGACATTGTGAACGTGGATTTTGTGGCAGATGCGATTGCCACGCTGCACATGAAGGCCAACCCGCTGCACGATACCTATCATCTTTCTTCGGGGAACGATTCCCAGAGCTTTCGGGAAGTGACGACAGCGCTGGCCGCGGCGCAGTCGAAGCGCGGTCCGATGTTTATACCGATCCTGGAGGGGCCGTTTCGTTCGATTGTGAATATGCTGGCGAATCGCAAAGGCGCGATTGGGCACGGGGCGGGGCTGATGAAAGTGTTCCTGCCGTATCTGACGTGGAACACGGTGTTCGACAACACGCGCGTGACGACGGAACTGGGGCGCAAGCCGGCGCCGTTTTCGCAATACAGTTTTCCGCTCTTGACGTTCAGCCGTGAGCATGACTTCAGCTATCCCTATCAGCCCTGGCCGCAGGGCGCAGGAGGAGCGGCTGCATGATGGACCTTGTTTTAGAGGCGTGGGTCTCGGGCATCATCGAGGGCAAGAAGGTGCAGTGGATGCTCGGCAAGGGGCAACCCTGGAAGCCTGGCGAGAAGCTCAAGCTGCTGTTTGCCGGTTACAACGGGAGTCGCAATACGGGATCCGATGTGCGCGTGGAAGAGATGCTGCGGCAGGTGCGACGCATTCTGGGGCCGGAGAATGTGGAACTCAGCATGATGACGTTTAACTTCGACCGGTCGCGCGGATATTTCGAAGGCACGTCGCAGGTGCGGCTGCCGGATATTTTCCCGCCGTTTCTGGCGAATGAAGTTCCAAAACATCACGGGGTGGTGGCGTGCGAAGGGTCGATGTTCAAGTCGAAGTTCGCGAATGCGCTCGCGACCATGATGATCGGCTCTTTGGGGATTGCGGCGGCGGAGAACAAGCTGTCGGTAGGTTACGGGGCTGAAGCGGGGCAGATGGATCCGCTGGTGGCGAAGATGTGCGGACGCTACTGCAGAAATTCTCTCGTGATCACGCGCAATGAAGAGTCGCGAACCATTCTGCGCGAGCTGGGTGTCCCGACTGAGCTGGGAACCGATACGGCTTGGACATTCGAGCCGCTGGGCGGGGAATACGGGCGGAAGTCGCTGCACGATGTGGGTTGGGATGGGAAGACGCCGGTGCTGGTGGTGTGTCCGATCAATCCATTTGAGTGGCCGGTGAAGGCGTCGGTGGCGAAGGCGGCGCTGCATAGTCTGACGGGGGCTTACAAACAGAGTCATTATCGTGGGCCTTACTTTCATTATTCGGGGCCGGACGCGGATCGGGCTTACGAACATTATTTGAGCTCGATTGCGAAGGCGGTGGTGGTGTTTCGGCAGAAGAAGAGTGTGTTCGTGATCATGGTGGCGGCCGAGAGGCTGGATGCGCGGCCCTGCAAGCGGATTTCGGAAAAGCTGGGCGGGGTGCCGATTTTGACGTCGGAAGAATACGACATGTATCAGCTGGTCAGCATTCTTCGGGCTTGCCATTTGATGGTGTCGTCGCGCTATCACGGGATCGTGACTTCCATGCCGGCGCTGGTGCCGTCAGCGGGGATCACCATGGATGAGCGGATTCGAAATTTGATGAATGAGCGCGGGCATGGGGAGTTGCTGATGAATGTGGATGATCCGGATCTGGCGGAGAGGACACTGGCGGCGCTGGAGATTCTGGATCGTGAGGGGGAGCGGATTGCGGATGGGATTGCTCGGACGGTCGTGCGCAATTTGAAACTGATGGCGCGCATGGGAGTTTATTTTGAGGAGGAAGTACAGCGGAGGTATCCGGAGTTTCCGACGCGGCGGGGAGAGTGGGGGTGGGAGGATTATCTGCCGCCGATGGGGGCGGGGTTGAGAGAGTTGGTGGGGGCGTACGGGTAGAGGTTGCAGGGAGAACGCCTTGCTGCGGTATAGGCAAGTTCGAGCTGGTAGGGGTCCTTCGACTCCGTATCTGATTCGCTTCGCGAATCAGATACTGCGCTCAGGATGACAACCTTATAAGACAGATGAGTTTTCTTGAACAAATTTTTGCGAGCCTGGAGAAGAGCGGGGACAACGTGGTTCTCCAGGAGTTGCGCGATGGGCGGGTCCTGCCGGTCACGGCGCGGCAGTTGCTTGACAAGGTGCTGGTGGGGCGCGCTTACTTGCGGCGGCTGCGACTCAAAAAGAGCGACCGGTGCGCGCTTTTGGCGCATAACTCGATCCAGTGGGTGGCGATGGACCTGGCCATCATGGCTGAGGGGCTGACGGTGGTGCCGCTGTATGCGCGGCAGGCGGCTAGCGAACTGGTCGCGATGATGAAGGACTGCTCGCCGATGCTGATCTGTTGTGGCGATCAGATGCTAGCGGATGCAATCGTCCAGGAGTGGCCGGAAGCGCCGCCGCATTTTTCCCTGAGTAAGGTGTTTACGGCGTCGCACGCGCCGCTTTCGGAGGTGTCGCTGGCTCCAGCCAAAGACGACGTGGTGACGATCATTTACACGTCGGGCACTTCAGGTGAGGCCAAAGGGGTGATGCTGAACGCTGGGAACATCACCCACATGGTCGGCTGTACCTCGGGGCGGCTGGATCAACTGATGAAAAGGGGCGTGGGACAGGATTCGGTGTTTCATTATCTGCCGTTTTGTTTTGCGGGGTCGTGGATCATGCTGCTGACGTGCCTTTTGCGGGGGAACCGGTTGACGCTCAACACCGATCTGGGCAGGCTGGCTACTGATATGCGTGCGGCCGCGCCTGATTATTTCCTGAATGTGCCGGCACTGCTGGAGCGGATGCGCAAGGCGGTGGATGAGCAGCTGTGGCAAGCGGGTGGACTTCCACTGAAGGTTTACAGCAAAACGAAAGGCGCGTGGGCGCGGCGGCAAGAAGGGAAATCGCGCGCGGGAGATGGGTTCTGGCTGGGCACCGCCCGCAAGCTCGTGTTTCCGACTATTCGCAGGAAGATGATCGGCAGCAAGCTGCGCGCGTTGATTTGCGGGTCGGCGCCGCTGAACGTGGAGACGCAGCTCTATTACTCGATGCTGGGGATTCCCGTGCTGCAGGTTTATGGGCTGACGGAGACGACGGCGATCTGCACGATGGATGATCCGGATGGGAAAGTTGTTCCGGGGCGGGTTGGGCCGGCGATTGCGGGCGTCGAGATGAAGCTGGGAGAGAATGAAGAAATTCTCGTCCGCGGGCCGAATATTTTTCCGGGGTACTGGGAGCGTCCGCAGGAAGCGGCTAAGGTGCTGCGCGACGGATGGTTTCATACCGGCGACCAGGGTGAGGTAGACGCGGCGGGGAATTGGAGGATTATCGGGCGAATCAAAAGCCTGATTATTTTAGGATCGGGGCACAACATTGCACCCGAGCCGATCGAGGACAAGATTCTGCAAAACCTGCCGGGGGCGAGCCAAGTTGTGCTGGTGGGGAATGCGCGGGGATATCTGGCGGCGCTGGTTACGGGAAGAGTCTCGAGCGAGAAGGTACAGAGCGCACTGGATGCGGTGAATCCGTCGCTGCCGCATTACAAGCAGGTGCGGGCCTTTCATATTGTGGGCGATCCGTTCACAATTGAAAGCGGGTTGCTGACGGCGAACGGGAAGTTGAAGCGGGATCTGATCGCGGAGCGGTTCCAGAGCGAGATTGACGGGATGTACCAGGCAGTGAAGACGGCATGAACGAGTTCAAGGGGCAGGCCATCTCGTGGCACGTGGTCAACGGCGCGATTGAGCTGGCGCTGCATCGCGAGCCGTGCAACGAAATTGGGTCGGGGACACTCGAAGAGTTAGAGACGTTTGCCGCGGCATTGCCGGAGCTGGCGCGCGAGGCGCATGCGCTGATCATTCATTCCACGTTGAAGGCGGGCTTCTCGGCGGGGGCGGACTTGCGGGAGTTGTATGAAGGCTCGCGGGGGATGGAGAAGAGTGCGGCGGTGCGCGGGGCGCGGGAGTTCCTGCAACGCATTCATCGCGTGATGAACACGCTGGACGCGGCGCCGCTGACGACGATTGCGGCGGTGCATGGAGTGACGTTCGGCGGCGGATTCGAGCTGGCACTGGTGTGCGACATTATTATTGCGGACCGGATGGCGCGCTTTTGCTTTCCGGAGCTGCGGCTGGGACTGATTCCGGGATTTGGCGGAATCCCGCGCCTGAAGCGGGATTTGGGGAATGCGGTGGTCCGCGATTTGCTGCTGACGGGACGCAGCTTCAACGTGATGAAGGCGCAGCAGATCGGACTGGTCAGCCAGATTGCGGCGGAGGGCGAAGCGTTGCGATTGGCGCGCGCGACCGCCGTCCAGGTGGGAAAGTTTGACCGGCGGACGGCGATTGCGGCGAAGGCGTTTATGAAGCCGATCCCGTATGAGGAGTTGAAACGGGAGATTGAGATTTTCTGCGAGCTGTTTGCCCGGCCGGCGGTGGAGGAAGGGCTGCGGAAATTTGTGGAGAATGAAGGGGTGCAGCCTTACTTACCGTGAGCATTAGAAGGTACATGATTTGTAATTGGTAATTTGTAATTGGTAATTTGAGAGGCGAGTATCATATGCCCATCACTGATCACACTCTCGATGAGATCCTGAGTCTGGCCGCCACGCACTTCAAGGTGCCGCGGGAGAAGCTTACGCCGGACGATGACTTTTTCAAGACGCTCGGCATTGACAGCTTGCAGGCGCTCGATCTGCTGACACGGCTCGAACACCACTTCCGCATTGAGTTGCCGGATTACGAGTTGCAGGGCGTGTCGGACTTCCGGACGCTGGCGAATCGGATCCAGGCGCGCCTGTAGCAGAGGGAAAGTCCACCACGGAGGCACGAAGACACGGAGAAAATCTCTGCAATGTCTTGCGAGTCCCAGCGCGTGCCCGCCTTGCTGACGTTACATTCTGATAAACTCCTATGTTTCTCTGTGGCTCTGTGTCTCGGTGGTGAGACGAACCGCGAATGCTTGATCTCCGTCAATATGCCAGCCTGGGTGCGGCGCTGCGGGATGCGCTGGAGCGCTGGCCCAATGAAACCTGCCTGATTGAAGCGGATCGCGACCGCGAGAAGATGCGCCTTACTTACTCTGATTTTAAGGAGATGGCGCGTCCGCTGTGCCGCGCTTTGGAAGACGCCGACTTCAAGGCCGGAGACCGCGCGGCGATCATCATGACGAATCAGTCGAAGTGGCTGATTTCGGCGTACTCGATTTTCTTCTGCGGCGGGGTGCTGGTGCCGCTGGATTACAAACTTACCGCGGCGGAGCACTTGCAGTTGCTGGCCCATTCGAAAGCGCGGTTCCTGGTCGTCGAATACTATTTGTGGCGTGCGATCACGCAGTTGCCGGAATTTTCCAAGCTGACAACGGAAATCGTGCTGGTGACGGAAGCCCCGGCGGGAGCGGATTTGCGGGGGGCGTACCGGTGGGAGGAATTTCGGCGGAAGGGCGAGCCGCAGTTGGTGGCGCGGCAGCGGGAAGATACGGCGTGCATTGTGTATTCGTCGGGTACGGGCGGGCGGCCGAAGGGGTGCGTGCTGACGCACGACAATTATCTGGAACAGTGCCGGGCGTTGACAGAATGGTATCCGTTTTGGCCGGGCGTGCGCTACCTGAGCATTTTGCCTACGAATCACGCGATTGATTTCATGGTCGGCTTCATCGGGCCATTTGTGTGCGGGGCGTGCGTGGTGCATTTGCGGACGCTGCGGCCGGAGTTTGTCCGCGATGCTTTTGTGCGCTATCGCATTACTTACGTCAGCCTGGTGCCGATGGTGCTGAAGAATCTGGAACGCGGGCTGCGCGCGAAGTTTGATGAGTTGCCGCGAGCGAAGCGGTTTGTGCTGGATCGGCTGATTCGGATCAATAAGGTATTTACGCGGCGACGAGCCCGAGTGGAACTGAGTCGGCGACTGCTGCCGCAGGTGCACAAGGCGTTTGGCGGGGAGTTGCGGGCGTTGATTGTGGGCGGGGCGTTCACCGATCCTACGACGATGCAGTTCTTTTACGATCTTGGGATTCCGGTGACTTGCGGCTATGGGCTGACGGAGGCGTGTACGGCCGTCACGCTCAATGATCTGAAGCCGTTTCGGGCGGATACGGTAGGGAAGCCGCTGCCGGGGTCGGAGGTGCGGATTCTGAATCCGGCTGAAGACGGGATCGGCGAAGTGGCGGTGCACAGCCGGGCGGTAATGTCGCATTATCTGGATGATCCGGAACTGACGGTGAAGACGATCGTGGAAGGCTGGCTGCTGACGGGCGATCTGGGGCGGTTCGATGGGACAGGACACTTGCAGCTCTTCGGACGCAAGAAGAACATGATCGTTACGGAGGGCGGGAAGAATATTTATCCGGAGGACGTAGAGGCGGTGTTTGACGGGTTGCCGGTGAAGGAGTACAGCATCTTTGCGGCGAATTACATCTGGCCGCAGAGGAGTCTGGGCGGAGAGATGCTGGTGCTGGTGATACGGCTGGAGCAGGGCCAGCAGTTCCGCGATGCGTTGGGTGATGAGATGGTTGCGCGCAACCGGCGATTGGCGGACTACAAGCGGGTGGGCGGGTATCTGGTGTGGGAGAGGGATTTTCCGCGGACGGCGTCGTTGAAGATCAAGCGGGGGGAGTTGGCGGAGGAGATTGGGCGTGGGGCGGCGCGGGAGAGCGTGGTGGAGATGTAGCGAGGTCAGAGGTGATAGGTCACAGGTCACAGGAAAAACAACTGAGTCCGACTGTCGACAATCCCGTGGCATGACGCCTGTGACCTGATACCTGTGACCTGTGACCTAGCATCGTGGACGAAAAGTTTCTAGCCATCATTAATCCGGCGGCGGGGGGCGGGCGGTGCCGCACACTCGTCGGGCCCGCGCTGGAGCGGCTGCGGGCGGGCGGGGTTGTGCTTGAGACCGCCGAGACCAGCGCTCCGGGTGAGGCTACGCGGATTGCGCGCGAGGCTTATGGGCGCGGCTATCGCAAGTTTCTGGCGGTGGGCGGGGACGGGACTTCTTACGAAGTAGTGAACGGACTCTTTCCGGATGCGCTGGCGGGGTCTGGCGAGGAGGAGGGACGCGTTCCTACGCTCGGTTTTCTTCCACTCGGCACGGGCAATTCGTTTTTACGGGATTTTGGCGATCAGGGTGTGGAGCACGCCCTGCAGGCGCTGCTCGATCGGCGTTGGCGGGCGTGCGACGTTCTGCGGTTAACACATCAAGGCGGCGTTCTTCACTACATCAATCTGTTGAGCGTGGGGTTTGCGGCGGACGTCAATATTCTGCGGCAACGGCGGTTTAGGAGTTCGGGGCAGATGGGATATTGGGCGTCGATTTTTCTGGGGCTGGCGCAACTGAAGCGGCGTCCGTTTCCGGTGCGGGTGGCGGGCGAGAGCGAGTTCGACCGGCGGCCTTGTCTCTTCCTGAGTTTCAACAACAGCAAGTTCACGGGTGGGACGATGATGATTGCGCCCGCGGCCGCGACCGACGACGGGCTGATTGATTTTGTGCGCTGGGGGCCGATCGGGCGGGCGGGGCTGGTGCGGAATCTGGGCGGGCTGTATGACGGTACGCACGTGCGGCATCCGCTGGCGGAGAGCAAGAAGACGCAACGCGTTGAGTTTGATCTCGACGGGCCGATTGACGTGATGGTGGATGGGGAGGCGCTCACGGTGCAGTGTCAGGCGATTGACGTGGTGCCTTCGGCGCTGCGGGTCGTGGTATAAAAAATCATGTCCGAACAGAGACGAGAACGGAAGAAGGAGAAGGAAGCAGCGGCGGCGCCTGCGCAGGCCAGTTGGGGCCAATGGGCGATTTACGGAGTGCTGATGGTGGCGGCGTTCGGGGGGGCCTACTATCTGGGCAACCGCAGCCAGCACAAGTACGACGGGTTTGCGCACTGCCTGAGCGCGCGGGGCGTGAAGATGTATGGCGCGTACTGGTGTCCGCATTGCACGGAGCAGAAGGAAAAGTTCGGGGCTTCGTTTGAGTATGCGCCCTACATTGAGTGCGGCGTGAAAGGCGACCCGAAGGGGAAAAACCAGGTTTGCGTGGACGCCGACATTCACCACTTTCCTACCTGGCAGTTTCCTCCCACGGGAGAGCGCGTGGAGGGCGTCTTCACGCTCGAGGAGTTGAGCGACCGAACCGGGTGCGCGCTGCCATGAATCCTCGCTTGCAGCGGTTGATGAGCCTGGTTGCCATCCTGGCGGTAGGAGGAATCGTCGTATCTTCGGTATCGCTGCAACATCATTATGGAACTTCGAAGACGGAGTTTTGCGATATTGGGGACACCTTCAACTGTGACATCGTGAATCGCAGTGAATATTCGTTGGTCTTAGGGATTCCGGTGGCGCTGATCGGGATGCTGGGGTACGCGGCGGTTTTGGGGCTGGCGACCGTGTATCGGGAACGGCGGGAGACGCCATCGCTGATCTTTGCGGGTGCTATGGCGGGGTTGGCGTTCGCGCTTTACCTGACGTATATCGAAGCGCGCGTGTTGGGAGTTTGGTGCATTGTGTGTTTGAGTTCGCTGGCGCTGATGAGCGGAATCACGGTGGTGTCGGGCGTGATGTGGGTGAAAAGCCGGCGGGAAGGGAATTTGTAATTTGCGATTGGTAATTTGTAATTTGAAGTCCTGCGAATTTCGTGCCAACTAGGAAGCCCTGATCCCATTCATGTCTCTCATCCAATTCAAGAAATCAGGAAGGGAAGTTTCCGGAACGGACACTCCGGTGGCCAGCGGGAAGCTGCGGCTGCATGAGTTGCGGAGCCGGATTTTTCGCAACACGCGGATGCTGCGGGTGTGGCTGCCGCCGGATTACGATGCGACGGACGCAACGCGGTATCCGGTGCTGTATTTGAATGATGGACAGAATCTGTTCGATCCGGCGACCGCGTTTGGCGGAGTTCACTGGCGGGCGGGGGAAACGGCGGAGCGGTTAATTGCCGAAGGGAAAATTCCGCCGCTGATCATCGTGGGCATCGACAACACGGGCAAGAACCGGCTGTGGGAGTACATTCCGTACCGGTCGTTTGAACTGCGGCTTTTTGGGCCGCAGGGGAAGCACTATCCGGAGTTCTTGTTGCGCGAGGTGATGCCGCTGATCGAGAAACATTATCGGGTGGCGAAAGGGCCGGAGCACACGGGACTGGGCGGTTCGTCGCTCGGTGGATTGATCACGTTGTACACACAGTTGGCGGCGCCGGGAGTGTTTGGACGGCTCCTGATCGAGAGCCCGTCGTTGTCTGTGGGGAATCGGAAGATACTGGAAGAGTGCCGGAATTTCCGCGACTGGCCGTATCGCATCTATCTGGGGATCGGAACGCGGGAGACAGGAAACCCGACGAAGGATGAGAGGGCGGTGAATGATGTGCGGGAGTTGGAGCGCATCTTGCGCGCCGCGGGGTTGGGGGAGGCACGGTTGAAGGTTTGGATCGAAGAAGGCGCCCAGCACAACGAGGCGGCGTGGGGGGCGCGGTTTGCGGTGGCGCTGGAATTTCTGTATTCAGGTGTCAGGTCTCAGGTGTCGGGTGTCAGGAGTTAAGTTTGCTGCCACCGCTGCGGGGCGTGCCTCAAACCGCGGCGTAAGAAGCCCTGCTGGAGTAGCGTGCTTCGACTGCGCTGGAGTCTCGCTGGGGCGAGGCTCAATGCTCGCTCAGCATAACAGCTGGATCGTCCCAGGCCGGCATGACAGGCCGCGATTGGGGAGGTAGTATTAGCAGTTTGGTTTTCTCCCGGAGGTTGTCTATGACGTCTCGCCGTTTGGTGGTGTGGTGTGCTCTGATCCTGGCGCTCGCGCTTGGTGCGGCGGCCCAGCCGTATAACGAAGCGCAATTCAAGGGAATGCAGTGGCGCGACATCGGGCCGTATCGCGGCGGACGGGTGCTGGCGGTGACCGGTGTCACGGGGAGCCCGTTTACCTACTACTTCGGCGGGGTGGCGGGAGGAGTGTGGCGGACGACCGACGGTGGCGTCAGTTGGCAGCCGATTTCGGACAAGAAGGTGATCTCTTCGATCGGGGCAATCGCGGTGGCGGAATCGAATCCCAACGTCATCTATGTGGGCACGGGAGAATCGTGCATTCGCGGAAACATCTCGTACGGCGATGGAGTTTACAAGACGGCCGACGGCGGGAAGACGTGGGCCCATGCGGGGCTGAATGCTACGCAGCACATTGCGCGGGTGTGGGTTGATCCGCGGAATCCGGATCACGTGTTCGTCGCCGCGCTCGGGCACGCGTATGGGCCGAATGCGGATCGCGGCGTGTTTCGCACCTCGGACGGCGGCAAGAGCTGGGAGAAGGTTCTCTATAAGGACGACAAGACGGGCGCGATTGATTTCGCGGTCGATCCGCATAACTCCAACGTGATGTTCGCCGCGCTGTATCAGGTGCAGCGCACGCCGTGGAGTCTGGAGAGTGGCGGTCCTGGGAGCGGGCTGTACCGGTCCAGCGATGGCGGAAATTCGTGGACGCGGCTGGAAGGCAAAGGGCTGCCGGCGGGGATCATGGGGCGCATCGGGGTAAGCGTGTCGGGCGCGGATTCGAACCGCGTGTACGCGTTGATCGAGGCCAAGGAGAGCGGGTTGTACCGCTCCGACGACGGAGGCGAGAGCTGGGCGCGAATCAACGAGGATCAGCGGCTCACGCAGCGCGCGTGGTACTTCACGCATATTTTTGCCGATCCGAGGAATGCGGACACGGTGTACATGCTCAACACCGGTGTGTTCCGCTCGACCGACGGCGGCAAGACGCTGAACCTGCTGCCGGTACCGCACGGGGATCATCACGGGTTCTGGATTGATCCGCAGAATCCGAATCGGATGATCAACGGCAATGATGGCGGGGCCACGATTTCGGTGGATGGCGGCAAGAGCTGGTCCACGGAATACAACCAGCCGACGGCGCAGTTCTATCACGTCGCGGCGGACAACCAATTTCTCTACAACGTGTACGGAGCGCAGCAGGACAATTCGACGGTGGGGATCGCCAGCCGAACCGATGATGGTTACGTGGGGCGGCAGCACTGGTTCGATGCGGGCGGCGGCGAGAGCGGGTACATCGCGCCTGATCCGCGCGACGCCAACATTATTTATGCCGGGTCGGGCGAAGGGTCCATCACGCGTCTCGACCGGCGCAGCAACCAATTGCAGGACATCACACTGTGGCCCATGGCGAGTGCGGGGCACGGCGTGGGCGATATGAAGTACCGTCTGGGCTGGACGCATCCGATCGTGGTCTCGCCACATGATCCGAACGTGATCTACACGACCGCGGAGCGCGTCTTCCAGACCACCGACCAGGGCAAGAGCTGGACGGCGATCAGTCCGGACCTGACGCGCAATGACAAGAGCAAGCAGGTTTCCTCGGGCGGGCCGCTGACCAAGGACAACACTTCGGTCGAGTACTACGACACCGTGTTCACGATTGCGGAGTCGCCCGTGCAGAAAGACCTGCTCTGGGCCGGGACCGACGACGGATTGTTTCAGGTGGCGCGCGATGGCGGGAAGAACTGGACGAACGTGACTCCGAAGGGAGTGCCGGAGTGGAGCCTGGTCAGCCTGGTCGAGGCCTCACCGCATGATGCGGGCACTGCCTATTTTGCGGTGGACACGCACAAGCTCGATGACCTGAAGCCCTACCTTTTCAAGACTACGGATTTCGGCAAGACTTGGACCAAGATCACGAACGGCATTCCGGAGGGTGCTTACACGCATGTCGTGCGGGAGGATCCGGTGCGCCGGAACTTGCTGTATGCGGGGACAGAGACGGGGATCTACGTGTCGTTTGACGGTGGCGCGAACTGGCAGTCGCTGCAACTGAATCTGCCGAACGCGCCGATCCACGATCTGATCGTGAAGAATGACGACCTGGTGGTGGCGACGCATGGGCGGTCGTTCTGGATTCTGGATGACCTGACTCCGCTGCGGGCTACGACGGCGCAGGCAGCTGCACAGCCGGTGCTGTACAAGCCGCGGCTGACGTATCGCATGCGCTGGCCGGAGGAATTCGAGAAGCGGCAGCCGGTGGGGAAGAATCCGCCGAATGGAGCGATTATCTATTACTATTTCGCGGCGGCGCCGAAGGGCGTGGTTACGCTGGAATTTCTGAACGGACAGGGCCAAGTCGCGCGGCGGTATTCGAATGAGGAGAAAAAAGAAGCGGATACGCCACCCGAGTGGCCGGACCTAACGGTGCCCGAAGAGAGAATTCCAACCGAGGTGGGCTTGAACCGGTTTACGTGGGACTTGCGCACGCAGGGAGCGACGCCGCTGGCGGGCGAGCCAGGAGCGGAGTTCCGCAACCGCGGCGCCATGGTGCCGCCGGGCGGGTACCAGGTCCGGCTGACCGCGGAAGGGAAGTCGTACACGGCGCCGCTGGAGCTGAAAGTGGATCCGCGGGTAAAGAGCTCGCCGGACGATCTGGAGAAGCAGAACGATTTAGCGCGGAAGATTCTGGCCGAAGTGTCGGAGATCCACGAGGCGATTGGCGCGATCCGGGACGTACGCACCCAGATTCACGGCCTCGACCGGCGGCTGGGCGAGGATTCGCGGTACGCAACGCTGCTCTCGGCCGCCAAGGAATTCGACAAGAAGAGCATGGACGTCGAAGGGCAGCTGCTGCAGGTGAACGCCAAGAGCTCGGAGGCGAACTTGAACTTCCCGGTGCTGATTGATGAGCAGCTGCATTCGCTGCTGTTCAGCGTGGACGCAGGCGACTACGCGCCTACGGTGCAGCAGGTGCAGGTGTTCGAGGAACTGCGGAGCGGGGCGCAGCCGCTGCTAGCGCGGGCCCACGAGCTGATGGCGAAGGATCTGGTGGCGCTGAATGAGATGATCAACAAGCAAAGTATTCCGGTGCTGTATGTGCCGCCGAAAAAGAGTGAGGGGGAGGCGATGAAGGCGGCGGGGGGCACGGGGAGGTAACGCGACCGCAGCGCTGGATGCAATGGTGGGCCGTCCCTCCGGGACGCGGCTCCTGGCGGTGCAAGACTCTCGCTACAACTCTGCAGCGCCGATTCTTAATCTTGCCATAAACCCAACGCTCGGCTACTCCGGCTTGGTGATCACGCCGCAGGCGATGCGGTCGCCGGCGTTGCCGGCGGGATCGGTCTTCTGGTCGTCGGGCTTGGCGTGGATGACGATGGCCAGGCCGCCGTTGCTGAAGATCGAGTGGGGACCGTCGGCCCAGGTGAGGTCTTTGTTCTCGGTGTGGAAGCTGGCTTTGCCGTCGGCTCCGACGGTGAAGTTGGGGTTGTCACCGGCGTGGTGGCCTTCCGGATTCTCCAGTCCATGCTTTTTTCCGTCAGGATTGAAATGCGGTCCGGCTGACTTGAAGTCGGGGGCTTCGCATTTGGCGTTCTGATGGAAGTGCAGGGCGTGCTCGCCGGGCGGAAGATTTTCGAGATTAACCCCCATTCCCACGCCGGCGTCGCTTGACCAGAGAACCACTGTGCCCACGCTCTTGCCTTGGGCGTCTTTGAGTTGGACCGCAACCTTGGCGGCAGCCGCGGACGAGAGAGCGACGACGATCAGGGACAGCGTGAGGGCAAATAGTCTGGTGGTTTTCATGGGCGAATTATAACTCCCTTCCGCCGCGTCAAGAAGTCGGGGGAGGCGGCTCGCGAACAGGTGCTCAGCATTGACGGGCCGGGCAGTTCGGTGGCGGGCCTGCTCGGGTAGGGAAGCGTTGGCGGGACGGCTAGCTTCTATGTCGCTTCGCCTTTGCGCGAGGCCGGCTGGGAGAGTCCACGGAAACCAAGGCCAGCCAATGCATACCAGACTGCTGCCACCAGTAACAGCGCTTTCATTCCGGTAATCAGCGACAAGTTTTCCAGCAGGCCTCCGACCACGGCTCCCAGCATGTTGGCGGCGAGGGCGGCGGCGGGAGAGTCAGTGGCGCGGAATTCTGAAGCGAATAACAATCCGGCAAAGAATACCGGGATCGCGAAGACGACCGCCGCTACGGCTCCAACCCAGGCGGCGGGACCGGGGATGCGGCTGAAGGGAACGAGGTAGGCAAAGGCGATCCCAAGCAGGATTCCAGCGAGGGTCCACGACCGCGGCCAGGGCTTGCGCTGCTTTTCGATGACGTAGTTGGCGAGAAGCAGGGCGGCGAGGAGGGCGGCGATGACGATGCCGTTTATCTGCCAGGTGGTCCCAAAATACAAGGCGAGGCGGCTGACGACTTGCGTTTCGAGCAGGAGAAACCCGGCCCCCATGCTGAAGAAGAAGAGCGACGGGATGCGGCTTCGCGCTTCCGGAATCTGGAGATAAAACCCGCCGGCTAGCAGCACGACGAGGATGCTGAGCAGGAAGAAGATGCCGGGGATCCAATGCCCCCGATGGTAGAGATAGGGCCAGTCATCGGTGGTGACGGCTCCACCCGGCAAATCTAGAAATGATGGGGGATGGGTTTCCACGAATCGCCGCAAGCGCGCGTCCGCGGCGAGGCTTACTTCCACCTGGTCCGAAGATGAGATGGCAAAGCAGGTGGCCCCCGCCGAAAAACTGGAAGTAGCCGTGAAGACCGCGGGCGCTTTCCCGAAGGTGCGGGTCAGCATTTCCGCCAAACGCCGCCCCAGCCAAGGAAGATTCACCTGAAACTTGACGAAAAGGATTCCGTTGGGAGCGAGCAGCGCGCGCGCCTCGCGGAACGACTCCTCGGTGTAAACGAAGTTGTCGATCCGCATGTTGGAATAATCGGAGAGCTGGGTATGGGAGTCGAGCAGTCCAAAGAGGATGAGGTCGTAGCGCGTATTGGCCCGCTTCATGAAGGCGCGAGCGTCGGTGAGGTGGACCGAGACGCGGGGATCGGCATAAGGATGCTCGGGGTGGCGGCGGCCGAGCGCCAGGATGGCCGGATCGATCTCGACCGCGTCCAGGGCGCGGCTCCCATTGCGCAGGGCGGCGGCCACGTCGTTGCCGGTGCCGGAGCCGACGATCAAGACCTGGGGCCTCGGCGACACGAAACGAAAGGGGAGGTTGTAAGGATTCTCATCCTGCGGTTCGGCGAGAAGCCCGGGATGCCGGGCGAGGAAGTCCGGCGAGAGGTTGACCGCGGACTGGTAGCCAGTGTGGTTGACGCGAATGAATGCTCCGGCAATTTCCCCGTCGGGGAGGATTTTTTCCTGCACCTCGATCAGTTGGTAGGGCGTCCAGAGATGAAAGTCGTGCTCCGTGGAAGGATCGTGCAGCAAGAGTACCACCGGCACGGCCGCCGCAGCCAGCAACAGCCGTTCCTGACGATTGGTTTGCAGAAGTGCCATGCTGGCCAGCACCACCACGAACCACACCCCTGGAGGCAAGGCCATCCAGGAGACGGCGAAGAAGGCCAGGATGCCGGCGAGACTTCCGGCAAGGTTCCACGAATAGCCGTAGAGCGGGCGCGGGGCAAGTTCGATCTGGCGGCTCACCGTTTGTCCGAGTGGAATAAAGATGGAAGTGATGAGCCAGAGCAAGATGGTAGTCAGGGCCACAGCCAGAAGAAAGGCGCTCCAGTCGCGCGTGGCCCTGGTGCCCCAGATTTGGACATCCTGGGCGGCACCCAGGGATTGCGACAGGCTCTCCATGACCTGCCCGCTGCGCCAGGGAAAACGCACGATGAGGATCAATCCGAGGAACGCGCGGGCGGCGGTCAGCCAGCGAGCGGGTTGGCGCGCCAGCGCGCAGCCGAGGCCGAAACCGAGAAAGCAGAGTAGCAAGGCGAGGTTCTTTACATAGGCAAAAATCCGGACCTCGGTGGCGACCCAGCGGATGAGAGCGAGTTCGGCGAACAGGGTGAGAGCGCTGGCGAGAAACAAGATCGGGAGACTCCACCGGTTTGGCGCGGCGGTGGCGAGCGAGGATGGATTCCGGCGCCGGAGCAGCGCCAGCACAATGCGATAGCCCACCAGCAGGACCACCGCCAGAACCGAACCCACGATGCGCCAATTCATTCGCTGAGGGTCGAGAGAATGAATCGTGCAGCTTACCACGGAGTGGCGCCGAACCCTAGGCACGGCGAGAGATTTCTCAGAAGGCCTGGTGTGTACCGAGTCACACCTACAGGCCATGACCCGTTGTCCAAGTTGGCCAGGACTTTTCCGAGGCACACCCTGCCCCTTTGGTGGGTAAAGGTGGCGGTGCCGCCGCCGATAGTCATGCTCATGGGGAAATGTGTCTCAGCGTTTCCTCGCCCAATTGGCTGGGCTTTCGTGGCGAACGAATGGGGAGCGCCAAAGTACGTGTGCCAGCTGTCGCGATGAAGAGAGAGGAGCACCGCCATGAACGCAAAGCCTGAAGTGCTGCTGGTGGATGACAACCCGGCCGACGTCTTTCTGGCCAGCGAAGCGCTGACGGAAAGCTCGCATCCGTGCCAAGTGAGCAATGTGGGGGATGGCGAGGAAGCGCTTGCCTATTTGCGTCATCAGGGCAAGTATGCGGCCGCCCCGCGTCCCGACCTGGTGATCCTGGACCTGAGCTTGCCGAGGAAAAGCGGGGAAGTAGTCCTGGCCGAGGTGCGGTCGGACCCGGACTTGCGGCAGATGCCAGTGGTGATCTTCAGCGCCTCGCGCGCGAACCGGGACATCGTACGCAGTTATGAGCTGGGGGCAAATTGCTACCTCAGTAAACCGGGCAACCTGCCCGAATTTTTTTCCACCGTGCAACTGATCGGGAAATTCTTCGGTTGTTGCGAACCTGTTCCAAGAGGAGAACGATGGACCATCCACAAACCCACGTATTGCTGATCGAGGACAACCCCGGGGACGCGGACCTAGTCCGGCTTCGCTTGGTAGAGGGCCGGTCTCCGGTACGCGTGGACTGCGTCAACCGGCTTTCCGACGCCCTGACGTCGCTGGGGAAGGAAACGCCTTCGCTGGTGCTGCTGGACCTGAACCTGCCCGACAGCCACGGTTCCGAAACCTTTCGCAAGGTTCTCGAAGCCGCGCCGAACGTGCCGGTGGTGGTGCTTTCCGGCCAGGATGACGAGGCGCTGGCCATCAAGGCGGTTCACCAGGGCGTACAGGATTACCTGGTCAAGGGTGACATGTCCAGCAAGCAGCTGGAACGTGCCATGCGTTACGCGGTGGAGCGGCAGGGGCTGCTGCGCACTCTGGAGATGGCCCGCAAGCAGCAACTGGAATTCAAGAATCAGTTTCTCTCGCACGTTTCGCATGAGCTGCGCACGCCGCTGACCTGCATTCACCAGTACGTCACGCTGCTGCTGGACGGATTGGCGGGGCCGATGGCGCCGGAGCAGTCCGACCACTTGAAGACAGTGTTAAAGAGCGTGAATCAGTTGCACGCGATGATCCGGGACCTGCTGGAAGCGACCCGCGCCGAAACCGGCAAGATGCGGGTCGAGCCCCGCTGCGTTTCGATCGGAGAACTGATGCAGCAGGCCATCGCCATGATGCAACCCACAGCCCACGAGAAACGGATCGGATTAGAGATGGGACTGGATCACCGGATTCCACTGGTGTACGCCGATCCCGATCGGATTCTGGAAGTGCTCATCAACCTGCTGGATAACGGGATCAAATTCACGCCCGCCGAAGGGGCGGTGATCGTGAAGGCCTGCATGACGGAGGCCGACCCGGATTCGGTCTATGTCTCGGTCAGCGATACCGGCCGGGGCATCAGTCCGGAAGCAAAATCGCTGATTTTCGAACGCCTGTATCAGGACCCGGATTCGATCGACAACAGCCGCGCGGGCCTGGGATTGGGGTTGTTCATCTGCAGGGAGCTGATCCGGCTACACGAGGGCCGGATCTGGGTGGCTAGCGAACCCGGGCAGGGCAGCACGTTCACCTTCACGCTGCCCATTTACTCGCTCGCCAAGCTTCTTGCTCCGGTCATCACGTATCAGGCGCAATTGCGGGCGTCGTTTGTGCTGGTTCGGGTGGAACTCACGCCGCTCTCGAATCCGCCGCGGGGCAATTGGCGCGAGGCCTGGCAGCAGTGCCTGGAGACTTTGCGGCGCTGCGTCTATCTCGACAAAGACCTGGTTCTGCCGCCGATGGGAGCTTCGGGACCGGCGGAGACATTTTTTGTGGTGGCGTCTACGGACATGCAGCGCGCCGAGATCATGACCACGCGCATTCGCGAGCAGCTGGAGCGTATCGCCGATCTGAAAACCAAAGGCACACTTACCATCACGACCGCGCCGGTGGAGTTGGCGTCCAGCGATCCCGGGCTGCCTCTGGCCGGACAGGTGCAGGCAGTGGCCGACCGGGTCACGGAAATGATCATGATGAGCCTGGGTAGGAAGCCGACGAGCCCAGGAAATAGCGGGAAACATTTCAACTAGAAGACCAACAAAGGAGAGTGCCAATGCGAAAACCGAAGATTCTGGTGGTGGATGATGATCCAGACCTTGTAAAAGCGCTGCGATTGCGGCTGCGGGCCCATAACTGTGAAATCGTGACCGCAGGCGACGGTTACTCCGTGATCGCCGCGGCTCAGAAAGAGCATCCGGACCTGATCATCCTGGACCTCGGCCTGCCTGCCGGAGATGGTTTCGTGGTGCTGGATCGGTTGCAGAGCAGCGATGCGCTGTCGGCGATCCCGGTGATTGTGCTGACGGCGCGCGATCCGCAAAACAACGAAGAGCGGGCGCTGAAGGCAGGAGCCGCGGCCTTCTTCCAGAAGCCGGTGGATAACGAGGAACTCCTGAACGTGATCCGGGTCAGCCTTCCGCATCGGAAGTCGCCGGAAATGCCGATGCTGTCGTAAGAATCAGGCGCTGGCGGAGGGGGCTTCGCGGAAGTCGAGTTCGTGCTCGAGCTGATCCGCGCGCTGAGCTGCTCAATCCCTCCGTGAGCCCGTGCGTCCGGCGCCTCCAAGGCGATCAACAGCCGCGGGCTTCGACTTCGCTCACGGGGGGCCCGCGTCACACATACGCACACCACAAACACTCAGCAGGTCAGCTGGTTGCGGGTGAGTTTCAGGCCGTTCAGGTTGCCGAGGACGGTGACGGCGATCTGATCGGTGCGGAAGAATTGGTCGGCGGTCTCTTTGAGGTCTTCGGCGGTTACGGCTTCGATGCGCTCGATCAGTTCATCAAGGCCGTAGAAGCGGTCGAAGTACATTTCCTGGCGGGCGAGGTTGGACATGCGTGCGGTCGAGGATTCGAGCGAGAGCATGAGGCTGCCTTTGAGCTGGTCCTTGGCACGGCGCAGTTCTTCTTCCGGCACCGGCGCGGACTTCAGGCTGCGGAACTCAGCGACGATGGACTCAACCACCTTGGTTGCTGATTCGCGCGAAGTGCCGGCGTACACGCACATGCATCCGGTGTCACGGTACGGGTTGAGATCGCTGTAGATGGCGTACGCCAGGCCCTGACGCTCGCGGATATTCTGAAACAGGCGCGAACTCATGCCTCCGCCGAGCAGCGTGTTCAGGACGTATGACGCGTAGCGCTTTTCGTGCGCGATCGGGCGCGAGGGTACGCCGAGGCAGATCTGCACCTGCTCCAGCGCTTTCTTGTTGCGCAGATTGATCCGGGAAAAAGTCTTGGGCTGTGGGGAGTGGATGCCGTTTTTTACCGGCTTCATGTGCTCAAAGTGTTTGGCCACCAGGTCGACGAAATTCTTGTGGTCGAGGTTGCCGGCGGCGGCGACGATCAGGTTGCCGGGAGCGAAGCGGTCGCCATAGTACCGCGAGACTACCGGGCGCTCGAAGCGGCGTACGCTATCGCGCGTCCCGAGGATCGGTTTGCCCAGAGCGTGATCCTTCCAGAAACTTTGCGTGAAGATTTCGTGGACTAAGTAGTCGGGACTGTCCTCGTCCATTTTGATTTCTTCGAGGATAACGCCGCGCTCGCGGGCGATGTCGCCGGCATTAAAGACAGGATGCAGCACCAGGTCGCTAAGCACGTCGAGGGCTACCGGGACGTGCTCATCGAGAATCTTGATGTTGAAGCAGATGCATTCCTTGGCGGTGAAGGCGTCCATGTTGCCACCGATCGAGTCGACCTGGCGGGCGATGGCCTCGGCGGAACGGCTCTCGGTGCCCTTGAACACCATGTGCTCGATGAAGTGTGAAATGCCGTTCCATTCGAAGTCTTCGTCGCGCGAGCCAGATTTCAGCCAGATGCCGATCGAGACCGAGCGGATGTGCGACATCTGCTCGGTGATGACGGTCAGGCCGTTGGGCAATACGCGGCGATGAATGTTGCGAGTTTCTTTCACCATGGAGTTCTTCTATTTTCCCATACCCCACCAAGTTGCGTGGATTGTCGCAGTTCCGGTGACCTGCGCTACACTCGAAAGAACGCAGCCCAATGCAGACTTTGCAATCCAACTCGCTTTTGGGGCTTACGGTTCAGGAACTTACGGCGTTGGTCCTGGACTCGGGCCAACCTGCCTACCGGGCCCAACAGTTGTTTGATGCGGTGTACCGGCAGAGGATTGAAACGCTGGAACAGATTTCCACGCTGCCGCGTGAGTATCGGGCGCAGTTGGGAGAGCAGGGATGGCGGGTGGGGCTGCCCGGAATCTCGCGGAAGTTTGTCTCGAGCGACGGCACGGTGCGGTACCTGATGGAATTGGCCGACGGGGAGACGATCGAGACGGTCTGGATGCCGGAGGGTGACGACGGAGAGACGGGAGATGGCAGCGAGGCGGGCGATGAGATGGAATCGCCGGCAGCTTCTGCGTCGTGGCGGCGGGCGACGATCTGCGTGTCGAGCCAGGTGGGATGCGCGGTGAATTGCCGGTTCTGTTTCACGGCGCTGCTCGGGGTCAAGCGCAACCTGACAGCGGGAGAGATCGTGGGACAGATCGCGGGCGTACTGCGCGATCAGGAAGTGCAGCCGCCGATGCAGCGGGTGAATCTGGTGTTTATGGGGATGGGCGAGCCTTTTTTGAACTACGACAACTTCATAAAGTCGGTGCAACTGCTGGTGGAGGGGGTGGGGATTCCGGAAGCGCGGATGACGGTTTCGACGGCCGGGATTGTGCCGCGCATTCATGATTTCGGACGGGAGGCGGTGCGTCCGAAGCTGGCGATTTCGCTGAATGCGCCGAATGACGAGTTGCGCAGCGAAGTCATGCCGCTGAACCGGAAGTGGAACCTGCGGGAGCTGATGGATGCGGCGCGCGCGTTTCCGTTGCGGGCGCGGGAGCGGCTCACGTTCGAGTACGTGCTGCTGGCGGGCGTGAATGATGCGGCGGAGCATGCGCGCGAGCTGGCGGAGCTGGTGCGCGGGGTGCGCGCGAAGATCAATCTGATTGCGCTGAACCCGGGCGCCGAACTGGCGTACCGGACACCGACCCAGGAGCGAGTGCTGGAGTTTCAGCGCATTCTGGTGGCGGCGGGGATTCCAACGTTCGTCCGGCGGCCGCGGGGGCGCGACATTTTCGCGGCCTGCGGACAACTGAAGAGGACGGTGGAGTTGCCGGGGAAAGGTCAGAGGTTAGAGGTCAGATTGCAGAGGTAGAACGCTCGCCCATCTGGATTTTCCTGCAATCAGGCTTTCACCTCTGCCATCTAACCTCTTACCTCTGACCTCGTCTTATGTGCTGCTGCCGGCGGCGGCGCGGGTGGGAGCAGCGGAGAGGTCGGATTGGGCGGAGGATTTCACGGCTACGGGCAATTCCACTCGGAAGGCGACGTATCCATCTGGGGAACGTTGTGCGAGGATCCGGCCGCCATGCTCGGTCACAATGCGCGAGCAGGCGCCGAGTGAGAGGGTAGGTTGTTGTGCTCCGCTCTCCGAATTGTGCAGAGGCTGATAAGAGGTCGAGGAGGAAGGCGGGTCAGCGCTGAAGTCAATAATGACTACGTAGCCCTGGTGGCGAGTCTGGACGTGGAGGCCGGAGTTTTGCTCCGAGCGAAGGCGTGCGCCGACTTGTCCGGCGAGGTGCAGGCACACGTGGAGGAGCTGGTTGGAGTCGGCGAGGACGGGGGGAAGCGCGGCGCCGAGTTCGAGGTGAAAGTTGGCCGCCTGGACCTCGAGTTGGGGTGCGAGTAAGCGGATCGCCGTTTGTAGAACCGAGTTTACATCCACGGGAGACAGACGGGAGGGGGCCTGGCGGACGAAGGTGAGCAGGCTGGCGACTAGCGTCCGGGTGCGGCGCACCTGAGCGGCAATCCTGCCGGCGAGGCCCTGTTCCTGCGGCGGTAAGGCCGAGGCGCTGAGCAGATCGGAATATCCCAGCATGGCGGTGAGCGGGTTGTTGATCTCGTGGGCAGCGCCGCCTACTAACTGGCCGAGCGATGCCAGTTTCTCGGATTGAATGAGCTGTGTCTGCAGGGTCTTCAGATCTTCGAAGGAGCGGCGCGATTCCTTGAGGAGTTGGGCAAGCTCAGTTCCGAGCAGACTCTGCCGCAGGAACAGCAAGGTGCCCATCACGATCATGGTGAGCAGGCTCAGCGTGCTCCGAAAACTCCGTACCGCAGGAGAAGAACCCGGCTCCAACTGTGCATAGAGCGCAAACCACGGAATACTGAAGAGGGCGAGCATGCCGAGGCGGGTGATCCATACGCCCAGGAGAGGCTGGGACCGCTTGGACTCGGAAAGATTAAAGCGCGCTGCGAATTTGCCGATGACGGCCAGCCAGGCGACGGAGGCGGTCCAGGGGATGTCGTAGATGCTGCCGCTGTAGAAGGTCTGGTGGGCGATGGCGTAGTTGGCGACGTAGGAACTGGAAGCATAGAGTGCGCTCGCGCCGAGCAGTTGCGCATAGAGATGCCGCCAGCCTCCTTGCGCGTGGTAGGTGAGCAACCCAAGCGCAATCAACAGGACCAATTTCTCGGTCAGGTAGGTAACGTTGAAGTTGTTGCTGTAGGCAGCCTCGTTGACGTGCACCGTCTGCCACGGGATCACCGCGTACACATAAAGGAAGACCCACCAGATGAGGAGGAGAGCAAAGTCGAGCATCCGGATGCGGGCGTCGCGTTCATCTTCGCGGAGATGAGGAAGCAGGGCGAGCGCGGCCATCATCGGAACAAGATGCAGGAACAGAACGACATCGCCACCGAAGGGGTTCGGGACTTCCTCACGCTTGAGGACCTCGAAGTAGTTCCACATTCCCTGATAGCTGAGCCAGAAGAACATACCGGCGCTCATCAGAATCCAGAATGCGCGGTTGCTGCGACCGGGACTGCGGGCGGCAAGAGTGTTGGGCAGGAAGGCCGCAGTAGCAATCACCAGCACGGTGCCCTGGATGAGGTCACTGATAATCGTCAGGGCGTCACCGCGCGGTATGACCAAAGACGCAGTGGCCTGGGCCAGCACCAGCGAGACCAGCAGGAGGATCCAAAGTTTGTCGCGCACAGGCAAGCAGACTGCTCCGGTTTCATTCTAGAGCGCAACTTGAGGGGAAAGCGATTACCAGAGTAATCAAGGATTGCAGAAGTCAGAAGTCAGATTGCAGAAGTGAGATTGCAGAGGTCAGATTGCAGAGGTAAAACCTCTCAACCACAGAGGGTACACGGGGGAATTCGAGTAGCGTAGGTCAGAGGCCAGAGGTCCAGATAGCAGGGAGGAGAATCCGTGATGGGCTGGTGTGGAGTTCCGGGGAGATTGACCTTAGAATTAGGCACGCAATTGTGAGACTCCCTTGGGGTCACTAATTCCTCGATATCGCGATCTGTGGCGCTTCCGGGCGCCGCTCACCTCGGGTGAGATCCGGCGCACCGAGCGTTGGCTGGCCACAGCGCGGGTGGCGCTGACCATCGCCACGCTGATCACTTTATGGATGGAGCCGGTGCGCGGAGTGGGGTATTCCTTCTGGCCGTACCGGCTGCTGACGGTGTATCTGGTGCACGCCGTGGTAGTGATGCTGCTGGTGCGCTTTCGGCATCGGTCCACCCGCGCGTTTCGACTGGTGGTGCACGGCGCCGACATCGTGTGGCCGGTGCTGATCTCGTTATTCACGACCTCGGAGCGCGGGCCTTTCTTCCTGTTCTTCGTGTTTGTGATGGCGGCGGCAGCCTATCGGTGGGGACTGTGGGAAACAGTGGGCACGGCGGTAACGGCAGTGGTTCTGCTTTGGGTGGAAGGGTTCGTGGTGAACGCCGGTCTGGAGCAAACGGCGGACGCCTGGCTGCGAGCGATGCATCTGCCACCGCTCGGCATGAGCGTGCCGCATATCGATCCGCAGCAGCTCTTCATGAGTTCGGTGTACCTGATGGTGCTCGGGCTGCTGCTGGGCTACATGTCGGAGAACGAGAAGAAGCTACGCGCCGAGCGGGTGGTGATTACGCGCGTTCTCAGTTCGGCGCGCGTCGAAGCGGGACTCACGCACACGCTGCAGGAGATACTGGGGGAAGTTCTGAGCCTGTATGGGGCTCGCCGGGTGTTGAGCGCTTCGCAGGAAGCCAACAGCTATCGGGTATTTCTGGCGGAGGTGAATCGCGGTGCGGAGGGCGCGCACGCGCTACGCTGGCGCGATGCCCTGCCGGATACCCAGGCGGCGTATCTGTTCGATTCGCCAGCCGACGCCATCTACGCTAAGCGAGGCAGCAAGGGATTTAATGTGGTGCTGCTGGACCGCAGCGGAAAACGCTTGCGCGATGGGGAAACGGCATTCCTGGAAGCGCTGAAGCGAGTGGAGCCGTTCCAGTCGGTAGGATCGGTGGCATTTGGGTTCGGGCGGGAATGGTCGGGCCGGGTATTCCTTTTCGATCCGGAAATGATGGGCGACCCGGAAGAAGAGCTGCGGTTTCTGCAGGAATTCGCACAACAGGTAGGCCCGGCAATCTACAACGTGTACCTGATGCGGCGCCTGCGCGAGCGCGCCGGAGCGGTGGAGCGGGCGCGCTTTGCGCGCGAATTGCATGACGGAGCCATTCAGTCGCTGATTGCGGTAGAGATGCAACTGGACGTGGTGCGGCGGCAGTCGGGCCAGCAGCCGGTGGTGGTGAGCGAGCTTTCGCGGATTCAGAAACTGCTGCGCGAAGAAGTGCTTAAGCTGCGCGAGCTGATGCAGGCGATGAAGTCGTTCGAGGTGGACGCGGAACGTCTTCCGGGTTTTGTGGCTGACACCGTGGAGCGCTTTCGCCGCGAGACCGGGATTTCGGCGGAGTTTGTCAGTGAGATCGAGAAAATCGAACTGCCGCAGAAGGTGTGCCGGGAACTGGCGCGCATTGTGCAGGAGAGCCTGGTCAACGTCCGCAAACACAGCGGGGCACGCAACGTGCTGGTGCGTCTGGCGCAGCGGGCGGGCAATCTGCAACTGACGGTGGAGGACGACGGACGCGGGTTTCCCTTTTCGGGGAGATTGTCGGAGACCGAACTGGCAACATCAGGAAAAGGCCCAGCCGTGATTCGGGAAAGGGTACGCTTGCTTGCGGGCGAACTCACGATAGAATCGAATCCGGGACACGGCGCCCGGGTGGAGGTACGCATCCCACCCGCACGGAAGACGAACAATGGATAAACACGGTCGTTCCATCCGCATAGTCATCGCCGACGATCATCCCATTTTCCGCGACGGGCTGCGGCGGCTGCTCGAGACCGAGCCGGACATGAAGGTGGTGGGCGAGGCCTGCGACGGCCGCGAGGCCGTGAAGCTGGCGACCGAGATCAAGCCCGACATTCTATTGCTCGACCTGGCTATGCCGCACCATACCGGGCTGGATGCGCTGCGCGACCTGAGCACCAGCAGCGGAGCCGGATCGGTGCGCATCATCCTGCTGACGGCGGCGGCGGAGAAGAAACAAATTGTCGAGGCGCTGCAACTGGGCGCGCGCGGAGTGGTCCTGAAAGATTCGGCCACGCAACTTTTGTTGAAGAGCATTCACGCGGTGATGTCGGGAGAGTACTGGGTGGGGCGCGACAGCGTCTCGAACCTGGTGCAGTACCTGCGCAACCTGATGCAGAGTTCGAGCGAGGAATCGAAGCAGAAGAAATTCGGCTTAACGCCGCGCGAACTCGAGATCGTCTCGGCGGTCGTGGCAGGCTACGCCAATCGGGAGATCGCGGAATACTTCAAAATCAGCGAGGATACGGTCAAACACCACCTCAGTAATATCTTCGATAAACTAGGGGTTTCGACCCGGCTGGAGCTGGCGTTGTTTGCGGTAAACCAGGGGCTTCCACTGAAAACCATCGTTTAATCAATAGCTTAGGGAGAGGCTGCGGGTTCTGGACCACCGCGGCAGGGGCACTAAAGTGCCATTCGGGGTCACTGCTGTGCTATTGGGCAGTAGCGTTTCTCAACGATACCCTTGCACATAGTCGACAACGGGATTGTGTGTTTGCAGGCAAAAAGGAACCCGAGTGTCGTCATATGGGGGCTACACAGTGATTGCAACTATCCGTCAACTTTGGACTGAGGATCACGGGCAGGACGTCGCCGAATACGCGGTGATGCTGGCAGTGATCCTGGTGATCGTGATTGGCACGGTCCGGCTGATCGGCGGCAACGCCAACAACGTGTTCTCGCAAGTGCAGAGCCAGCTGTCGCAATAGCGGAACTCTTCACCCCCACGCTTTTGCCTGACAGCGCTTTCCCTCACATCCTCTCACGAATCGGCGGTCGCGGCTTCCGCTGATCGCTATCCGCCCACCGAGGTCCTAAGTTCCATTCCCGGTACGGAGTTGCGTTCGTGAAGCCAGGACTCGATTCTTCGCACTCAGCCTGCCCGGCACTGACGTGCCGGGCTTTCCTATTCCGCCGCTACGCGGCTGGATCCCTGCTTCATTCCGATCTCCGATCTCTCGCCAGCTCCAGGCCACGACGCGATGTCCACTGGACCGGAATCTACTGGCTGGAGGGAGTCGTCTGGGCTGCCGTTTTCTCGGGAGCCGGCTTGTCGGGAGTCGTGGTGCCCAGTCTCGTAAGGAACGGGAAGAAGGGAGTGACTTCGAAGGGCATTTTCTCGGCAGGCGAATTCAGGGCCACGGGTTTGGTCTTGATCAATTCGAGGCGATTGGTCCAGGGATCGACCTTGACGCGGCCGCCGAGAGGCAGGGCGGCGATCTGGTCGGTCTTTTTCGGATCGAACTGCGGTGATGCGGTCATCAATGGCGACATGCGAATGGCGTCGCCGTTAACAAAACTGTCGCCGAGGTGCGGACGGATCAGGTTCTTGAGCTGCGGGGCGCGAGCTTGCACAGCCTTGAGGAAGAGGCCGGGGGTGGACATCTTGTCTTTGTAGGGAGAGTTGTTGATCAACTCCAGGGCTTTCTTGTCGGCGGCTTCTTCTTCGCTCTTGTCGCGGCCGAAATCCATGCGCTCGAAAGTGCGCTCATCGGGGAAAAACATCCGATCGTTGAAGGCGAGCTTGGTATTCAGTTTGTGGCCAAGAACGATGTGCGCCAGTTCGTGGGTCAGCACCATAGCGAGCGAGGCCTCGTCGGGCAGCACGTCAACCATGCCACGGCTCATCACGATGGTATGACCGATGGTGAAGGACTCGAGCGGAGTGGTCAACAGGACGCGGCACTTCACCTCGGGCTGAATGTCGAGGTTGTTGGTGATCATCACGTTGTTGACGACCGTCTGCAGGACTTTGTCGATCTCGCCTTCGGGTGCGAGCAGACCGATCTGCTGCAGGCGATCGATCACGTTGATCTCGGCCTGGCGCTCCCAGGCCCGTTGGGCTTCGATGGGAGTCGCATCCTGCGCTTTCTGGCTCTGATCCTGCACGGGCTGAGGCGCGTCCACGGTGATTTCGGTGAATTCGGAACTGCGGCGCAGATCCTTCAGGTTGTAACCCCACAGGCGGGTCTGGGCTTTGTAATGGAGAGTCTGGCCGATGCGGAACTTGAGGTCCGACTCCTCGGAGTAAACGAAGGCGGGAAGCCACACTCCGGGGCGCATGTTCAGGCGCCAACTGTCAAAGTGCAGGTAATAGCTGGAACGCGGATGAGGATAATAGGTGCCGTTAAAGCGGACGATGTTGTAATCCTGATCTTCGACCCAGATGCGGCCCTTGAAGCGCCCCTTGCCCGCGTCTTTCTTGGGCGTAACGTCGAGGGCGATGCACCGAACTTCACCGAGAAACTCGCGGCGCACGAAAGTAAAATCGTAAAACTTGCGCTGAAAATCTTCGTCCATCACGACCATCTGGGCAAAACCCAGAGGAAGAAACTTCATGGAGTAAACGTTGCTCAGCTTGCTGAGCATGCGCTTGCCCAGGCCGCCGGTGGTCGGGGAGGTAAAGGTGCGATCGTCGGTGCCGTTGGTCATGTCGAGACGACCGAGGAAATAAAGGTCGCTGGTCGGAACGGTCGCGCCCAGGTCTTTGTCATCCTTGAGATTCTGGAGATAGGTTTCGACCAGAGGATGCAGTTGGCGCATCTGAGCGATAAAGAAATGCTCGCGTTCGACCGCGCGATCAATCACCTGATCGAAGCTGGCGGCGGTTGCGGCAGCCTTCTCGTTGGCGGCGTCGCGGGTGGAGAGCTGGGGCGCCGGCGTCGGCGGAGTTTGTGCGAACAGCGTTACGGCGAGCAGACAGACAAGAAGGAGACTGTAGCGAGCGCGATGGGGAAGGAACATATTCTTCTGTTTCATTCTATCTAAGATGCGAGCTGGAAGATGATGTGCAGGACAGCCGGAAAATCTGCCGGCTGGCCGTCTTTCAGGGCCGGCTTGAACTGTATTTTCTCCGCGGCGCGAATGGCCGATTCATCCAGCCCGTGACCCAGACTCTGTACGATGCGCTGGACACGAACCTGCCCGGTCGCGGTAAATACCACTTCAAGCAAAACCTCGCCTTCGACTTTGAGGCGACGTCCTTCATCAGTGTAAACCGGACGGGGCTTGAATGTGATCTCGGCGGGAATCGTTTTGACAACAGGCTCGGGCGCCTTGGACTTTGGCTGGGAAGGGGCCACGACGTCGGCGTCTCCGAAGCCGCCCTGGCGGACGGTGCCACGGGAGGCTGAGACTCGGCCGGAATTGTCGCCGGTGGCGACGCCGTTGCC
>JBASRS010000065.1:0-24226 GCA_049273945.1 Terriglobales bacterium | reverse complement strand
GTCTACCACGATGGACCAGGTGGTGGACCGCGCGGTCGAGCGGGAGCACGCGCTGATGAAAATGCTGAAGACCCGCACCCCGTTGGTTGAGACCTATCTGCAAAACCTGAAGTTCGACCCGCAAGTGGGCCCGGCGCCGGTGCAAGACCATTACTTCCTCGGCCGCATGGATCTGGGCGAAAGCGTGGACCGCCGGGACTATCTCTCCAAAGACACCAGCTTTGAGAGCCGCCTGTTGGGCGGCTTCACCAAGTTGTTTAAGTTCGAATACAAACCCATGGGTTTCTCATGGATGATCTACGCCGACCGCGACGACTTCAATCGCCAAACCTACGATTTCAAGTACGTGCACCGCGAGTTCCTGGGTGATGTCCGCTGTATCGTCTTCGACGTGTCCGCCAAAAAGGGCACCGGCAATGGCCGCTTCCGTGGCCGAATTTGGGTAGAAGACCAGGATTACAACATTGTGCGCCTGAATGGCACTTATGAGCCGCGCCCGCGCAACGCTTACTTCTTCCACATGGATAGCTGGCGCTTGAACCTGATCCCGGGCTACTGGGTACCGGCTTACATCTACAGCGAGGAAGGAGATTTCAGCTACCGTTCGAAAGACACGATGGCCTTCAAGGCCCAGACCCGACTCTGGGGTTATGACCTGCAGAAGGGCGCTCAGAACAGCGAATTGACCCAGGTGCTGGTGGACTCCACGGTGAAGGACGAAAGCCCGGCGGCGCAGGATGCTTCTCCGCTGCAAGCGCTGTGGCAATGGCAGGAGCAGGCGGGCGACAACGTGATCGAGCGGCTACAGAATGCCGGCCTGCTCGCTCCCGAGGGTGAAGTGGACAAGGTGCTGCAGACCGTGGTCAACAATTTGCTGACCACCAACAACATTGAATTGCCGAGCCCTGTGCGCACCCGTGTGATGCTGACTTTGCCACTCGAGACGTTCAGCGCGGGCAACACCATCGTGGTAAGCCGCGGCCTGGTGGACGTGCTCCCGGATGAAGCCAGCCTGGCCATGGTGCTTTCGCGCGAACTGGCCCACATCGTCCTGGGACACAACTTGGGCAGCAAGTACGCCTTCTCCGATCGCATGTTGTTCTCCGATGAATCCACCTACCAGAACCTGGGCTTCCGGCACGTTCCCGAGGAGGAAACTGCAGCCGACAATAAAGCTCTCGAGCTGCTGAAGAATTCACCGTACGCCCAGAAGCTGAATACACCAGGATTGTTCCTGCGCCAGGTGGCGGCGCGAGGCTCTGCGCTTTCCGCGCTGCTGACTCCCCACTTGGGTACTGGCTTCACCGACCGTAAAGGCGCCATGGATCGTATGGTCGTGTTGATGAACTCTGCTCCGGCCCTCGATCCCAACAAACTGGACCAGATCGCAGCCCTGCCTCTGGGCGGACGCGTCAAGCTCAACGCCTGGGATGACCATGTGGAATTGATCAAGACAACGCCGGTGGCCATCAGCTCGGCGCGCAGCAAGATGCCGCTGGAAGTGACGCCATTTTTCCCCCGGCTTACCCGCTCCGGAGCAGTCGTCAACCCGACCGCTACGGCGAACGCCGCGAACCCACCTCCAACCAACTAGTTAGGCAACGCGAATCAGCGGCATTACGTCAAACATCAGCAAATCTCGCTGGGCATTTTCGGTGTGGACATGCATGTCCCAGAGCGCAGGAATTAGGAATTTGCCTTGTCCGCCGCTTCGCGGCGCACCTCGGGCAGCAGCTGACTGTTGGCGCTGCCTGAATTTTGGGCCCAATTGGACCTCGATGGTTTGTGGGTGGAAAGCTAAGTGATTGGAATGATTAGGAGTGGTTGGTTGCGGGGGCTTGCAACCATCCGAGCGTACCCTCAATTCCCTTCTCCTTCACAATCCGACCGAATCATCTTCGGCGGGAAGACCCGGGCCAAATGTGCCCCTGAGGTAGTTTTGGCACGGCGAACCGTAAGACATTTCATGGATTAGGCGAATTCGGTGCGATTGTGACGAAAGGAAAGCGTTTTGGCCCAAATTCCCATATCGCCGACTTCTTGGAAGTTGTCTCGAAACCGCTCTCACTATGGCAAATGGGCTCATTTCAGCTTGTTGACTTGTTCAACCCGGCAGCCTAAGATGCACACTCCATAAGGGATGCCCTGAGGAAGTCAGTGTTTTCCTGCAAATCCTGCAGGGCTCAACTACAGGAGACAGGAGAATGGTCCGCCCTCCGGTCGGTGCTTCTACCCACCACCGCGCTTGGATTTCCGCCCTCTTGTTCTTGGTGTTGGCTGGCCTGGCATGGGCGGGTCCTGCCAAAACCCCAGTGGATCAACGGGAGACCGTAGTCGCCATCGGCGACGTTCACGGTGACTTTGATGACTTTGTCATCATTCTCCAGCGCCTCGGGCTCATCAACGGGCAGCATAGCTGGACCGGCGATCAGACTACCCTGGTTCAGGTCGGGGACCTCTTGGATCGGGGCCCGAAGCCGCGCGAGGTCATGGATCTGCTGATGTCGCTGGAAAAGGAAGCCCCCAAGGCAGGCGGACGAGTGGTGAGCTTGCTGGGCAACCACGAGATGATGGATCTCATGGGGGACCTTCGCTATGTCACAGTGGAGAACTACGCCACTTTCGCAGACGGCAATTCCGCGGAGCGCCAGAGATCTGCCTATCAGGAGTACGCGAAATGGCGCAGTGGTCACGCGCAGCTCTTAGCCGAGCTTCCCCAGCCTATGGAACTCACCGAAGCGGAGTGGATGGCACGCCACCCGCCGGGCTTCATCGAGCAGCGCGAAGCTTTCAGTCTGAACGGGAGCTACGGTAAATGGCTACGAGGACACTCTGCAGTGGCCAGTATCGGCGGAGTCATCTTCTTGCACGGCGGCCTCCATCCTGACCTGGCCAACTTGAAGCTTGACGCGATCAATGACCGCATCCAGGACGAAATTAAAGCATTCGATGCCGCCAAACAATACTTGCAGGACGAAAAGTTAATTCTGCCATTTTTTAATCTTCAGGAAATTACCACCATCGTGCAGGCGGAACTCGCGGCTGAGCGCAAGTCGCGGGTGGCGTCGAACGAGCAACGCCAAGCCAGGCTCACGCAATTTCTGGGGTATGGAGACTGGCTCAGCGTGCGTGCTGATGGTCCCCTGTGGTTTCGCGGTTACGACCAGTGGAGCGAAGAAGAAGGCGCGCCCCAGGTGGGCAAACTCCTGGACGCTTACAAGGCGAAACACATCGCGGTAGGGCACACAGTTCAGAAGGACGGGCGCATCCGGTCCCGCTTTGGCGGCAAAGTGTTCCTCATCGACACTGGCATGCTCAGCAGTTACTACCCCGGAGGCAGGCCGTCAGCCCTGGAAATCCGCGGCGACGCGAAATTCACGGCCGAGTATACGGACCAGCGGGTGGTGCTTCTCGAACCCGCTGGGACTTCGCTTCGAAACGGAGGGCCTGAAGCACCTGCATGGATTGGGGATGCTGCCAGGATTTCGGGAAGCCCGGCGCCCCCTGAATTTCTGTTACCAGCTGTCCTGCAATAACGGCGGCACCGCGATCGACGAGCGTCACGAAAGAGGCTTCTGCGGATGAAAAGGTGGATTGAGCGTACGCTGAACATCCATCCCGGGGATCTGGGCCGCGGCACTCTTCTGTGCGCCTGTCTCTTCCTGGTCATCAGCAGCTACGTGATTGGCAAAGTGGCGGGCGCTGCCCTGTTCCTCGCGCGGTTCCCGGCGAGGCAGCTTGCCTATGCGGACATTTCCAGTTCGGTGCTGGTGGCCCTTGTCGTAGCCGGCTACGTACTGATTGTGCGGCGGGCTCCTTTGCTCAATCTGCTGGTCTGCAGCCTGTTATTCTTCGCCGGCAATTGCGCGCTGTTCTGGGGGCTTGCCCACTACCATTCCGGTCTGATTTGGCTCATTCCGGCGTTCTACATCTGGGTCAAGATCTTTGGAGTGCTGGCACCGACGCAGATCTGGACCCTGGCGAATTATGTCTTGACGACGCGCGAGGCGAAGCGCGTGTTTGGGATGGTGGGAGGGGGCGCCATTGCGGGTTGGATCTTTGCCGGCCTCTTCTCCAAAACCATAACCAAAACGTTCGGCACGGAGAGCTTGTTGCTGGGCATGGCGCTGTTTCTTTTGATTTGCGCCGGACTGGTGATCCTGATCTGGCGCAGCGGGCAAGTCGCAGTCGGTGGAGGGCAGGAAATCGCGCCGGGAGTTGGCGAAACCGGCCCGCGGAACTTGAATCAGAGCATGCGACTGGTGTTCTCCTCGTCCTATTTACGGGCTATCGCCGCTGTGATCTGTATTTCTTCTCTTGTGACCACCTTGACGGGGTGGCAGTTCCTGGCCATTGCGCAGCAGGCCTTGAAAAGCAAAGACGCACTCGCGATCTTTTTCGGAAATTTCAACTTTTATGCTGGGGTGATTTCGCTGTTGTTCCAGCTCCTGTTGACCACCAGGTTCCTGCGCCGTTTTGGCATCGGGACGGCGCTGTTCGTGCTGCCCGTGACCGTATTCCTGGGCTCGGCCGGCCTGCTGGTTCTTGGCACGCTGGGCGCAGCCCTCGCACTGAAAGGTTGCGACCAAGTGCTGCGGTATTCCCTTGACAAGTCCACCACCGAGTTGCTCTATCTCCCGTTGCGTGCCCGGGTCAAGTTACAGGTCAAATGGTTTATCGACACTGTGATCTGGCGCCTGGGCGATGGCCTTGCCGGCTTGACCGTTCTCATTTTTGCCACCTCCCTGCATCTGCCGGCACGTCAAATCAGCTGGATTGCGCTGCTGCTGGTCGGTGGCTGGCTGGTGGCAGTTTCTGTTGCGCGGCGGCAATATGTCGCTACGCTGAAGGAATGTATCGGCCAACATCGGGTCGACGTGGAGCAGGCCTCCACAGCAGTCCTGGACCGTTCGACCGCAGACCTGTTAGCGACTAACCTTTCGGCATCCGATCCCAAGGACATCCTTTACGCGCTGAGCCTGTTTGAGGTGGAGCGGCAAAGAGCCGTGCATCCCGGAGTCAGGAGCCTGCTAATCCACCCCTCAGCCGAGGTCCGGCGGAAGGCAATCGCTATTCTTTCGACATCCAGCGACAAGACCGTGCGGCCAGACATGGAGCGGCTGCTACGGGATCCCGACCTCAACGTGCGGACGGAAGCTCTGCTTTACCTGACTCACCATACACATGTGGACCCGCTGGAGCTAATCGAGGAAGTGGGCGACTTCGCCGACTTCTCCGTACGTTCGGCCGTCGTGGCATTTCTGGCACGACCCGGCCAAGCCCAGAACCTGGAGACCGCGCAGCAGATTCTGGCTGCCATGGTCAGCGAGCAAGGGGCAGAAGGGCAGCGGACCAGGCTGGAAGCGGCTCGGCTACTGGGCCTGCTCCCGGACTCTTTCGACCCGCTGCTCTCGACGCTGCTCGCCGATGCCGACACCGCAGTCGCGCGGGAAGCGATCCGGTCTGTGGGAAAACTGGGCAAGCGGCGGCTGGTTCCGGATTTGCTGGATCGGCTGTCACATCGCGAACTGGGCGGCGAAGCTGCTAAAGCCCTCGGGGAGGTTGGGGACACGATCGTCGGAGCGTTGCGCGACCATCTTGGCGACTCCTCGGTAGCCATCGAGGCACGAAGAGAAATCCCCGCCATCCTGGTGAAGGTTGGGACACCAGCAGCGGCGCACGTGCTGATGGAGAATCTCCTGGAAAGCGACACAACCCTGCGCTTCCGTACGATTAGCGCTCTCAACAAGCTCTGCCGCCTCCACCCTGAGATCGAGACCGACATCCAGACGTTGGAGACGGTCTTAGCTGCCGAGATTCTGGGGCACTACCGGTCGTACCAGATTCTGGACAAGCTCGGCGCCGCCGGAGACAGTCAAGATCCGGTCGCCCGCGCCTTGACGGAGTCCATCCAGCAAGAGTTGGAGCGCATCTTTCGTCTGCTCGGCCTGCTATATCCCCACCTTGATCTGCACGCTGCCTATTTGGGCTTGCAATCCAAGAGTATATCGGTGCACGACAACGCGCTGGAATTCCTCGATAACGTCTTAAAGTCCCAGCTCCGTGAGATGCTGGTGCCGCTGCTGGATGGTAAGATCACCGTGGGCCAGCGTGCTCACATCGCCAACCGGCTGGTGCGCGCCAAGATCGAGAACCGCGACCATGCGGTGGCGGCACTCGTGACCAGCGACGATCCCTGGCTAAGGTCTTGCGGCGCCTATGCAATCGGAACCTTCGGATTGAAATCTCTAGAAGGTGAATTGAATCGATGTCTCAATGATTCAGACCCGTTGCTGCGAGAGACGGCGCGGGCAGCAAAACAGCGCCTGGAGCAATTTGTGGCCAAACCATGAACTCAACAAGCCGGCCTTTGGTAAATTTATCAGCACAATTCAGGGAGGCTATTCCCATGCAAAGATCGCATCGGCTGCTGTGGCGGAGGCTAATTCTGGCAGCGGTGGTTTGTCTGATTTTCCCAGGCTTGGTCATGGCTGGAGACGAGTCCACCCTCAACAAAGAGCAGATTAAGCATTTCCTTCTCACCGCCAAGGTGGTGGGCAGCAAGCAGTCCGGCAAGGGCATCACCCACCCCTGGCGGCTTACTCTGAGTGACGGCACATTGACACACGATGCCTCTTTCCAAGCGATTGATGAACACAAATCCACGGTGACGATGGCCAGCGGCCGAACTGAAATGAACTTCGTAGATTCCTACAAGTACAACATAGCTGCTTATGCGCTGGCTGAGCTGCTTGGCCTGGACGACATGCTGCCGGTATATGTGGAGCGCTCATGGCGTGGCGCTCCCGGCTCGCTGAGCTGGTGGCTTTCGGTGAAGATGGATGAGGAAGATCGCGTTAAGCAGAAGATACAGCCCCCCGATCCCGACGCCTGGGACAATCAGATGTACAAGATACGGGTCTTCGATCAATTGGTCTACGATGCCGATCCCAACCTCACAAACGTGCTAATCAGTCCCGACTGGAAGCTTTGGAGGGTTGATTTCAGCCGCGCCTTTCGGCTCTACAAAGACCTGCGGGACCCCACCGACTTAGTACGCTGCGACCGACAATTGCTCGAGAAATTGAAGGCCCTGGATCCTAACGAAGTGGCGGAAAAAACCAAGCACTATCTGACCAAAGATGAAGTCAAGGCCGTGATGGTGCGACGGGACAAGATCGTGGCGCAGTTTCAGAAGCTGGTCTCTGAAAAAGGTGAGACCGAAGTGCTTTACTGAATCATGCCACCTGTCTGAAGCACTGGCGAATCACTGGAAGCGGCAAAGCCTTTGGCGCTCCGGTCGTCAACTGCTTCGAGGATTTGGCGATCCCCAGCCGCACTAATGCAATCGAGGCTCAGGTCGGACGCACAGGATGCTGACCGGTTCGCAAGCTCGGATTGGCTTGCTCTTTTCAGTCGCTGGGTCTATTGTGTTTTGCCACACATCACAATCTTTCGAGTGAAAGGTTAAGGAGGAGGTCACATGGTAAAAAAGCTACTCACTTTGTTGTTCGCGTCTGTACTTGTCTTCGGGCTGTCAGCACCGGTGTTCGCGCAGGAGGGCTCTAAACCGGCAGAAGGGAAGGCCGTGAAGCAGGCCCGCTGGGAGGGCGTTGTCACCAGAATCGATAAGGATAATTCTACTCTGACGGTTCGGAATAGGGACTCGAATATCGAGAAGACGGTCCGGTACGACAGCGCGACCCAGTGGACCAGTCAAGAGCACCACAGTAAAAAGGTGAACAACATCGATGCCAGCCAGGTTAAGGACGATGATCGGGTGATCTGCCTGGGTACTTGGGACAAAGACGGCGCACTCCACGCTGCTTCGATCTCGAAGCGGCTCACCAGATGAGTTCGTCCTGTGTCGCAGGTTGAAATGCTGGGTTTCGCGCGTAACTCCTTCCCCCTCGGGAGCCGTTCGCCGTGACCACGAAATTCTTCTTGGGGCAGCTGCGGCTGAGCTTCCTCGGCAGCTCCTTCGTGTGCTGGCAGGTGAAGTGGAAGGCGGTGCCTTTCCCGGGCTCACTGTAGACGGCAACCGCGCCGCCGTGATTCTTCATGATGCCGTAGACAACGACAAACTTGAGCCTTGGCGGTAAGAACGGTTCAAAGACTGTCCTCCATGGTTGCCGGGCTCATACCACACCCGTCGTCGCTGATTGAGAGCCAGACGTAAGAGGCTTCGTGGAGTTCAGCGGATGTGCTGGCAAGGTCGGCATTGAAGGTCACCCTCTCCAGACCCAGCTCTAGCACGCCGCCGCGCTCCACGCCGCCATTGCGCTGGGATTCATGTCCAACACGTTCGGGAGTCGTGCGATCCAAGGAGTTCCCGAGGGGCGTTCGCAGCCACAGTCTTCAAATCCCAGACCTGTAAGGGATTTGTAGGGTACTGCGACGCCGATCCCTCCAATGTCTCCTCCCTCGCGCGCGATGCGGAAATGCGAGTGGCACCGTACTGCAAATTCTTGCAGCATCCTGCCCCGGTTTTGGTCTGTTTGCGCGGGCTCAATGTTGATTTTAGGGCTTGACAGTTAAGCACAAGTGCGCAAGAATCTTGTCCCGACTCGAGTTCGGTCGTAGCTCGATATCCCCGATCGAGCAGCGGTTCCCCAACTATTATCCGTCGAAGGAATCGGCTTCAGTGCATTCCAAAGAATTCTTGCCAGGTTTGGGTGATATGAGGCCCAGCGCTTAATTCCATTGACAGGCGGGCGGTTCGAGAGCAAAATTCCTTCGCTTGGCTTGCAGGGCCTTGCCCGACGAGGCGTTAGGGCCACTGGCTGCAGAATGCAAGCGTGGTTTCGGCTCGCGCCAAGACCTTTGTCAACGTCAGGTTCCCCCTTCCTGATCGCAGATTCTTGTTTCGAAGTCCAAGCGGAAATTCCCAGGAGGGAACGCGCCGTGACTGCAAATGTTCGTACCCTGACAAAAGAAATGAGAGAGGTTCCCATGAAAAGATTTCTGGTGCCAACTACCGCGCCGGCCGCGATGAAGAAAATGGTTTTTACGATCCTCTGTGTGGCTCTGCTCATGCTGGTGGCCGCCCCGGCGTGGGCCGACCAATGCTCAGGAGCGCTGCCCCTGACCAACCCTGGGCCTAACCCCGCCCCCGGTCCTCTAACTGTAACCGGCTGTGGCGCCTTGATCACGGTATTTGCGGTTGACGGCAATGGGAATGCGACTGCCTTTACCGTTTCGACCCCAAACAATGGCAACAACAATCCTTATGACGGGATTGAGGACAGCCTGATTGGAATCCAAAACAGTTCGGGTGCGGCCCTGCACTCTATCCATCTCAGTGCGTCCGACACCACGAACGGAGGGATCTTCAATTTTGACTTCGATGGACCCTGCGCCTTTAATGGTGCGGATTGCCATGGGAGCACCGGCTACGAAGGTCCGGACAACTATTTTACAATTGACCCGGGAACTTCTTGCGCGGTTTTTACTACATGCTTCACCAGCGGGACGGTCAATTTCACCCCAATTGCGAACTCCGGGAGCACCTGGTTTGCTTTGGAAGGTACTCCTCAGTCCTTCGGGACCATCTCGCAGACCCAGACGTTGGAGCCGGGGGTCACTGCCATTTATCCGGCTGGTAACGACAACTCCAAATGGACGCCCGCCAACACGTCCCACGGCGGCGAACAGCTGACGGTTACCGCAGTGCCGATTCCCCAGGGGTCATTTGTTCCTCCCGCACCCTTCGGGAACGAGTCTTGCGTTCCGGCTAAGGACTTCACTCAGGCTAACGGTGGTGTCCACACATGTCTAGGGTTCCAGACGAGTTGTGTCGACGCCAACGGCAGCGCCGACTGCTCTACGCTTCCTGTCACGGTCATGACGAACTACGATCTGCCGGACGACCTTCCGGCGATCGGCGGTCCAGATTTCCTGGTCTTTCACGGGCAGAATTGCCCGCCGTCCCCCACTGCCACGGCCCAGAGCGTCTTCCTGGAGTACGGGGTTAACAGGTTCGATCCGTACACAAAGGGCGGGTCAACCCCAGTTAGCTGCTATATCGCAACCTATACACCCGGCGCTCCGCTGATCACTGGGGCGGGCACAAAGGTATCGACAGCGCAGTTCGTGGGATTTCAAACCCCTGTCTCCGATACTGACGTGAACCTCATTAAGGCGGGATCAGCGGTGCCTTTGAAGTGGCAGGTGTTCGACGCTTCTGGCGGCGCGATCACAGACCTCACTTACTGCACAAGTGCACAAGGTACAGGTTGCACCGGAAATTGGGTAAACCTGTCAACCTTTTCGATCGCCTGTGTACTTGACCCCACCCCGGTTTCCCCAGATGTAGTAGCCGCAGGCAATTCGGGTCTCCAGAATCTTGGAAGCGGAAACTATCAGTTCAACTGGAAGACCGTGAAGGGCTCCAAGGGCTGTGTCAACATCCGCGCGACGTTTAGCTTCGGACTGGTGGTGACTCCGGCGCAACTGGGGTTCAAGTACCAATGATCCAGTGTGTTTGAGTGCCAGGGTGCAGGCTACGGCCTGCACCCTTTGTTTCTTGGCGCGCTCAGCGCCGAGAAGAGGGGGGTCGTATCGGTGCACGCCTTCAGACGTGCCATCCCGCCCGAGGACTGGACGTTCCGCGCCGAATCCGGCGCTACCAGCGCAGCGGCTAAAGAAACTGCTGAAAAACACCTCCCGCATCGAATATTGAAGCACAGGGTCTAAGGCCGGAACTGATATTGGGCGAAGTACGGTATGCCTGAAGGCATACCCTGATAACGAATCGTGAGTTTTTCAGCAATATTCAGCAGACTGTGTTCAGTTCTTGGCGGCTTGTGACCAGCGCGTCGATTCGTCGTACATGGTTTTGAAGTCCGACCGTTGCAGGATTTTGTCCGCGCCTTGCTCTTTGCGCATGGCGTCGAGCAACTGGACCGCTCCGCGATAATTATCCTGCGCTTCGCTAGTCCGGCTGGACTGGCGGGCAGCGGTGGCCAGCAGGAAACGCACCCTGGCGCCGAGCGGCTTTACTCCAAGCTTGTCAGAGCGCAGCAGAGCAAGATCGAGTTCCTGCCGAGCTTGAGCGTAGTCATGAGTTCGGATCATGGCTTCCGCCATAGAGATCGAGCACTCGAGCGCAATGTACTTCAATCCAAGCTTTTCTGTTTCCCGTACCAGGGGACGAAAGTCGTTTATGGCAGCCTTCCAATTCCCCTCCTGCACCTTAACTTTCGCCAAATCGGTCTTAGCGATAAGGATTTTGTCCGGTTCTTTGCTGCGTGTGGCGGCGTGTAGTGCCTGCTCATATAACAAACGAGCTGACCTGTAATCCCCGCGATAGAAGAACGCGTCGCCTTGGAAATCCAAAGTCTGCGCCACCATGCCGTCATTTTTCAGCTCGCGCGAGAGGCGGAGCGCTTCATCCAAGTTGCTCTTCGCATCATCACCGCGACCTGCCAGGATGAGCGCTTCCCCAGACCCGCCGAGCATTTCGGCCATCCAGAATGTTTTGTCCTTCAGGTCACGAAAAGTCTTCAGCGCGTCCTGTTTGGCATTGACGGCTGCGCCGAATCGTCCCTGGTAATCGAATAGCGTGCCCAAACTGTAGGACTCAATGGCCGCGCCGCGGGCGTCATCCATGCTGCGGCGCAAGTCCAAGGCGCGCATATATTGCGAAATCCCCTGGTCGTACTGGCCCATATTGGTGGAGGTTTCGGCGATGTTATGAACGCTCTCGACAATGTCTTGCGGTACTTTCGACTTCTCCCGGAGCTGCAACGCCTGCTGGAAGTAAGTAAGAGAGTCCTCGTATTCACCCTTTTCGCCGTAGGCGCTTCCGATATTATTCAAGCAAATGGCCTGCAAGCTTTCGTTGCCGATGTCGCGTTCTATTTGTAAGGCTTCTTTGTACCATTTCAGCGCTTGATCGTGGTCGCCACCGTCGTCATAGAAATTTCCCATGTCCAGCAGGGTGTCACCTACCCCGCGCTTGTCGCCGATCTCGCGCCGAATCTGCAAGGCTTCCCGAAACTTGGATAGAGCAACTTGCGTTTTTCCCAGCGAAGCTTCGACTCTGGCGATCTCGTTGAGGCTTTGCGCAATGCCGCGCTGCTGCCGGATACTGCGACGAACCTCGAGGGCTTGCTCGAAAGTTCGCAATGCTTCTTCGGGTTTGCCCAACATCCTGTACGCGGCACCGATCGCGTGCAGGCTGGTGGCCCTAGTCTCCTGATTATCCACTTGGATCGAGAGGCTCAGCGCGCGATTGAGCGGCTCGAGACTAGCCTGCGGGTTGCCGCTCTTTATGGTGATACGCCCCATTTCCAGGGTAGCGGCAATGTCCTTCGGGTTAGCCGACAAGATTTTCTGGTAGTATTCGCTCGCCTTTGCAAAGTCTCCAGAATCGGCATAGAGCCCAGCCAGTGCCGACTGCGCGTCCGTGTTGTCTGGCGAAGCTCTGACTAGGTTCTCGTACGCCTTAATCGCCTCGGGGAAGTTCTTGCTGATTTGAGCGCGAACCGCCGCAATCAAATACTTTTCTGTTTCCGGGAGGTTCTGGCTCAGCTCCACCGCTTTTCGTGCCGATTGCTCGGCTTGGGTGTCATACCCCAGACTGCTGTAGGTCTGTGCCAGTTTGGAAAAGGCCAGGGCGAAGGCGGGGTCTTCCTTGGTGGCCACCTCGAACTGCTTCTGGGCTTCGAGGTTTTTGCCGTCTCGCTGAAAACCGATGCCCCGGTTGTAGTCCCGCAGGGCGGCCACCGAGCTCGAATTCGGCTGAAACGAGCTGGCTTTCAGCTCCTTGAGTACATCCTCCGGCAGCGCCAGTTTCTGGCGAATGGACTCGGCCAGGCGGTCCACCGCGCCCGGAATCTCCTTCTCGTTGGGGACGTCGATCTTCAGCGATACGGTGCGGTCGTTTTTGATGTCCTGCAATGTGGCATCGATGCGGATCTGGTCGCCGAATTTGGCGTACTGGCCCCAAACCACGCGGTCGGCACTGCTGAAATCGGCGACGCGGCGAATCGCGGACGGATCCAGGACGGTGGTCGAGGAAATGCGCAAGTCGGTGAATATCTGGTGCAGACGGTTGGGACTAACGGTGCGCAACTGCGCTGACTGGCCCACGTCGGTGCTTAGCATGTCGGCCAGGCTGGGGCCGAGCCAGTCCAGGCCGGGGTCGCCGGAGGCGTTGCGAAACGGCAGAATGGCCAGCGACACTGCCGGTCCCCCAGAAGCAGGTCCTGAGCTGGGCGATGACCTGAAAAGCCGGTCGCGCAGCATGTACCCACTGATCGCCAGGACCAGGACGGTCACAATCCCAGTAATGAGGGGCCACGGAAGAGTCTGTCCCCATGGTTTGACACTGGCGTTGAAAGTGATTGTGCCTGCAGCTCTCTTGTCCTTCCACGTGTTCAGGTCCGCAAGGACGGCCGAGACATTCTGGTATCTCTGGTTCACATCGCGTTCCAGGCACTTGCTCACGATCCCGCTCAACGCCCCGGGAATCTGAGCATCAACATCCGACACCGGAATCGCGCGCTCCTGAGTTCGCTTGATCAGGCTCGCCAGTCCACTCTCAGCGACGAAGGGCATCTTGCCCGTCAGCAATTCGTAAAAGATCAAACCGAGAGCGAAGATGTCTGAACGTTGATCGAGTTCTTTGCCCAGAGCCTGTTCCGGCGACATGTACTCCATGGTGCCGACCAGCGCACCAGTCTGCGTCATCCCGTCGCCTTCCAACGTGCGAGCCAAGCCGAAGTCCATCACCAGGATTCGGCCAGAGCCGCCCTGCATGATGTTTTGCGGTTTGAGGTCCCGGTGAATCACCCCGACGCTGTGCGCCGCATCCAGAGCCTGGCACACCTGCTGAATGACATCTACCGCTTCCTCTGGAGTAAATCTCTTCTTCTCGCGGATGAGGGACCGTAGATCTTTACCCTCGATGTACTCCATCGTGATGAACTTGACGCCCTCACCTTCGCCCAAGTCATAGATGCGGATCACGTTCTTGTGCGTGACCTGGTGTGAGAGACGCAGTTCCTGTTTGAAACGCTCCACGATCGCAGGATTTCGGGCCAGATCCGGACGAATGACCTTGAGCGCAACCATGCGGCTGAGTTCGCGGTCGCGGGCCTTGTAGACCGCCCCCATTCCTCCCTGACCCAACACTTCCAGGATTTCGTAACGCTGGGCAAGCACGGTGCCTGACTGCAGCATCGGCTGCTCACCGAACGGACCGGAAGGAACTGGAGTGCGGGTAACGACCGGGCGATACCCCTCTGCCATGGTGGGAGAGTCTGGACCATGGTCCAGCAGGGTTGGGAGATCAGAGCCCGAGGTGGCGTCGGAGGGAGGTGACGGCGGGTTGTTCGATTCGGGAGCTGGCGGCGGCAGATCGGACGATCCGCTTCCGGGAGAACGGACCGCAGTTGCCCCACCGAGATGGGCGGGCGAATCATCCTGCGGTCGAAGTCGACGCTTGTCCTCAGTCATGATTGGGGCCCGTAAGACTCACTACGACTACCAAAAACAAAAGCTATTGCCCACACACCCTTAAACAAAGGGGTTAGGAGAGTATACAACGCAAGTCTTGAACCGCCGTCGCCACTTAAAAATACGTCCTGCCATCACTCCCCAGATGGTCCTCGTCCGACGGATCCCGATTTTCAACAGGAACGTCAGTGCCGAAACGATTTCTTTGTGGGTCGGGACGACTGCGTCTTGCATCTATACCAGCAAATCCTATGCCCTACAAAGATCCTGAACGAAAGCACCAGTGGGAGTTGGCACATCGTCGCGAGCGTAGCCAACGGCGGAAAGCCCAGCGCTCACAGCAGCTTCGTACGAGCGAACCCTCCAAAATGGAGACCAAGACCTCGCCCGAGCCGAGCTCTAAACAAGGCAGCGGGTGGGGACTGCTACTTCTGTTTACGGGAATCGCTCTTGGGCTGCCGATTTTGTTCGCGCGATTCGGGTCGGGACAGAAATTGTGATTTCCGTATTGCTTTGAAGTCATAGTTAGAAAAGGCCACATTCCTGCTTATCTTCTGCTAGTGTATGATAACTGAAACAGACACCTCTTTCCCATGTCCAAGCACGAAGTTCTGGAAATATTCGCGCGCAGCAATAATTTTGTTACGCCGGATCGTGTGTGGCTAGGACTAAAACCACGTCCCGACCGTCGCTCCGTTTACAGCTACCTACTCCGGTTGAAAGGCCAGGGTCTGCTAGAAACCGGGCCCAATGTACGGCGTGGGAACCTGACGTACCGATTGACCCAGCGTGGCCATGCCCGGCTCAAGTATTTCCGTTCCCAGAGCCTTTAGTTTTCTGGGGTGGCATCTACTTTACGGTGGGGTCGCCGGAGCTAGCCAAAATTGGCTGGAGGGGTTTCGGCACACTCACTCGTGCCTGCTCTCAAGATATTTTCTCCAAGCCTTCACAGACTCAAATGCGCTAGCCGGTATCTCCTCGGTTGCCAGGCTGGCGAGCCTGGCAAGGATGGCCGAGCGGGCCTGCGTGCGATCCTTGTGCTCCATCAGATAAGACCACTGGGCCCCAAGCAATAGACCGTTCAGTTCGAAAGCGGTCCGCTTGGCATCGATGGTCATACGAACCTCGTCGCGCCTTCGTGCTTGGTTGAGAGCCTCCCATAAGGCGTCCAGCCAGCCTCGTACTACTCGCCTGATCTGCCTTGGATTGGGTCCACTCTGCCCTGCGCACTGGAAGTAGGCTCCGGTAAAGAAATAGCCTCCCGGCAATATCCCCTGTTCGACGAAGTCAAGCCAGGAATCACAAAGTGCCCAGACGCGCTCGATCCCTTCGAGCCCCTTTTCTTCGATAGGGACCAGAATGTGATCGAAGAAGTGTAGGTGGGCCCGTTCAATCACAGCAGACTCAAGTTTTTCTTTGGATCCAAAGTGAATGAACAGGCCACTCTTGCTCATTTTGAGTTCTTTGGCCAAGCGTCCGATGGAGAGTGCCCCGAGCCCTTCCTGGGCAGCAATGTTCAGGGCCCGGTCTACGATCTCCTGCCGAGTCTGGCTGCCCTTGGTGGGACCTCTCGCCGCTCTGTTGCCAGCCTTCTTCGCCAAAAACCCTCACTCCTCCGGCTCGAAAGTGATATTAGCACGAACGTTCGTTTCACATTGGATCAGAAACACAGTTCTGCTTTTTAGGTGCATTTCAGTCATATTGCCTCGGACTTCCACTTGGCTCTTTGTTGCCAGGCTCTTTGGATGGTTCTCAGACCTTTGTTATAGCGCTGCGCCATCCGCTTCTGGGCATCCCGCAGCTCCACTCCCTGGCCGTACAGCCACCCGATTTCCGCGCAAATTGTCTTGCACTCCTGCGGCGTTAACTCTCTTGGACGCCCGCCAGGGGGCGGCGGCAGGCTTTTGGCAGCGCTTTGCAGACCATCCCGCAGGATGTACGGAACCGTCCTAGTAAAGGTGAGCAAGGTTTCCAGTTCCTCCGGACTGGGGTCCGGTCCGCTGAGCAGAAATGCCGTGAGGTCTTCGCGAGTTCGGGCGTTCTTCCACAGCTCCTGGGCAAGGACGTAATATCGTTTCCATTTTTCGACTACCTGGGGAGCTTTGTTCATCACCTCGTACAAGTCCCCGCCCAGTCTTTGGCAGACTCGCTCGGCCTCCGAGATCAGCTGATCACACACTTCCTTCTTCACACTCACTCCTCCCAAACAGCGCCAAATCCCCTGGGAAGGTTTTGGCACTTGCGACGCCAAAACGGCAGGGCCCGTAAAAGCATTTTCAACCGGTAGTTTTGAAGCAGGGTTGGCAATGTTAGGGCCCGACCCAGAGTCGGCAACAGGAAGGGCATGCGGCGAAGGTGAAGTCCCAGACCCAAGTCGATCCGTTGCAGTTCCCACGCAAGCCTTCGCCTTTGCCGGACGAGCTCCGCCGTTGGATTGACCTGGTCATCGTGCCGATCCTGGTCGAGCAGTATCTGCGAGAAAAGGGAGCACCGGGGGAGCGGACCGATGGATAATACCCTACCTATGCGTTACACCATCTACGCCCGCTACTCCTCAGACCTGCAACGGCCCTCTTCCATCGCAGACCAGATCCGCAAGTGCGAGGAATTCGGCCGAACACAAGGGTGGACGAAAGACGGAGTTTATTCCGATGCGGCGATCTCGGGCGTAAGCACCGAGCGACCGGGTCTGCAGCGCATGTTGGCCGCCGCGTTCTCGGCGCACCGCCCGTTCGACGTAATCCTGGTCGACGACACCAGCCGAATTTCACGCAGCTTGTCGGACGCGGTGCAGCTGTTCGAGAAACTTCGCTTTGCCGGGTTGCGGGTGATTGCCGTTGGCCAGGGCATCGACACCCGGAGCGAGCAGGCAGACGTGCTGCTAACGGTCCATGGGCTGGTGGACTCGCTGTATGTCAAGGAACTGGCCAAGAAGACACATCGGGGACTGGAAGGCGCTTTCCTCCGGGGGCTGCACGCTGGAGGACGTTGCTACGGATATCGCAACATGCCCGTCGAAGGTGGCGTACGCCTGGAGATCGACGAACGGGAAGCAGCGGTGGTACGCCGGATCTTTGAGATGTCTGCCCATGGGATGTCTCTCAAGACCATCGCCGCCACTCTGAATGCCGAGAAGGTCCCATCTCCGCGTCCGCGGGCCACTTCCCTGCACGCGACCTGGGCTCCCACCGCGATTCGCGAGATGCTCCGTCGAGATCTTTATCGCGGTCGAGTGATCTGGAATCGTTCGCGCTTTATCAAGGTCCCGGGGACGAACAAGCGAGTTGCCCGACCACGCCCGAGAAGCGAGTGGCGCATTAGCGAGCGCCCGGAGCTGAGGATTATTTCGGAGGAACTGTGGAAGGCGGTCCAGGCCCGGCAAACCAGAATGCAGGAGCTGTATGGAGGCAAGCACGGCCTGTTCAACCGTTCGGCCTCCAGTGGCAACTTGTTTACCGGATTCCTAAAATGCGGGTGTTGCGGGGCCAATCTGGTAATCGTCACTGGCCGGCGCAGACGACATGCCATGTACGGCTGTCCGCAGCATTTCTACCGCGGGGCATGCACCAACGGCCTTCGCATACGCCAGCATCAACTCGAAGACCAGCTTTTCAGAGAACTTCAGCAGGCGGTGCTGCGGCCTGAAGTGATCGATCACGTGCTTGATCAGTTCACGCGTCAGCTGAAGGGAGCCCAGACAGACTTCTCAAAGCACAAAGAACGTGCTCAGGCGCGAAAGAAGGAGCTGACGGAGCAACTGGACCGCCTGACTTTGGCGATCGCCGAGGGCGGCCACTCTGCAGCCTTACTCGATGCCATCGCCCAGCGGGAGCAGGAGTTGTCCGAACTCGAACGGATACTCGACCCGACTAAGGATTCTCTCGCCCCGGATCCGGAGCTCCTCAGAGCCTTCGCTACTCACCGGCTGTCTGCCCTGCCAGAGCTTATGTCGCACAATGTCGCACGGGCGCGGGCGGAGCTTTCCCGACATGCAACCCAGGTCACCATGACCCCGGCAGGGTCGGAAAGACAGCGCTACTACACCTGTCATGGAAACTGGGATCTGCTGGGGACTCTCCGCGCAGAAGGGGACGTTCGGATGGTTGCGGGGGGTGGATTTGAACCACCGACCTTTGGGTTATGAGCCCAAGCGGTCAATCCTAAGTCCCGTTGAATCCATTGCCCTTCCCCGCACTAAACTGGCAAAACCAAGCGCAAGGCCCGGATTCTGCACGCTAGTTGCACGCGGAACTCAACCTGAGTAGTGCCGAAAGGAAACCCTTTCGGCTCAGTTTCCGGGTTGCCGACCATTCGCCCAGAACCTTGTTTTTCGCCTCCGAGAACCCCGTTCCAGGAGTGATGTTTACACTCATCGTGCGGATCAAGGATCGCTGGTCGGCCAACTGGAGCTGTTAGTATCAGTCGCATCCAGAGCCGTGGAGGTGCCCGCAATGTCAAAGCTCTTCGTCGCAATCTCACTAGGTTTCCTCCTAGGTTGTTGCGTACCAGTTCCTGCCGAAGCACAGCAGGGCACCGACCAACCGCTTCTTCACAGTCCGCGCCTCGTCACTCTGGAGAAACAGTTGAAATCTGGGGACGCTGCGGCGCTCGACAACTTCTGGCGCGAGGTCAAGCAGCAAGGCACCCCTCTGGTGGAACCCATTCCCGGCGATGATCAGCGTGTACTGGTGACATTCCTGTGGCACGCCAAAACCCCGATTAAGAACGTGGTCCTCGTGGATGGCCCTGCCGCCGACGACTATCCAAACAACGAGTTGACGCATCTCGAAGGAACGGAGCTCTGGTACCGCACCTACCGGATTCGAAGCGACGCGCGCTTCTACTACTCCTTCTCTGTAAATGACCCTCTGACTTTTCCGACGACCGATGAGGAGCAGGCACAACGCTCACCTCAACCGGACCCGCTGAGTCGGCACATCATCACTACCCCCAAAGACGAGGATGACCCAAACGACAAAGAGGAGACCGGGTCGGCATTAGAGCTTCCCGGCGCGCCGTCGCAACCTTGGGTCGCCGCGCGCCCCGGCGTCTCGGCGGGCGCGGTTGCCCTGCACAGGTTCAAGAGCGCACTGCTCAACAACGAAAGGCGGGTCTGGGTCTATACTCCGCCCGGCTACAGTACCAAAGCGAACCCTTACGGGCTGCTGGTGCTGTTCATGGGTTGGGATTACGTTCACGTCATTCCAACCCCCACGATTCTCGACAATTTGTATGCCGAGAAAAGAATTCCACCCCTCGTGGCGGTTTTCGTAGCGCAACCTCTTGCGCTCGATATTTGGGCTCGTTACAGGGAATTACAAATGAACGATGATTTTGCGAGCTTCGTGGCACGTGAACTCGTGCCTTGGATCCACGAGCATTACAACATCACCCCCGACCCTGCTCGCACGATTGTTGGCGGCGTGAGCGCCGGAGGGCGGGCCGCAGCCTTTGTGGCACTGCGCCACCCGGGGATTTTCGGGAACGTGCTTTCGCAGTCGGGTGCATTCCAAAACGTGTTGAGCCCCAACCAGCTTGATCTCGCTCCGGCAGAGCGCTGGAACGGAGAGCACTGGGGAGAGTACCTGACGCACGAATATGCCGCTGCTCCCAAAGCGCCTGTGCGTTTTTATCTCGAAGCCGGGATCTACGATCTGGCAAGCTTCCCTAAAGGCCCCTCGGTCCTACTCGCCAACCGGCACCTTCGGGATGTGCTGCAGGCAAAAGGCTACACCTTTCGGTATTCGGAATTTCCGGGCGATCACAGTGAACTCTATTGGAAAGGAATGCTGGCCGACGGGCTGACATTTCTTATCGGGAGCCTTGGCAACGATAACGATGTCAACCGATGAAGCGATGCGAAGCGAGCTAAGGAGGTGCCCGCAATGTCAAAGCTCTTCATCGCAATCTCACTAGGTTTCCTCCTAGGTTGTTGCGTTCTGACGGCTGCCCCTGCCCAGCAGAGCAGCGACCAACCGCTTCTTCACAGTTCGCGCCTCGTCACTCTGGAGAAACAGTTGAAGTCAGGAGACGCCGCCGCGCTCGACACCTTCTGGCGCGAAGTGAAGCAGCAAGGCACCCCTCTGGTGGAACCCATTCCCGGCGATGACAAACATGTGCTAGTGACATTCCTTTGGCGCGGCGAGAAGGAAACCAAAAACGTCGGTCTTTTCTCCTATCTTTTCGGCGGCACCGGCGAAGCACCGGAGAAAAACCTGTTGGTAAATTTGCCGGGCACTAACCTCTGGTTCAAGACCTACGCGGTCCACAAAGGCGGCCGTTTCACGTATTACCTCACGCCTAACGACTCGCTGCTTCCCTATGATCAGCGCAAGGACAAGGACTGGGACACGTTGCAGCGGGATCCGCTAAATCCGCACCGCTTCGTGACGCACTATGAGCAAGGCGATAAGGTCAGTTCTGTCGTGGAGCTTCCCGGCGCGGCTCTTGTCTCCGCATGGCTCGGGGCGCGGCCGGGTGTCCCAAGCGGACGCACCGAGGTGCAACACCTGAGCAGCAAGATTCTCGGCAACGAACGCCGCTTCTGGGTCTACACGCCGCCTGGCTACACTGCGGACGGCAAACCTTACGACCTTTTGGTGCTCTTTGACGGCCGGGCGTACGCCAGGACGATTCCAACTGCGACCATCATCGAAAACCTCCTGGCGGCTGGCCGCATTCATCCCCTAGTTGTTTTGATGGTAGACCAGATAAATCGCAATATTGAACTGACCTGCAACGAGGCCTTCAACGAGTTTTTGGTTCGCGAACTGATGCCGTGGGTGCACGAACACTACAACGTCACTTCGAATTCTGCCCAGACGATTGTCGGAGGATCCAGCGCTGGCGGGCTTGGGGCAGCGTTTGCCGGGCTGCGACACTCTGAGATTTTCGGAAATGTGCTCTCCCAGTCAGGCTATTTTCAGTTCGACCCCAGGGAAGACCTGACGACCGATGAGGAAGACCTTGAATTTGAATGGATTATCCGCCAGTTCGCGACGAGCCCCAAATTACCGCTCCGGTTCACCCTCACGGTGGGCCTTTTTGATCGCTTCCACCGTGAAAAATTTCCGGACATGCCCACCTTGCTTCAGTCCAACCGGCACATGCGAGACGTCCTGCTCGCGAAGGGATACCCGGTCAACTACACAGAGGTGCCAGGCGGCCACGAGGTTTATGCTTTCGAAGATGCGCTGCCGGATGCTCTGATGTCCCTCGTCGGCACGCGTACCCCGGATAAAGAAGCAGCACCCCGTTAAAGCAGTATTCTTGCGTGTCTTGGAGGAATTTTTGCCAACCCTCAAACCGATTACCTTTCTGACCAGCTTGTTGTTTCTTCTCTTGCTCCCCAGTGCGTGGGGCCAGAAGCCGCATCTCACGTTGGACGAGTTCTTCAACGCGGTTGACATCCGTTCGGTCGAGATTTCGCCGGACGGTCATGGCGTGGTTATCGAGACGATGCGCCCGGACTGGGCCGCCCAGCGATTCCGCAATGACCTCTGGCTTTATCGCGACGCTGGCGGCGGCTCACTGGTTCAGCTCACGCAATCGGGGCATGACAGCTCGCCCCAGTGGTCGCCGGATGGCCACTGGATAGCCTTTCTCTCCGATCGCAAGACGGCGGCCGAGTCGAAAACTTCCGACGATGCTCACGCAGACAAGGGCGAGAACGATGTCGCACAAGTCTATGTGATTTCCCCATACGGGGGTGAGGACTTCGCCGTCACGTTTGGTGACGAGGAGGTCCACGCCTTTGCCTGGTCCGAGGACTCGCGCCGACTGTATTTCACCACGCGCAATCCGTGGACAAAAGCAGAAAAGGACGCGTACGAGCAAGAATGGCACGACGTGATCCGGTTCCGCGAGTCCGAGCGGGGCGATGCGGTATTCAGCGTTGACGTAGCCTCCTTCGTCGCCAAGAACCCGATCCCCACTGGTCAGCGAGTTGGGGTGCCTGTTTTGGAGAAGCTTGCGACCATCCCCTATCGTGTCTGGCAGATGGCCACTTCACCTGATGGGCGCTTCCTCGCCATCGCCACCGATTCACCTTCCGGGCGGTTAGAGTCCAGCGAACCTTACGGCATGTATGTGGCGAATCTGCCCATCGGGGCAATACATCTCGCTATTCATGTTCAGGATCGCGTGGACGAAATCGAGTGGGCCCTGGACAGCCGCCACATCTTCTTTATTTACGAGGCCGGTGCGCCCGAAGGGCCATTCGAGGAGCAGACTCAGACCAGGCTCTACTGGATTGACCAAGCAGGCGGCAGAGCAGTGCGCTGGGCCTCTCGCTTTACGGGAGAGTTAGGACGATCTCTGGGGGCTTTCGCGGTTATGCCGGACGGCGCGGTCTTCGCTATCGGACAGCTTGGAACCGAGGCGCAGCCTTACACCGAGTCGGGCGCGGACGCCGAGTTTGTCAAACAATCCGGCTGGGCCGGATTCTACGAGGCGTTCTCCGCCGCGCGGCATTCACCACGTGTAGCTTTCGTTTATTCGTCGGTCAAGCGGCCTCGCGAAGTTTACTTGGCGGAAGGCCCTAATCACCTGGACCGGGCGAAAGCTATTACTGCATTCAACAAGCTCTTCACGGAGCGCGAGTTGCCCCAGGGAAAGCCCTACCGCTGGACGGCCGACGACGGCACGCAGATCGAGGGTATGCTGATCTACCCGCCCGGCAAGTTCGAAGCCAAACACCTACCCACTTTCACGTGGATCCACGGCGGGCCGAAATTTGCTGACGGCAACAGGTTAGAGCCAGCGGCAACTTGGGGAGTGCAGGCGCTGGCGGCCACCCAAGGCTGGCTGGTGTTTCAGCCGAACTATCGGGGCTCGACCAGCTACGGAGATGCGTTCACGCGGGGGATGGTCCTCCACGTGAACTCTCGCCCGGGCCAAGACATCCTTGAAGGCGTGGACGCCTTGGTTAAGGACGGCATTGCTGACCCGGACCAATTGACCGTCGGCGGCTACAGCTCCGGCGGCGATTTGACCAACTGGCTCATTACGCAGACCACGCGCTTCAAGGCCGCAGTGACTGGCGCGGGTGTAGCTGATTGGGTGTCGGCGTGGGGCAGCGACCTATCTCTTTATAATGAATATTTGCTAGGAGGAGTTCCCTGGGAGGCGGAAGCGAATTACCACGCCGAATCCGCCGCCATCTGGCAGTTCGGCAAGGTTACGACACCTACCCACATCGTATCCGGTGCCGAAGACGAGGGGGGCTCCGCCAACAATACCTGCTGGAGCGCGCGCTTTACAAAAAAGGAGTTCCCCATAGCCTCCTGATTCTCCCGGGCGAGGGCCACGAACTCGACAAGAATCCGTGGCATGGCAAGATCAAGGTGCGCGAAGAGCTGAAGTGGCTGGAGAAGTACGGACGTAAGAAGGAGTAGCCTGTTCGCCTTTAGCTGCGGGGCGTGGCCAAGGAATCGGGACGAGTATTCTCGTCGTAATGAGCGCCCGGGCAAGTATGAATCAGGACAGTTTTCGGGTTCTGGGTGGATGACGAGCTATCCGGAAACTGAGCTTTCGAGTGTGGAAACCATGTGGTTCCTGCTCAATCCAGTTGCCCAAAAGCTCCCCCGTAGAACCTGTGGCTTAGCAGCTCCGCCTAACGGGGCTTTTCGGCACACCCTTTGACTTGGTTTAGGAAGAAAAGCGAGGACTCTGGCGAGGCCGCGGAATCCGGTCAGTGGATGCAACCGAGGTACATGCTCCCGAATCTGGCTAGGGCGGCTCTCCTCACTTCTGGATCGCAGGT
>JBASRS010000058.1:0-79249 GCA_049273945.1 Terriglobales bacterium | reverse complement strand
CCGCCGCCCGCTGGGCGCGCATGGCCATCTTCTGCCGATGTGCCCGGAGGCGCAGCGCTGCCGCCGATTGTCCCGGAGGCGCAGAGCGCCCGCGCTGCCTCCATGCCGCTCGTTTGTCGGGGCGGTCTCGGTCAGCTTCTTCGATCGGCCCGGGCGACTGCATCTTCGATCCCTGGCCGAAGGAGCCGGTAGGGAGGAAAACGCAAACGACAAGAACAGTGAGCAAGATGCGTAAGTAGCGGCTGGTCATTGGCTTGTGTGCGGCAGGGAACCTTCTTTGTCACCCAAGCTACTCCCGGTACGTCCAAGTGTCAGTGATTGTCGTCACCCCGAAATTGGTCACTTTTTCGCAGCCCGCGTTCCCGGATAGGGTCGTAGCGCAGGCTCACGGGAAGCCCGCACACACTCGCGGTACGCCCGCTCGTGACTGGCGCGGCAGTCATCCCCATCCGCTATACTAATGAGGCATGTCCGTGATCAAGAACATCGGCGCCATCGCTCAGGGGATGGGCATCACCCTGAAAGAGATGTTCCAGCCCACCATCGTCGAGAACTATCCCGACGGGCCGGGGCCGCTCAAGGGAGCGAAGTTTCAGGATCGTTTCCGCGGCATGCACGTGATGCAGCGCGATGAAAACGGCCTGGAGAAGTGTGTGGCCTGTTTTCTGTGCGCCGCGGCCTGTCCGGCGAACTGCATCTATATCGAGGCGGCGGAGAACACCGCAGAAAACCGCGTCTCCGGCGCCGAGCGTTACGCCAAGGTTTACAACATTGATTACAATCGATGCATCTTCTGCGGCTACTGCGTGGAGGCCTGCCCCACGGACGCGATTACGCACGGGCACGGATTCGAGCTGGCGTCGTTCAATGCCAGCAACCTGATTTATCGCAAGGAGCAGTTGCTGGCGATTGCGCCGGCGCACATGGGTGCCAATGCCATGTTCAGCGGCGCGGAGCCCGAGGGCGCCGCCCCGGCGCTGGGGACTCAAGGGAGTTAGCAGACTTCGGAATTTTGAGATCAATCCAACGCCGGTCCCCAGCGGGCCGGCGTTTGTGCATAAGAGCAGTTGTCAGTTCCCAGTTGTCAGTGAGAATCTGGCGATGACAGCTGCTAACTGAGAACTGGGAACTGAGAACTGAGAACTCCGGACATAATGTCTGATTTTCTACAAATCGTCAGAGACCGCGTGGTCGTTTACGACGGCGCGATGGGCACCAATATCCAGGTGCGCCAGCCCAGTGTGGACGATTTCTGGGGCAAGGAAGGCTGCAACGAGATCCTGGTGCTGAGCCGTCCCGACATTATTAAGGACATTCATGCCGCGTTCTTCTCGGTCGGCTGCGATGTGGTCGAGACCGACACCTTCGGCGGCGCGCGCGTCGTGCTCGCCGAATACGACCTGCAGGACAAAGTCCGCGAGATCAACGTAGCGGCGGCAAAGATCGCGAAAGAAGTCGCGCAGCAGTTCTCCACCAAAGACAAGCCGCGCTTTGTTGCCGGATCGCTCGGTCCCACGACTAAGTTGCCGTCGCTGGGTCACATCAAGTTCGACGACATGGCACTCGCCTTCGAGGAGCAGGCCGCAGCGCTGATCGAAGGCGGCGTGGACGTGCTGCTGATCGAAACCTCGCAGGACCTGCTGCAAGCGAAGGCCGCGCTGGCAGGCGTGTTTGACGCGATGAAGAAAGCAGGCAAGCACCTGCCCGTCACCATGCAGGTAACGCTCGAAGCGACCGGCACGATGCTGCTCGGTACCGAAATCGGCGCCGCGCTCACCGCGCTCGAGCCTTACGACGTGGACGTGATCGGGCTGAACTGCGCGACCGGTCCGGTCGAGATGAACGATGCCGTTCGGTATCTCGGCCTGAATTCGACCAAGCACGTCTCAGTCTTGCCCAACGCCGGACTTCCGCAGAACGAAGGCGGCCAGGCGGTTTACAAGCTCACCCCGGAAGAGCTGGCCAAATACCACAAGCACTTCGTTGCGGATTACGGAGTGCGCATCGTCGGCGGCTGCTGCGGGACCAAGCCTGAGCATCTCAAGGCCGTGGTCGAGGCCGTCAGCGGCGTCGAGCCGGCGAAGAGGGAAGTGAAGGCCACGGGCGCAGCTTCGAGCGCCTACACCTCCGTTCCACTCGACCTCGAACCCAAGCCGCTCATCGTGGCGGAAGAAATGAACACCACGACGCGCGTCGAGCACTTCCGCAACCTGGTGCGCGGCAAGAAATACGACGACATCCTGGCGCTGGCGAAGAAACTGGCGAACGAAGGCTCGCACATGCTCGACTTGTGCTGCGCCATTGTGGGCGAGGACGAAAAAGGATACATCTCTTCAATTCTTGAGAAGGTCGCAACCCGCGTCCCCGCGCCGATTCTGGTGGATTCGACCGAAGCCGATGTGGTGGAAGAAGCGCTCAAGCGCATTCCCGGCAAGGCCATCATCAACTCGATCAACCTGGAAGACGGTGAGAAGCGGACGTCGAAAGTCCTGCCCATGGCGAAACGCTATGGCGCGGCTGTGATCGCGCTGACTATCGACGAAGAAGGCATGGCGCTCACCGCCGACAAGAAGGTCGCCATCGCGCATCGCATTTTCGACTTGGCCACGAAAAAATACGGCATCCGTCCGGTGGACATTATCTTCGACGCGCTGACCCTGCCGATCTCGACCGGGCAGGAAGAGTATCGTAGCGCTGGCATCGAAACGCTAAACGCTGTCAAGCGGATCAGGCAAGAGCTGCCCGAAGTAAGGACCGTGCTAGGCGTTAGCAACATCAGCTTCGGACTCGATATATATCCGCGGCGTGTGCTGAACTCCGTCTTCCTGCATGAAGCGGTGGAGAACGGCCTCGATATCGCGATCGTCAATTATTCGAAGATCTATCCGCTGTACAAGATCCCGCACGAAGAAGTAGAGCTGGCGCGGAGGCTGATCTATCGCGACGCCTCGAACGGCGACCCGCTGCAGGTTTACATGCAGCACTTTGCCGGGACCAAGGGCAAGCCGCAGGCGCAGACCACAGCGCACGTGGAAACGCTCTCGATCGAAGACAAGCTGAAGTACGCCATCATCAACGGCGAGAAGTCGGTGGGCGAGGGCGCGCGGAAAAAATCGCTGGAAGAGTTGCTGGAACAAGCGCTCGGGCAGTACACCCCGCTCGACCTCATCAACACCGTGCTCCTCGACGGCATGAAGACGGTCGGCGACCTGTTCGGCGCGCGCAAGATGCAGCTGCCCTCGGTGCTCGATTCGGCGGCAGTAATGAAAGCGGCGGTCGCGTATCTCGAGCCCAAGATGGAGAAGAAAGCCGGCTCGCAGAAGGGCACGATCGTGCTCGCCACGGTGAAGGGCGATGTTCACGACATCGGCAAGAATCTGGTGGACATCATCCTGTCGAACAACGGATACAAAGTCGTCAATCTCGGGATTAAGCAGCCGGGCGACGTGATCATTCACGCCGCCCAGGAGCACAGCGCCGACGCCATCGGACTGAGCGGGTTGCTGGTGAAGTCAACGCTCGAAATGAAGTACGTCATCCAGGACCTGGAGCGCCAGAAGCTGGAGTACCCGGTGATCTGCGGCGGCGCAGCTCTGACACGCAAGTACGTGGAAGACGATCTGCGGCGCGAGTACTCGAATGCCGTGTTCTACGCCGAAGATGCGTTTGCCGGCCTGCACGTCATGGAGGACCTGGCGGCAGAAGATGGCAAGCGCGATGGGCGGCTGCGCGAGGGGAAGACCGTAAAGGAGTACGCGAAAGCCGCGGCCGTCGATGAAGAAACCGGGCCAGTGTTTGCCGAGCGCAGCCCGGTCGTCACCGACGCGCCCAACATCCCGACTCCGCCGTTCTGGGGCGTGCGCGTGCAGAAAGACTACGACCTGCGCGAGATCTTCCAGTACATCAACGACACGGCGCTGTTCAAGAATCAGTGGCAGTTGAAGACCGCGTCGCAGGAAGACTACGCCCGGCTGGTCGAGGAAAAGTATCGTCCGATCAGGAAGAAGCTGGAAGAGGATGTGCTGGCGAGCGCGTTGTTTGAACCAAAAGTCGTATATGGATATTTCCCGGTCCAGGGCGAAGGGAATGATGTGATCGTGTACGAACCGTGTGGCGCGGGCGCCCTCGCCCGCGAAGCCGAGCAAAGCTCGGCCGGACAGCCGAGGGCGGCTGTCCCTACGCGAGAATTGCTACGTTTCACATTCCCCCGGCAAAGAGAAGGCCGCAAACTCGCGATCGCCGACTTCTTTGCTCCGAAATCCTCCGGCAAGATGGACGTCCTCGGCCTTTCGCTCGTCACCATCGGCGCAAGAGCCTCAGTGGAGACGCAGCGCCTCTTTGAAAGCGGCGAGTACACGCGCTATCTCTACCTGCACGGGCTGAGCGTCGAGACCGCCGAGGCGCTGGCAGAATATCACCACAAGAAGATGCGCGAGGAGTTGGGCATCGCAACAGAAGACGCGCCGCACATCCGCGACCTGTTTCACCAGAAGTATCGCGGCTCGCGCTATTCGTTCGGTTATCCCGCGTGTCCGAACCTGGAAGACCAGACCAAACTGTTCACCCTGCTCGATCCGGAAAAGAACGTCGGCGTACGCCTAACCAGCGGCTTCCTGCTGGAGCCCGAGCAGTCCACCTCGGCGATCGTGGTGCATCATCCGGCGGCGAAGTATTTTGTGGTGTAGGCGACCTCCCACACGTTTGGGTTACATTTGATCCCGCGTAAGCATCTCCAGCTCCTCCGGAGTCCTGGGCCAGTCCTCGCGCAGCAGCCGGGACAAAGCCCGGTCGGCAAGCAGCTTGCCTCCAGTCTGGCAGTTCGGGCAGTAGTTGGTCTCGTTGGACGCGTAGCGAATTCGCTGAATCTTAGCTCCACAGCGCGGGCACGGCTCTTTGTGCCGTCCGTGAACCGCCATGCCGGGTCGAAACGCCGTAACTTTCTCTGGAAACTCCTCGCCTGATTCCCGCCGCAATCGCTCGACCCACTCGGCCAGATTCGCGCGCACCGCTGCGAACAGCCGCTCGATTCCTTCTGTCTTGAGCTTTTGCGTCAATGCCAGGGGAGAGAGCCGCGCTTGGAAGAGAATCTCGTCGGAATAGGCGTTGCCGATGCCGCTGAATAGTCGCGGATCGGTGAGGGCGCGCTTCAAAGTGTGATTGGCTGATGTGAGAACCGCGGCGAAGCGGGCCAGATCCGTTTCCAGCACTTCCAAACCGCCCGGATCGAGCGCGCGCAGGCCGGCTTCCCCCGAGACCACGTGCAGAGAAGCGCGTTTCCGCGAGCCCGCCTCGGTCCAAAGCAGGCTCCCGTTCGTGAAGTCAAAGGCCGCGAGTCCGCGCGGCTGCGAGACCTTGACGCCGCGTTTCTTCCAATGAAGCCGGCCCGCGATCATCAAGTGCAACACCAGCCAAAGGTCTTCTTCCAGGCCGATGCAGATCCGCTTACCCATCCTGCGCAGCTGCACGACGGCCTTGCCTTCCGCATTAGATAAAGGCGGGTCCGCAGTGCGCAACAAGAATGGACTGGCAATCCGCACCTGTTCGAGCGTCTGCCCGAGAATGCGTTTCTCGAGCGCTTCGATGTAAACAACGATGTCGGGCAGTTCGGGCACAGGGCCTTGGGATTGCCGCCAGTCTAGACAATCGTACAACGTTGGGGGTGGAGTGCGGCGCAACTGGGTGCAGACTGTGCATCGTTTAGACGCAGGGAGACCACTAACGCTTTTCCAAGAACGCGTGACGGTGCGGCTTTGGCTGCCTTACTTTCTGCTCTCGGCCTGCGTAGCCTCACCGCGCGGCGTCATCGATACGACGATGTAGTCGCGCTCTTTGTCGTCCAAGTCCTCGACCCGAAGGCGCATGTGGTCTTTCTCCATGCGGAATTGTGCTTTCTCGCCGACCGGCAGCAAGGCCGGATGCTTCTCGTCCTTGGGACGAATCCGGTACAAAATGCGGTCAGTCTGCAAGAGATACTCGGGGCAGAGCAGGGTATGCATCTTCTGATGGGCTGAGTCGGTGCCGAGCATCTCGCCGGCAAGCGTCTTGCCGCTCTTTTGGTCGGTCCCGCATTCGACCGAATCCATCTGCAGCAGGGTGCCAGATTGCGCGACCGGCCGGTCCTTGGCATAAGCGAGAGAAGCGCAAATCACCACCAGCAGCAATGTGCGTTTCATGGGTACCCTCCTCACTGGATAAAGGTGGGTTTATTACACCTCATTGATAGTTACGAAGGAACATTACGGAGGTCATGGACGGGGGCGGGTTGCCTCGGGAATCGTTTCCTGTGAACAATCATCTGTTATAACGATTATTCTGAAACGGTAGTCGAGGAGGAGTGATGAGAGTCGGCAAGGGCGCGCAATAGCCTACGGGAACAGGTCGATGTACAGTTTGGCGCGGGCAGGTTAAGAGGGCCAAGTTTTTTACCCAAGTTCCGCTACCCGACGCCAGCTACGAACTCCGAACTCCGTCTCCCTGCCGTTCGGCATTCTTCACTTTCTCCTCCAATTGCTCCACGCGCTGGGAGACCTCGGAAAGCGCGTCGGAGAGCGGGTCGCGAATTTCGCGCGGATTGGTGATGACTACGCGCTTGCCATTCCGGAAGATGATGTGCCCTGGCACGCCCACGATGGTGGAATTGTCAGGCACGTCGTCAATCACCACCGAAGCCGCACCCACGCGTGAGTTTTCGCCGACCGTGATGTTTCCAAGTACCTGCGCGCCGGTACCGATAACAACGCTGTTGAGAATCGTGGGATGGCGCTTGCCTTTTTCTTTGCCCGTGCCGCCCAGCGTGACTCCCTGGTAGATGGTGACGTCGTCGCCCACGATCGCGGTTTCGCCAATCACCACGCCCATGCCGTGGTCAATAAATAGCCTCTTGCCGATCTGCGCGCCAGGATGGATCTCGATGCCGGTCACCCAGCGTGCCCACTGCGAGATCAAACGGGCAACGAGGTACAAATGGAACTGGTAGAGCCAGTGAGTGAAGCGGTGCATCCAGACGGCGTGCAGGCCGGGATAGCAGAGCAAGATTTCCAGGCGCGACCTCGGCGCCGGGTCGCGCTCCAGGATCGAAGTGACGTGGTCGTTGATGTTGCGTATCAGGCTCATGATGTACACCGGAATTAATGCGGCTGAGAAGACTTTAGCAGCAACAACAGCAACAGGCGCAGAATGCCTGAGGGAGCCGCCGGGACCGGACTGGAGAGACAGGAAGCATGCGAAGCCTTCTTCTGTACCAAAGCAAATTTACCACGGTCGAGCCCTGAAGTCACATCCAACGCAGGATCGCTCCGGACAGCTTTTTGGTATTCTTCGCTGCTGAGGTCTCAGGTCAGGTCTTAGGTGTTAGGTCTCAGGTCTCGGGAAACCCAACCCGTACGTAACGAGACTGCCTTTCCTGAGACCTGAGACTTGACACCTGCCCTGCACAAGGAGCCTTCATGGCGCGCAAATTCAAAGAGCTATCCGAACGCGAGATCCTGGCGCTGGCGATTGCGCTGGAAGAGGAAGACGGCCGCGTTTATGCCGATTTTGCCGACGGCCTGCGCGAGACCTATCCCGCGACCGCCAAGCTGTTTGAAGACATGCGCGAGGAGGAGTCGCAGCACCGCGCCACCTTGATCGAAACCTACCGCGCGCGCTTCGGCGAACACATTCCTCTGGTGCGAAGGCAGGACATCAAGGGCTTCATCCAACGCCGCCCGTTTTGGCTGACCCGTCCGCTGAAAATCGCGGAAGTGCGCAAGCAGGCCGAAATCATGGAACTGGAGACGACCCGGTTTTATGAGCGCGCCATCAACCAGGTAACCGACGCGGGCATTCGCAAGCTTCTCGGCGATCTGGCGGAGATCGAGCGCAAACACCAAGTGCAGGCGGAAGCCCTGCAGGAAAACATCACGGCCGACGCTGGGAAATCGGAAGACGAAGCGCAGCGCCGCCTGTTCGTGCTGCAGATCGTGCAACCAGGACTCGCCGGCCTGATGGACGGCTCCGTCTCCACGCTGGCCCCAGTTTTCGCAGCGGCTTTCGCGACTAGGAGCAGCCATGACGCATTCCTGGTTGGCCTGGCGGCTTCGATCGGCGCGGGCATCTCCATGGCCTTCGCCGAGGCCTTGTCGGACGATGGCTCGCTCACCGGCCGCGGGCGTCCGCTCCTGCGCGGTGCCGTAACCGGCCTGATGACGGCGGCCGGCGGCATCGGTCACACGCTGCCGTTCCTGATCAAAGATTTTCACGTGGCGTTTATCGCGGCCGTTATTATCGTCGCGATCGAGTTGGGGGCGATTGCGTGGATTCGAAATCGCTACATGGACACACCATTGCTCTCGGCGGCGTTCCAGGTGGTCGTGGGTGGAGTGCTCGTGTTTATCACGGGGATTTGGATTGGAAGCTCATAGGAAGGGGCGGCTCATATGCGGAAACACTTGGTTATGTTTTGCGCGATCTCTGCTATTACCCTGTCCTCCGCTGCTTCCGACTTCGGCACGCTACAGGGAGTCACAACAGACCAACAAGGAGCTATTGTGCAAGACGTTCAAGTCCGGATTGTGTGCTGGGGAATAGACAAATTGCATCGCTCTGTCGTTGCAAAGGAGGCGCGACTATCCACAGGTCCGAAGGGGGAGTATTCCATCGAATTGCCGCACGGAGGTTGCGATGTCTTCTTCTCACATTCTCTGTTCGAGCCAGTGGCGAAACGTGTGCGGATTGAAGCAGAGAAGAATATAGTCCTCAATGTAACAATGAAATTCGGCCGCCATATCAAGTTCATTGAGTGAATGGCGCTTGCGCCTGGCAGCGACTAGCACACGGTGCAGATCTACGGTTGCGTCGGCGCCAGCGCCTTCCACTTGTCAAACACCGCCTGCGGAAACACCGGCGCTCCCTGCGGAGGCTTGCCCTGCGTGATCGCCCAGTGGTCGAGCCATCCGGTGCCTTCCTCTCCGACATACTCATCGGGCAGGCTGTACGCCTGATCGCTGAGCGCGTCCTCCAGCGTGATGAAGCGGTACCCTCTCTTGCGGAACAGGTTGAGCAGTTCGCCGATGTGGTCGGCCTCCAGTTGATTCGCGTGCAGCAGGAGAATCTGTTTCGGCGCGTAGCCGATCGTCTGTTTTGCAAGTTGCTCCGAATAAGCGAACATGGTGTCGCTATACGAGAGATAGCCCTTCGCCAGTTCATCCTGCGCTGACGTATCGCCGCGCTTCTTGGCGTCTTCGTAGACGCCGGCGTACGCCCAGTCCCAGGCATCCAGCGTGATCGGAGCGATCCGGTAACCTCGGCCGACGAGAAACGCTTCCGCCTCACGCCGGGTTTGAAGGTCGCGACCCGTGTCCAGGAACGGATGCCGGAAGTATCGCAGCTTCATCTTGTGCTCCGCGAGTAGCAGACTGGTCACGCTCTCGCCCTTGACCACATCGTCTTCCCACGCCTTCAGCCCCACCTGGTTCAGCGAAGAATGACTGTAGGTGTGATTGCCAAGCTCAAAGCCGTAGTCGAGCCACATCTTGAGCGCGCTGATCCGTTCATCCACCTCGCCGAATTTGTAGAGCTTCTTTTCGTTGACGAACCCGACCGCCGGAATCTTCTGGTCGCGCAGCGTGGTCAGCAACTTCGTGGTCATCTCGGTGATGGTCGCGGCAGGCATCGTGGTGGAACCGGCGGGCAGGTCGTCAATCGTGATGGCAACCTGGCGGTCGGGCTTCTTGTCCGCCGCCCGCAAACCCCCGGGGCTCCCGAAAACGCATATCACAGACAGAGCAACGAAAAATGACCGCAACCGTTTCATCGAGTCGGTCCTCCTGAATCACCAATCGCGCGAGAGATCCACAAGCAATTGGGATTGCGTTCATTATGCCGGACATTCCAGGGAAGGGCACGGCTTGAAGCCTTGCCGTAACAGGCAAGCCGGAACCAGGCTTTGGCCGCTGAGGCCCGCTTTCTTGCGCCCACGTAGACTCTTGAAACTGTCCGCTACGATTTGGTCGTCATCTGATCGTGATCATAATACTCATACGCCGACATCGGCTTCGCGCCGCCCTTCTTCCAGATGCGCGATTCCGCCGGCAGCTTGCCCAGCACCCGCGCCATCTCCCGGACATGCTCGGCGACCGAGCCGCAACACGATCCGATGTAGTTGACGCCAATCTCGCGAGCCTTGAGCGCATAGTCGCCCATTTGCTTGCGCGTGAGCTGCAGCGGGTCGAGTCCGTAAGGAAACTCCGGCAGACTGGTGAAGTCCGGCTTTTCTTTCGGAGTGCGATACCCGACCGGCTGGCAGGCGAGATAGCCATCCACGGCCCTGCGCATCTCTTCCATTGCGGGCAGAATATGCTCGGGCGGACGCAAGCAGTTCATCCCGACGATGTCGGCGCCGGCGTCGAGCAAGGCTTTCGCAGCGTCAGCCGCGCTCTTACCTTCCGCGGTCTGATCTTTGTTTTCGAAACAAATCGTCACCATGACGGGCAGGCCCGTTTTCTTGGCGCGCTCGACCGCGAGCAGGGCCTCGCCCAGCCACGAGAACGTCTCGCCGATGATGAAGTCCACGCCTTCGTCGCACTGGATCTTGAGTTGTTCGTCGAAAGTCTGCCGCACGCGATCGGCCGCCGACGCACTGCCATGCTCGTACATCCATGTGAGACTAAGGTTGCCCGCGACCAGGCATTGGTCGCCTGCAACTTCTTTGGCAACGCGGACGGCGGATCGGTTGATGTCCTCGACGCGATCTTCCAGGCCGACGGTGGCAAGCTTGTCGCGGCTCGCGTAAAAAGTAAGAGCCTGCAAGACCTCGGCTCCGGCTTCGCGGAACTCGATGTGCAGTTCGCGCAGCGCATTGGGATAAACAATCGCAACCTCGGGAGTGAACGGCCCGGGACGCACCCATCCGCGCTTTTCCAGTTCGAGCAGGTAGCCGCCGTCGCCCAGAACGGGCCCATCTTTCAGACGTTCGAGAATGCCTTTCTTAGCCATCATTCCTCCGGGAAACTACAGATCCCTCGCTTTGCTCGAGATGACAAAACATGAAAATTGATTTCTACCTAATCATCCTTATACTCAAACTCCGCTTTGATCGGCTTGCCCTCGGCAAAACGCGTCGGGCGAAACGCCGAGATGTCCACGGTCGTCGCCGCGCCGTCGAGAATCAGTTCCGACATCACCAGCCCGATCGCCGGCGAAATCTTGAAGCCCATGCCGGAGAAGCCGGCACAGACATAGAGCCCCTCGACGCCCGGAACTTGTCCCAGCAGCGGCCGCGCATCCGGCGTCATGTCATAGACGCCGGTCACGCCACGCATCACTTCGGCGTTCGCGAGCTTCCGGACACGGCGGCTGGCACGCTCAATGATCTCTTCGAGTTCCGTGTCAGAAACGCGCTGCGGAAAGTTGTCCGGATCGACCGGACGTTTGCCGTAGAAGTCGCCGATGAGAAACTTGTCGCCGCCGTCGGAGCGGAAGTAAGTCGCAGTCACCGAATCGATGCAGGCGCAGCCCCCCGCTTTCATGCCCGGCGCATTCTTCAGAAGTGCAACCTGGTGATATTCAGTCTCGATCGGCGGATCGAATCCGGTTTGCTGCAGCAGCGGCCGGGTCCAAGGGCCGGTAGCTGCGATGACGACCGGGGCATGGATCGGGCCCCCTTCGGTCTGCACACCGCGCACGCGGCCAGCTTCGGCCATGAGCGATGTGGCCCGTGCCTTCGACAAGTAAGTTGCGCCTAAATCGCGCGCGCGGCTCAGAAAATCGTTGGCCACCACGTTGCCGTCGCCATACCCGGAGTCCGGCTCATAGGCGGCGAGTTCGACCTCGTCCACCGCCCAGTCGGGTTCGAGTTCCTGCAACTGGCGGCGATCGATCAACTCGACGTTGGCTCCGAGGCCGCGCTGCATCGCGACATTCCGCTTGAGCCGCTCGGTCTCGCTAGGATGAACAATTCGCACAAAGCCGGTCCTGCGAAACTCTCCCGCCTCGCCGACAATCTCGCGCCAGTGCTGGAACATTTTCAAGCTCATCAGCGCCAGCTGCACCTCAGGCGCAAAACTATAGTGCATGCGGACGAGCGCTGAAGAGCGGCTGCTGCCCCCGCTGCCGACGTGATCCTTATCGAGCACGACGATGCGCCCAGCCTTGCGACGCGCCAGGTGGAAGGCGATGGATGCGCCCATCACACCGGCGCCCAGGATCACGAAATCTGCCGTTCTCGCAGATCCATTCCCGCTCACGCCGCGGCCTCCTTGAACTTGCCCTTCTTCCAGTCACGCAAAACCTGGTGAGCCGCGTTGTGTCCGGGGGCGCCAGTCACGCCGCCCCCGGGGTGCGCACCCGCTCCGCACAGATAGAGTCCCGCAATCGGTGTGCGATATTGCGACCACCCGGCGACCGGACGATTGAAGAAGAGTTGTTCGAGACTCAAATCGCCGTGGAAGATGTTGCCTTCGGTCAGCCCGTAGGTGCGTTCGAGGTCGAGCGGAGTGAGCACCTGCCGGGCAACAATTGCATTCGGAACGTTGGGAGCGTACTCGGCAATCTTGTTCACCACCCGATCCCCGAGCAATTCGCGATTCTCGTCCCACGAGCCATGCCGCAGGGTGTACGGCACGTACTGCACGAAGCAGGTCATGATGTGCCTGCCTGCGGGCGCTAGCGACGGGTCGGCGTTGGAAGCAACCACGCAGTCCACCCAGAGCTGCTGGGGGATCTCGCCGAACTTGGCGACGTCGTAGCAGCGCTCGGCGAATTCGAGCGACGGCACCAGCGTAAACAACGAGCGCTGCTGCGGATCGTAGTGCGCAGGCGTCCCGGTAAAACGTGGTTCTTCGGAAAGAACCATATTCACCTTGGCGCACGGGCCATCCATCTTGATGCCCCGCACCGCGTGCACAAATTCCGGCGGCAGTTCGCGGTCCGAAACCATCTGCAGAAAAGTGCGCTTGGGATCGGCGTTCGAGAGCACAACGCGCGCACGAATCTCGGTCCCGTCTTCGAGCACGACTCCGCGGACGCGTCCATTGCGGGAATCAATCTGTGCGACTGGAGCACTGGTCCGAATGTCCACTCCGAATGCCCTCGCCGCCGCCGCCATGGCTCCTGTAATCGCGCCCATGCCGCCCATCACGTGTCCGTAGAAGCCCTGCAGTTCGTGTTCCCCGCCGCTCAACAGGTGAAACAGCAGGCCCAGAGCGGTTCCTGGCTGATACGGTCCCCCGTGTTTGCCATAGACGTTGTTGGCAAGAAAAAGTGTTTTGACCTTCTCCGATTCGTAGTTGCGATCGAGAAAATCGCGCAGGCTGCCGGTGAGAAAAGAAACGAGCTGGGAAATTTCCGCACTCGAAACTCCGCGAAAGCGTTTGCCCACACGAAGCAGATCACTCCAGCCGCTCATGGATTTAGTATCCGGCTCGGGCGGCGGCTCGAGAAAGAAGGGTTGCAGGTATCGCGCCAGCTTCTTCAAGCGATCATCCACGCGGACGAACGTGTCGGCGTCCTTCGGGGAAATCTTGTGCAGCTCCGCCACCACGCGGTCCCGGTCGGCCCACCAGGAAAGGAGTTGTCCATCGAGAAAAGGCACTTGCAACGCGGGATCGCAAGGCACCATGCGCAGTCCGTGCTCCGCCAGCTTCAAGTCGCGGATAACTTCCGGCCGCAGCATGCTGGCGATGTAAGAAGTAGTCGACGCGCGGCAGCCGGGCGCAATCTCCTCGGTCACGCAGCATCCGCCGACGATGTCGCGCCGTTCCAGTACCAGTGTAGAGAGACCCGCGCGCGCCAGATAGCAGGCGGCGGTCAGACCATTGTGGCCGGCGCCCACAACAACAGCGTCGTAAATACGATTTGAGGTGTTGGTCATTACGAATGACCGTTGGTCAAGAGGGATCCTAACCCCGGGTAAGCGAAATTAGCGGAACCCATTGAAAAAAGCCATTGAAAAATGGTTAGCCGGTGCGGTATCTTGCCTTTGACCTGGGGTCAAGCATGGACGGCATTGCCAGCAGTCTGGCCAAACCGGCGCAACTGAGGTTGGAGGGGAAGCCACGTCCGCGGTCGGAGGCCAAAAGGGCGCGGATCGTCGAAGTCGCCATCCGCCATTTCGCTGAGCACGGCTACAGCGCCGCGCGCGTCGAGGACATCGCCGCTGAGTTGAACATCGCCAAGGGATCGGTGTTCCAGCATTTCAAAAGCAAAGACGGCCTGTTCTTCGAAGCCTACAAGAAGGCCGTCCGCTCGTTCCCGAAGTACATGGACCCTCCGGCCGAAATCCAGAAGCAGGGATTCTTTGAGATGCTGCGCTACTGGCTGGGCCGCACCGAGCTCATGGTGCGCGACAACTGGGCGTCTTACCGGATTTATCTGGTAGGGAATTATGGAACCGACCTGGCGCTGCGCCGCGAGATCAACCGTTTTCTGGTGGCCGAAGACCCCTACGGATGGCGGGATTTCGTGCGCTACGGCCTGAGCCGAGGGGAACTGCGCCAGGACCTCGACGCCGACATGATCGGCTCGATCCTGGAGTGGACCATGGACCGCTTCCAGGACGCGTTGCTCACCGAAGAACTCGACCCCGGCCTGTTCCGCAAGCAGGGTCCGATTCCCGAGAAGAAAGAAGCACGAATCGAGCAGTTCACGGAGTTGCTGCGGCGAGCGATCGGCTCCGAAAAGATTCAAGTCCCTGGGAAGAAAGCATGACCGCGGAGATGACCATCGCGCAGATTCTGGCCGGCTATGACGACAAAGCCCCGTTGTCCGACGCCTACACCATTCCTGCGCCCTGGTATGTGGACCCGCGCATCGCGGAACTGGAGCGTGAGGCCGTCTTCAGCAAAACCTGGCAGGTGATCGGGCGAGTGGATCAAGTCGAAGAGCCCGGACAGTTTGTGACCGCGACGGTAGCCGGCGAACCGCTGGTTGCGGTGCGCGGAAACGACGGCGTGCTGCGCGCGTTCTACAACGTGTGCCGGCATCATGCGGCGGCAGTGGTGACCGAACCCTGCGGACAAGCGTCCATCCTGCATTGTCCGTACCACGGGTGGAACTACGGCCTCGATGGTTCTCTCAAAGGCATGCCGGAATTCGATGGCGTGAAGAATTTCGAGCGCAAGGACAACGGCTTGGTCCCGGTGAAAGTCGATACCTGGGAGACGCTGGTCTTCGTCAATCTCGATCCGCATGCGGGTTCGTTACAGGATTTTCTCGGCGGATTGGTAAAACGAGCCGCCCCCTTGGTCCTCACTAAGCTACATTACTTCGCGACGCAGACCTATGACATCCACTGTAACTGGAAGGTGTTCGTGGATAACTATCTCGACGGCGGCTACCATGTGCCGCATCTGCACAAGGGCTTGAATTCGGTTTTGGATTACAAGCAGTACACCATCGAAAACGAAGACCGCTACTGCCTGCAATCAAGCCCGATGGTAAGTTCCGAAGAAGACGCCGCGACTGGAACAACCCGTAGAGGCGATCGCGCCTGGTACTTCTGGCAATATCCCAACTTCATGTTCAACTGCTACGAAGGATACCTGGATACCAATCTAGTGATCCCTATGGACGTTGACCATTGCCGAGTGATTTTTGATTTCTACTTTGGCGACGTCAGCGAGGCGGCGCGGGCGTACAACGAACAGAGCGTCGCAGTCGGCAATCGAGTGCAAGACGAAGACCTGGGCATCTGCGAAGCTGTCCAGCGCGGATTGAAGTCGCGGGCGTACCGCGCCGGACGTTTGTCCGTGAGGCGTGAAGCCGGCGAGCAACTCTTCCATCGTTTGCTGGCGGTGGATTTGAAGGGCGGTTTAGGGAAGACCGCGGCCGCCGCCGATTGACCTTTTCGATCCACTTGCCAACGGGAGGGCCTCTCGCCCTCCTTTCTTGTTTTCGCTAGGGGGCCACGTGAAGAAGCTGCCGATTGCATTTCTGAGCCTGACGTTCTGCCAGTTCGCACTGTCGCAGGTCACCGCCGTCCGCGCCGGCCGCCTGATCGATCCCGATTCCGGCACGGTCCTCACCGACCAGATCGTCCTCATCCAAGGCACCAAGATTCAAGCCGTAGGCAAAGGCCTCGCGATTCCCTCCGGCGCAAACGTGATCGATCTCTCCGGCAAGACTGTCCTGCCCGGACTCATTGACTGTCACACCCACGTCGCCGACGGCCATAGCGACGGCGAACCCTTTAACGTCCTGAAAAAGACCGCATCCCAGATCGCTCTGGAATCGGTTTCCAATGCTCGCATAACGCTCGAATCCGGCTTCACCACCGTGCGCGACGTTGGAACCTATCGCGCGCTGAACGATATCGCCCTGCGCGACGCCATCGCCCGCGGAGACGTAATCGGCCCGCGCATGTACGTGGCGGGGGCCTACATCACGATCACCGGCGGGGCGGGCGCCATGACCGGACAGGCCCCCGACATCCAACTCCCGTGGGACCTCCACTACGGAGAAGCCAACAGTCCCTGGGAAGTCCGCCAGAAGGTTCGTCTGCTCGCCCACAACGGCGTGGACCTGATCAAGATGCTCTCGACCGGGGCCGTCCTCACCCATGGCAGCAGTCCGATGTCGATCGAATTCACGCCCGAAGAATTGCAGGCCGGCGTGGATGAGGCAAAGAATTTCGGCCTGCGCGTAGCTGTGCACGCGCACGCCGCCCAGGGTATCAAGAACGCGATCCTGGCCGGAGCCACTTCCATCGAGCATGCGGAGATGCTCGACGACGAGATCATCGCCCTCGCCAAACAGCGCGGCACCTATCTCGACATGGACATTTACGACGAAGAATGTATTCAGGCGGGCGCGAAGACCGGTCAGACGCCTCCGGACTTTCTCCAGCACGACGCCGATCTCGGACGAATCGGGCGCGAGAGCTTCACCAAAGCGGTGAAAGCAGGCGCGAAGATGTCCTTCGGCACCGACCTGGGCGTGTGTCCCTACGGCAGCAGCGGCAAGCAGTTTGCCTTCATGGTCAAGTACGGGATGACCCCGATGCAGGCAATCCAGTCCGCGACCACCAACGCCGCCGACCTGCTCGGACATTCCAGCGAAATCGGATCCATCAAGCCCGGCAAGTACGCCGACCTGATCGCCGTGGGCGGCGATCCATTGAAGGACATCACTATTCTTGAGAACGTCGAGTTCGTGATGAAAGAGGGGAAGGTGTATAAGCAGGCTGGCGTGGCGGCGTGCCAACGGTAGAAGCTATTTCGCGCACCGATAGTGGTCATTGGGGAGGCGTGCGGGCGGCTGCCGGCACTCTCGCCAGGAATTCCTTTGCTGCAGCGACCTCAGGACGATCACGATCAGCATTTTTCCAGAGCGCCAGAAATTCCTCATAGCGTTGCTGGGCTGTCCTCCGGTCGCCGGTTGCCTGTGCCGCTCGAGCGATTCCATAAATTGCTTTGGGGCGGCTGGGCGTGCGATTCAGGGTTTGCAGAAACTGTTCTCGGGCATCAGCAGGACGATTCAACTCCATGAGTAGAGTACCGAAGAGTTCATGTGCCGGAATAATTGGATAGGGCGGCTGCGAGAGAGAGTCAATCGCGTCTTCAATCGCAGTCGCCTCTTTCATTCTTGCCACTGCCTCATCTGCATTCCCGGAGGCTTTGGCAGCAAACGCTTGTGCCTCTTTCGCCTGTATCGTGATGATCTGCTGAGCGAACGGATGTTGTCCAGGTTCCTGTGCGAGAACAGCCAGTTTCTCTGCGGCAAGCTTGGCCCCGGCGGGGTCTTTGTGGGCTGCCGCCGCCATCGTTTCCAACTGCAATTTTGCGGCAATGAAATCCCGGGAAGATACTAGCAGGGGAATCTTGGCAGCACTGTCCCAATCCCCGGTTTCGACCACATAGCGCGTAAGCAGGTCAAAATATCCATAAACGACGCGGTCCGGCAGGGCGTAAATGGTGCGCCCACGCACGTGCCGCGATTGCAGATCCGGAGTGTCCGCCGCCGTTTTCTTATCGGACAAGGCGTCATGCTGCGCGGCAATGATGTCGAGCGTTCGTCGGGCATCGCGATAACGGCCTAACTGAAGGTAGGCGTATTCCAAATAGTTCAGCGCGTGAAAATCGCGCAACGCGCCGGATTCTCCCGCACGCCGAACATCACTTTCAGAGACTTGCCAGGCTCTTTCATTTGTGCTCGCCGACTCATCCCAATATCCGAGGCGAGTGAAGATGTGTGAAGGCATGTGCAAAGCGTGCGGGACCGCAGCGGCCGCTTTCGCGTAACTGCGTGCCACGGTGAGCCCTTGTTCGGCATGCACAGGGTCGTCATAGGCATGGATCAGATAGTGCAGCACCCCGGGATGGTCAGGGCTGTGGGCGCGGACCTCCTCAAAGAGCTTTGCCGCCTGCTCCTGACGCTCAAAGCCCTTGGTACCTTCTCTGATTGTGCCGAGGGTGGCCAAGCCAAAGAAGAGCTTGGTCTCATCGTCCGGAAAGCCGGCGTAGGCTACGGCCATGGCCTCGCGATAGCCTTCATCGCGGGCGGCCTTCGGCCCCGCGCCGGCGTCCTTGAAGAGGGCTGCAACCGCAGCGAGATAGAGCTTCTCGCGGGGAGACACTTCCTTCGCCGCCAGTCCCTTTTGCACCAAACACCATGCGGCGGTCTCGTCGGCGACCGATGGCGCATCCCACAGGGGGTGGTTGTATGTCATCGCCGCGCCCCAATAAGCCATTGCACACTCCGGATCGTCGCTCGCGACTTGACGGAAGCCCTCCAGCGCACGCGAATACCAGAAGTTGTGCAGCAAGGCTAAAGCACGGTCGAACTTTGCCGCCATCGCCGGGGCACATGAATTGTCCAGATGTGCCCGGCCCAGACCCTCTTCAGAAACCGGAGAAGCATGCACGTGTTCTTCAGTCTCTTGTGCGATACCAGTTTCACCGAAGCACAACACAACAAAGAGACACATTGCAAAGCTTACGATGGCCTTCATGGCGAGCTCCCTTGGGCGGCAATCCTCATGTTCACACTCCCCGGAAGGGCTCATCGTATCAAATCCGAAAGTGGACAAGACTTACGAACGCGGAGCCTACTGATGATCCCGGGGAATCGTCTCCTCCCAACTCTTCCGCTTCACCACTTGCCCGTCTTTGAGCAACTCCCGCGTGTATTTGTAATAGAAGTTCTTCGCGTCGCTGCTGAGGCTAAGACGTCCGCGCCACAACAGCACGCGGTCTTTGAACACAATCGTGGTGTCCGCCTCGCCCAGGATGGCACTCGTCTCGGGATGATTGTCGTCCGCCCAGTAAGTGAGCTTCTCGAGATCCGTTTCCTTTCCCCAGGGATATTCCTCCGAAGACTTGCCGCTCCAGATCACCTTCGTTTTGCCCTGCACCTGATCGCGCTCCGTTATCCACTCGCCCGGAAAAGGAAAGCCAATGGAGACGATGTCTTTTCGCTCTTCAGAAGGTTCCGGCGGCGCGAACCTGGGCACGGCGTAAGGCGACGGCGGAACCAGCGGCAGGATCACTCGCGATCCGTTCTCGGCCCCGAGCTGAAGGCTGGTCGTCATATTGTGGGGAGTCGGCCAGATCATCGGCCACAGTGCGTTCGAGACCGCCAGACGAATCCGGTGCCCCTTGGGAAATATCCAGGTCGTCAAATGCATCTCAATGTCGAGCGGATAAACTTTCCCCGGCTCGAGATCCTTGGGATCAGGTATGGATTCCCGTTGCGCACCGTTTAACCCCGCTCCGGTGACAAGCGTGACCGAACCATCGGGCGCGATATCTGAAAGCCGCACGAACCAATCGGCGAGCGGCGCTGAAGCGCTCGCCTGCAGCAAAGCATGCGGACGTCCGAGCAGGGCCAAGTCTTCTTTAAGCTGTACGGAATCGTAAGTCAGGCTAAAAGCATCCACCGGCCGTTGATCGGTGAGCAGTTCACCCCACCAGAATCCCGCTTCCACTCCGATCGAAGGAATGTAGCGCAGCTGATGCGTTGCCGGCTTCGCTACCTCGGTCGAAAGCAGGTGCGCATCCTGCAAGTAAAGCGTTGTGTTCGCCGCATCGCGCGGCGGCCACACCGGCTCGAACCGCCAAAATCCGGGCACGTTTTTCAGCTTCGCATCGGGAGCATGCCACTGCCGCATGTAGATCGCCAGCGGAGGCTCGTCCATGATTCCGGTATTGCGATTCTTGAGCCAGTAGTCCCACCAGCGGACCGCCTGGTCGCGCCATTCAATCTGCGGACCGGGCTCGGCATCATGCGGGAAGGTATGGTTCCACGGTCCGACAATCGCCTTCGCCGGAGCCTTCACTTGCTCAAGCATGCGCGGGATCGAGTCGCGATAGCCGTCGAGCAGCCCGCCAATCAAAAAGCAGGGAATCTTGATTTCTTTCAGTGGCCGAACTGGACTATGCCAGAACTCGCCATCGCGCTGGTGCTTCAAATAAAGCAATGACCAAGGTGCCGCCTCGAAACGGGGCCCAAGCACTTTTTCGTCGAGTGTGTAATCGGGCGCGCCCGTCATGCCGGGCGCCATGTCCATGTTGAGCTCGAACTCGTCGAGATGCATCATGCCGTCGATGTAGTGAATGTCGTCGTGAAACAACTCTTCAGTCGCATCCACGGCGATGATCGCCTTCAGCGCCGGCGGACGCCGCATCGCCATCTGAATGGCGTTGAATCCTCCCCAGGAAATTCCGAACATTCCAACTTTGCCGCTGGACCAGGGCTGGCTGGCGAGCCACGCGATGACCTGTTCGCCATCGAGTTGCTCGCGCTCGGAGTACTCGCGGTCAGTCGGCACGCCCTCGCTCGCCCCGAATCCGCGAATGTCCACGCGCACTGAAACATACCCGCGGCGGGCAAAGTAGGCATGAATGGGATAGTCGCGCGCGGCGGTCGAGTCGTCCTTGCGGTAAGGAAGATATTCCAGCAGGGCGGGAAACTTCTCTTTCGGCTTGGCGCCGTCGGGCATGTACAGCGTAGCGGACAGTCGTACCCCGTCGGACATGGCGATCCACTCCTGGACCATGCGGACGCCATAGCGAGTCGGTGCCGGAGGCGGTGCGGTGAAAGCTGGAACCGTGATCAGGCTCGAATAGAGTCCAAGCAGGGCAAGAATTCGGAATGCAATCCGTATGCGAAAAATCATGAAGGCGCAAATGATAGCAGCAGGGAGGCCCGCCCACACGATTGAAGAGTTGAGAATTTTCCTGGCTCAGCAGAGCTCGTCCGTTAGTGCAATGGATATCCCGTTTCCCCGGGCAAGCGCCCATTCACTCGCACAACCTTCATCCCTGGTTTCACGTCCTGGGCGTCCATCAAAGCGATGCCGCCGGGAAAGGCTGCGACCGCCTCCTTGAGCATGCCATTGGAGGGAAGCGTCAGCGGTTGCGCCTGCGCCTCACCGCGAAAAACCAGTGAAATCCAGTACTGTTTGTATTCGCCCTCGGACATGCCCAGCAGCTTCAACAGTGCCGTCCGTTCTTGTGTGCCGGATGCGCGGACGAAAACCTTTACGGCTGTTCCCCCTGGCCAGGACTGTTTATAGCCCGCAAACAGGTTGCGCAATTCAGTCACTGTCAGGTTGTTCACCGAGTTGTTGGCGTTAACGACGACGGCGATGTCTCCCTTCTGGGCCAGGGCGGGCAGGGCGCAACCCAGGCTAACGAGCCAACTCAGCAGCAGGATGACGATTGGCGCAAGCGGTTTCATTCTGTCCCTTCGCTCAGAACGCCACTACCAACTGCATTTGCAGCCCGTTCAAGTCTGGCTTCCCCTTGCGGATGGTATGGTCAAGCTGCGTCTTAAAGGCCATGCTCTCGTTGAAGTCGTAGCGCACGCCAAATGACGGACCATGGCGCAAAACGACGTCTTGGAAAATGCTGCCCGCATTCGCGTTTACATACTGGTATCGGACAAACGGACGAATGGAACCGAACTTCCTCGAAAACTGCGAGTAGAAAGCAGGCATATTAAATCTGACATCGCTGTGCTCGATCGAGTGCCGGATGAGAACGCCTTCGTTCAGGAACTCAATACCGTGTCCGATGTAGACCACATGCCCGTTCACGATCGACTGGCTTAACCGGACATCTGGCCCAAGTTCGAACTGGCTGATCTTGTCGTGATAGAAGGAACCGCCAATTTGCAAACCGGGTATTGCTTCTGGACGAGCGAATATGCCGACATTGATATGGTTGCCGTTGTTCTCGTCATCCACGGTGCCTGAACCATCGGTCTCCGGCCGAACCGTATCGCTGGAGCCGTACTCAAAAAGATAATTCAAGCCCAACTTTCCCGAGGGCACCAGGCCGGTTAGCGAAACTCCCACAGCCTGGGTTGGCAGCAACCCGCCGTCGTCCGCAAATTCCATCACCAGCGGTCGATCGGCGGTCGTTAGCAACCACTTGCCACTGTGAACTGCCGTGTTGTAGTAGCCGATGCCGGTGTGATAGCGGCCGACCGATATTTTGAGGTGGTCGTTGTAGTCGTATTTGACCAGGGCGCGTTCCACGTCCACACCAAAGCTTTCAGCGTCACCTTCGCCGAATACGATCTCCGCCAGAACGCTGGCGCGGTCGTTGATTCTTGACGTGAAAAAAAGATCGAAGTCGCCGGCGTAGAAGTTGCCGGCGGAGCCGGGCACGAAGCCAAAAGTTCCTAGTTCTGGTTGCCGCTGGTTCAACACCTTGTAGTTGACCTCGGCAAAGCCTCGCCATTGGATTCCCTCGAGATCGTGGGCAAGCAATTCGCGCGGTGGAGCGGCCTCGGAAGGTTCCTCGTGGGGTTGAGGCGGGACTTCTGCGGACGCAGTGGCGGAACTTCCGGACCGCGCTTCCAGGATCGCGACCTTTTCTTGAAGTTCCTTAACTTGCTGAGCTAGCAGCCGGATCATCTCCTGCTCGCCTGATGCCGCATTTTGGGCTGAGCATAGTCCGGCCATAGCCAGAATCACCGTGGTGATCTCATGGACTCGGCGCATAAATGCAGTTTTTCCTCCGTCCATTCCGAGATCGGCAGCTTCGCGACTCTGGTTCAGCTTTCTCGGATTACGGAAGTGATGGCGTTCGCCTTTGCACGAAGGGAGATGGCCTGGGCTGCCATTGCGCGCGTCCGGATGCTTGACAACACCGTGTGGCTTTCTGTGAGCAGCCAAGGGAACCGGCTCATGCCAGGTGTCGAGCCGATCGCCATCGAGAAATACGGTCACAACTTCGATGAGCGAAGGGAATCTTTGGGCTTGGACCTTCTTTTAAAGGAGAGCGTATTCGGGCGAATATCCTGTCGCGCGATCCGCCACCGGAAAGACCGGCGTCCGCGGACACTCCTCGATGTCGCCGATCAGAGCGTTGAGAATGCACTCCCTCGCTTCCGGCGATCCTGTCCACGCGCGCGAGAGCGACTCGCGCTGCACCGCCAGTTCTCCCACCACCTTGCCCACGGAGAAGGCGGCGTAGTTGGACCCGCTTTCGGTGGCGTCGGGGGGGGCGGCCAGAAAGAGGCCCCGCTGGCGACGAGTTGCAGATTGGCGTGGTTGAGCCAGTGAGTAAGCAGCGTCTTCAAATGCTGCTTGCCACAAACACCCCGCATTCTCGCCTCTCGCGCCAGCATGGGATGCCAGGAGAGGATCTTCACGCGGTCGAGCCAGCAATTGTCCATCACCAGGAACCACCCGGCATGGCGCCTGGTCTCAAGGCCGCACACCACGCATGACAACCGGTCACCCAGATCGCGATCCATAGGCGCTCCTTTCGAAATCTCAGCCATCCTCTCAGCCGGCGCGCGTCAAGGAGCGTGGTTCCGAGCGGGGGTGCAGCGGCACCGTCAGCAATCCCCGTTCCGTATCAAACCGGAGCGTGAAGTGGCAGGAACAGGCCTGGCAAAGCCAGAAATGTTCACGCCGGGGCAGCTTTCGCCGGCCGTTAGCAGTTTCTGAGTCGGGGAAGCCTTCAGCCAGGAACAGCTTGCCTTCACGGAGCGATCGGAATGGGACGGTACAGGCTGGGTTGGCACACTTCTGCAACATGGCTGGTCCAGTCTTCTCATCTGAGGAATTCGGCCAGAGAGAGTGGGCCAACATGGTGCACGCCGAGGGCCGAACACTCCAATGAATAATGAAAAGCTACTCCCATGACTCGTCAGGGTTTGTGGCTTTGCAGGCCACGGCCCAAAGCAGCGCGCTCCCGGTTCGTTGACGGAAGCCGGTCGCGCGCGACGGACCATCGTCATTCGTCACGCCCGTCGCTCATCGCGCTCGCCAAACTTGGTGGCGCCCGTCGGACACGCCGCCGCGCACGCGGTAGGCTGGCCTGCCTCGACGCGGTCCGAGCACAGGGTGCACTTCTGCACCCGCGGCGCCAGCTCGTTCCATTCATACTTCGGCACGCCGAACGGGCATGCCACCATGCAATAGCGGCATTCCATGCAGCGGCTGGCTTCATAAATGACCGGCCCTCCGGCGTCTTGCGCAGCGCCGCCACCGGGAGCCGAATGCCCCAGCTAGTGCACGAGCAGTACCGAAGCCGCGACCACGATTCCTGCGGTGCCGAACAGCAAGCCCAGGTACCAGAACAACCGTCGGCCGGAGAGCAGCGTAATGGAAGTAATCACCAGCCCAATCTCCAGAAACACTTCGCCGAGGTCGAAACGGTCGGTCTTGCGGTGCGCGAGATCGGTCTCCTGTTCCAGTTCGCGGGCTTTCGCGTCCAGTTCCTTTTGCTCGTCGCGTGGGCGCGCTATCTCCTGCCACGTGCGGACTATCAATCCGCTCAGTGGGCACTGAGCACGGAGGTAGAGTCACTTGCCACGCTGCTCGGAATTATGTTGGTGGGCGTGACCATACTGTGGTCCCAGGCCACAGGGGAGGAAGCTAGATTGCGCGAGTTGCAGCCTAAATACTATGAGCTGTTGCGCACCGGGGGAAACCCGGCTCACAACGGCCCTCCAGTAATTGAACAGCTCCGCCTCGACTACCTGAAGAAAATCAAGGCACGATCGCTACCGCGGCAAGTATTCCAGTACGAACATCCGAAATACCACAAGCATCGCGACCTATTTGTTGACATGTGTCGCATGCCATGCCCACCTCAGCAGGCCATTCTACCGCATGGACTCTTCCACTTCCGAGATCCAGTTGGGGCGCTTGAGGACTTCGCGCGGCTTGGGGCCATCGGCGGCGCCGACGATGCCGTCGCGCTCCATGAGATCAATCAGGTGGGCGGCGCGCCCGTAGCCGATGCGTAGCCGCCGCTGCAACAGGGAAGTGGACGCCTTGCCGAACTCGATCACCAGGCGCACGGCGTCGTTGTAGAGAGGATCGTTGTCCTCCTCGCTGACCTCGCCGGAGTCTTCGCCGCCCGCCGCGGCCTCGCGCTCTTCTTTCGGGACCTCGAGGAAGTGCTCCTGATATTGCGCGTCCGCCTGCGACTTCCAGAACTCCACCACCGCCGCAATTTCCTTTTCCGTAACAAACGGCGCATGCAGACGATGCACACGCGCCGATCCTGCAGGCAGGTAGAGCATGTCGCCGCGTCCCAGCAGCGACTCCGCGCCGTTGGCGTCGAGAATGGTGCGCGAGTCCACTTTGGTCGCGACCCGGAACGACACGCGCGCCGGAAAGTTGGCTTTGATAAGGCCGGTGATGACATCAACCGACGGACGCTGCGTCGCCAGCACGAGATGAATGCCGACCGCGCGCGCCATCTGCGCCAGGCGCGTGACGGACTCTTCCACGTTGTGGCCGTCAAGCATCATCAGGTCGGCGAGTTCGTCGATGATGATGACGATGTAGGGAATCGGAGTCTCGTCCGACTGCTCCACGAACAGGCTCGGCGTGTCGTCGAACAGGCGGTTGTACTGATCAATGTTGCGGACGCCTTTCGCAGCCAGCAGCTTCAGCCGCCGCTCCATCTCTCGGACGGCATTGCGCAGGGCATTGGCCGCCAGCTTCGGCTCGGTGATGATCGGCGTGTAAAGATGCGGCACGCCTTCGTAGTTGCCGAGCTCGAGCCGCTTGGGATCCACCAGCACGAGCCGCACCTTATCAGGCGTCGCCTTGTACAGGATGGACATGATCATCGCGTTGATGGCTACGCTCTTGCCCGTGCCGGTCGAGCCCGCGATGAGCAAGTGCGGCATGCCCGCGAGGTCGGCGATGGCGATGCGCCCGTTGATGTCCTTGCCCATCGCGAGCGTGAGCTTCGACTTCGACCCGATAAACTCCGGGGACTCGATGTTCTCGCGCAGCCAGATGATTTCGCGCTCGCGGTTCGGAACCTGAATGCCGACCGTGCTCTTGCCTGGCATGCGCTCGATGAGGATGCTCTCCGCCCGCAGAGCAAGGCAGAGATCGTCGGTGAGTGCGGTGATCCGGCTGTACTTGATCCCGGCTTCGGGCTTGAACTCGAAGGTGGTGACGACCGGACCGGGATTGATCTGCGTGACCTGCCCGTGCACGTCGAACTCTCCGTACTTATCGGTCAGAACCTGCGCGAGGATCTTGAGCTCGTCTTCGTCGACGGACTGGGCCTCATCCGGACGATGCAACAGGCTCGACGGCGGCAGCTTGTAACTGCCTGCAATCTTCGGGAGCGTGGTCTTCGACTTGTGCTGCGTGTCGGCGCGGTCGGTGACTTCGATCTCGGAGGCCGAAGCAGCATCGGGTTCTTGCGCGGAGGCGACGAAGGCCGTCTCGTCTTCTTCGGCCATCCGTTCGATGCCGGTGCGGCGCGCCTCAGCCGAAGAGTCAGCGCGTGCAGACGTAAATTCCTGCGGCGTATCTGGCCGCGTTGTCGTGGGGCGAGCGGGTACAAGCTGAGTCGGGACCAGCGGCCTCTGCGCACGACGCCGTTCCAGTTCCAGTTGCTGCCGCCTGCGCAGGCGTTCGTCCTGCCAGTCTCGCCAGCGGTCTCGCAGAGCGATGACGAAGGCGAAGCGCGTCGGCGCCCAGACTTGGATCGCGGCGAAGGAAAAAGCGGTCGTCAGATAGAGGGCGACCGCCAGAATCGTTGTGCAGACAATGTAAGCGCCGGCGACGTTGAAGTAGTGAATCAGGGCGTCGCCAACGATGCGGCCAAGCAAGCCTTCGATCGGGATCGCGCCCATCCAGCGGAAGTGTCCCGGCAATATGGCGAGCAGAGCGGGAAGGAACATCAGAAGCCAAACGCCGCCCAGCGTCTTGGCGATCGGCGTCCGCACCGCCCGCGAGCGGAACCAGCGCACGCCCAGCATCCCGGAGAAGAGCGGCAGCAGGAATGCGCCGACTCCCCAGAATTGCAGAATGAGGTCGGAAAGATAAGCGCCAACAATGCCGATCCAGTTGCGGGCGGCGTGCGATCCGGTCAGCACCGAAGCGCTGTTGAACGAGGGATCGAGCGGCGAGTAGGAAGCGAGCGCGAGAAAAAGGAGGAGCGCAGAGACGCACAACAGGAATCCAACCAGCTCGTTGAGGCGCCGGTTCCTGGTGGGCTCAAAAATCGTCGAGAGAAATTTCATCGGCATAAACGGCACCGATGAGTTGGATGCAGGCACCTCACCCGGCGCGCCGTAAAGAGGCCAGAGCCAGACAATTATGACAAGAAGTTTGGGCGCCGGACAATGCGGGAAATGGTACAGGGTGACGAGGTAGCTACTAGCCGCTCGCTACTGGCTTCTAGCGATCTTCTTACCACACAATTCCCGTGGCCCAGGCCAGAACAGCCGCGCCGACCACCATGCGGTAGATGGCAAAGGGCGCGAAGCCGCGTTTGCGGACCCAGTTCATGAACCAGGCGACGGCGGCGTAGGCGACGAGAAACGAAACGACAAAGCCGATGGTCAGAATGACCCACTGGTGGGACGTGATCTGGGAGACGCCGATGGGATTGTCGTCTTTGCCGGAAATTGACTTGTAGAGCGTGTAGAGGGTGGCGACCGCCATTGTCGGCATGGAGAGGAAGAAGGAAAACTCCAGCGCTGCGGCGCGCGACATTCCGGCCAACTGGCCAGCGGCGATCGTGGCCATCGAACGTGACGTGCCGGGGAAAACAGCCGAGAGGATTTGGCAGGCGCCGATCCAGGTTGCCTGGCCGCCGTGGATGTCGTCCATTTTCCAGGTATGGATGGGCGAGCCGGGAGCGCCGGGGCCGGCTTTTTCCCAGGGCGCTTTCATGGCGTCGATCATCCACATTACGACTCCGCCGACGAGCAGGGAAGCGCCCATCACGAAGAGGCTCTCGAGGTTTTTTCCGATCAGTTTGGTGAGCAGGAACGACGGGATCGCAGTCACAACAAAAGCAATCATCACCAGACTCAACGGGTGAGTCAGGATGGTGCAGTCTTTGTTCTCGCCTTCGGGAAACGTGGAAAAGAGTTTGGCGATGTGGTGGCGAAAATATACAGGAAGCGTCAAGATCGCGCCCAATTGGATAACGATGGAGTACATCTTCCAGTAGCCGCTCGACAGCGGCACGTTGAGCAGCGCTTCTGCGATGCGCAGGTGGGCGGTGGAACTGACGGGCAGGAATTCAGTTAGGCCCTCGATGATTCCCAAGAGCAGGGAAAGCAAGTAGTCGTTCAAATCTCCTCCGATCGCCCCGCAACAGTATTGCAGAGATTGGTTTGGAGTAAGTTGCGAAGCTTGGTTCGGAGGTTCAAGTCGTCGTTAGCGCCGGCCAAGACAATGCATCGAACCGGTTTCACGAACCCTCATGGCCGCCGGGAAAAGCAAGCCCTCGGGGGCTGAAGCCCAGTCTTTAAACGGCTTCTGCGGCACGGCTGAAAGCCGTGCCCTTCCCGGCAGGTCCCGTCCCCTTCTGGCTGTGCTCAAGGGTCAGGATGACAATCAACTAGTGGGTGCCTCACAGTAGACGTCTCATAGACGCCTCGTGGGACATCTAGTTTCCAGTGGCATACCGGCGGAAGAAGCTGTCCTGTTTCCACTGCGGGCGGTGGTCGTCGTTAGCTACGTTGATCAGCAAGCTGCGCACGATTTCTTCGTACTTCGCTGCAGCGCCGAAATCTACGGGCTGGTGCAGGTCGTCCGAGGGTGCGTGGTAGCGTTGCGTCAGCCAGTCTTTGAAGATCTTTTGTTCGGGAGAACCGGGTTCCGAGCCGACGCTCATGATCACCGCAGGCACGCCGTGGCGGATGAAGTTGTACTGGTCGCTGCGGATAAAGAGATTGCGCAGCGGTTCGGGATCGGGCTGAACTTTCACGCCTTGAGACTGCGCGATCTCGCGGGTGCGGTCGCCCAGGTCGGAGTCGTCGAGGCCGAGCACACGCAGGACTTTCAAGGGCACGATGGGTAGGAACATATCTACGTTCACGTCGGCCACGAGAGACTTCGCGGGAACCGTGGGGTGGGCGGCGAAATACTTCGATCCGAGCAAGCCCTTTTCTTCACCCGTGACGAATACAAAGAGGATGGAGCGGCGCAATTTCTCGGGATTCTTCTTAAAACTGGCGGCGGTGTCGAGGAGCAGGGCGCTGCCGGAGCCGTCGTCCATGGCGCCGTTGTAAATGCTGTCGCCGTTGATGGGCGCGCCGATGCCGACGTGGTCAATGTGGGCGGAGAGCACGACGTACTCATCTTTGAGGGCGGGGTCGCTGCCCGGCAGCCTGGCGACGAGGTTGGCGGACTCGACTTTCTGAGTCTCGACTTTTGTTTTGGCTGCGAGCGAAACAGGGAGAGGAAAATGGGGGAGCAGCTTGCGGTCTTTCCCTAGTTCCGCGATCTCCGCGAAGGTGTGGCCGGATCCGGCGAAGAGCTTTTCGGCGCTGGCAGGATTTACCGTGACGAGCAGCTGTGCGCCTTGGGTCTCGTCGAATTCGGGATAGTCGAGGTCCATGCTGGGATGCGCGCGATTCAGGGAGATGCGGGACCAGGGAATGTCCATCGATGCGGGGTTGATCAATGAGACGATTCCGACCGCGCCGCCGGCGCGCAACACCTTCCATCGTTCCAGCAGGGTTTGATAGTGCGAGGCCAGGGGACCCGGGATGTCGGCGGGCGATCCGGAGAAGATCACGACCAGCTTGCCTTTTACGTCAAGGCCGGCAAAGTCGTCATAGTTCTTTTCCGGAACCTTCAGGCCGTAGCCGACAAAGACCAGCGGCGCCTGGACCTCGGGCGCGGGCATGATGCGGGTGCCGATAAAGGCGTCGTCGCCAAGCACGAGGGGCTCATGTTTGCCGTCGCGAACGAGAGTAAGGCTGGAGTCTTTCTCGACGATTTGGCGAGAGACAAACTTCACGGGCTGGTAGAAGCCATTGGCGCCGACGGGTTCGAGACCGTTTTTCTTAAGTTGCTCGACGGCGTACTCCTGGGCGGCGCGTTCTCCGCGGCTGCCGGTGTCGCGGCCTTCCATCTTGTCGTCGGCCAGGACTTTGACGTAGTCCCACCAGGTCTGGCCGTCGAAATGGGGAGTGGTCTGGGCCGATGTAAAAACCGTGAACGCGAAGAACAGCAGCACAGGCGAAAGCTTGCTTCTCATTGATTTGCCCTCGGCGAAGGTCTCTAGGATAGCAGGCGGCCCGAGAGAATGGGCCGGGGGCGGCACATGGTCAGAGATAAAGAAGGGTGGAGTAACTTCACCCCACCCTCGGAGAGACATCACTGTGCTGGGCAACCGGGCAGTTGAATCGGCGAGAGCGCGGTTAGCGTTGTCTCATCGGGGTAACTGTAGGCGCCGTTGATGGCTGACGAGGGCGACTCGAATTCAAACCACGGCAAGAGCGCCTCGTTTGCGGGTGATAGGTCCTTCCGTTCATCTTTATCGGGAAGGTGGCGCTCGGTAGACCTTCGATCACGTCGCCAACTTCGAGGTCGTCCTGGCAATTGCCGTTGGGAGCCAGCCACCAGGGAGTGTGGGAACCGTGGGGTCATGCAAAAAGCCTCCTCCCCAATATCAGGGAACTGATTTGAGGCTTAACACCGTACCTCAACTTCAATGTAGTTGTAAATCAGGACAGGCGCGGATTACGGCTTGGCGGAGATTGCGTTGAAGCCGGAGCGGTATTAAGGTCATCTACTACTCACCCAGGCATTTAACCCCCAGTTCCGAAGGAAATCATGGCCGCTCCTCCAATACCCAGCGCTCTCGACGCCAGCACCCAGATGTTTCCAACTCTCACACAAGCACAAATCAGCCGCCTTCTTCCGCACGGCAAGGTACGCAAGGTCGAGGTGGGCGACATCCTGTTTGAGCCAGGCGATACCAGCGTGCCTTTTTTTGTATTGCTTTCGGGAAGTATGGAAATCGTGCAGCCGGACCTCAAGGGGGAGCGTCTGATCGTCAAGCACGATGCGAGCCATTTCACGGGTGAACTCACGATGATCTCCGGGCGCCGCACGCTGGTCCGGGGCCGGGTGACGGCTGCGGGTGAATTTCTCGAGCTCAGTCCGGAGGAATTGCGGGCGGTGATCGCCAAGGACGCGGAGTTGAGTGAGATCCTGATGCGGGCGTTTATTCTGCGCCGTCTGGCGCTCATCAGGGCCGGCTATGGCAACCTGATTTTAATGGGCTCGCTGCACTCGGCGCAGACCTTGCGGTTGCGAGAGTTCCTGACGCGTAATGGGCAGCCATACACGTATGTCGATCTGGATACGGATCAGACGTCGCAGGAACTGCTTGACCGCTTTCAGGTCACGGTGGACGAGATTCCGGTGGTTATCTGCAGCAGCCGGTCAGTGATGCGGAATCCCTCGGTTCAGGAATTGGCCGACTGCCTGGGGTTCAACGCCACCGTCGATGTAGCCCAAGTACACGATGTGATTATCGTGGGAGCGGGACCGTCGGGCCTGGCGGCGGCTGTCTATGCGGCTTCCGAAGGTCTTGACGTGATGGTGATCGAGACGGCCGCGCCGGGCGGGCAGGCGGGCTCGAGTTCGAAGATCGAAAACTATCTGGGATTCCCGACGGGCATCTCCGGACAGGAGTTGGCGAATCGCGCTGCCACGCAGGCGTTGAAGTTCGGCGCGAAAATGCTGGTCGCGCACAGCGTAGCGCGCTTGAACTGCGAGCGACGACCATACCACGTTGTGCTGGACGATGGTACGACGCTGGCGACAAAGAGCATTGTGATCTCCAGCGGGGCGCAGTACAACAAGCCTCAGATCGCCAACCTGGTGAAGTTTGAAGGTCAGGGGGTCTACTATGGCGCGACTTTTATGGAGTCGCAGTTGTGCGGCGGAGAGGACGTCATTGTCGTGGGTGGAGGGAACTCGGCGGGGCAGGCAGCGGTTTTCATGTCGCAATCCGCGCGCAAGGTTTACATGCTGGTCCGGGCCGGGGAGTTGTCGAGCACCATGTCGCGCTACCTGATCCAGCGGATCGAGGAAAATCCGGCGATTGAACTCCACTACCGCACCGAAATTGTCGGGCTCGACGGGGATGCGCATCTGGAGAGCGTCACCTGGAAGGACAACCAGACGGGAGAAACTTCGACGCATCCGATCCGGCACGTGTTCGTCATGACGGGAGCGTCGCCGCGCACGGACTGGCTGGAGGGGTGTCTGGCGCTTGACAACAAAGGGTTCATTCTTACGGGGCGCGATTTTGGCGACGTTGCACCGCAGCACCCGGCGTGGCCGCTGGCGCGTCCACCGTACTTGCTGGAAACGAGCATGCCGGGAGTTTTCGCGGTGGGCGATGTGCGGTCGGGGAATGTCAAGAGAGTGGCGTCAGCGGTAGGCGAAGGCGCGATTTCGATTCACATGGTGCATCGGGTGCTGGCGGAAGCGTAGCAGAACCTCGGGCTGAAGTCCGCTTTCTACAAGACTTCTACGGCGCGGCTGAAGCCGTGCTCTCCCCAAGACATTTTTGAGATGACTCTACTGAATTACATTTCCGTAGGTTGGGACTCCCTGCTGCAACAGGAAGAGCAACGTCTGTCCACGGGCGGACCAGTCGCTTTGCGGATATTGCGAGACTAACTGCTGCGCCAGGGCGATCGCGCGGTTCTTGGATTCTTCTGATTTCTTCGGCTGTTCCTCAGTCTTATAGATCTCGACCAGCGCGGCGCGACGGGACGTTGCGTTATAGAGGGCCTCGGGCGCGGCGGGCGACTGGGGATGCTCTTTTACATACTTCTCGTATATTTCCGCTTCTTTTTCGGGGCACTTGGACGAGCCCTGCCAGTCGCCGCAGAGTTTGTTGTCGAGCAGATGGAAGGCGGCGAGATCGGCAAACTTGGTGCCGGGGAACTTCTTCATGACCAGTTTCATCGGTTGTTCGTCCATGCCCTGGCGCAGGTAGGCGTCTTTTTCGCGAGCGGAGGGGCGGGACATCACGTCCGATTTTTCGATCTGCCACTTGATGTCGGCGGCGCGGTAGAGCCCTTCTCCGGCGAGCGGGGAGGAGGGGAAGCGATCGTAGACCCGGCGGTAGAGGCGCAACGCGTCCTGGTCGGCGCCGCGGCGGCCGTGGCGGCGGCTGGCTTCGTCTTCGGAATCGACGGCGGCGCCGAAGAGAATGCGGTCGCCGTTCGGCGTGTTGGCCCAGACCAGGCCTGAATCGAGGATCCATCCGGTCACAGTCTTGCCCTGCATGTCCTCGTCTTCGACGAAGGCGGGATCGGGAGTCTGCGCGAATCCAAGGAGAGCTTCCACGTGCAGCCAGTTGCGGCTGCGCTCGAGGAGGATCACTTCGCGGCCGCGGCCGGCTTCGGACAGCTTTGAGGAACTGGTGTCGGGGGACAGGTAGATGACGGCATCGCGAACCAGGACAGCTCGTTCGGCGGCGTGCAGCAAGGGGTTTGACAGCGCGAGGAGCGCGCCTGCCAGCAGCAGGGGGGCGGACGTTTTGACAGCCATCTTCATCTCCGAAAATGAGAGTAGCACGGGACCAGCGGTCAGCACTCAGCAGTCAGCATTCAGCTGAACCGATTGCCTGGGCGCTGACCGCTCGGCTCTGGTTGCTGTGCTGAGTGCTGAATGCTGAGTGCTGACGGCTGCTCCCGTGCAACATCTCATCGTTCTCGTTGACAACAATGCAACAAGTGTTGTAAACCCGGTGTCTCTGTTGCGCGGAAGGTTTGATCGGAGCACTGAATGAACGGAGAGCAGAAGTGGACGACTCCGCTGGAGCAGCGGCTGCAGCTGGCGGACGAGAAGTTGAGTCCGCGGCGGAAACGGCTGATCCTGTCCATCCTGGAGAACGCGGAAGACACCTATTACCTGTCCTCGCGCAAGATGGCACGGCGCTACGGGGTGGACGCCGCCACCATCGTGCGGACCATCCAGGTGCTGGGCTACGAGCAATTTGCCGAGTTCGCTTCCGACCTCCGTTCGCACTTTGTCGCCCGGATCACACCGTATCGGATGATGAAGTCGGCGACGCGGGAGCGGCGCACGGTGGACGGGCACGTGCAGCACAGTCTGGAAATGGATCGCGCCAACATCGAGGGTCTGCGCGAAAGCGTGCCTCCGGAGCGGGTGGTGGAACTGGCGCGGCGGCTGGATAAGGCGCAGCAGATCGTGGTGGTGGGCGTGGACCTGGCGTATTCGCTGGCGTGGTTCCTGGCTTACGGTCTGTCCTGGCTGGGGGCGCGGGCGGAGGCGCCGGTAGGGAGTTCGGGGAATCTACAACATCGGGTGCGCGCGCTGGGAGCGCGCGATGTCTTGATCGCGATCAGTTTTGGGCGCTGCTTGCGCGATTCGGTCGAAGCCGCGCGCAGCGCAAGAGAACAAGGGGCATGGACGTTTGGGATCACCGATGCCAGCGATTCTCCCATCGCGCGTGTTTGCCAGGACCACTGGGTGGTGTCGGTTACTAACCCCAGTTTCAATGGATCGTATGTGGCTCCTTTGGCGGCGCTGGATGCGCTACTGGTGGCTTACGCGCACGTGCAGTCCAAGCGGTCGCTCGAACGTTTACGGGAGATCGACCGCGAGGAGGCGGAGGCCGGGCGCTGGTATGCTCCAGTACCCCCGACGGAGAAGGGCCGGAGATGAAAGCCCGCAGTGCGCCGCCAGACATCGTCATTCGCAACCTGGAAAGCTATGACGACCTTTGCCAGGTGAAGACCGTAGAGAAAGAGGTCTGGGGGATGGCGGACGAAGATAGCTTGCCGATGACCCTGGCAATTGCGCTCAAAGCGGCGGGCAGCATTTTCGTAGGAGCATTGCATCACGACAAGCTGGTTGGATTCGCGTTCGGCATTTTCGGACGCGAACACGGGCAGAACACAATCCACTCGCACATGCTGGCGGTGCTGGAGCCTTATCGCCAGCACGATCTCGGACTGAGGTTGAAACAAGCGCAGCGGGAACGGGCGCTGGCGCTCGGCATTCGCGAAATGACGTGGACGTTCGATCCGCTGCAGAGCCGGAACGCGCACTTCAACATCGCGAAGCTGGGCGTGGTCTCGGACGCCTACAAAGTAGATTTCTATGGGCCGGAGACTTCGAGCCTTCTGCACCGCAACGGGACCGACCGGCTTTGGGTGCGCTGGCTGCTGGAGTCGAGCCGGGTGCGGCATCGGATGGCGGGCAAGGATGCGCGCGCGGAGACGCTCGATGCGCTCCGGCTCCTGGCTCCACTGGTGAGCTTCAACGGCGATGGGAGGCCGGCGCGCGCGCAACTGAGGGAATCACTGGCGCGGCAGCGGGTGAGCATTGAGATCCCGGGGGAAATCTTGGATGTAGAACGCTCCGATATGGGCTTGGCTCGGGAGTGGCGGGAGGCCACTCGGTGGGCGTTTACGGAGGCGATCCGGGCGAGGTTCTATGTGACGGAGTTTTGCCGTTCCATCCGTGGACAGCAGGGGCCGGGGGCGTATTTGCTGCAGCGTGGGTCGGTGGGAGAGTTTATTCCGGAAAGTTAGCCGAGTTTGGGCGGGCGAGGGCTTCCGCACGACTGCCGGCGAGGGTGCCGGCGCTACCGTTGCAGGAGCAACCTCTCCGCGGCAGACATTCTCTGTTCCCGCACAGTAGAATCACTTCCATTCCCCCTGGCTCCGCGCCGGGGTATGTACATCATCCAAGGGGCGATCATGGCCGAAGTGAGCAAGCAGACCAGCATTGATTCCATTCTTCATGAGCAACGCAGGTTCGAGTGTCCCGCCGAGTTTGCCCAGAGGGCCCACATTAAGAGTTTGGCGGAGTACGAAGCACTCTATAAGGAGTCGGTGGAGGAGCCCGACAAGTTCTGGGGCCGCGCCGCCGAAGAACTGCACTGGTTCAAGAAGTGGGACAAAGTTCTGGAGTGGAATTCGCCCTGGGCGAAGTGGTTCGTCGGCGGGCAGATCAATCTTTCCTACAACTGCCTTGACCGGCACGTGCACACGGCCCGCAAGAATAAAGCTGCGCTCATCTGGGAGAGCGAGCCCGGCGAAGTTCGCACCTATACCTATCAGCAGCTGTGGAAGGAAGTGCAGAAGTTCGCCAATGTGCTCAAGTCGCTGGGGATTCGGAAAGGCGACCGGGTCGCAATCTATATGGGCATGACGCCAGAGCTACCGATCGCGATGCTGGCATGTGCCCGGATCGGCGCGCCGCATTCGGTGGTGTTCGGCGGATTTTCCTCTAACGCGCTGGTAGACCGCATTCATGACTCGCAAGCGGTGGCAGTCATCACACAGGATGGGTCTTATCGGCGCGGGGCGGAAGTGAAGCTATTTCCCGCGGTCGAAGAAGCGCTGAAGTCCTGTCCGTCGGTGAAGCACGTGGTGGTTTACAAACGCACGGGGACTGCGATCAACATGCGGGCGGGGCGCGATCACTGGTGGCATGAGTTGATGGCGAAGGCCTCGGACGAGTGTCCGGCCGAACCGCTGGATGCGGAGCACCCGCTCTACATTCTTTACACCTCTGGTACGACCGGGAAGCCCAAGGGAGTGGTGCACACGACCGGCGGGTACTCGGTGGGAACACACTTGAGTTGCAAGTATGTTTTTGATCTGCGCGAAGAAGACACTTACTGGTGCACGGCGGATATCGGCTGGGTGACGGGGCACAGCTACATCGTGTACGGGCCGCTGCAGTGCGGAGCTACCAGCCTGATGTATGAAGGCGCGCCGAACTTCCCCGAGCCTGATCGTTTCTGGTCGATCATTGACCGGCACCAGGTGAACGTGTTTTATACGGCGCCTACTGCCATCCGCACCTTCATCAAGTGGGGAGATCAGTGGCCAAGGAAGCACAAGATGGAGAGTCTGCGCCTGCTGGGCACGGTGGGTGAGCCCATCAATCCCGAGGCCTGGATGTGGTACCGGGAAGAGATCGGGCACAACCGTTGTCCGATAGTCGATACCTGGTGGCAGACGGAAACCGGCGCGATCATGATTACGCCCATCCCGGGGGCGATTGCTACCAAGCCGGGGTCGGCCACGCGGCCGTTCTTTGGCGTGGTTCCTGAGATCGTTACCATGGACGGAAAGCCGGTACCGGATGGGTCGGGAGGATTTCTGGTGATTCGCCAGCCCTGGCCCGCCATGCTGCGGACGATCTATGGCGATCCCGACCGCTACGTGCAGCAGTACTGGTCGCAGATTCCGGGGATGTACTTTACCGGCGATGGCGCCCGCAAGGACAAAGACGGTTATTACTGGATCATGGGCCGGGTGGACGATGTCCTCAATGTTTCAGGCCATCGTTTGAGCACGATGGAAGTGGAATCGGCGCTGGTGTCGCATGAAAAAGTGGCGGAGGCGGCGGTGGTCGGACGTCCGGACGACATTAAAGGCCAGGCGATCTCGGCTTTCGTCACGCTCGATCACGGCGTCACGCCGAGCGAAGCGCTGAAAGAAGAACTGAAGAAGTGGGTGGCGAAAGAGATTGGTTCGCTGGCCAAGCCGGACGACATCCGCTTTACGGACATGCTTCCGAAGACGCGCAGCGGAAAGATCATGCGGCGCTTGTTGCGGGAGCTGGCCAGCAGCGGGGATGTGAAAGGCGATACGACGACGCTGGAAGACTTCAGCGTGATTTCGAAGCTGAAGGAGCAGGACGAAGTCTAAGGACATTTCCCCACGCGAGGGAGACGGGGACGCCGCGTCTGTGCTGTGATGTAAGGAAATAAATGGTGCGCCCTGAGAGATTCGAACTCCCGACCTTCTGGTTCGTAGCCATGAGGCGGAAATTCTAACTCGTTGACCTGATTTCGCTTACGAGTTTCCAGGGCGCATTTAATTGGACCCCATGGTCCAATTGTATAGAGACACAAATCCTATTGGCTCGCCGGGAGTCACCTCACAACTTGCTCGCTTCATGGTTCAGACCAGCCCGGGCATACAATGTGTGGCGCGCGAGGATTTTGCTTTCGGCTACAGGAGGGGTCGCCATGGCTAACTACGACATCGTCGGAAGTTGGGACAAACTTGATCTTGAGAGCAAAGCTCGGGTGATAAATTCTGCGCCAGACGAAGAACTTGAGAAATGGGCATCAGATGGGGATTGCAACCAGCGAATCGTCTGCATCAGCGCGCTGAGCAAGCGGAGGAACCCTTCAGACCAGGCCGCAAGAGCGGCAAGACTACAGCAGAACCCGTTTGACCCACGCAACGAAGTCAGCGAGGACGCGCAGTATATCGCCGGTCGCATCGTCAAACATTTGTGGATTATCATCGTCCTGTTGCCCCTCGTGCTCGGTGTTCTCTTTGTAATCCTTAAGAACGCCTAACAAACCCATTTGCGCTCCCACCACAGGGCAACCGACGCGCAAATGCCTGCCAGCGGGGCTGTAATCGCAAAAGCGGGACATCCTGCGCAGTAAGCAACTTCACTCTCTTTCGATCTCTGTCCTTGTGTCTGCGTTCAAGCACTCAGACATGTCATCGTAGACGCGCGGAAACCGTTTTCTGAGGGCTCTCATTGTTCTCTTCGCCATCGGTCTATCCACACCTTGCGACACACCAGAGATATCTTTACTAGCCTGAATGAAGAGAGTCACTCCTGCGATGTACGCGTAAGTTCTGGTCGCTTGCCACGTCAGACCGGCGAACAGAGCAATCGCCGCTGTCAGTCCTATGTCGGCTAAGGTCTTACAGTCCATACCTCAATCCCTCATGTACGTCCCTGACAACCTGTTAAATTCATCAATACCTTTGCACGTTGTTCCATATACCGTGCACGTCACCATGTGCTGTTCCGGCGGCAGCACGTCACCTTTGTAAATCGTGTGCCTCTCAATAAACTCTCCTACTTTTTCGTTCTCGTAAAGATTCCAAAGCGTAATGCTGTTTAGCCAGGATCCTTCCGTCCCTACCGCGAAGTGATATTCCACAAATGCGAAGCATTGATTCCGCGCCTTGTTGTAGTGATTCGAATAATCGACCATGAGCGTGTTTCCTCCCGATGGCCAATTTTCCTTAAACCAGGTTTTGGCGTCCTTTGAACACCGGGCCTGCGACTGAAGATCCCCTGCCGCGTTGTCCCTTTTCTTAATCTCCGCCTGCAATTCCTGATTCTGCTTTTCAAGCTTGGCCAACCGATCTTCATGATCGCAACCCGTCCCGGAAATAACGGCCGCAAGCAGCAAGAGGAATCTCACCATGGCGCGGGAGTGTAGCACATCATTAATCGGCTAATGCCGCAATTGCCACAGTTAGCTACTTGGTGCCAGGCTTGTACTTTCCCGCAATCATTCTCTGCCCCGAACAGTGCAGGCACTTTTCGCCATCTTTCCGGCCTTCGCCCTTGCAAGTGGGGCATGTCTGAAAGGTATAGTGCAGCGCGGCCTCATATATTCCCCGGCACCGTTTGCGGCCATCCTGCTTGGCGCATTGCCGATTAATCTGCGATTCGCCCCACGCGAACATTCCGCACGCAGTGCATACCGCCAGCGGATGGTTGTTCATGCCGCGATTCTAGCACCCGCATGTTCTAATTGAATCCGATGGCTACTTGCCAGCGCCTTCTACAAAGCGGGAAGCAGTGTAAGCGAATCGTCGCTGGCGAGGAGAGGTTTTGCTGGCAACACGCCAGCGGATTCTTCGCCGCGTATCGTTCGCTTACCCGGAACCAAGCGGTGATGTTCTGGATTGCGTTCGTATCTCTGGCCGCAACCGTCGCGTTCGGTGTCGGTTCGGCCACACAATCCACCGGCTTCATGCAATTGGATTCGATAGATGTAAAGCCGCCCGGATTCGTTTCAGGAACGCCCGCTCACATCCGTGTAACACTGATGAACAAAGGCGCTGCGCCCGTATTCAGAGTTAGGTTTTTCCCGGCAATCTGTGTGCTGAACAACAACACGGGGAATGATGCGGAACAGGCAAAGGTAGCAAAGCAAAAGTTCAAAGAAGCATGGGACAAAGCAGCTAAGGAATCCGAACTTACCGGCCAAGAAGGCCTGGAAGTGGGCGTGGGCGCTGGCACTTCGCTTGAAACGATCTATCCGCTAAAGGATAAAGAACTGGATGGGCTGAAAACGGGCACGAGCCGTTTGTTTGTGCTTTGGTGGGCTCAATGGGACAAGTATCGCACGTGGAAACATTGGCATGATGAAATGAACGCTTGTGTGATGTTGCGGCCATTGAACACAACGAGCAACGAGGTTGTGTGGATGAATTGTAGCTAGGCGGACGACGAATGATGGCTATTTCAAATTGGATTCAATTTGGCTCCTTAGTTGTGGCAGCCATCGGGCTGCTGTTAGGTGATGGACGCGGGGGTTTTTGATTGGTCGGGCGGTTCCTTTTGAGGCACACCGAGGTTCGGAAGTAACACTTCAGACAGGATCAGCCAGATACCGAGCGATAGAAGAAAGCCAGCCGCAGGGTCCATATTAGGCGCTTCCTGTCCGAGCGAGACGTGGCAAAGCCGCGTCTCTACGGGAATGTTTTTCTAGCGTGTCTCCAGGGTCTGTCTCTGCTCGCGCATTTGTTCCAGGAAAGCGTCGACCGGCATCTGGGACTTATGACGGAACAGTTCCAGCAGGGCGTCTTCGGTTCCCGGGACTGGTGCTTCGACTGAACCTTCACCCGGCGCGGATGTCTCGAGACCATCGGGTTCGACCTGGAGCTCGGGCGATTTGTCGCCGTTGGCGCGTAGCGTTTCGATCATCTGGCGCACCTGATCGTGCTGCTGGCTGGTGGCCTGGATGAATTCCACTCCCATCCCAAACTCCGGATGGCTCACGCGGACTACGCCGCCGGCGCGCAATTCCAGCTCACCGGTCTTTATCGAGAGGATGACGCGGGTTCCCTGCGGGAATGGGGAAACCGTTTTGAGATAACAGCCGCCCAGGCTGAGATCGGTGAGAATGCAGTTCACGGGCGGGTCGTCGTGCTCGGGCTCGGGCAGTTGGCTGTTCAACCAGTGGCCCAGCGTATCGCGCTGTTCTTCGGAGATGCTCTTGAACCGGACCCCAGCTTGTTTGTGGTGTCCTTCCCACGCCAACTCGCCCTCGACTTCGAACTTGCGGTCCATGCCGGGCAAGTCGAGAGAGAAGCGGAGAGAGTTTTCTTTCGGGATGGGGCCGGGAAACTGGATGGCCATCCCGCCTTCGCAGAGGTCGATGGTCATGGCTTTGTACTGCACCGCGCTGCCAAAAGCGCGGCACTCGACGGGAATCTGCACGGCGACGCGCAACTGGCGTCTCCGTTCGCGTTTCATGAGGGCGCGGACGGCCCGGAAGCTGGCTTTGGCGCGCTCGCCCGAAAGAGGTTTGTGCAGAACAAAATGCGCGCCCATTTCGAAGCCCGCCCGCATTCCGATTCCGATTTCGACCAGCACGATGGAAATCGCGCGGTTGTTGGCAGGAGAGGCTTTGGTACTCTTCAGTACGCTGGCGGCCTCCTCCGCATTGGAACAATCCACGATGATGGCTTCGAAGCGCTGGCGGGTGAGTTTCCGAATCGCTGCCTCGGCGGAAGCGCTGTGCTCGACGCCGATGTCAAGATCGCTGAGGACACGGCGCAGGACGCGCACCGTCTTCTCGTCGGAACTCAGGAGCAGGGACCTCAGACTCATACTCTTCGATTCGGATTGAACTCCTGCGCGCACCGCCTCTGCATCTCCCTGGGGCGGCTGCTGCAACGCGTGCTTTGCTGTCTCGTCGTGCCGCCTGGCGGAAGGCGTTTCCTGTCAGGTCCGACCGGAGAAAACCTTACCTTCGCACTCTAAGTGTATGGAATTTCACGGTCAACGCCATGGCCTGATCTTCCGGTTACTCAGGTCACTGGCGAGCAGCGACCCCCCTAGTCTTCATCGGCCAGGCATAAGCCCTCGATTAGGCAGGGGCTTCGTCCCGCAGGTCCGGCGACCCGCTGGAAGTGACTGTGCGGTAAGGGGATACAGACCTTGGTGCGCTGGGGCCCATTTTTCTATTGACGAACGGCTAGAAACCCATTATTATCAGTAGTTTCCATCGGGATCAAGGGTCGGCGATGGTGCTAGCCTTTTGGAGATTTTGCTGGCGGGGAGTGAATCCCCTGGGCACTTCTCGGAATCGAACTTAAGGGAAACAAGAGAAAAGCCGTTATCTTAACGTAAGAAAGGGTCTCTTCCCCATGGCCAAGCGACGCGGAAACCCCAACTGGGGCAAGCCCGAGCCGATCGGGCCCGTTACCCCGACGATCACCGAGTTCGAGCAGGTGGTACGCGAGTATAAGCTCTCCCCCGATCAGTACTTGCGGTCCACGCGGCTGCGCGAATGGGCGCGCCGGAACAAAAACTCGAAGTACATCCCCGAGCCCTTGCTGGAAGCTTGGGGCTTTGAAATCGAATCCACCCTGTAATCTGGGGTGAGTTTTGGTGGATAGCGGGTCGCCGCGTGCGACCCTTTACTTTTTAGTGGGATTGTTTGGAGGCCGGCGGCGGGGCGTGCTTGCGGGGATCAAATTCGGCGGAACCGAACTGGTGGGGCTGCTGGTTGCGACCAGTTTCGCGGCGGGAGCATTGCTAGCGGCTCACGGCGCTGCCCTATTTCTGGTGCTAAAATCCTAACTTTATGTCTTCAGCAGTCCCATTTACCGACGTTGACACGGCCATTGAAGAGATCCGCGCGGGGCGGATGATCGTCGTGGTGGACGACGAGGACCGGGAGAACGAAGGCGACCTCACCCTGGCAGCCGACAAGGTCACGCCCGAAGCCATCAACTTCATGGCCAAGTACGGGCGAGGCCTGGTCTGCCTGGCGATGACGGAAGAACGCCTGGAACATCTGCGGATCGGCGCCATGACGGCCGAGAACACCTCGCAATACGGTACCGCTTTCTGTGAGGCGATTGACGCACGTCAGGGAGTCACGACCGGCATCTCGGCATACGATCGCGCGCACACCATCAAAGTTGCCATTGATCCTGCGACCCGGCCTTCCGATCTGGCGCGGCCGGGGCATGTGTTTCCGCTGCGCGCACGAAAAGGTGGAGTGCTGGTTCGTGCCGGGCAGACAGAAGCGTCGGTGGACCTGGCGCGGCTCGCGGGGATGGTGCCGGCGGGGATCATCTGCGAAATCATGAAGGACGACGGCACCATGGCGCGCGTGCCCGACCTGATCGAGTTCTGCCGCACGCATGACATGAAAATGCTGACGGTCGCGGAACTGATCCGCTACCGCATGCAGAACGAGCGCTATGTGCACCGTGTCGGCGAAGCACTGGTGGACACGCGCTATGGGGAATTGCGGCTGATCGCCTACGAGAGCGAAGTGGACGGTGGGGAGTCGCACCTGGCCCTGATCCGTGGCGATATCAGCGATCCGTCAACGCCGGTGCTGGTGCGCATGCACGCGCACTGCCTGCTGGGAGATGTTTTCGGCGCTACCGGGTGTGACTGCCGCGCGACGCTGGAGGCGTCACTTGAAGTGATTGCCGAAGAAGGCCGCGGCGCGCTGATTTACCTGCACCAGACGTCCAAGGGCTTCTCGGCGGAGAGAATCGGGGAGCAGTCGTTCCTGACTTTTCATCGCGAGCGACGCTTACCTACCCTTCCGGAAAGCGAGCGCAAGACCCAGCGCGAGATTGGCTTGGGAGCGCAGATTCTTTCGGATCTGAATTTGAAACGGATTCGGCTGCTGACGAACCACCCGCGGAGGGTGGCGGCGCTGGAGGGGTTTGAGATCGAGATTGTTGAGCAGGTGCCGGTGCGGCTGGCCGGGTCCAAGGCAGGGCGCAGCAGTTGAGGTGGAAAGTCAGAGTCGGACTAGAACGACTTGCGCGGCGTGATCTCCTCCTCGTTGATGAAGAACTGCGCTGAGCAATGTCCGGAGCCGCAGATTACGGGCAACAGTCCGGCCATCTGCTTGCGCGTAATCAGGCCGAGCGTGCCGCAGGAAGGACAGGACAGCACCGCCCAGTAAGGATCTTCTTTCTCTCCTACCTCGCCCGCATTTTCCAGGACGAATACGGTTCCGGGTTCCATTTGCTCGGGAATCCACTCGTTGAGAATGCTCAATTCGCCGATCATCATGCCTCCCCCCGTTTCCGCTTACGCTCTCTGAGCCCGGCGCGCCGGCCGGACCCTTTCGGAGACTGCGTCTTTCTTGCGCGCTTGAATTTCCGCTCTCACCCGGCGCACTTCGTCGCTCAGGCAGATATCGAGCATGGGCTGACGCGCGTTCTTCAGGAGATCGACCACCTGCCGCGCCGAGGTTCGCAGATAAAGATGGGTGCCGTCGGTGAGAAGGTGATACTCAGACGCTGCGCCGACCGTGGCCGCGAGGTTCGTGCCAAACTCCTGCTGCAGGAAGCGAATGACTTTGCGGACGCGCTGCAGAGAGAAGCCGCGTTGACGCAGCTGGCAGATCACCGCCACCGCGACCAGGTCATCCCAGGCGTAGATGCGGCGATGCCCCTGGCGCTGGGGGACGACGATGCCGCGTTCGTCCCACCATTGCAGTTGGCGAGCGGTGATCCCGGTCAGGACCATCACTTCGTTCGATGTGAATTGCCGCTGCATTCTGATGAAGTCCTGTTTCAAACAAACGAGTGCTGAAATGTTTGAAACATTCTAGGCGCGAGCGGGCAGAAGTCAACCTGCGATTTACGCCAAGGTCTGTTGACTATGCGGGTTCACGTTCGTCGAACTGTATGCAGCCTGCGCCGAAAGCGAATATGGGATTGTCGGTTTGGTAGTGCGGGCTTTACCATTAGGCGCACCAATTCTTGCCCCGGAGACCTTCATGACCCCAAGGGCCCTTTTGCGTACGGCAGCTTTCCTGCTGCTGATTGTCTTACTTGCCTCCTACGCCCTCTCGCAGCAAAGCGAGAGAAACCGCAAGCAGCAGACCGCCGCGAGCGCGGCACCTGCTCAATCCACCGACGATGCCAAGAAGGAAAAGAACGAAGGCGACCCGCTGTTCAAGGGAATGAAGTACCGCGCGATCGGACCGTTCCGTGGCGGGCGGTCATTGACGGCATCGGGGATCCCAGGCGACCCGACCACGTACTACTTTGGCGCGACTGGCGGGGGAGTGTGGAAATCCACCGACGGCGCGACCACCTGGTCGCCGATTTTCGATAAGGATGGTGCTCCCTCCATCGGCAGCCTGGCGGTCGCCCAGGCGGATCCGAACGTGATTTACGTGGGCACGGGCGAAGCCTGCATTCGCGGAAACATCTCCCACGGGGACGGCGTGTGGAAGTCGTTGGACGCGGGCAAGACCTGGAAGAACGTCGGGCTGAAGGATTCGCGCGCGATCGGCAAAGTGATCGTGAATCCGCGGAATCCCGATATCGTTTTTGTGGCCGCGCTGGGACATCCGTTTGGTCCGAACGCGGAGCGCGGTGTGTTCCGCTCCATTGACGGCGGCAAGAATTGGGAGAAAGTTCTTTACAAGGATGAGAACACGGGCGCAATAGATGTTGCGTTCGATCCGCGAAATGCCAACATTCTGTTTGCGTCGTTGTGGGAGGCGCGACGGACACCGTGGAGCCTTTCGAGCGGGGGCGCGGGAAGCGGGCTGTACCGCTCGAGCGACGGCGGGGCGACCTGGAAGCGGCTGGAAGAGCATGGACTGCCCAAAGGACCCTACGGCCGCATCGGGTTGGCGGTGGCGGCGAACTCGGAGCGCGTGTACGCACTCATCGAGGCGAAGGAAGGCGGCCTGTATCGCTCCGACGATGGCGGCGACACCTGGAACCTCGTCAACGGCAGTCACAGCCTTTATCAGCGACCGTGGTACTACATGCACGTGATCGCCGATCCGCAGGATGCGGAGACCATCTACATCCTGGATGTGGAGTTCTTCAAGTCCACCGACGGCGGACGCACCTTCAACAAGATCAAGGTGCCGCACGGCGACAACCACGGTTTGTGGATTGACCCAAAGAACTCGAAGCGCATGATCGCCAGCAACGACGGCGGGGCAACCGTGAGCCTGGACGGAGGCAAGACCTGGACTCGCCAGGACAATCAACCCACGGCGCAGTTCTACCACGTCATCACCGACTCGCGAACGCCCTATTACGTGTATGGCGCGCAGCAGGATAACTCGACCATTGCGATTGCGAGCCGCAGCGATCTCGGCTCGATCGGCCGCGAGGACTGGTACGCGGTCGGAGGCGGAGAGGCGGGATATATCGCGCCCTATCCGCCCGATCCCAACGTCGTTTATGCGGGCGACTATCAGGGCAATATCACGCGTTTCGACAAGCGCACGAACCAGGTGAAGAACATCGCGGTGTGGCCGGAGATGTCGGACGCTCGCGGCGCAGCTAACCTCGAGCATCGTTTTCAGTGGACGGCGCCCATCGTGATTTCTCCGCATGACCCGAACACGATTTACTACGGCGGCGAGCGGGTTTTCAAAACGAGCGACGGGGGAACGCGCTGGGAAGCGATCAGCCCCGATCTGACGCGGAATGACAAATCGAAGCAGCAGCCCTCGGGCGGGCCGATCACGATTGACGATACCGGCACCGAGTACTACGACACGGTCTTCTCGATTGCGCCCTCGCCGCTGACGAAAGGTCTGATCTGGGTGGGTACCGATGACGGATTGATTCACATCACGCGCGATGAAGGGAAGACCTGGACCAACGTAACTCCGAAGGATCTGCCGGAGTGGAGCCGCGTCAGCCTGATCGAAGCCTCTCCGAACGATGCGGGAACGGCGTATGTGGCGATTGACCGGCACCAGAACGATGATCTGCGTGCGCATATTTACAAGACCAGCGACTTCGGGAAGAGCTGGAGCGGGATTACAACCGGCATTCCGGACGGCGCTTTCGCGCGGGCCGTGCGGGAGGATCCGAAGAAGAAGGGTCTGCTCTACGCGGGAACCGAGCGCGGCGTGTTTGTCTCTTTCGACGACGGCGCGCACTGGCGCGCGATGCAACTCAATCTGCCGATCGCGCCGATTCACGATCTGGTCGTCAAGAACGACGACCTGGTGCTGGCCGCCCACGGGCGGTCGTTCTGGATCCTGGATGACGTCTCGGTGCTGCGGCAGTTTGCCGATTCGGTTGCGAATGAAGACGCGCACCTCTATCAACCGGCGGCGGCGTACCGCGTGCACACCGGCGAGGCTCCGCTGCGGGCGGTGTTTACGGGACAGAATCCGCCGAACGGGGCGGTGATTTATTACTACCTGAAACAAGCTCCGAAGCAGGAGGTCAAGATTGAAATCCTGGATGCGGCGGGGAATTCGATCCGCAGGTATTCCAGCAACAAGATTACGCAGCCGGATGAGCCGCCCGATCCCGACGACAAGAAGCCGGAGAAGCAGGTGAAGGCCGAAGCGGGCCTGAATCGCTTTGTCTGGGACCTGCATTACGCGGCGGCGAACCGCGTCCCGGGCTACTATTTGTGGGAATACAACGAGGGCGCGCGCGGCCCGCTGGCATTGCCTGGCAAATATCAGGTGCGACTGACAGCCGAGGGCAAGAGCCAGACGGCTCCTTTGGAAGTGAAGCTCGATCCGCGCGCGAACGTTTCGCAGAGCGACCTGGAAGAGCAGTTCAAGCTGCTATTCGATATACGCGAGCAACTCAACCGTGTATATGACACCGTCAATCAGATCCAGGATGTGCGTGAGCAGATGGAGGGACTCAAGAAGCGGCTGCCGCCGGGCGATTCATACAAAGCGCTGCTCGATGCGGCCGTCGGACTGGACGCGAAACTGATTGCGGTTCGCGACCCGCTCGTCAACCTCAAGATCAGCGCCAACGAAGATTCGCTCGCGTATCCGCCTGGCTTGGACGGGAAATTCGCCGGTCTGGCCCTGGCCGCGGGCGGGTTTTCCGATTCCGCTCCCACCGAATCGCAGTACCAGCTATTCGACAAGCTCAAGAAGCAGACCGATGAGTTCCTGACGCGCTGGGAGCAGGTGCGGAACGCGGACCTCGCTGCGTTTCAAAAACTCGCGGCCGAACAGGGCATCCACGCCATCCACGTGCCGGATGTGAAGAGCGAGCGCGTGCAGGGAGCCGGCGGAAGCGGCGGATCGGCGGATGAGGACCGCTGAGCGGGGCAAGGCCGCCCGCCTCGCGTGTTAGAATCCGGCCTAAGTGAAGACACGCAAGTTACTTCTCAGGTGCCAAAGGCATCTGACTGAGAGAGCATGGTGATTCTTTCCGGTGGCCAATTGGCTAGCTCCAGGGTCTTTGCGCAAGTGTTGGTAGGCGTGGTGTGCCTTGCGCTGTTGCTGCAGGCGGCGCACGTGTGCCAGCCGGCTGAATCCTATGCGCCCGGAGTTCGGGGCGGAATTTCTTTGGCCAAGCCGGTATGCCCGGTGTGTGCGCTAGCGCAGTCTGTGTTGGGCACGCTGGTTCTGCTCTTCCTCTTCTTCCTGGTTCCGAACCGCTCCCGGATGGTCTTCGTTTCCGTCCAGGCGAAGCCGTTCTGGCGCGGGGTGCGGTTGCGCATGCGCCCTCCGCCCGTTCTCTAAGGCTTCCCTTACGCGGGGCGACAAGCCCCGTTCGATCCTTTCAGATTTCCGCCCTACAGGAGCTTGGAATGAAGCCATTGATTGGGTTTTGTGTACTTGCGTTGTTGGTCCCGGGATTCGCGTACGCGCAGCAGAGCGCCCCCGCTTCCGGAGAAGATACGGCCGCGCTCGAGCAGAAGATTCGCGATCTCGAAGACCGTTTGATCGCGCTCGAAGGCCAGGTGCGAACACTGAAGGCGCAGGCTGGTCAGGCGCCAGGCGCTACGCAAGCTCCTAGCGCGGCGGAGGCGGCGAACGCTGCTCCCGCGGAGAGTGTTGCTGCCACACCGGTGAGCCTGGGTGGCGCCGGAGGTTCCGCGGCCAAGGCGCTGAATCCCGACATCAGCATGATCGGCGACTTCGTGGCCTTCGCAGGCGGCAATTCGATTCGCCCGTCGCCCTCGCTGGAAATGCATGAGTCGGAGCTCGGGGTGCAGGCGATCATTGATCCATATGCGCGCGGCGATTTCTTCCTTACGTTCGGGGAGCAAGGGGTGGGCGTGGAGGAAGGGTACATAACGTTCACGGCGCTGCCGGCGAGTTTTGTCGCGCGAGTCGGGAAGATGCGGTCGGCGTTTGGAAAAGTCAATGGCATGCACAACCACGTGCTGCCCTTCGTGGACCGGCCGCTGGTCACGCAGAACCTGGTGGGCGGAGAAGACGGCATTGATGACGCCGGGTTCTCGGTCGAGCGCATCATTCCATTTCCGAAAGGCATCTTCCTCTCCGCAACCGGGCAGGTGTTTCGTGGCGACTCGGGTTCAGGCGACGAACTTGTCTTCCAGTCGCATAGCAAAAGCGATGTGAGCACGGTGGCGCATTTGCGCGGATACAAGGACCTGACCGAGTCCACCAATCTCGAGCTCGGCGCCTCGTATGCCCGCGGACACAACGAACTGGGCAGCGATTTCATCACCAGTCTGTATGGGATTGATGCGACTTTGCGCTGGAAACCTCTGCGGCGCGCTATCTACAACTCGTTTGTGGCGCGCAGCGAGTTCATCTGGAGCCAGCGCCACCAGCAGCCGTTCGAGCAGCGCGCGTTTGGCATGTACGCCTCGGGCGAGTACCAGTTCAAGCGGCGCTGGTTTTTGGGAGGCCGCTACGACTGGTCGGATCGCGCCCGCGAAGCCAACCTCACGGATAAAGGTGGCTCGGTGATCCTGACGTATTGGCCGAGCGAGTTCAGCCAGGTTCGGGGACAATATCGTTTTACGGATTACGCGGGCGATCATAAAACCAACGAGCTCTTGCTCCAGGTTCTGTTCTCATTGGGAGCGCACGGCGCGCATCCCTTCTAGAACTGGTATTACTGGTTTCAACAGTGAGTTTTGGGAGCATGGCTTTACAGCTTGCGGAAAAACTCCGACGACGGGCAGATTTCGGGAAGGGCACGACTTTAGTCGTGCCGCAAATGCCGCCGAAAGACTGGGCTTTAGCCCCTGCGGGTCGCTTTCCTGAACTCTCTCGAAGTATTTTTGAACGAGCAATAGGAGATTCGATGAATCGCTATGTCTCAAGGTATGGACTCTTGCTGGCGGCCGCGGCCGTTCTCTCGCTCAGCCTGCTCGCTCCCAGCACCGCGGCGGCGAAGAAGCTGAACGTGGTCACGGCCACGACCGATCTCGCAGCCCTGGCGCAGGAAGTCGGCGGCGACAAGATAAACGTCGAGGCGATTGCCAAGGGTTATCAGGACCCGCACTATGTCGAGGCCAAGCCCAGCTTTCTGCTGAAATTGCGGCAGGCCGATCTGTTGGTGGTGGTCGGGCTGCAACTGGAAATCGGATGGCTGCCGCCGCTGATCACGCAGAGCGGAAATTCGCGCATTCAGGTGGGGGCGAACGGATATCTGGATGCTTCGCAGTTCGCGGAGATCCTGGAGATCCCGCAGGGCTCGATCACGCGCGCCATGGGTGACGTACATCCGCTGGGAAACCCGCACTATTGGCTGGAACCGGACAACGGACGGCGGATCGCCAAAGGGATCGCCGCCAAACTCGGGGAGATGGATGCGGAGGACGCGGCGTACTTTCAGCAGCGCTTTCAGGACTTCGACCGCCGCTTAACGGAGGCGGAAAAGAAGTGGGATGCGGAGACCAAACCGTTTCGCGGGCGCAAGGTGGTTACCTACCACAATTCCTTGCCGAATTTTGCCAAGCACTTCGGACTGAACGTGGTGGGCTTCGTCGAGCCGCGTCCGGGGATTCCGCCGACGCCGAGTCACACGCTCGACGTCATCAACATGATGAAGCGCGACAACGTGAAGGTCATCATGGTCGAGCCTTATTTTGACCGCAAGACGCCGGACTCGATTGCGCGGGAAACCGGCGGAATGGTGGTCGAGTACCTGCCATCGGTGGGAGGTGTGAAGGAGGTGACAACCTACTTCCAGCTCTTCGATTACGATATCGCTTTGCTGACGAAAGCGTTTCAGAGCAGTCAATAGTCTAAAGGGAGCGTCATGGACATACTGCAGTTCCTATTCTGGCCCTTTGTTGCCAGCTTGATTCTGACGGGCATTCACGCGTATCTGGGCGTGCACGTCGTGGAGCGCGGCGTGATCTTCGTGGATCTGGCGCTGGCCCAGATTGCCGCCCTCGGGGCAACCATTGCCATCCTGGTCGGCGTGAATCCGCACGGGCGGGGCGCTTACTTTCTGAGCCTGGGATTCACCTTTCTGGGCGCCGGCATTTTTTCTGTGGCTCGTACGCGGCGCGGACACATTCCCCAGGAAGCCTTCATCGGCATTGCCTATGCCGTCGCCTCGGCGACCGCCATTCTTGCCATGAGCAAGGCCACCGGCGAAACGGAACACCTTAAGGACATGCTGGTGGGCAACATCCTGGCCGTTTCCAGGGCGGAAGTGATCAGGACGGCGGTGCTCTACGGAGCTATCGGCGTGTTTCATTATTTCTTCCGCAAGAAGTTCCTGCTGATCTCGACTGACCCCGCGAAGGCCGAGGCCAGCGGGCTGAGCATCCGGTTCTGGGATTTTATGTTCTACGCTTCGTTTGGTTTTGTGGTGACTTCCTCGGTAGCGATCGCCGGGGTGCTGCTGGTGTTCTGCTACCTGATCGTGCCCTCGGTGGGCGCGATGCTCTTTGCCGACAAGATCGGACGGCGGCTGGCGATCGGGTGGACGATGGGGACGTTAGTCTCGGCGCTCGGGGTGTACTTTTCCGTGCTCCTCGACCTGCCGACCGGGGCGACCATCGTGTGTACATTCGGAGCGGTGCTGGTTGTGATGTTCTTTGTCCACCTGATCTTCTTCCACGGCGCGCGCGCTCGCTCGTTGGAAGGAGCCAGTTCGGTGGAGAGCCCGAAGGAACAGATTCTGCAGGCCCGGCACTAACCGCGGCTGGGGACATTTCGGTAGAGTGTCCGTCTGAAAGGTCGCAAAGAAATGAGCCCTCCGACTACAGCGAAGAGAATAAGCCCCATGCTGGCGGTCGCCAACATGGAGGAAACCATCGCGTTTTACCGGAACGTGCTTGGATTCGCCCCCACCCTGAAATCGCAGGAGTATTCGATCGTGGAACGTGACGGTCAGACCATCCACTTCATGAAGGCTGCATCGGAGGAAGTCATGAAGTGTGTCCGGGGGCATACCGAGATCTACATCGAGGTCCGGGGCATCCATACCCTGTGGGAGCATGTGAAAACCTTCAAGGATCGCTACCGAATCAGAGACCTGTTTGACAGGGAGTATGGGATGACGGAGTTCCACATCGGAGACCCCAACGAGTGTCTGGTGTTTGTTGGAGAGCCCATCTCCAAATGAAGCCAGCCGTTTCAAGCTGATCCCGCCCGGATATTACGGCTGGTTGACGACCCGTCAGAAGCGCGGGATAGAATGCTGGCCATCTCATGACCGGCAAACTCTCGCGCACCGCTGTGATTGTTATTGTTGCTTGCGTGCTCCTTTCCTGCGGCATGGCGTCGGGCCAGAAGCTTGCTGACTCGCTCGTCGCCAACCGCCTCGAGGCCTACCTGAAGCCGTTTGTGGAGACCGGCAATTTCACCGGAGTGGTGCTGGTCGCGCGCAAGGGCAGGGTTCTGTTTCGCCGTAGCTACGGCATGGCGAATTACGAGCTGCAAGTTCCGAACTCACCAGCGACACGCTTCCATATTGCGTCCGTGTCGAAGCCGTTTACTGCGATGGCCATCCTTCAATTGCAGGAGCAGGGACGGCTGAACGTCAGCGATCCGGTTTCGCGCTTCGTGCCGGGCTTCCCGAACGGGGATCGGATCACGCTGGAGCATCTGTTGACCCATACCTCGGGAATTCCGAATGTCAACGATCTTCCCGACTACGATACGTTTGCGCGCAGCCCGCACACCGTGGAGCAACTGATCGGCAAGTTCTCCACCTTGCCGCTCGACTTTCAGCCCGGCGCCGATTACCACTACAGCAACTCCAACTACAACCTGCTGGCCCTGATTCTGGAGAAGGTCTCGGGAGAGAGCTACGGAGACTATGTGCGCCAGCACATCTTTGATCCGGCGGGCATGACGAACTCCGGGCACGACGGCGAAGCGTTGCGGCTGATTCCGCTGGCTGCGTCCGGATACGAGCCTGCCGGAGTCAGCTCGTACGAGAAAGCGCCCTATCTCGATTGGTCCAACAAGACGGGCAACGGATCCCTGTACTCGACAGTAGACGACCTTTACCGATTCGACCGCGCGCTGAACTCAGATACGCTTCTGAAGAGCGCAACTCGCCAGAAGTATTTCGTCGAAGGCCGGGGAAATCGCTTCGGCTGGTTCAACCGCAGCCGTTCCGGCCACCGGGTGATGTCGAGCAATGGCCGCAGTCCTGGATTTACGGCGCAGCTCGACCGTTTCCCGGACGACGACGTTACGGTCATCGTGCTCAGCAACAGCTACGCCACGGTCTCGCAGGATCCAATCGCCGCGGCGCTGGCCGCAATCGTGTTAGGAGAGCAACCGGAGAAACCGCCGGCCCTGCGCGCCATTGATATCCCGCAACCCACCCTAGCCTCATACGCGGGAGATTACCAGTACGGGCCGGATTATTTCGTTCCTAATGCGAAGTTTACTCTGACGGCCGAAGGCGGTACGCTGCTGCTGGAACTCGGAAGTTTTCGAACGCCGCTGGTGCCGCTCTCGGCGACCGAGTTTTTGGAGCGCAATTTTCTTGGGCATGTGGTGATTTCGGTGGGACCGGGAGGAAGGGTGGATAGTCTGACGTACCGCTACGCGGGGAAAGATTTCGTGGCGCACAGGGTGAAAGCTAAATGAGTGTTTACGGAGAGTCCCTCAGGGGCTGAAGCCCTAGGTTCTTGCCAGCCCAAACGGCACGGCTGAAGCCGTGCCCTTCCCAAGCCCGCTGTTGGAGACCAGCTCTAGATAAACATCTCGTCCTGCGGGACGCCCATGCCGTTGCGGGGCTGGCGCCGCTTCTGGTTGAAGAAAACTTCGAGTCCGGTGCTGATGGCACTCATCAGGCCCGAGACCTGCCGCAGCGGGGAGACGACCGTTTTGTGGACCACTTCAGTGGTCTCTTCAACTTTGTCCATGGTGCGATTGAGTAGTTCGTCAGCGCGGATGACCTGCAGGCGGGCGCGATCCAGGACATCACTGAGCGTAGCATCGAGCCGTCCCAGTTGCGCGCGCACGAGGGTAGTCGATTCGGCTGCGTTGGTGGCAAGCGTCTCGATCTTGGGACGCAATTCGACCAACATGCTCTGGGCCGTTTCAAGTGTGGGCAGCGCCTTGGTCGTCACCTCGGTGGCAAGCGCCTCCATCCTGGCGGTGCTCTTGCGAACCGCGAGGTAAAGCGCCACCAGAATTCCGGCCTGAATCACGACTGCGAACGCGGTCAGCGCGATAAAGACTCTGAGCAGATTGTCATCCATGGGCACTCCCGCCGTTGCTGCTTAGACGCCGCTGGGCGGCTCGCTTCCTGTCGTGGTGGTCTCATGATAAGCCTGACGGCCTGCCTCATAAGCAGCCCGGAACTGGTCCTTCTGCTGGCTGACCACGTCCCGGCCGCGATCCACCCAGCCTTCGGCTTGCTGCCGCGCCCGGCGGGCCTGGTGGCGAACTTTCTCGCGGCCTTCCTGCGCCTTGGAGAGCAGCACTTCGCGCGTCTCTTCGCCGGAGCGCGGCGCATACAGCACGCCGACGACGGCTCCGATGCCGAGACCCGCCAGAAACCACACAAAACTGTTGCCGTCACGATCCGACATAACCTTCCTCCTCAGTTTTCACCTAATCGGATGGTAGCACCCGGATATGTGAAAGACAATTCACGGTCGCGCTAAAGATGAGCTGTCCACGGGAGAGGTTGTCCACGCCGCAATGGGCTACCGCACGCCAACAGGCCCTTGTGCGCAGCGGCCGAAAGGCGGAGAATGAGGCGTTTTCAGGAGGCTTTCCTTGTCGGACCGCAAGTACCGGCAGCGCGGATACCAGGACTCCGGCAGCGAGCCGCAGAAAAAGCTGGAGAAACCGGCGGTTTCGCGGAAAGACAATACCTTTGGCCCACGGCCGATCAACATGCCGGGGACGCGGCCCGTCTCCCGCTGTGCGCAGTGCGGGACGCTGTTGCAGTCCATTACCGAGCCGGTCGGACAATGCCCGAAATGCGGATTCGAACTGCACTCCTGCAAGCAGTGCGAGCACTTTGACCCGGCCAGCCGTTTCGAATGTAACCAGCCGATTCCAGAGCGAATTTCGCCCAAGGACAAGCGCAACGACTGCTCGTTTTATTCCATGCGCGTGGCGATCGAGAAAGAGACGTCCAGCAAGGGCATGGCTCGTCCCAACGACGCGCGGCAGGCGTTTGAGAATCTGTTCAAGAAATAGTCGGATCGTTACGGTTTCTGCGTCGGCCGCAGCAGGATCTCGCTGGCGAACGATTGCGGCGCCTGAGTCACGATCATGGCGACGGCGTGGGCGACGTCGGCGGGCTGCAGGATCTTGTCGGCGTTCTTTCCGGTGTGCGGGCTGAATTCGGTGTGAACCGATCCCGGGCAGATGACGGAGACGCGGATGTTGTGCGCACGCAGCTCCTCCGCCACGGAATACGTCAATCCATTGAGCCCCCACTTGGACGCAGAGTAGGCGGCTCCATTGGGGAGTGCGTTCTTGCCGGCGAGGGACGAAATGTTGACGATGTGGCCGGCGCGGGCGCGGATCATGAGCGGCGCAAAGCTGCGGATGCAGTAGTACACCCCGCGCAGATTGGTGTTCATCACCTGCTCCCAGACATCGAGTGAGAGCTGATGCAGCGGCCCGGCGCCGCCCCCGACCCCGGCGTTGTTCACCAGAATGTCCAGCCGGCCGAAAGTGCGATCCACGCGGTCGGCCACGGATTCGACCGAACGCAGATCGGTGACGTCGCATTCCATCACCACGCTCTGCCCGCCCTGGTTGTGAATAGCTGCGGAGGTAGCCTCCAGCGCTTTGCGCGTGCGTCCGCACAGCACGGCGCGGGCTCCGAGGCTAGCAAGAGTCATGGCAATGGCGGCGCCGATGCCGCGGCCGGCCCCGGTGACGACTGCGACTTCTCCGGCCAGAGCTGAGGTTGAGGCGCCTTTCATGCGGATAGCTCCTTTGGGGGAGATGGTAGCTCTTTAGAGCGAGGCGGGGCGGCACGGCAATCCATCCCGCTCTGCCGGTTTACGCATCGAAACAGATAAGGAGAGCTAAGGCCAGCAAACGGCTTGCCTTAGCAGGATGACATCCTTATAATCCGCTCACCGGTTTAATCGTAGGCCGCCCTACATTTTACAAGCGGCCCAGGATGCGCGGGATCATTCCCAAGGACGAAGCCGGTCCAAGGGAAAACGCGGCACGAAGCTCGGGTGCGCCGGGCAAGATGTCAATTCCACCTTCCCCGAAGAGTTAAGGAGCCACAGGAATGAAGAAGATTCTTCTCGCGATGTTGCTGGTAGCCGCAGTTACCGCCGTCGCCCAAACCGCTTCCGCTCCGGCCCAGCCGCCGCAGAATCCAGCGCCGCCCGCTGCGGCGCCGCAGCAGAAGAAAGAGATCAAAGACCCTGCTGAATACAATGCCTTCATGGGCGCGTTGGGCCAGCAAGATCCCACGGCTAAGATCAGCGGCTTCGAAGCCTTCTTGACGCAGTATCCCAACAGCGTGATGAAGGAAGAGGGGCTGGAACAACTGATGGGCGCGTACCAGGCGACCAACAATGTAGCCAAAATGATCGACACCGCGCAGAAAGTCCTGCAGGTGAATCCGAACAACGTGAAGGCTCTGGCGCTGTTTGTGGTTGGAAAGCGGATCACTGCGAAAACATCGCAGGACCTGGCCGAAGCGGCCCAGTATGGGGAGAAGGGTCTGCAGGTCTTACCGACCTGGCCGAAGCCTGAGGGCATGTCGGATGCCGACTATCAGAAGTTCAAGACGCAGACCAGTGTGATCTTCAACGGCGCGGTGGGCATGGCCGCGTATCAGAACAAGGACAATGCCAAAGCCGAGCAGTATCTGCGGGCAGCGGTGGAGGGAGATCCGACCGATGTGAACAACATCTATCCCCTCGCGCTAGCGTATCTCACGCCAGGCCCAGCCGAGAAGCCGGTGGATGGACTGTTCTTCATCGCGCGGGCCGCCAACCTGATCCCCGATCCCAAGGGCAAGGCGGACGTAACCAAGTTCGGGCGCAGCAAGTACGTCAAGTATCACGGCGCCGAGGACGGCTGGAACGAACTGCTGGCGCAAACCGCGACCACCACTCTTCCACCGGCCGGTTTCACCATCAAGCAGTACATTCCTCCCACACCGGCGGAACAGGCTGCCGATCTGGTGAAGACCAAAAAGGTGCAGGAGATGAGCTTTGCGGAGTGGCAACTTGTCCTCTCCGAAGGCGGCCCGGAAGACGCCGACAAGGTGTGGAGCGTTTTGAAGGGCAAGCCGCTGCAGATGGTGGCTCACATTATCAGTATCGATTCGTCGAGCAGCCTGAAACTCGCGGGCAGTTCGGATGACGTTGAAGCCAAGCGCGCGGACATCGACCTGACCATGGCCGCCGCCATCCCGGCCCGCCAGATGCCGAAGGCGGATACCGACCTCCAGTTTGAAGGAACGCCGGTCTCGTACGTACCGAAGCCGTTCGTGATGACGATGAACGAAGGCCATTTGCTCGTGAAGGCGGCACCCGCTCCAGCCAAGAAGAAGCCGCCTGTGCGCAAGAAGCCGGCGGCACATTAAAGACAGTAGCCCGTTGCCAGTACCCAGTAGCCAGCAAAACCGAAGAGAAAGAAAGGCGGTCCCGGTTGGGACCGCCTTCTTTTTCCAACCGACTCTGGAATGGGTTTAGCGAACGGCCTTGCGCTCCAGACCTACGGGGCGCGCACTGCGCGGGGGACGCTTGGCGCCCTCGCGCAAGGGTCTGACGTCGATCTTCAGTTCCTGCATGGTGCGGCTGAGCGTGTTGCGGTGCATGCCCAGTTCCCGCGCCGCCTTGCACTGGTTGCCTCGGTTTTCTTCGAGCACGGTGACGATAAACCGCTTCTTGAATTCGCGGACCGCCTCAGAATAGAGAATATTGCTGCGATACATTTGAAAAATGAGCGCTTCCAGTTGATCTTTCACGGCGTCCTCTCGTTTCCGCAACTCTCAAATCTTTGAATAGCTACCCGCGAACTCTATTTGGCCGGGGCAGCCGGCGGCTGAGTGGCGGAGTGCGCTTTCCGCACGTAGTCCAGCCCCTCATCGAACCGGTGCCGCAATTCCGCCGGCGCCAGCCAGACTGCAGCCCTGCCGGCGACCAGAAAATAAGGAGCCAAGTGCGATCCCCCAAGCCAGCGCGCGGCCGGCGCGAACGCGGCCATCGCGACCAGCACGATCGCCACTACCAAACTGCCCCGCACCAAGCCCAGCAATGCGCCCAGCGCGCGGTCCAGCGCGGTCAAGCCCGCTTCTTTCATCAGCCACTTTGCCAGCCGCCCGGCAAGCCAGGCCGCGATCATGACCCCGAAAAAAATAATCAGGAACGAGCCAACCTCGCCCAGCCAAGGCTGCTTCAAGATTGGGTCGAGCCAGTCCGCCAGCCGGCGATACTGCCAAGCGGCCAGCAGATACCCGGCGACCAAGCCAGCCAGTCCGAAGGCTTCGCGGAAGAAGCCTTCCCAGGCGGCCGTGGCCACCGAGAATAGCAGAAACGCGAGGATGATCCAGTCCGCAACGCCCATGCCCAAGCTCCGAGCGCGCGGTGGCTAAATCTCCAACTCGCGTCCCGTCAGTTGACGATACGCCTCGAGGTACTTTTCGCTGGTCCGCCGCGCAACCTCTTGGGGGAGGGCCGGCGCGGGCGGTTGCTTGTTCCAGCGAATTTCTTCGAGGTAGTCCCTTACATACTGTTTGTCGTAGGACTCCTGCGCCTTGCCCGGTTGATACTTGTCGGCCGGCCAGAAGCGCGAAGAATCCGGGGTAAGAACTTCATCCGCCAGGGTAATGCCCTGGGCGGTTTGACCAAATTCAAACTTGGTGTCGGCGATGATGATGCCGCGCTGCCGCGCGTAGTCGGCGGCTTTCCTGTAGATCTTCAGGCTGAGGTCCCGGAGCTGCCGGCTCAGGCCGGGATCGACCAGCTTGCACATTTCCTCAAACGAAATGTTGATGTCGTGGCCGGTAGTGGCCTTGGTAGCGGGTGTGAAGATCGGCTCGGGAAGCGCGTCCGACTCTTTCAACCCGGCGGGCAGCTGGATGCCGCACACTTTGCCGCTCGCCTTGTATTCCCTCCATCCGGAACCAGAGAGATAACCGCGCACCACGCACTCGACGGAGAACATTTGGGCGCGCATCACCAGCATGGAGCGGCCGCGGAGTTCGTCGGCATGCTGGCGGACGGTGGCGGGGTAACGATTCACGTCGGCGGTGACGAGATGGTTCGGCGTGATGTCTTTGAGGAACTCGAACCAGAACAATGAAATTTGCGTCAGGACGCGGCCCTTGTGGGGAATGCCGGTGGCCAGAACATAGTCGAAGGCGGAAATACGGTCGGTAGCCACGAACAGCAAATGCTCATTATCGAGACAGTAAACGTCGCGGACCTTTCCACTGGCATGCAACTCAAGTTCGGAGTAGTCGGTTTGAAGAAGGACGGAGTCGAGGAGTTCGGGGCTCATGATTAATTCTAGCGGCAAAAAACTCCGCGTATTCTAACTGGCGGGAAGAATTTGTCAACGCTTTCTGTGACAGGCGGGGAAGAGCGGCGAGGGGTGCCGAAGCGAAAAAGGTTGACAGTCCACAGGCCCGTGAGAAGCCTTATTCCGCAAGGGTTTCGACGCGACGGTGATGTGGAAAAACTGAGGATGGCAGAGGATAAATGGCCGGATCGCTAACCGCATGCGTGCCCGGCAGTCGTTTTAACGCGGACGAAGAGTCCAGCGCTTCAGCGACTGCCGCACTTCTTCATCATTGGCGAACTCACCGCGGTCAGCTTCGTCGATCCCCTTCCGGATTTCTTCGATTTGCCACTCGTTCAAGGGATCGAGGCGCCGAGTCAGGGCAGAAGATTCATCCATATCGAGTTCTTATCTTCGCCCCAGACCTTTTTACGCCGCCCCAAACCTCACCGACACCAGTTTCGACACCCCCGGCTCCTGCATGGTGACGCCGTACATCACGGGCGCGATGCTCATGGTTTTCCGGCTGTGGGTGATGAGCACGAATTGTGTCTTGACGGCCATTTCCTTCACCAGTTCGGTGAAGCGGCCGATGTTGGCCTCGTCGAGCGGTGCGTCCACTTCGTCAAGGATGCAGAACGGGCTCGGCTGATACTGGAAGATGCCGACCAGCAGCGCCAGCGCCGTGAGCGCCTTTTCGCCGCCGGAGAGGAGCAGCACGTTCTGCAGCTTCTTGCCGGGAGGCGAGGCCACCACGTCAATGCCGCTCTCGGCGCTGTTTTCTTCGTCGGTGAGGCGCATGAAGGCGTGTCCGCCGCCGAACAGCTTGCGGAAGGTCGCCCCGAAGTTCTCGTTGATCTTGCTGAAGGCCTCTTCGAACTTCTGCCGTGAAACCTGGTCAATCTCACGGATGGTGGCAGTGGTGTTCTCGATGGAATCGAGCAGGTCTTTGCGCTGCGTTTCCAGGAACTGGTGGCGCTCGGAGGTCTCTTTGTACTCTTCGAGGGCCATCATGTTGACGGGTCCCATGGCATCAAGGCGGGCCCGCATCTCGCGGTGAGCCTGATCTTCGAGCGCCAGCTGTTCGCCGGTGACCAGGGAAATCGTGGTGTCGGCCATCAGTACCGGGCGTTCAATACCCAGCTCGTTGAGGCACGTATCGGCTAAATGCTGCAAGTCGGACTGCAGCTTGGCGGCGGTGGCTGCAAGTTCTCCGCGGCGATCGCGGGCCTGGTCTAACTGCTGACGCGTGCTCCGCAGGAATTCTTCGATTTCAGTGAGGCGTGCGCGCACTTGCTCCGACTCGAATTGCAGTAGTCCATCCCGCGCCTCGCCGGCATTACGCTCGGACTCGAACTCCACAAGTTGCTCGGCCAGTTGTTGATTCTCATTCTGGCGTTGCGCGATCTCGGCGCTGGCCGACTCCATTTGGGCCTGCAAGGTCGTAGCCCGCTCCCGCATTTCGGCGACGAGCGTTTCGATGCGCTCCAGCAGAGTGGCCGCCGAGCGATGGCGTTCCTCCAGGGCGGCAACGCGGGAGGCGCGCTGCGAAGCGACCTGGGCGGCGGCGTCCCGTTGGGTACGCAAACCGGCGAGGCGCTCTTGTCCGGAGACAGTCTGCATTTCGAATTGCGCGCGCTTCTCTTCGATCGTACTCAGTTCCGCCTGCCGCGATGCGACCAGGCTCTCCTGCTCCTGGCGTTCCCCGGCAAGACGCCGCAGTTCGCTTTCACTCACGTCGAGGCGCTCACGCACGCGCGACAGCTCCGTGTTCAGTTGCGACAACATGTGGCCGGACGTCATCGCCAGCTTTTCAGCTTCGCGCTTTTCGGCCTCCATCCGGTCGAGCAGTGACGTGAGATCCTTGATTTCGCGTCCCAGCGCGAGCGTCCGCAGTTCTTTCTCGCGCAGCGCGCGCTCCAGTTCTTCGAGCAGGCGCAGCACGTCGCGCAGGTCGCGCTTCATGGAAAGCGGGCCTTCGCTGCGCTGCTTGCCGCCGGTCACGGTCACGTTGTGGAAGCACTCACCCGACTGCGACAGGAAAAACGCGTCCGGACTGCTGAGCGCCAATTCGCGCGCCAGGGACGGGTCGGGCACAATGTAGCCGTCGCGCAGCTTCGGCAGGATCACTTCCAGTGATTTCCCGAATCCATTCAGCACGCGAATCGAATTCTTCAGAGAGATGACGGAGTCATTGGAGTGGGCGCGCGGGGCCTTTTCGTCCACCAGGAACGAGAACTTTGCCTGCGAATCATCGGGATGAACCAGGAAAGTTGCCCGGCCATCGACGTCGGAGCGCAACAGGCGCAGGCCTTCGTCGGCCGCGTCCCATGACTTCACCACGATGTAATTCAGCTCGTCGCGCAGGAACTCTTCCACCACCTGCTCGTAACGGGGATCAACTTCAAGGAAGTCGGCGAGAACGCCGGCGGGAGCGTGCCCGCCCTGCAGCGCGCCGGATTGAAACAAGCGGCGCACCGATTCGGTCGAATACCCGTGCTCGGCGATGACGGCTTCCAGCGACCCTTTCTTGCCAAGTGCGGAAGCGTATTCCGAGCGCAGGGAGTCGAGATAACCCTTGGTCTCGCTCTCTTCGCGGCGTTTATGCTCGATGGTGCGGCGCACATCAGCGATCTCGCCAGCGAGCCCGTTCACCCGCTGCGAGACGGTTTCGAACTCGAGTGCCAGTTGGCCGCGCTGACCGCCGAATGCTTCCGATTGGGCTGCAGTAACTGCGATTTCGGTGCGCAACCGCTGCTCTTCGCGGCCGAGGCCGGCCAGCCGCTCTTGCGACTGCGTCAGTTGGTTGCGAAGATTGGAAGCTGCGCCAACCGCTTCAAGAACTGCGGAGCGGCAGGATTCCTGCCCTTGTTCCAGCGCCGCCAGGCTGGCCGATGCCTCGGCTGCTTCTTGCTGGCTGAGCGAGAGCTCCTGCTGGGCGGAGGCGAGGTCGGCCGCCGCCGAGTCCAATACTTGCTGGTGGCCGTCGCGCTCTTCTTCCAGCGCCAGGAGCCGATTCCTGGCCTGCGCCAGTTCCGCTTCCGCCGAAGCCGTGCGCACCGTCAGCTCTCCGCAGCGTTCTTCGTTGGTGCGGCGGCGCGCATGCGCGCGGTCTACTTCGAGTGTGATCTGGTTCAACCGCTCGCGATTCTGGCGCGACTCGGTCTCGATCGCGTATCCGCGCTGCGTGCGCTCGGAATGCTCGGCTTCGAGCTGCTGTACACCCTCGGTCTGGTGCCGGATCTCCTCGCCCAACTGGTTGATTTGCGCATCGAGCGACAAGCCTTCCTGATCCATCTGCGTGAACTTGCTGGCCAGCACGACGCGCAACTTGGCACGCATCTCATCGCGCAGGCGCGCGTAACGCTCGGCCCTGCTGGCCTGGCGCTTGAGCGAGTTCATCTGGCGCGTGACTTCTTCGAAGATGTCGTTGACGCGGTTCAGGTTCTGTTTCGCTTCTTCCAGGCGGGCTTCGGCGAGGCGTTTCTTGGTTTTGAATTTCGTGATGCCAGCAGCCTCTTCGATGACAGCGCGGCGATCGGTGGGACGGCTGCTCAGGATTTGGCCAATGCGTCCCTGCTCGATGAGGGCGTAGGACTCCGGTCCCAGGCCGGTGCCCATGAACAATTCTTGAATGTCGCGCAATCGGCACAGCTTTCCATTCAGCAGGTACTCGCTGTCACCGGAGCGGAACAGGCGGCGGGTGACCACAATCTCTCCCGCACGAGACTGCTGCGGATTGAATTTTCGCCGGCGAATTTTCAATACGACTTGCGGGCCGGCAGGAGCGCCTTCACTGCCTTCCACGGCCGCCGCAGGAACTCCTTCGACTTCCTCAGTTTTTCCCGGCTGGGCGTCTTCGACCGCTTGCTCAGTTTCCACGGTCGCGGTGGCGCGAAGATCGGCTTCGTCCCAATCTTCATCGCCAGTGGGGATATCGTTCTGGATATCAATCTGGGTTGGCTCACTGGCATCGGCGCCGGAGTAGATCTCGGGATCAATTAAACTCAGGGACACTTCCGCCATGCCGGTGGGATTGCGGTCGCGCGTGCCGGAAAAGATCACGTCCTCCATGCGCGAGCCGCGCAACGTCTTGGCCGACTGCTCGCCCAGCACCCAGGAGATGGCGTCGGCAATGTTCGACTTGCCGCAGCCGTTGGGGCCGATGATGGCGGCGATGCCTTCGCCATGGAACTTCAGCTCAGTGCGATCACAGAACGACTTGAATCCCAGGATTTGCAGCCTTTTGAGTTTGAGCAAAGCTCACTCCTTCGTGCGCGGTCCGTCCGGTCTGCTGGCAACGTCTTGGCTGGCGCCGCAAACTGTGCCGGAACCTGCGGTATTAACCACCCAGGTGCCTCCCCTAGCTGCACAGTACGATGCTACCCATGGAAGCGGGGCAGGCATCACGGCTTTTGACCAACTGTAACGGCGAAAGACGGCGTGGGTCAAGAGGTAAAACACCATATATGGGGGTACCCGTCCGCCAACCGCCTTTAGTTGCACAGAGACTGCAGGTATTGCGCGTACGTTTGGGGTGAGAATCAGAAGGTGGGAGACCGCGAGAGCAAACTAACTCTACGCCTTACGAGGGAGGGGAGCAAGGGCGGGTAGTGCACCGGAAGAACCCCGCACGCCGCGTCCTGTATTCGACCTTTCTACATCTATTTCTTGCGCTCGACGAGGAAGCGCGCGAGATCTTTCAGAGTTGAGGCGGCGGGACCGAATTCGCTTAGCTCCGCGCAGGCCTGATCCACCAAGGCGTCGGCCTTCCGCAACGACTCGTCGATCCCGAACAGAGCCGGATAGGTAGTCTTTTCGGCAGCGCTGTCTTTGCCCGCAGTTTTCCCTAGCTGCTCGGACGTCTGGGTGACATCGAGGACGTCGTCCACGATCTGGAACGCCAAGCCAACGGATTGGCCGAAGGCGCGCAGACGGGCGACCTGGTCGGCAGTAGCGCCGGCATACATGCCCCCGCTGACCACGCTGGCGGTGATCAGGGCGGCGGTCTTGGAACGGTGGATGTATTCGAGCGTCGACAGGCTGGGCTTGGCATGCTCCGCTTCGAGATCGACGACCTGGCCGCCGATCATGCCGTCAATGGTGCCAGTCCCGTGGGCAATTTCTCGAATGATCTGGACACGTGCTTGCGCAGGACAACGCAACTGGGCCAGCACTTCGTACGCCTGGGTCTGCAGGGCATCACCGGCGAGAATCGCGATGGCCTCGCCGAAAACTTTGTGAGAGGTGGGATGTCCCCGGCGCAGGTCATCGTTATCGAGCGCGGGCAGATCGTCGTGGATCAGGGAATAAGTGTGGAGCATTTCGAGCGCGGCGCCGACATCCTCGATGCCCTCCGGCAAAGCCTGCGCGACCATGCGCCCCGCTTCCATGCAGAGGATCGGCCGCAGGCGCTTGCCGCCCGCGAACACGCTGTGCCGCATGGCCTGGTGGATGGAAGTCGGATGCTGAGCAGCCGGAGGCAACAGCTTTTCCAGGGCGCGGTCGGCCGCTTCGCGCCCTTGCTCCAGGACTTGTTTCAGCATGGCATCGCAGTATAACAAGCGTGCTTCGCGGAAGTGAAAAGGGACGCGGGTGGGCGTCCCGATTAGTAAGGGCCGAATCAGCGATCAGGCAGCGGCACGGCGCGCCCGGTCGCGCATCACAGAGCGTACGACGTCATCCGTGTTCCAGGGCACGCACATATCGGCTGCGCCCTGGTTGAGCGCCTCGGTCCAAAGCTCTTCGTCTGCCAGGCGGTGGGTGCAGACGATGCTCAGACTGGGGAACTCCTGATGTAAGCGCTCCACCTCGCCGGAGCGGGAAGTTTCCACGTCCAACACCAGCACCTGGGCGCGATACCGGGCGATGGCGGGACGGATTTCTTCGCTGCTGCGGGCCAGGTGAACGGAAGGGAAGTGCCGGGATAGATTTGCGGCCAGAACTTGCGCGGTTCCGGCGTCATTCTGATACAGGACTACATTAAGTGGCTCCATACATCCCCCTGACTTTCACCGCGTAGGCGGTGCCTTGGCTGCGACAGCGTATCTGCTACCACAGGCGTTAATTCTCCGAGCGCGAACGGCGTTACTTGCGTGACGCCTTCTCGGCCGGGGGCTCGAACGGTGCTGGTTGGAGCTTTCCGTTCTGTTTTAACAGAATTTCTACTTTGCCTTCCGCGTCCTCCAGTTGTTTCCGGCAGGAAGCGGAAAGCTGCATGCCTTCTTCAAAGAGCGTCAACGACTTCTCCAGCGGAACTTCCCCTTTCTCCAGTTCCTGGACGATCTTCTCGAGACGCTCGAGGCATTCTTCAAACTTCGCCAATCAAATTGCTCCTTTGCTTATATTCTACTGCGGTTTGGGTTCCAGATGCGCACCGAAGGACGCGTCGTTTTAAAATCTGCGGTGGCGGGGCACCGGCAGGCATCACGCGTTCATTGCCCGCGGTTAGCCGAGCGCTTCTAGTACGTCGACGGCGGATGCGTATCGGCCCTGGGGCGCGCTGATCTGCGCCCCTTGTACGCGGTCGCGGACCGCCCTCAGCATATCGCGCGCGATCGCCACGCCTTCTTCGCGAGCCGCTTCCGGTGTGGCTGCTCTGGTCATGCGCTGCAGGATCGAGTCCGGAACGGAGACCCGCAGTTCGTTCTTCATGAACTCGGCATTGCGCGCGCTGACCAGCGGCCAGATGCCTGCCACCACTGGGATGCGGCAGTGCTCGATTCGTTTCAGGAAGTTCTCCAGTAAATTGAGGTCGAACACGGGCTGGGTAACGACGTATTCAGCACCTGCCTCCACTTTGTATTCGAAGCGGCGGATTTCCTCATCGAGGTTGGGCAAGCCCGGGTTCGCTCCCACGCCGATGACGAAGCTTGTACCCTGACCGATGGTGTTGCCGCCCAGATCCAGGCCACGGTTCAGGTTGTGGACAATATTTACCAGTCCAATTGCATCCACGTCGAACACGGCAGTGGCGTCGGGATAGTTGCCCATCTTGGGCGGGTCGCCGGTGATGCAGATGAGGTTGCGAATGCCGGTGGCCGCCGCGCCCAACAGATCCGACTGGATGCCGAGCACGTTGCGGTCCCGGCAGGTGTAGTGCAGGATCGCCTCGATGCCGACCTCCTGCTGCATAAGCAGGGCCAGTGCCTGATTGCTCATGCGCGCGGACGCACGCGGGCTGTCCGGGATGTTGATCGCGTCCACCCCTACTGACTTTACAAATTTCGCACCCTCAATTTCCTTGTGGATAGCGATGCCCTTGGGCGGCACAATCTCGACCATGGTCAGGAATTCGCCGCGCGCAATCTTGGCGCCGACTCGAGAGCGGTCGGCGAGCGGGATGGCGGCGGGCGCGGCTGGTGCGGCGTGCTCGTGTGAAACAGTAGAGACGGTCGTCTTCTGGCGCGCCTCCCGGACCCGCAGTGCCGATTTCATGGCGCGAATGTGATCCGGCGTAGTTCCGCAGCAGCCGCCGATCAGGCTCACTCCGGCCGCCACAAACTTCCGGGTGTAGCTGGCCATGTATTCCGGCGAGCACAGGTAGATGTTCCTTCCTTCCACTGAACGGGGCATGCCGGCGTTGGGTTGCGTCGCCAGCGGAAGGTCGGTCAGGGCGCGCACGCGTTCAATGGCTTCCAGCATGGCGACCGGTCCCACGCTGCAGTTGATGCCCAGGACATCGACTTTCCATTCCGTGAGTCGAGCCGCGAACGCTTCCGGGTCCGATCCGTCGAGGCAGTTTCCGTCTTCGTCAATCGTCACGTGGGCGACGAGTGGAGTCTTGGGATTCACGTCGCGGCTGGCGAGCACGGCCTGGTGCAGTTCCTCCACGTAGCCGAAGGTTTCGAGCATGACCAGGTCCACACCGCCTTCCACCAGGGCTGCGATCTGGTCGCGAAACGCCGTCCGCGCTTCATCAAACGAGGTCTTACCCAAAGGCTCGATGCGAACTCCCAGCGGGCCGACCGACCCGGCCACCCAGACGTCGAAGCTCTTGGCGGCTTCCCGCGCGACTCGGGCTCCAGCCAGGTTGAAGTCGCGTACCCGGTCTGCCAGGCTGTGGCGTGCCAGCCGGAAACTATTGGCGCCAAAGGTATTGGTCTCTACGATCTCGGCGCCCGCCTGCAGATATTCGTGGTGAATGCCGCGGATCAGCTCCGGCTGCGACAGATTCAGTTCGTCGTAGCACCGGTTGATGAAAATGCCCTTGGAGTACAGCAGCGTCCCCATGGCTCCGTCACAGAGCACGGGCGACTTGGCCAGCCGTTCGAGGAAATTTCCTGCCATTTATTTGAGAATACAGGAAGCCGAGCGACTGGCGCATCCGCCTGAAACCGGCTTGACATTCTGCCGGTATGAAACTAACGTAGCCGTCCTTCCCTGGAGTTTCCTGCCCCGCACCAGGCATCGAGGCAAACATGGTCAGCACTGGTTCCATTCCTGGGACGCGTCCCAGGCGTCTTCTCTCTATTGATGGCGGCGGCGTGGCCGGGCTTATCCCCGCCGAAAGCCTGATGCTGATCGAGCGGCAACTGGACGCGATCACGGGCCACCCGGCGCCACTCTGTGAGCGCTTCGACCTGATTGGAGGCACCAGCACGGGCGCTATCCTGGCTGCCGGACTGTGTCTCGGCCTGAAGGTGGAGCAGCTCCGTGATTTTTATCTCAATTATGGGAAAGAAGTTTTCACCAAGGTCTTTTTGCCGCTGCGTTTTTGGCACAGTTATCCCAGCGGCCCACTCGAGCGGCGCCTGATAGAGGTCTTGGGCGAAAACACGACTCTGGGAAGCGACAAGCTGCGCACCAACATTCTCATGGTCGCCAAGAATGTCACTCTCGGAACGACGTGGTTCTTTACCAACAACCCGAACGGACGGTTCTTCCGCAACAACGCGGGACTGGCGCTGTGGCAGATCGTTCGGGGCAGCACGGCTGCCCCAACCTTCTTCCCGCCCCGGAAAATCCAGGTTCCGGACGACAAGGGCGAGGTCAACGACTACGAGTTCATTGACGGCGGGGTCAGCAGTTACAACAACCCCGCGCTGCAGGTTTTTCTCGAGGCCACCAACAAGGAGTATCAATTCGAATGGCCGACGGGGCCAGATCGGCTGCTGATGCTGTCGCTCGGCACCGGTTTTACGCGCATCGAAGTTCCGGCCGGCAAGGCTTCGTGTTTCAATCTGCTGGATTGGGCCGGATATTCTGTCAAGGAACTGCTGGCCGATGCCAACCTGCAACAGAACGTGCTGATGCACCTGATTGGCCAGCCGCCGGCAGGCGCTGTGGCTTCGCCGATTGCCGAAATGGCGGCCGCCGGAATTGCCTCGGGCACGCCCAGCGCGCAAGCGCTCGATCGCATGAGCGCCGGACTCGGGGCCAAGAAGCTGCTGACGTACCAACGGATCACGGTCAGTCTGACACGCCGTCGTCTGGATGGCCTCGGCCTGCATGACATCGATCCCGAAAAAGTGCACCAGCTGGATGCCGCCGATCAGATTGGCAACTTGCAGCGAATCGGGGTCGCAGTCGCCAAAGAGCAGGTCAAGATGGAGCTGTTAAAGGAGTTCTTCGTCTGAGAGGCGGTTGCTTGGATCTTTGCAGCGAGGCGCGAGCCGCTTCTCTGAGAAGGAAGGGTAGTGGTGCTCAAACTGCACCACTACCGAAGGAAGCGTCGGCCTGAGGCAACGTCGCAGGCTTTGCTATAATCCAACTCTTACGTCTAAGTGATTATCCTGCATGCTCTTGGAGTCCCAGGTTTGAAAAGAGCCCTGATTCTGGTGTCATTTCTCCTGCCTGTCAGTTTGCTGTTTCTGAGCTGTGGCTCCTCGCCCAGCAGCAGCGGCGGCGGCAGCGGCCTGAAATTTCGCGCCTTCATCTCCCAGGACGTTAACGCTGGGAACGTAGCGGCAGGCGTGCAGATCATTGACGCGGAAAAAGACGCACGCGCTTTTGTAGCGCCCATTTCGGCGGGCGCGACGCCCGGTCCCATGGTAGTCACGCCCAACCGGGTGCAGACCCTGGTCTTCAGCGCGGCCGACAATATCTTGACCTTCATCAGCAACGGCGGCGAAAGCGCTTTCGCTCGCCTTACTTTGCCGGGCTTCACGGAAAGCTTGGTGGTTTCCCCGGACAGTCTGACAGCCTATGTCGCTGTGCCCACCGCGCCGATGGTGGCCCAGCCTCCCGGTGCGGTGGAGGTCATCAATCTGAATACCGGCGCGATTACCGCGCAATTGAGCGTTCCAGCGGTTCGGCATCTTTCCATCTCCAATACCGGCACCCGCGTTCTTGCTTTCAGCGACAACTCGGATGTGGTCTCTGTCATTACACCCAGTAACATCGGTACCCCGATCAATCCGGTCGTCCCCGTACCCGGCCCGCCCTTTTTCGACCGGCCTGTAATGGCTTTTTTCAGCGCTGACGACAACATCGCGTTCGTGGTGAATTGCGGGGCGGAATGTGGTGGAACACAGGCCGGCGTGCAGACGCTCGATCTTAGCCAGAGCCCGCCGGTCGCAAGCCTCCCGGTCGCCGTGCCGGCGGCAAGCTTCGCCGTCCTGGACGGCACCACTATGTATCTGGCCGGAACCCCCATCCCTGCCTCTCCATGCACCGGCCAGACCACCGCGGCAACCTCCTGCGGCCTGCTCACTGTTTTCGATCTGACCAGCATGACGGTGACGAATACCGGAATTGTCATCACCGATGGCTACCACAACCGCATGGCCCTCGGCGCCAATGGAAAGCTCTTCGTGGGCGCGCACACCTGTACGGAAATCATTCCGCCTATTCCTCCGCCGCAGGGCGCCGAGGTGCGCGGTTGTCTTTCCATCTACGACACCCAGAGCGGCGCGGTCGTGATTCCTCCGGCCAACGGGGACGTCACCGGCATCCAGCCCATCGCCACGCGCAAGGTCGTTTACGTGGTGCAGGGCGGAGAACTGCAGATCTACGACACCACCACCGACAAGGTGCAGGCAAAGCAGATTGACATCATCGGGCGGGCGGTGGATGTCAAGACGGTGGATTTCTAGAGGCAGGTCTCAGGTCACAGGTGTCAGGTCTTAGGTCTCAGGGAAAGCACTTATAACCGTGGAGAATTGTCACCCGGAACTCGCGGCCAACGCTCAGAGTAGGAGCTGAGAGCTGCGACCTATCGCGACTCCAGCGTCATCTCGTGCTTCTTGTGTTTCTCCACCGCGGCTGGGGAGAAGGGGAAAGCGAACGTCGAGCCTCCGTACCACGCCGGCCACTGATCCATGTAGTAGTCGCTCAGAAAGATGCCACTTTCACCCGTCACCAGGTTCAGCGTGCTCTTGTCGAAATCCGCGAAATTCCAGGTCAGCCGTTCGGAGGGACCAAACCCCCGCCCCACGGCTTTCACGGTGTACGAGCTTCCGCTGAGCGCATGCAGGCCGGGTCCGGTCAATTTCCCGAGCAGCGGCAGATGGCGGAGGACGGGATGTTCGATCTCCATGGGATAGATTTTTCCCCACTTCCATTGGCTCACGTCGGCGGGGACTTCCGGTTGTTTCAAGGCGTTCTCAACCGCAGCGGCCAGGAGGCTCTGGTAATCGTTGTATCTCGGCGGCAACCAGCGCGCCGGCTGCTTCGTGAGTACGTTCTCGAGCCAGACGGTGCTCATGCCCCAGCGGTAGCTCTTCCAGTTCAGCATGTCGGGAGTTGCGCCGTCCATCGCGGGACCCAGCTTCGGCTCGAGCAACAAGCGCACCAGTTCCTGCCGCGACTTGGTCTCGATGGTGGGCGCAGCTGAGTCGGCGGACATGCGGCCATCCCAGTCGCGCAGAATGTCGGCGGCCTTTTTTGCTCGGTCAGAAATTTTGCCGGCGTGGTCGAGCGCGTACACGAACTTGTCGGCGACGAAGCGGTCATAGGTGGACGAAACGTCCATTTGCAGCGCCAGCATATCGGGCGTCGCAAACTTCTTTCCCGATTCCAGCACGCGGTAGATGCGGTCGGTGCGCCAGGGCGCCTCCCACTCCGTGCTGATCGAATACTTGTAGCCGTCCGGCGCGATCCGGCCGTTGGCGCTGGCCAGAATGCCGGACTCGGGATCGTACACGCGCGGCATCTCGTCGAAGGGGATGTAGCCCTTCCACTCGTGCGCATCCTCGCTGCCGCTGACCGGAAGACTGCCGTCACCCGCCGCCCGGATCGGAACCTTGCCGGTAGCTTGGTAGCCGATGTGGCCGTCCACGTCGGCGTACATGACGTTTTGTCCCGGGGCAACGAGAATAGAAAATGCCTTGCGGAATTCATCCCAGTTCTGCGCGGTGTTCACGTCGAAGAAGGGGAGCGTCATTCCGTCGTAGAGCGTCCAGTGCAGCGCGACTTTGCGGGTTTCGCCCGGCACCAGTTCCGTAATGATGGGGCCGTGGCGCGTCGTGACCACGTCCAGCGTGACATCCGACTGGCCTTGGACGTGGATGACTTCCTGCCGGTGCTGCGGATCGCGCCATCCGGCGGGGGTCTTGTATTGGCCCCGATCGTTGAATTCCTCGAGGTACACATCTTCGACCGTCGGGCCGACGTTGGTGAAGCCCCAGCCGATGCGCTGGTTGTGGCCGACGATCACGAAAGGCATCCCTGGCAGAGTGACGCCCGCGACTTCGAAGTTACCGCTTTTCAAGTGTGCCGCGAACCACAGGTTCGGCATCTGGTGGTCGAGATGCATGTCGTTGGAGAGCAGCGGTTTTCCCGAAACCGTGTGCTGTCCGGAAACCACCCAGTTGTTTGATCCGGGCCGGAACAGGTCTACCTCAGCGGCGGAGAGTGCTGAGATCAGGCTTGAATCCTGCCCCACGGGTTCGCCTTCATCGTCTTCTTCATCCTCTCCATCGCTGCTGACCGAGGGATTCTCCTCGTCCATGCGTGGCCGCGTTGCGGCTGGTGGACGGTCTCTCCAGGAGGAATTGACGTAGAGGTCGGCGGTAAGCTCGGGCCCAAGCTTGGCCAGGATTTTTTCGCGCGTGAGCGCGCGGGCGTAGCTGTAGTGGTTCAAGTCCTGCACCATGCGCGCGCCCACCAGCAGGGAATCGGTGACGGTCCAGGGACGGGGTGCGTATTTCAGCAGGCGGAATTCGAGCGAAAGCCGGTTCTTGTGAGACTCGATAAAGGCATTCACGCCGCGGGCGTAGGCTTCGAAGAACGCGCGGTCGCGCGCGGACAAGACTTTCTCCGCATCCTGGGCCCCGGCCCGCAGGCCGAGAATACGCTGCTCGCGATCCCTCTTGAGGAGATCCGTCCCGAGGACTTCCGCCAGTTCGCCGGCGGCGGCGCGGCGCATCACGTCCATCTGCCAGAGCCGGTCCTGCGCGGTGACGTATCCCTGGGCGAAGAACAGGTCCTCGAGCGCAGCCGCTTCGATCATCGGGACACCGTGAGAGTCGCGGACGACGCGCACTTTGGCTGAGAGTCCCGGCACCACTGCGCTGCCGTCAAGTTGCGGCAGAGCTGAGCGGGTGATCGAGTAGAGCCAGGCCGCCCCGCCCAGAATCGCCAGGAGCAGCGCAAGCCCCAAAATGGAAGCGACGCGGATTACAGGACTACGCTGGGAGCGAACTTCAGGGAGGGAAGCAGTAACGGACATTTGTTGACGATTGTAGGGTGGTCCTCCACCTGTGACAACCACCAAGGGCGGGCGGAGAATCGCGGTCAACACCGGCTTCGCCCGCCCTGCCGCAGACCCCGCCGGGGGTCACGGCTTCCCGGTGGACAGTCCGCCGAGGGCAGAGTTTTCAGCGACTTGGGGACAGAGCGGCGATCGTCCCAAAAAGCGCTGGTCTTGCTCCACGGCCGATGCTATTCTTTCTTCAACCTGCAACCCCCCTGCAGGTGACATCCAGGGACAAGGTGGAAATCATGGTTTGGACTACGCCGGCTTTCGAAGAAGTTTCCCTCTGCTGCGAAATCAACTCCTACGCGAGTGCAAAGCTGTAATCTCAATTGATGCAGGTGAAGATCCTCGGCTCCGCGGCCGGGGGCGGATTTCCGCAATGGAATTGCGCCTGTCCGAACTGCCGTGCCCTGCGCAGCGGCCAGTTCCAGGGAAAGGCTCGCTTGCAGACCCAGGTGGCCGTCAGCGGTGACAGTGGGTCATGGTTTCTGCTCGGCGCTTCACCGGATTTGCGAACCCAGATCGAGTCTTCACCCGAGCTGCATCCTGGTTCGGGGACGCGCGGCTCTCCCATCAGCGGCGTTGTTCTTGCCAGCGCCGATCTGGATCACGTTCTCGGCCTGCTGCTCCTGCGCGAGCTGCAGCCCTTTCGGGTGTGCGCTGCCGACTCCGTGATTAAAATCCTGCGCAGCGAGAACAGCATGTTTCGCATGCTGAACCGGGTGGCTGATCAGGTTCATTGGCAGACGATTGGTGCGGGAGAGCCATTTACTCTGCAGCCGCTCTCCGGGGATGGCAGCGGCATCGAGTGCCGACCCGTCGCAGTGTCGGCGCGGTATCCGGCCTATGCGACTCGCGTGCAGGAATCGGAGGAAGCAGTGCTCGGGCTGATCCTGACCTCGCCCTCCGGAGCGACCATGGGATTCTTTCCTCAGCTTGGGAAGGTGACTCCAGAGTTGAAGAGTCTATTTGCGAAACTCGATTGTCTGCTGCTCGACGGAACCTTCTGGAGTGACGACGAACTCATTCGACTGCAAGGATCGGGACAGGGCGCCCGTGAGATGAGTCACATTCCGGTTGCTGGAGAAGGCGGCAGCCTGCATGAACTGGCGGGCCTGAGCAAGCCGCGCAAAATGTATATTCACATTAACAACACGAATCCCATGCTCAACGAAGCGGGCGCGGAGTATCGCGCGGTGAGGGATTCGGGCTGGGAACTGGCGGAAGACGGATGTCACTTCACGCTGTGAATACGGAACCCGGCGCCATGCTCTCGATGGAGGAACTGCGCGCTGCTCTGCGGCAAGTTGGCGAGCAGCGTTACCATCACCAGCATCCGTTTCACCTGCTCATGCACGAAGGGAAATTGAGCCGCGGGCAACTGCAGGCGTGGGCGCTTAACCGGTACTACTACCAGAGCGTCATCCCGATTAAGGACGCGATTATCCTGTCGCGCAGTGACGATCCGGAGTTTCGCCGGGCTTGGCGCAAGCGGATCGTGGATCATGATGGCGACGCCCACTCCAAGGACGGCGGGATCAAGCGCTGGCTGAAGCTGGCGGAAGCGACCGGGCTTGATGCGGAGCGCGTCGCGAGCAAATGCGAAATCTTGCCCGCCACCCGTTACGCGGTAAACGAATACCTGAATCTGGTGCGAACGCGCCCGCTACTGGAGGCGGTGGCGTCTTCGCTCACGGAGCTGTTCTCCCGCGATCTGATTTCGCTGCGAATGGATCGGTTGCGCCAACATTATCCGTGGCTGGCGGGCGGTCTCGACTACTTCGAGGCTCGGCTGGAGCAGGCTCCAGAGGATGCGGCCTTTGCCATCCGCTATGTCCATGAGAAGGCGAAAACCCGCGAGGAGCAGGAGAAAGCGATCCAGGCGCTGCGTGACAAGTGTGACATCCTCTGGGCGCAGCTCGACGCGCTCTACTTCGCCTACGTGCAGCCGGGATGGCCGCCGCCCGGGGCTTTCAGGATTGAGACATGACCATGGCAGTCGCTGAAACCAGCAAGCCGGCCCTCGCGATAGGATGCAAGTGGGGCGGAACTGAAGAAGCTCCGCTGGTTCTGTTTCCCGAAGGGGCCATGAAAGTCCAGGGCACTGGGCTGGCGATTCTGGCACTGTGCGACGGGCAGCGAACCTTTACGGAGATCGTCGGGGAATTGCAGAGGCAGTATTTCGGCGCGGACCCAAAACGCATCCGCGACGACGCCACGAACTTCCTCGAGCAAATGCACGAGAAGCGCATTGTGGATTACTGATGCTTCCGAACCCGCTCGCTCTCATTGCCGAGATTACGCATCGCTGCCCGCTGCACTGCGTCTACTGCTCGAATCCGCTGGAACTCGCCGCCGCCAGTTCGGAGTTGAAAACGGAAGACTGGCGGCGGGTCTTCGCGGAGGCAGCCCAGATGGAGGTCCTGCATCTCCACCTGACCGGCGGCGAGCCGCTGGCGCGTACCGATCTCGAAGAGCTCACCGCGGCGGCACACCAAGGCGGACTTTACACCAACCTGATCACTTCCGGTGTGGGCTTGTCGCGGGAGCGTCTCAAGCGATTGGTGGAGGCCGGACTCGACCACATCCAGCTCAGTTTCCAGGATTCTCAACAGGACCGCGCCGACTGGATCGCGGGCACCAAGTCGCATGCCCACAAGGTCGAACTCGCAAGGTGGATCCGTGAGCATCGCATCGCTTTCACAGCCAACCTGGTGGTGCACCGCCAGAACCTCGATCAACTGGAAGAGACGCTCGCGTTTCTTGAAAAACTGCGCCCCGACCGGATCGAGATTGCGCACACCCAGTACTACGGATGGGCGCTGGCAAACCGCGCATCGCTGATGCCGACGGCCGCACAACTGGAGAGGGCTCTCGCTGTAGTTGCCGCCGCCGAGGCGCGGTTGAAGGGACGGATACGAATCGACAGCGTCGTTCCGGATTACCACGCCCAGTTTCCGAAGGCTTGCATGGGTGGCTGGGGCCGCCGCCTGATGCTGATTAATCCTGCCGGAGAAGCCCTTCCTTGCCATGCAGCCGGTGTGATTCCCGGCATAGTCTTCGACAATGTCCGCGAGCGATCTCTGCAGTCGATTTGGCAAGACTCGTCTGCCTTTCAGAAGTTTCGCGGAGAGTCATGGATGCAGGAGCCGTGCCGGAGTTGCGAACGCCGCACCGAAGACTTCGGGGGTTGCCGGTGCCAGGCGTTTCTGCTGGCAGGCGATGCGGCGGCGACTGACCCGGTGTGCTCATTGGCGCCGACCCACCACCTGGTGGAGCAAATCCTGGGGCAATCCCCCGCCGACGTCATTTCGCCCTCCAGCCTGGTGGAGAATTGGCAGTACCGCCCGAATCCCAGCCGGGCGTAGTCCGGTGACGGGCAGCTTTCAGTTGGCGCAATGGGCACTCGCCCGTTATCATGACCTCGAACCATCCGGGCACAGGCTTCGAGAGCCGGTTACGCACGCTACCCATGCTGCAGAAGAGAATCGACGATCAGCCGACCATCACGCGCGAGAACATGCGCGAGGCCGAAGGCATCTTCCTGCGGCATCTGCGCCGCATCGGCTTGAAGCAGACCGAACAGCGCGGCACGATTCTGAGGACGTTTCTCGAAACCCGCGCGCATCTCTCGACCGACGAGTTGTACCAGTTGGTGAAAAAAAGAGATGCGCACATCGGGTTCACGACTGTGTACCGGACGCTGAAGCTTCTGGCCGATTGCGGGCTAGCCAGCGAAGTCGCCTTTCACGATGGCATCGCGCGCTACGAGCACCAATACAACCGGCGCAGTCATCACCACATGGTGTGTACGGAGTGCGGGGCCTCGGTGGAGTTTTTCTCCCCTGAAGTCGGGGAGCTCGAACAGCAGATCGGGCGCAAGCATCACTTCGTCACCACCCGCCATACCTTTCAGATCTACGGCATCTGCGACGATTGCCGGAAGAAGAGCAATGGCCGGCGGCTCGTTTAGTCCGCCCAGTCCAGTGCAGGCCGCCGTAGCCTGCCCTCAGTGCGGCAGTTCGATGCCTGCGGCGGCCGCATTCTGCCCGGCTTGCGGACGGTACATGAAGGCGCTGTCGTCCGCCGAACGGCGGGCGGCGGCGATGGGATATTTCACCCTGATCCCGGCCGCGGCGCTGCTGTGGTTGCCCGCATTTCGCAACAGCCGGTTCGTCCGTTTCCACGCCTGGCAGAGCATCCTGCTGTGGGGAGTGTTTTTCTTGGCGTCGGTGATTGGGATACTGCTCTCCAATATCGCGGCTGCGGTCGTGCTCCTGCTGCTGGGAATTCTGGGCTCGCTGGCCATGTTCTTTCTGTGGATCGTTTTGTCGCTCAAGGCATGGCAGGGGGAGTGGTTCGAATTGCCGCTCTTCGGCATGCTGGCCGGGCGCCTGCGTTAGAGAGGCAGGTGTCAGGTCTCAGGTGTCAGGTGTCAGGAAAACCCAAGACCTGATATCCCACCCCTGATGCCTGAGACCTGAGACCTGAGACCTGACACCTGCTCTTGGGTTAGACATTCTTCTCTCCATCGTTCAAAATAATCGGTTTACTCATCATCAGGAGACTTCATTGAGCCAGCTTTGCCGCGCCCAGATCAGCGCCCTCGGTACCTACGTCCCGCCTCGCCTTTTGACCAACGCCGACCTCGAGAAGATGGTGGACACCAACGACAAATGGATCATGGAACGGACCGGCATCCGCGAACGCCACATCGTGGACAAGGGCGTCGCCACCAGCGACTTGGCGGTGGAAGCCTCTAAAAGAGCCCTCGCGGAACGCGGCATCAGCCCGTCCGATCTCGATGCCATCCTGGTCGCCACCGTCACTCCCGACATGTTTTTTCCTTCCACCGCCTGTCTGGTGCAGCACAAGCTGGGGGCGAAGAACGTCTGGGGATTCGATCTTTCGGCGGCGTGTTCGGCATTTGTGTACGCGCTGCAGTCGGGAGCGCAATTTATCGCCACCGGATCCCACAAGAAAGTGCTGGTGATCGGCGCCGACGTCATGTCTTCGATCATTGACTACACCGATCGCGCGACCTGCGTGATCTTCGGCGATGGGGCGGGCGCGGTCTTGCTCGAGCCGGCGGACGATGACTCGGTCGGGCTCATCGATTTCATGCACGAAGTGGACGGCTCGGGCGGGTGCTCGCTTTACATGCCCGGCGGCGGAAGCCTGAACCCTTCTACGCACGAGACCGTCAATCAGAAGATGCACTACGTCCGTCAGGATGGAGGCGCGGTCTTCAAATTTGCCGTGCGCAAGATGGCGGACCTTTGCGACCAGATCCTCAAACGCAACAACCTGCAGGGCAGTGACATCGATGCATTTATCCCGCACCAAGCCAATAAGCGCATCATTACGGCCACTGCCGACCGCCTGAAGCTGCGTCCCGAAAGCGTGATCATCAACATCGATCGTTATGGAAACACGACCGCCGGTACGATCCCGCTGGCGATGCAGACCGCGCGCGAGGAGGGAAAGCTCAAGAAGGGAAGCCTGGTGCTGCTGGCGTCGGTGGGGGCGGGGTTTACCGTGGGGGCGACGCTGTTAAGGTGGGCGTACTAGAGCAGGTGTTAGGTCTCAGGTGTTAGGAAGAGCGTGTCATTTCTTGAGGTTTTCCTGACACCTGAGACCTAACACCTAACACCTAACACCTAACACCTAACACCTAACACCTAACACCTAACACCTAACACCTAACACCTAACACCTAACACCTAACACCTAACACCTAACACCTAACACCTAACACCTG
>JBASRS010000034.1:0-129649 GCA_049273945.1 Terriglobales bacterium | reverse complement strand
CACCTAACACCTAACACCTAACACCTAACACCTAACACCTAACACCTAACACCTAACACCTAACACCTAACACCTAACACCTAACACCTAACACCTAACACCTAACACCTAACACCTGACACCTACTTCGTTACCATCGCTCCCACCAGCGACTCGAAAATCTTGAAGCCGTCGGTGCAGCCGAGTTCTGGTTCGGCCGAACGCTCAGGATGCGGCATCATGCCGAGCACGTTGCGGCCCGGGCTGCAGATGCCGGCAATGTTCTCCAGCGATCCATTGGGATTCGCTTCCGGGGTGATCTCACCCTGCGCGGTCGCGTAGCGGAAAACGATACGATTGTCGCACTTGAGTTCCGAGAGCGTCGCCTCATCGCAAAAATAGTTGCCTTCCATGTGCCCAATGGGAATGGTCAACACCTCGCCCTTCTGGCAGGTCAGCGTGAAGGGCGTCTCGTTGTTCTCGACCCGCACGTGGACGGGCTTGCAGACATACTTCAGTCCGACATTGCGCATCAGCGCCCCGGGCAGCAGCCCGGACTCACACAGGATCTGGAAACCGTTGCAGATGCCCAGAACCAGCCCTCCGCCAGCGGCAAACGTGCGCACCGATTCCATGACCGGCGAAAACTTCGCGATCGCCCCGGTGCGCAGATAGTCTCCATACGCAAAGCCGCCGGGCACAATGATGACATCGCAATTCTGGAGATCGTGCGACTCGTGCCAGAGGAAAGTTGCCGGCTGTTTGGCGACCTGCTGGATGGTCCAGTGGGCATCGTGGTCGCAGTTCGATCCGGGGAAAATGATGACGCCGAATTTCATGGGGCACCTAAAGCGAGGATAACATGGAGGTTGCAACCCGAACTTGACCCCTTTGGAGGCATCCAATAGCATCGTCATCAGGAGCGCGCAGGGTGAACTTCAAAATCGAGTTCGAACGCGAAGAGGATGGACGCTGGATTGCGGAAATCGCTGATCTTTCGGGTGTTTTAGCATACGGGGCAACCAGGGAAGAGGCCGAGGCTGCAGTCGAAGCGCTGGCGCTGCGCGTGATCGCGGATCGAATCGAGACCGAAAAGGTCGGGCAGAGAACAATCAGCTTTGCGTCAGTGTGAGCAGGTGGCCAAGCTCGAAAGCCCATCGTGGGTGTACAAGGCACTACTTCGTATTGGCTGGTCTCCTAAGTCCTTCAAGGGTTCCTCCCATATCGCACTTCAAAAATCCGGCTACCCGGATTTCATCTGGGCCTTTCACGACAAGGTTGAAATTGGCCCGAAAATGCTGGCCCGAATTGCCAAACATACCGGACTGAAACCAACCGACTTGTGAAAGGGCGATCGCGCTAATACTTCACAATCGCCGCAAACGACTTCGGATCGAGCGAAGCCCCACCCACCAGCGCGCCGTCAATCTCTTCTTCCGACATGAGAGCCTTCGCATTCTCCGGTTTCACTGAGCCGCCATACAGGATGCGGAGACCGTCGGCAAGTTCCTGGCCGAAGGCTTTGGCGGCTTCGCCGCGGATGATGGCGTGGGCGTCGGCGGCCATTTGCGGGGTGGCCGTCTTGCCCGTACCGATGGCCCAGACCGGCTCGTAGGCGACCACGAGTTTGGCGGCCTTCTTGGCCGACATCTTGTGGAACGCTCGCAGGCATTGGCGGCGCAGAACGTCGTCGGTCAGGCCGGCTTCGCGTTCTTCGAGCACCTCGCCCACGCAGACGATCGGCGTGAGCCCCGCTTCCAGAGAGGACTTGAGTTTCAGATTCACCGTGTCATCGGTCTCCCCGAAGTACTGGCGGCGCTCGGAGTGGCCGATGATGACGTGCGTGCAACCCACGGCAACCAGCATGGCGGCGTTGATTTCGCCGGTGAATGCGCCTTCTTTCTCCCAGTGGACATCCTGCGCGCCCACCGCGACGTCGGAACCCTTGGCGGCGTTCACAGCGGCGTCAATGCACAGGTAGGTTGGGCACACGACAATCTCGTCGCGGTCGTGGTCCTTAACTAGGGGAAGGAAGTCGCGGAAGAATTCGCGGGTCTGGTCGGGAGTCTTGTACATCTTCCAGTTGGCGGCGATGAGTTTTTTTCTCATGAAGGACCTTTTGTGAAGATAGCAGAGTTAGTGGCCTCGGCCAGCTTCTCCGCTGCCCGAACATAAGCCTTGCAAGTAGCAACGTCGAAGAGGACAAACCGTACATGTTTGAGGTGGGTGGCCGCGGGCAGCAGTCCGACAACAGTTTCGACCGCGATTTCAGCAGCTTCCTGAACCAGATAACCGTAGGCGCCGGTAGAAACCGAAGGGAAGGCCACGGAGGAGACCTGGTGCTCGTCAGCGATGCGCATTGATTCGCGGTAGCAGCTAGCGAGCGTTTCTGCCTCTTCCTTGCTGGCGCGGAGATACCTGGGACCCACGGTGTGGATGACATACTTCGCGCGCAGACGTCCGGCGGTCGTCATCACGGCTTTTCCGGCGGGCAAGCGGCCAATGTGGGCGATGATGCGCTGGCATTCTTCGAGAATAGAGGGACCGCCGGCGCGATGAATGGCGCCATCTATTCCGCCTCCGCCCGCCAGATACGAGTTGGCGGCGTTGACGATGGCTTCAGTCGCTTCCTTGGTGATGTCGGCCGGACCCTGGAATTCCAGCGTCTTGCCGTCGTTGAAGGTCAGTCGGGCTGCGAAGTCGGGCATAGCGACCCCTGAAAGGGGCAATCCATTAAGACGGCGAATGGCATCGCTGAAGCGATGTCCTGATACGAACCAACCACTGCTCTACCGCCTCTCCGTAAGCGCTTCCACGCCCGGCAACTTCTTGCCTTCCAGGAATTCGAGCGACGCGCCGCCACCGGTTGAGATGTGGGTGATCTTGTCGGCGACGCCGGCGGCTTTCACTGCGGCCACCGAATCGCCGCCGCCCACGATCGAGATTGCTCCCGCATTCTCCGCGACCGCGTGGGCGATCTTGAATGTGCCTTTCGCGAAGGGCGGCATTTCGAAGACTCCCATGGGTCCGTTCCAGACGATAGTGCGAGCGCGCGAGACTTCTTCCGAGAAGGACTCGATGGTCTGCGGGCCGATGTCGAGCGCCATCATGTTGGCCGGAATCGGCGCGCCCGGCCCGACCACTTTGGTGACCGCATTGGCTTCAACGCGCTCGGCGATCACGTGGTCAGTGGGCAGCAGGAACTTGAGCTTGTGAGTTTTTGCTTGCTGGAGAAGGTCTTTGGCGAGCGCAATCTTGTCCTCTTCGACCAGCGACTTGCCGACTGCTTCACCCTGCGCTTTCAGGAATGTGTAAGCCATGCCCCCGCCGACGATGAGCACGTCCACCTTGCTAAGCAGGTTCTGGATGACGCCGATCTTGTCGCTGACCTTAGCCCCGCCGAGAATCGCGACGAACGGGCGCTCGGGGTTCCGCAGTGCGCGGCCCAGGTATCGCAACTCTTTTTCCATCAGCAAGCCGGCGGCAGACTTCTGAACGAACTTCGTGATGCCCACGGTGGAAGCGTGCGCACGGTGCGCGGTGCCGAAAGCGTCGTTCACGTAGAAGTCCGCCAGCTTGGCGAGCTGCTTTGAGAAGTTTTCCTCGTTGGCCTCTTCTTCAGCATGAAAGCGAAGATTCTCGAGCAGCAGGGTCTGGCCTTTTTCGAGCTTCAGGGCCATTTCTTCTGCTTCCGCTCCGACGCACTCAGGGCAGAAGCCGACATTCTCGCCGCGTGCGAGCTCGCGGTCGAGCAACATGCGCAAGCGCTCGGCGACCGGCTTCAGACTCATCTTTAGGTTGGGCTTGCCCTGGGGACGGCCAAGATGCGAGGCCAGAATCAGGCGGGCGCCGTGGCGTAACGCGTACTCGATGGTCGGCAGCGTTTCGCGGACGCGCGTGTCGTCCATGACGCGGCCGTCGTCGAGAGGGACGTTGAAGTCCACGCGCATGAAGATGCGGTGATCGTTGAGCGGGAGATCGCGAATGGAAAGTTTGGACATAGTGCCTCAAAAGTCGCGCCGGCGTCTCGCCGCCCTAGAGGGTAAGTGCCAAGCAGGGCGGGCAGGAGTGCCCGCCCCACACGGGCATTACAGGCCCTTGCTTGCCATGTAGTTGATCAGGTCGCGTACGCGGCAGGAATATCCCCACTCGTTGTCGTACCACGAGATCACCTTCACGCAGTTGCCGCCGACCACCAGCGTCGAAGGCGCGTCCACGATGGAAGAGCGGGCATCCCCCTTGAAATCGGACGAAACCAGTTCGTTCTCCTCGTATCCCAGATAACCCTTCAGCGGGCCGGACTCGGAGGCTTTTTTCAACGCCGCATTCACTTCTTCCTTGGTTGTCTTCTTTTCGACGAAGACGACCAGGTCCACGACCGAGACGTTAGGCGTCGGCACGCGCATCGAAAAGCCGTCCAGCTTACCCGCCAAATCTGGAAGGACCAGCTTCAGCGCCTTGGCCGCTCCAGTCGAAGTTGGGATCATGTTGAGCGCTGCGGCTCGGGCTCTACGCAGATCCTTGTGCGGGAAGTCGAGTATCACCTGGTCGTTGGTGTAGGAATGGATGGTCGTCATCGTCCCGCTGACGATCTTGAAGTTGTCGTGGATGACCTTGGCGATCGGAGCCAGGCAGTTGGTGGTGCAGGACGCATTCGAAATGATGTGGTGCTTGGCAGGATCGTACTTTTCTTCGTTGACGCCCAACACGACCGTGAAGTCTTCGTTCTTGGCCGGAGCGGAGATGATGACCTTTTTCACCGGTCCACGCATGTGCTTTTTCGCTTCGTTCGCGTCGGTGAAGCGGCCCGTCGATTCGATGACGACCTGTGCGCCGACCGATTCCCAGGGCAGCGCGGCCGGATCTTTCTCTTTGAATACCTTGATGGTTTTGCCGTCGATGGAAATGCTGTCGGGGCCGGCGGTGATTTTGTGCGGCAGGTTGCCGAGGATGGAGTCGTATTTCAGGAGATGAGCCAGCGTTTTCGGATCGGTCAGGTCGTTTACCGCCACGAACTCAAGGTTCTTATCCGCAAGCGAGGTGCGCAGCACGTTGCGGCCAATGCGTCCAAATCCATTAATGCCTACTTTGACTGCCATGTTGCCTCCGAAAGAAGGATTGATTGTGACAGAAGACCCACTGGAGAATTACGCGACCTTCGATGGTATCAGGCGGCGGGAGGCAGCGTAAATGTCGCGCGTCGCGCTGGAAGGATATATCCCAAAGACCCGGCCGGGGTCACGCTGAAGCGGGGGTAATCTCGAGGTAGGTGTCCGTATTCGGCCACAGAAAGGACACGCGCGCCAACCAGTACTTGGCGTTGATGAGTTTGCGCGCGTGCTGGAATTCTTCCGGCTTGAGGAAGCGCACGTTGGCGCGAAATTCCGGACCGGTGATTTTGCCGCGCGCGCTGCAGGGAGCAATCTTGACGTTGAGATTGTTGCGGATTCTTTTAGACTTGCCCGTCTTGCCGCTGGTCATCACGTAAAGGTGGCCATTCTCCTCGGCAAACCAAACCGGGGTGTTCACGGCGGTGCCGTTCTTTCGGAAGGTGGCCAGGCTAATGTAGCGCTGGCCGCTGATCTCGGCAGGAATCGCGGGACCCATTCCGACATTTTAACCGGGCCGAGATGCAGGGGCCCCGTTTGTATCGTCCACCCGGACCTGTACGCTGGTGCCCTATCGGGTGCAAGCTTCTATGATCAGTTCGCTTCTGTCTCACATACAATAGCCCTGCTATGGGTGCAGGCACGGCTGAGAGAACGGCCATGAGTGAGACCTGGAAACGATGGGAAGGCCAAGTGGTCAATGGCGCGCTCCCTTTGCTGCGCTACTTAGGAGGCGCGCAACAGAGTGCCGTGTTCCTTACCGAGCGGGTGGGAGGCGCGCCTCAGAGGGCGGCCATCAAGATTATTCCTGCCGCAACGGACGGAGCAGAAGAGCAACTGCTCCGCTGGAAGCAGTCCGCGAACCTGGCCCATCCTAGCCTGATTCGACTCTTTGAATCCGGACGTTGCGAGCTGGAAGGCACGCCCTTCCTCTATGTAGTGATGGAATGCGCGGAGGAGGACCTTTCACAGATTCTTCCGGACCGCCCACTTACGCCGGCAGAGGCGCAGGAGATGCTGGTGCCGGTTCTCAAGGCTCTGGCGCATATTCACAGCGGTGGACTCGTTCACGGACATGTGAAGCCCTCCAACATCATGGCGTCCGGGGACCAGGTGAAAGTCTCCAGCGACACTCTGCGTGCGGTGGAGGAGACGGCTGGTCGCAAGGGCAAACTGACCGTCTATGACCCGCCGGAGGCCAGCAGCGGAAAACTCTCACCGGCGGCGGACGTCTGGGCACTCGGTGTCACCCTGGCCGAAGTGCTGACGCAGCGTCTGCCCGTTTGGAATCGCACTCAAGGCGCGACCCCGGCGCTGCCGGAGGGAATCCCGGAGCCTTTCCTGGAGATCGCACGCCGCTGCCTGCAGGTGGATCCTCAGCAGCGTTGGACGGTTCCAAAAATCGCCGCACGGCTGCAACCGGCACAGCCCATCCCGGCGCAGCCCGCGATCCCCAAATCCGCGATTCCCAGGGACAAGAAGAAACCCGCCCCGTGGCACTACGTGCTCGCTTTGACTGCGGTTTTAGTAGTCGCGCTGATGCTGATGCCGGGGAACAAGACTCGCACTTCTTCTCGGCCCGCTCAACCGGTCGAGGTTCAGCCTCAGGAAGCCGGGCCGGCCAGCAGCGCTCTGCCCGAGCCGTCCCGGGCCCCGCGAGAGCCGAAGCCGAGTCCCGCAACGCGCGCGCAGACGCCGTCCACGCAGGGGAGTAGCGAAAAGCTGTCTCAGGGTGCGGTGGCCAAGGGCGCGGTATTGCAACAGATGTTGCCGCGAGTATCGCCAAGTGCCCGAGACACGATTGAAGGGAAGATACGGGTCCGCGTGAGAGTCGAGGTGGATCCGTCCGGCAACGTGACGGAGGCAACGCTCGTTTCTCCTGGGCCCAGCAAGTATTTTGCGCGGCTTGCGCGCGAAGCAGCCCGAGGCTGGAAGTTTACTCCGGCCCAAGTCCGGGGTCAGGCGGTTGCCAGCGAATGGATTCTGCGATTCGGTTTCAGGCGGACCGACACTGAAGTCGTTCCGGAACAGACTGCCCCTTAGGCGGATGAGCTCCTACCGGGCGTTGGCTTCGGCCAGTTCACGACGTCCGCGTGGACCTTTCGGCTTGCGCTCGAACAAGGTTTGCAGCAGGAGGTCGGAAAAGGCATCCATTCCGGTGGGCGGGCCCTGACTGCTTCTGTAAAAACCGAAATTCAGCCGGCGGTTCACCGAAGTGACCAGGCTTCCCCGCGGGCCGCCTTCAACCTGCGACTCGCGACTCCCAGCGCGGAGGAGCCAGCGGCGCCCGGTGTTTGAGAAGCCCCTGCCCAAGTCTCCCGCGATCGCATGCGACCCGAGATCCGGCGATGCAGTGACCGCAATGGGGTGCCCTCTGGAGACGAGGGCTGGGTCGCGTTGAAACGAGATTGACTCCGCGCCTGCCCCTGCACTCCAAAGGCAAGCCAGCACCACGAGTATAGGCAAGCGTTTCGGCATCGAACCCTCAGTGTTTACTCCGGATTTTGGCGTTCGTCCAGTGTTTTCTTGGCGAGTCGGCACGAAACTGATCGTGCAGAGGCCCAGATCCCCTTCCGGGGCCCACTTACGCCCGAGCGGAGACCGACATACAACTATGGTTGACAAAGTCCCGCCATGTAATCACAATACGGTTCCTTGTCGCTCGGGTGGCCTGCTTTGGTGGGTTGAGGCGCCCAGAACGGGGAGTGGGGCCAATCGCTTGGTGGCAGGAAAATGAATTGGAACGTTGGGACTCCCGACGCGTTGCGATGCGCTCTACGCGCTTTAAAGAAGGAGATTCTCGGGTTCCGTTTCGACTATCCCCTCCGCATTGTCCCCGAAGCTGCGGCCAAGGATTCCCTGCACTATCACCTCTACAGTGATTGTCTGGCTTGGGAGGCGCTGCGGTTGGATCCGGATGGCATTCCCCGGGCATGGTATCGAACCACCGGGGCCGTGTACTGGCCCTCGTACATCGCATGGTACGGGTTGGTTCAGTTAGGGCACTATCTTCGGCGCGGAGAGGAAGAGAGCCGCAACATCTTTCTCAAACAGGTCGCCTGGCTCGAGCAAAATGCGGTCCGAAGGGACGACGGAGCGGTCGTCTGGCCTATGAACTTCGACTACCCGTCAGGGGCAGTCACGCTCAAGGCCCCCTGGATCTCCGCTTACGCGCAGGGTCTGGTCATCAGCGCCCTGGTGCGCGCGTGGCGTCTGACGAAGCGGCCCAGTTTGCTGGCGCTCCTCCAGAACTCAGCCAAGGTATTCGATCTTGAGGTCAAAGACTCCGGAGTTCGCGTTCCACTCGACGGCCACGCTTTGTACACGGAGGTCCCGGGCGGCGCGCCTCCCGGTATTCTCGACGGCTTCATGACTTCGCTTCTCGGCCTCTATGATCTGTATGTCGAAACCGGTGATCCAGTTGTCGGGCGCATGTTCGAAGAGGGAATCGAGGGGCTCATGTATGCGCTGCCGCGCTGGGACTATCGGAAAAAGTGGAGTTGGTACGGTTGCCGCGCCTATCTGAGCCCACCGGCTTATCACTACCAGAATTGTCTTCTTCTGGAGATTCTGGCTCACCTGTCCCAGCAGCCGCGCCTGGCCGAGTATGCCCGGTGCTGGAGTCCCCGGCGGCTGTCCGCGATTGGACGCACAGAGATCTATCTCGGTTTTGTCATCACCAAGAACGGGAGCCGCTTGCGCCATCGGACTTGGCGGCAGAAAGTTGCCAAGACCTCGGCGTCTCGCCCAGCGCTGACACCGGCTTCCATCGCACGGACCGTGTTGAACGAGAGCAACCAGTAAATGTCACCGAGAGACAAGGCGCCGGTGTTTGTGGTGGGTTCTGCCCGCTCTGGGAATACCATGCTGTATCACATGCTCCTGTCTTCGGGGCATTTCCCCATTTACCGGACGGAGCCGCTGGTCTTCGATCTGCTCATTCCAAGATTCGGGGATTTTCGCAGCGCCGCCGCCAGACGCGAGCTGATGGGCCACTGGCTGCGGAGCCGCCAGTCTCGCCGTTCTGGCCTGGATGCGCGCCAGATAACGGAAAGAGTTTTAACTTCTGTCTCGACCGGCGGCGAGTTCCTGCGCGCGGTGATGGAGGAAATGGCGCGCGCTGGCGGGTATCAGCGCTGGGCCGTCTGGGGGCCGGACAATCTGCTGTACATTCCCACCATCAAGCGGCAGATTCCGGACGCTCTCTTCATCCATGTGGTGCGAGACGGACGCGACGTGGCCTTGGCTTTGGACAGAAAAGAGTTCATCCGTCCCTTTCCGTGGGATCGGGACTATCGCCTGTTGGCCTCGGCACTTCATTGGATGTGGAAGGTGCGAACGGGCCGGGCCTATGGCCAATCCATTGGGGCAGACTACCTGGAGGTTCGCTTCGAGGACCTGGTGCTCAATCCACCGGAAACCCTCGCGCGAATCGGTGCGTTCATCGGCCAGCCGCTCGACTACGAGAAGATTCGCTGCGCCGAGATCGGCGCTGTCCGAAGACCCAATACGTCTTTCACCGAAGAATTGGAGTCGAAAGGTTTTTCGCCGGTTGAACGTTGGAAAAGACAACTGTCGAGAGACCAGGTGGCCCGTCTGGAAGATCTGATTGGAGAGCTGCTGGTCGAGCTTGGCTATCCTCTATCTTCCCCCGAACGCAAGAGACTCGGGCTCCGGCTAAGGACGATGCAAGCCCTGTATCCCGCGTTCTACGACTTGAAAGAATGGCTTAAGACCGCGACTCCGCTGGGACGGTTCGTCAACATGAATCGTCTGCATCTGGACGAATTGGAAGATTCAGCCGAGATCATCGGCGGCTCGCGCGAAAGCCAGACCCCGCGCGCGGAAGAACTAACGACAACCCAGTAAGCAGGGAAAAAAACTACCGGAATCGGGCGGTATCTCTGACCTGCTTCGCAATCTCCTCCAGAAAATCGTCCAGCGACTGATCGGGAGCGCGTTCAATGCCTGTCTTGGCCGTGATGCGGGTCGCGATCTTGTAGGCCGTGGTGTCTCGTGTTGAGGGATCAAGATCAAGCCGCCTTTGCAGGTAAGTCTCGATGAGAACCAATTCGTCGGGCGTGATCTTGGAGATGGCCGGATTCGACTGCGTTGCCGAGTGCGCCGAAGACCAATCCGGCCGGATTTGTTCCGGCCGCTTATCGTGCACGACCACACTTCCCACCACGTGGTCGCCCAGACGCCGGTTCTGACGGCTGATCATCATGCTGACGACACCGGTGATGTACATCCCGGGCAGCCAATCCACCACGCGCATCAGGTTGCGACCTATGGCCTCGTAGACATTGATGGGGCGGCCCGAGTCTTTGATCACGCGGATGCCGGTAAGACGTTTTCCCGGCGTCTGGCCTTTCCAGATGATCTCGAAAAAGGCGAAGTATCCCCAATACACGGAGAATAGAAACAGGATTACCAGAGCGGCGGCCCAGTTTTCCGGTATCCAGGCAAAGTAATTTGGGAGGTTCTTTAACAACCCCGCGCCGGCGATCAGTGCGAAAGTACCTGCGATGTAGAGGAGAACTTGAATTACAGTATCCAGAGCAAGCGCCAGGAACCGGCTGCCAATTCCAGCGAGCGGGAATTCGAGCTGGATTTGCTCGGGAGTATCAATCCTGATCTGATCTTCGGACGGCAAACGTGATCTCCACCCGTTGGCTTGAAAAACGAAAACCGTACTGGACCCGGCTGGAATTCCTGCTCGACCAGGCTAGGAAGAGCGGCTTCCGGACGCTCGGGCGCAGCGAACTCCAGGAACTCGGGTTGCTCTACCGGCAAATCGCGGCCGACCTGGCCGCGCTTCGCGAGGATCGCGGCTCAGTAAACTTCGCGCGCTATCTGAATCAACTGCTGGCGCGTGCTCACAATATCATCTATTCCGCCCACAAAACGAGTCCCTCGGCGGTGGTGGATTTCTTCGTCGCGACTTACCCCCGGGTTTTTCGGCGTAATTTGACCTTTGTCGCGATTGCGTTTCTGCTCTTTGCCGGCGGCGCGCTAGTGGGCGCCGGGCTTACGTACCGGGACCCGGATTTCAAGCTGCAGATTCTGGGCCCGCACATGGTCCAGACGATTGAGAAACGCGAGATGTGGACCCACTCCATTGTGGGCATCAAGCCGCTGGCGTCGAGCGCGATCATGACCAATAACATCAGCGTGGGCTTCCTGACTTTTGCTTTCGGCATCACGGCGGGGCTGGGCACGATCTACATGATGATTTTCAACGGCCTGATGCTGGGCGTGATCGGCATGGCGTGCCACCTCGCCGGGATGAGCTTGAAGTTGTGGGATTTTGTGGCGCCGCACGGAGTCTTGGAGCTGCCTTCCATCTTCATAGCCGGCGGAGCCGGGCTGCGCATTGCCACCGGACTCCTGTTCCCGGGATATCTGCCGCGGAAGGAATCGCTGGTTCGCGCCGGGACCGAAGCGGTTCAGTTGCTGCTCGGCTCGATTCCGATTCTGGTAATTGCCGGGATCATCGAAGCGTTCGTTTCTCCTACCGGGCTGGCAACGGGATTGAAGTTCGCCATGGCGGCGGCGCTGTTTGTACTGCTGCTGGCGTATCTGTTTGCGTCGCGAGCCTCTTCAGCGAAGGCGCAGGACTAGCCAATATCGATCAAGACTCAAGCGGGTTCTTCACCAGACCCAACCGAAGCGGATCATCTCCGTCTGGATCTACGCCTGCCTTTGATGATCCGGTCAATTTGTGCGGTGTTCAGCTTGTCGGTGCCCTTCTGCCTGGATTCTCGGCCGATGGCACCAAGGACGTCGGGCTCCGGGGCTGCAAGACGCACATAGTCCCTGATGCTGAGCAACACCGCTCGCGGGTGGCCGCGTTTCTCGATGACCAGCGACTGGCCATTCTCCACACGACGAAGAAGCTTGCGGAAATTAGCTCGCGCGTCCAGTGCAGTGACGACAATTCCATCACCCATAAACTCTCCAGTTCATCTCACTAAACTGTACAGTTCATTGGCGGTGTGTCAACCAGACACTGCCCGCGGCGAGAAACGCAGCTGTTATAGCTGGCTCTTCTGCTTGATCTGAAGATAGGAGTTCACCAGCAGGGGGGCGAGTTCGCCGGACTTGGCTTCCACCGCCAGCGCTCCCCGCTCGCGCAACCTGGCCAGCAGAAGCTCCCGGCGGTGCACGATTTCCTGCGCGGCCGAGACCTCATACATTTCGTCCACGTCGGTCGGGCGTCGCGCGGCTGCGGCTTGCAAGTCCGGCTGGCCGATCACAACGAAGAGAACCAGGTGAGTCGGTAAGAGCGCAGCCGCCGCTTCGATCACTTCCGGCGTCATCGCAGTTTCGGCCAGGTCCGTGATCCACACCACCAGGCTGCGGCGTTTCTGATCCCGCAAAAGACGGCTGGCCGCTTGCAGGTGATCGGCTTCCCACTCGTCCTCGTGAACGGTCGCGAGCGCCTCCATCAGTTGGCGCAGATGGGAACTGCCGCGCGCGGCGGGAATTCTCTGCCGGATGTTGCGGGCATAGGCGAGCAGACCGACGCGATCGCCGGTGTAGAGCGCGACTTGTCCCAGCGCCAGGGCGGCGTTGGCGGCGTGGTCGAGCTTGCTGAACGAGGCTACGCGCGTGCGCATGAGGCGGCCGGTGTCGAGCACGATCCAGATGGTCTGGCTCTTTTCCAGTTCGTAGAGGCGGGTGACCAGCTTTCCCCGGCGGGCGGTAGCCGTCCAGCAGATATCGCCGAAGTCATCGCCCTCGCGGTACTCTCGGAGACTCTCGAAGGCGTGTCCCGCGCCGCGGATGCGGCTGAAGCGCTTTTCGAGTTCGATTTGGCGGCTGCGAATCAGGTAAACCGCGTGCCGTTTTGCTTCCTGCAGGTTGGGATAGATCGTCAACTGCTGAGGCAAGGCGGCCACCGCCCAGCGCTCGGCAATCCGCATCGGGCCCTGGTAGCGAAGATAGACCTGCGAGACTGCCGCGGTACCACGTTTTGAGGGCTGGATCGTATATTCGGCCTCCCTCTCCTGGCCCGATCGCACGGTGAGCTCCAACTGGGGAGGCGCGCTGCGCAGCGAAGAGGGAAGGTTGTCAAGAATCCGCAGGTGCAGAGTTGATCTCGACTCGTTGAGCGCCGTGATTCTCACCTGCGACCGGACGGAGAGCGCGGGCGGAGCAAGCCAAGTGCGGCGGATGAGAAGAGCTCTAGGCTTTGGGAGCGAGAGCAAGTCCGCTGCCCAGGCGAGGAGCAGGAGCAGATCCCAGCCAATCATGGCATATGCGAAGCGAATGTCGGCAAAAGCGGGAACGAGCCACACCAACCCGATCAGTAGGAATATGAAGAAGCGATAGCCGAAGGAAAAGCCGAGCCGCTTCGCTGGCCGCGCCCGGCCCTCGGCCAGCTCCGGGATCATGGCTGACTGATCGGTCACTTGGGCAGCTCCACCGCGCGGACAACGTCCGAAATGATCTGGTCGGGCGTGATGCCCTCGAGGTCGGCTTCCGGCTTGACCATCACGCGATGGCGGAGCACTGGAGGCGCAGCCTGTTTGACGTCGTCTGGAATCACGTAGTCGCGGCCGTCCAGGGCTGCCACCGCCTTCGCAAATGTCAGCAAGTTCACCGCCGATCTGGGACTGGCGCCGAGCGAAAGAGCGGGCCAGTCACGGGTCCGCCGCACGAGTTGCACGATGTAGGCGAACAGGGAATCCTCAACCTTCACTCCGCGCGTTGCGGCGCGTGCCTCATCGAGCCAGCGAGACTCGACTGGAGCGAGGCCGATCTGATCGAGGCGCTCGGAATCGAAACCATTCTGCACATTGGCCAGCAATTGGATTTCTTCCTTGGCTGCGGGATAAGCCACCCGGACCTTCACCAGAAAACGATCGAGCTGGGCCTCGGGGAGCGGGTACGTGCCTTCGAAATCGATCGGATTTTGCGTGGCGAACACCGTGAAGTTCGAAGAGAGCGGGTGCCTTTCGCCGTCAATCGTGACCTGCCGCTCCTGCATGCATTCGAGCAGCGCCGCCTGGGTGCGCGGGGGCATGCGATTGACTTCATCCACCAGCAGAAGGCTGGTGAACACCGGACCGCGGTGCAACTGAAATGCGCTGGTGGACATGTTCAGGATCTTGGTGCCGACGATGTCGGCGGGCATCAGGTCGGAGGTGCACTGCACGCGCTGGAAATCCAGGTTGAGGATCAGCGACAAGGTTTTGATAGCCAGCGTCTTGGCGATGCCGGGCACGCCCTCAAGCAGGGCGTGACCTTGGCAGAGGAGCGCGATCAGGCACTGGGTCTTGAGTTCGTCCTGACCGACCACGACTTTGTCCATCTCCTGCCGGACGTGCTGCGCCAGCTTTACGACTGCTTCCATTCTTTCTTCTCCTCGCGAACCGTTCCCATCAGCTTCAATTTGCGTGCGTAATCAAAAAGAGTCTGCACCAGCCGAAGCGCGGTATTGGGACGAACATCGGGATCATACCGGCAGGACTCGCACTCCCGCAGAGTATTTGCAAATCCCTTCTCTTCGAAGGCCCAACGCTCGTTCACGGCGCGTTCCAGATCCTGTACGGGTGCATTGACCGAAAGGCCGAGGCGGCGCGTCAACAGGTAGCGGAAGCGCTGGTATGAGATGTCCACGGCGACGCCGCCGGCGTTGGCATGCTGGTACAAGGATCCGAGCGTGCGCACAAATTCGAGTGGCGACAACCTGGTTTCAGCGGCCGGAATCCAGATCGGCCCACTCCGGCGAGAATAGGCCAGCAGAATCGCCAGCGCGAAGATCAGCAGCTGCAGACCAATCCAGCGGATGATCCGGTTGCTGGCGCTGGTGACGGTCGAACGCTGGTATCCGTGGACGAATTCGTCCCACAGAATCTCAGTTTGTCCAGGATTGCCCACCGCGGCGAGCAGGAATTCCAGGTTGCCCGGTTCTTTCAGCCCGGCATTGGTGAGCGGCGTGGCCGCGGCCAGCCAGAGGACTTCGCCCTCCCCGACCTTGTACTTGATCACGGCGGCTTTCTCGGGCTCGCCGTAGAGCGCGACCGCGCCGGTGCTGGGGCGCCAATAAGCTTGCGGGGCCAGCGAGATTTCGGGAGCAGCGCGGGTGATCGGAGATGGGGAGAGCGCCGGCAAACGCTTCCACGCCATCCCGGCGACGGGATCGGGGACAGCATCGCTGAATGGAAGGTAGTACGCTGCGAACGCCCCGGTGGCAATCAGCCGTCCACCGGAGCGAAGAAAGGCGGCAAGCTTTTCGCGGTCTTCACTGGCGGGAGCTACATTCGGATCAGCCAAGACCAGAGTCTTGCCCTTGCCCTCCCGGAGATCGCGCAGGGGTTGCTCCCAGGTCGCGATGGTGTAGCCCGACTCTTTGAGCAGAAGGTACGCCGCTTTCGATCCGCCCGAAGCGGTCGAGTACGTGGTGGGGACTTCTTCCTGCGAACTTCCTCCTCCGGCAAGCAGCGCAGTGACGACCAGCAGGAACAAGAACACTCCCGCACCGATCAGCAGGATTTTGCGGTCGCCGGAGGTTAGTTGCAGGGGCACCCGAGCTTCTCCAATTCCGCCAGCGTTTGCTGAAACGAGTCTGCGTCGGCGGCCTGCATTCCATACCAGACCCGCTCCAGCTTCTGGGTGAGGGAGCGCAGCGCCGGCTGATGAGTGCTGGTGGTGGGGAGCAGTCGCAGATACTCGCGGGGCGTGCGGGCGGCGTCAGGCCGCCACGATCCCTGCGCTTCCAGGAATGAGATTCCGCCCCAGTAGGAAAGATGAACGGCTTGGCGCCATTCGCCGCGGGCGGCCGCCGCACGGGCTTCCGCCAGCCAGATCGGCCATTCCTTGGCGCTCACCGGCACCGCGACTGGCATGATCGACTCCAGGCGCGCGCTCTCGCGCACTGAGCGATACATCCAGTAGGCCAGCACGAGTAAGGCAATGGCGATCAGGCCGTACACGAGAATGTTGCTGATGGTTGGAATCGCCGAGGAGGTGATCGCGCGCCCCAGGATCTTGATCAGCCACTCCGTGAAACGCTGTTTCAGGCGGTCCATCCAGGTCGGGCCGTGGACATTGTGGAACTCGCGGCGGGCCAGAATGTCGTTGAGCTGGACGCGGTGATTCGACGAATCCAGGCCTGGTTTTCCATAGCCTTCCGCCTCCGACCGCAACGTCTCCAGATGCTGGACAATCCGCTGCAGGACCGCGTCATCGGGCTTGCTCTGCCAGGCTCCCAGATCACGGCGGAGCGATTCCGTGGGAATTTCGAAGTTCTTTTCGCCAACTTGGACACGCCAGGCCGAGGGCAGAGCGTTGCGGAGTTCAGCCGCGGTTTGCGGCTCCTGCTGCAGTTTTTGGGCCCGGGCGAGCGATTCCTTCAGAGCCTGAATATATTGGTCAAGGGAGAGCGAGTCCGTTGGTGGAGTCTGCTGGGCAGAAGAAAACACCGGCAGAATCGAAGCCGCCCAGAGCAAACAGATCGCCAGGGAGTGTCGCATGCGCTACTAGACGGGGGCGCTGACGGCGGTGCCCGGCGTGTTATCGAGAGTGGCCATCATGTGCTGCAAGTCGAAGGCTTCCTTGCGGACGCGCAAATCGTAATAGAGAAGCGATAGCCCGATCGTCATCAGTGGACCGACCAGACCGATGGTTAGAAAGCTGCATACGGGTAAAGCAACCCGGGTCCAGAGCATCATCGCGGTGACGTTTTGTTGGTGGCTACGCATTGCAGTTCCAAGCACGGCGAGAATCGGAATCTCCCACGCCATGATCACGGCGTAAAACAGGAGGAGGAAGAGAAAGTAAACGACGAAAACACGTCCGCGAAAACCCTTAGTCAGTTCAGCGCTTCGACTCAATGAGTCGAAAAACCCAGTGTCTTCGAGAACTGCTATCGGTACGGTTAGCGCCCAGGCCATTGCGAGCATGAGCGCGAGGACGATTCCGGGGATCACGAAAATCGCAATCCAGACTCCGCCGACTCCAATGCCGATCAAGAGGGGTACCCCAAAGGCGAGTCCGATCAGGATCCAGCAGCCAATCAAGATCAGCGCCAGATAAAGGACTCTTCCCTTCATTCCGGTGAACGATTCCTTAATTGAGGCCGGTCGTTCCAAGTGAACGTGTGAAACCGCAATGACCGTGGCGCCCTGAGACGCAGCCGCGACTCCCACCACAACAATCCACGTGGCTACAGTCCAGAGAAGGCTCGTCGTTGTAAGGCTTCCGACTCCTGGTTGAAGTGCAACACCCGTGAGCTGGAAGGCGAGGACCACCAGATGAGGCAACGCCAGGATGCCGACGAACAGCAGGAAATGCTTGCGGTACAGGAAAAAAGTGCGGTCCAGCAATTCCCCGAGACTCAGCGGGCGCAGGTCGCTCGGCATGACGCATCACCTCAGGCAGCGAGGAAACGTAAGGCCGATGATGGTATCACAGGAGTCTTAATGGAACATCACAAACTTGGCTTTGGCCGGATTCCTATCTGCACGAGTAACTGATTCACGTCGCAGAGACACTTATAGAGTGCCCAACGACCAGCTTCTTCTTGCTGTGCTCATCCCCCACCTCGGCAAAACCCGACTTCTTCTTGGCGTTCTTCAGCCACTCCGTAGCCTTGTGCTCGGCTTCGGCCAGCTGTTGGGGAGACATGATCTGGCTGAGACTGCTTTTGCTGCTTTCAATCTGGTTGTGCATCGAGGCCGCCGCTCTCTGCGAGAGCAGGAGCCACATATAGGCCGATACGGGGTCTCGTCCATACCCGTTCGTCTGGCGGTAATGTTCGGCCAGTTGCAGCTGCGCCCAGGGGTGGCCGGCTTCGGCCGCCTGGAGCAGCGCCGAGAGTTTCTCTTCCTTGCTCGGAGGCTGCTCCTCCCTGGGTTGCGAGTTGTTCATGGTGCGGTAAAGCAGTTCAGTGCGGCTGGAGACACCCAGCTTGTCAAAAATGCGGAACAGATAGTTCTTGATCGTGTGACGACTTAACCCCAGCGCCTCGGCAATGTCGCGGTTGGTCATGCCTGCTGCCAGATACTGGACCACCTGGCGCTCGCGAGCGGAAAGCAGTTCGAGTCCTTTGTGATTGGTCGCGCGCACCAGCGGCGAGTTGGCGAGAGCGTCGAGCGCGTGCTCCAGTTCGACGCTGCGCGCCCAGATCTGTCCTTCGTGAACACAGCGAATGCACTTGCAGAGACTCTCCAGCCGTTCATGCTTGGAAAAGATTCCTCTGGCACCGGCACGGAAACACTCGAGGGCATCCTGCGGCCGGGAAGAGTCCAGCAATAGCACGCCCTTGATCTGGGGCCGGAGCGTGCGCATTTCCCGCAGTACTTCTGTCCCGCGCCCGGGCTGGTCGTCCAGGCTGTAACTGATCACCGCGACATCGATGGGTACTCGCGCGACAGCGGCCAGCAAGTCCTGGGAACTCGAAGCCGAGGCGACCACCTGCAAGCCATGGTCGCTGCGCATGGCGTCGGCAAGAAGTTGAGTGTGGATGTGGGTGCTGTCCGCAACCGCTATGCTGATAAAGTCCGAGCCCTTTTCCGCCTGGGATGGCATCGGGCCTCCTCGTTACGATTTTGTGGACCGGAAGCGGCGTCTGCAGGGGGCCAGAAAGACGCTCAGGTCAAAAAAGCAAGATCCCTGGGGAGGGGGCCAACCTGGGGGAGGACAGAATTTGTACAGACGAACTGTCCAAATCAAAACTTCATTCTAAGCGAGAACAGAGTACCACCAAACCGGCCAAGCGGCAAGAAACAGGATTGCAACTTGTGCAAAGGCTTGCACAGGCAGTTCTGGCTCCCGTCTCAGTTTGATCTTCGGGACCAAAGTTGCAGATGTTTGCCACCAGAGATGGCCCTGAACGGGAGCGTTCCCCATGACGCCTCTAGGCCTAACTAACATCGATTCTGCGTGATACAAGCAACAACTAGGGGAACGTCCCAAAATGGCGATGGGCTCGGCATGGGACCGACTTGGAACGTACCACTGTTGTGCCAAGGAAGAGGGTCTCTGACCCAACTGGCTAAACCAGAGGATGTCTGCCTCTCACGACACTAGGGCCGAGCGGTCAGAGGCCGTTGTACCACTTGCACAGGCTTGCAGGTAACCTTACCGTGAAGCTGCGACAAGGCAATACTCGCAGTTTTCTCCCCTCTAGTAACTCTTCCCCCCAAGAGAAGTGTTTCCCCATGCCATTCAGGTGGACCCTACGCGATGGGACCCAGAGGGCGAAGCTATGAGTAGCGTCAGTCAAAGCCATGAAGTTGCGAGCATGCTAGCGCCGTTGCCGTCCGCGGAAGAACTCCGCTGGTACGCGCTGCACACTCGCGCGCGACATGAAAGAGTGGTTGAGCATCGGCTGCAGGAGCAAGGCATGGAGACGTTCCTTCCGACGGTACGCGAAGTGCACCGCTGGAGCGATCGCAAGAAGAGCGTGGAAGTCCCGCTATTCAGCTGTTACGTGTTCGTACGCTGTGCTCTGAGCCCGGACGACCGGACGCGGGTGTATCGGGTAGAGAGCGCACTCGGCTTTGTGGGAGTCCGCGGCGCGGGCGCGCCGATTCCGGATGAGCAGATCGAGAGTGTTCGTGCCGTTCTTTCGCAGACCGCTCCCTGGCGTTCGCATCCTTTTCTGAAAGTGGGTCAACGAGTTCGGGTATGCGGCGGCGCGATGGATGGAGTGGAGGGAGTATTTCTCTCCGAAAATTGCGACCACAGCCTGGTCATCTCAGTTGACGTGATTCAGCGGTCCTTAGCGGTACGCATTAACGGCTACGACGTAAAGCCCATCTAGATCAGGGTCAGGTCAATCTCCCGGTCAGAGTTTCTCCCCAGTCCCAGGTTGTTCCTCACTTTTCCACAGGTACAGATATGCATCAGCCAGAGATCGAGCAAATCGGCGACGAGCTGTACTTCGTTGCCGCCAGTCCGGCCACCCGCCGGCTACGCACGCAGGCCGAACTGCTTTCGCAGACCGATGTCCCGGTGTTGATTACCGGAGAGGCGGGGACTGGGAAAGCGACTGCTGCGCGGCTCATTCATTCCCTCTCGATTCGCTCCAGCTTCGAATTCACTAGGGTGAGCTGTGCCGCTCTGACGGCGGACGCGCTGGAGAGTGAATTGTTCGGTTACGAACACGCCAATGGGAATGGACGCCTGGAGTCCAAGCCCGGGAAGTTCGAGCAGAGCGCCAAGGGAACGATCCTGCTGGAAGATCTCGACGCCATGCCAGGTCCGGTCCAAGTACGGCTCTTAAGGCTGCTGCAGACAAAGGAGTTCGTAAGGTTCGGTGGCCAGTCGCCAATCCGCGTTGACGTACGCATCATTGCTGCCACGCAAGGAGATCTTGAGCTGGCGGTGGCCGAGAAGAAGGTTCATGAAGAGCTGTACTACCATCTGAGCGCGTTCGAGCTGCACGTGCCGCCCCTGCGCGACCGTCGCGAGGAAGTTCCGCTGCTGCTCGGACACTTCATGAATCGCCTGACCCGTCGCTATGGCGTGCCTGCGCCGCACTTTTCGGGCGCGTTGCTCGATGCCTGCCAACAGTACGCGTGGCCGGGCAATCTCCGGGAACTGGAAATCTTCGTGAAACGGTTCCTGGTTTTTGGCGACGAGTCCGCCGCTGTCGAAGAACTCAATTCGCATGCTCACGCCGCATCGGGGAACGGACACGGCAACGGAAACGGACACGAGAACGGGAAGAACGGCCACTGCACTGGCGAAGGACAATCTTCGCTGAAGTCGCTGGTAAGAAATGCAAAAGGGGAGGCTGAGCGCGGCGCCATCGCGCAGGCGCTGGATCAGACGCACTGGAACCGAAAGGCGGCGGCGCGGTTACTCCACATCAGCTATCGGGGGCTGCTTTATAAGATCCAGGAGTACCGGCTGGTTCCACCCGACTCTCATCGCCTGTACGGCTATCACGGTGTCAGGGAAGCAAAGTAGAATTACGATCCGAAAGTGATGAATCGCCACGAGGCATCGCTCATGACCCGAAACACGAAGGTACTTCGCAGTATGCAGACTGCAGCGCTAGTGGTGCTCGTCTCTGCCGGGTTGTTTGCGCAGTCCCCGAACGCCCCCGCGCAACCGGCGCCGAAACCGAGTGCCGACAAGCAGGCGGCCGAGAATCGCACCGGTTCCCAACCTGCGGAGAAGACCCATTCTGATGATTCCTACGTGATCGGCGCGGATGACGTCCTCGCCGTCAATGTGTGGAAGGAACCCGACGTTACGCGTTCGGTTCCGGTGCGCAGCGACGGCAAGATTTCGTTACCGCTGGTGGGCGAACTGCAGGCGGCCGGTCAAACGCCGAAACAGTTGGAGCAAGAGATCTCCAAGCGCCTGCAAAGCTACATCTCCGAGCCCGAAGTTACGGTCATCGTGTCGGAAAGCAAGAGCCAGCGCATCAACATCCTCGGCATGGTTGCCAAGCCAGGCACTTATTTGCTGACGGGGTCAGCTACCGTCCTCGATGCGATTGCGATGGCCGGCGGTTTCAAGGACTTCGCCAAGAAGAAATCGATTTACGTTCTGCGCGCGAATCCCGACGGAACGCAGAAACGCATTCCCTTTAACTACAAAGAAGTGATCAAGGGAACCAATCCGGAGCAGAACGTGAAGCTGCTGCCGGGTGATACGTTGGTGGTCCCGTAGGTGGTGCGTATGACCTTTAGCTGGTTCGCAATTGTCGTGTTGGCCCTGAGCGGACTGCAAATTTTCGCGGCGGCGCAAAACCCGCCGGCGCAGGGCACAAATGAGGCGCGGCCGACTCCGGCGCCCGCGCTCTCGGGCATCGTGGGAGTGGACAACCAGGTGCCAGAGGTGGACACCGGTGCCGATATACCCCTGATACCGGCGTTGCTCGGCGGCCCTAGAACCTCCCTGGCCTTCACTTCAGAAATGGAACGCTCGAACTACCTGCGGGGCGGATTGAATGTGGGCGCAGCCTATGACGATAACGCGCTGCTTGTCCCGACTGGGGAAGTAGGGAATGCGAGTTATTCGGTGTTCCCGAATATCGCCATTGAGCAATCGACGTCCCGGATGAGCTGGAAGCTGGAGTACGCGGCCGGTTTGACCGTGAATCAGAGGCTCTCCAACCGCAACCAGGGATCGCATGACCTCAACTTCGATTCACAGTTTCGATTGAGTCCCCATGTCAGCCTGCGGGTCGCGGAAGACTTCTCCTTAGCCTCAGGATTCTTCGATTCAGGCGCCGGCGGACTGGGCGTTGGAAACGGCGGGCCGAATGCAAATCTGGCTTTGCCACTGGCCAAACAGCGGTCCTCTGTGACGGTGGCCGAAGCCAACTACCATTTCGCGCTGAAGGATGTGATCGGCGCGAGCGGCTCGTTTTACGACTTGCACTTCAGCGACGTTCCGGCGGGCTTCGCGCTTGCCAACACGCGCACGGCGGCAGGTTCCGCGTTCTGGCTTCACGGGCTCTTCGGGCGGGACTGGGCGGGCATCAGCTATCGCTTCCAGCGCCTGACCTTTGATCCTAACGGAGAAACGCGCGTGCACAGCATCATGGCGGTCAACACCCTCAAGCTCCCGAATCGATTTACGGTAACCAGTTTCATCGGCCCGGAACATTCGGACAATCAGGGGCTGTTTCCAGCCGGTGGAGGGACAGCGCACTTTAGCGACTGGTCGGTCGCTGGAGGGGTAGAGGTCGGTTGGCAAAAAGACCATACCAGCGTGGCCGGCGGTTACTCCCGGCAGATCAGCGATGGCGGCGGAATACTCGGAGTTGTCCGTCTGCAAGGGATACACGGCGACGTCCGCCAGCAGTTGTTGCCGGGCTGGGCGGTGGCGGTGGGAGCCAGCTATGGCAAGAACGAGTCCCTAACCGTTCCCTTTGAAGGAAGTGCTGGAAAGATCAACTCTTCTTCGGTGGGAGTTTCGCTGGAGCGCAACCTGGGCAGGAGCCTCGGTCTGCGAGTCGGTTACAACCACGATTTCCAGGAACAGTTCGGGGGGGCGCTGCCAGGTCCCGCGCATCGGAACCGCGTTTCGGTTACGCTGGGATATCAGTGGTACCGGCCTTTAGGACGTTAGCTATGGAAGAAGAATTTCAAGACAAACCGACAGAAATTCCAGAGCTTCACCACGTGCTGGCCATCGTCCGCCGCCGCCGCTGGCACTTTCTGCTGCCGTTCTTTGGCGGTTGGTTGATTGTCTGGGGGGTCAGTTGGTTCTTGCCTTCCCTGTACCGCTCTGGCACGCTGATTCTAGTCGAACAGCCGTCGGTACCGGAGAAGTTCGTGGTCTCCAACATCGACAATGACATCCAGCGCCAGCTGGACAGTATTTCCCAGCAAATCCTGAGCCGTACCAGGCTTCTCCAGATCATTGACCACCTCAACCTTTACGCCAACGATCGCAAGCGCAAGAATCCCGACGATCTGGTGGAGGAGATGAGGAAGGACATCGAAATCGAACTGTCGCATGGCGACGACAAGAAGCTTTCCGCTTTCAACATTTATTACTCGAGTCGCGATCCAAAGATGGCACAGCTCGCGACCAGTGAACTGGCCAGCTTGTTCATCTCCGAGAACTTGGAGCAGCGGCAGGAACGTTCCGAGAACACGACTAAGTTTCTTCAAACCCAACTCGACCAGGCACGTGAAAAACTCGCAGAGCAAGAGGCGCGGGTACGGGCCTTCAAGGACAAACACATCGGAGAACTACCCAGCCAGACACAGAGCAATCTGCAAATCCTAGGTGGCCTGCAGACCCAACTGCAAGCACAGGAGGATTCACTGAGTCGAGCCCGACAGCAGAACACATATCTGGAATCCCTGCTCAGTCAGTACCGCACATTGGAGCGAGGCTTGAAGGCAGAAGACGGTGGTCCGCTAGGGTTGGGAGCAGTCGACAAAGAACTGGATCGGTTGAGAGCGCAACTCGCAGACTTGCGCGCTCGATACACTGACAAACATCCTGACGTCCGCAAAATCAAGGAGCAGATTGCCAGTACCGAGAAGATTCGGGCCCACGTCATAATCGAAATGAGTAAGGGAGGGGCCGGTGCGACTGCTGACGCGGCGACCGCTGCGACGGAACCCAAGAGTGCCCCTCAGCTGGATCTGGAAAGCCAGCTGAAGGCGAATCGCGTCGAGATTGCAAACCGGCAGGTGTTGATCAGAGACCTTGAGAGCAAGGTTGGCGAATATCAGGGCCGGCTGAATCGTGCTCCCGTGATGGAGCAGCAGTTCTCGGACATCACGCGCGACTATGACCAGTCGAAAGCGGACTATGATTCGCTACTCGCCAAGAAGAACCAATCCGAAATGGCGACAGACCTTGAGAAGACCCAGCAAGGCGAGCATTTCCGCATGCTGGATCCGCCGAATCTGCCAGTGAAGCCTTTCAAGCCAAATCGACTGTTTCTGTGCGGTCTTGGAGTAATCGCCGGCCTGGTGCTCGGAGGTGCCGCGGCGGCTAGTTCCGAGAAGATGGGCGGGAAGGTACACACGGAACGCGAAATCAAGAAGATCGTACCGTTTGAGATCTTTGCAGAAATTCCTACGCTCGAAACAGTAGCCGAGCAGGCTGTGGCGCGCCGCAACAACTTGTTGGCTGCCGCTGCGGCCGTGGGGATTTTGTTCTGCATCCTGGCAGGATCAGCGATAACCTATTTGCGCGGTTGAAATCAAAGTGTATAAGACCTTCTACAACCTCCGGCTGAACCCATTCGAAATCACACCGGACCCGTCTTTCCTGTTCTCCACTTCGCGGCACAACGAAGCCCTGGCTTCGCTGTACTACGGTGTGCGGGCCCGCAAGGGCTTTGTTGTCCTGACCGGGGAGGTGGGCACCGGCAAAACGCTGCTCGTTCGGTGCGTTCTGGAACTGCTGCGGCGTACGGGCGTGGCTTTCGCTTACGTCTTTAATCCGAGCCTGTCGGCTCTGGAGTTTATTCGTTATATCGCTGGGGACTTCGGATTGCCGGTGGCGGGCAAGGCGAAAGACGAGCTGATCCTGGCCTTGAGCACTTTCCTCGTCGACAGACATCAGCGCAAGCTGGCGACCCTTCTGGTGGTGGATGAAGCGCACCATCTCGCTCCGGAATTGCTCGAAGAGGTGCGGCTGCTGACCAATCTGGAGACAACTCAGCAGAAGCTGCTACAGATCGTGTTGGCGGGACAGCCGGAACTGGATACGATGCTGGACTCATTCGACCTCCGGCAGATTAAGCAGCGGGTTGCGTTGCGCTGCCACCTCGAGCCCCTCAATCTGGAAGAGACCCGCGGATATATCCAGCGCCGTCTCCAGATCGCGGGCGTGGGGACGCATATTACGATCTTTTCCGAGGCAGCGACCAGCGCAGTTTTCCGCCACTCGAAAGGCTTTCCTCGGATGATCAACACGATCTGCGAGAACGCACTGCTCTCCGGATACGCGCACCGCGCAGCGGTAATTAGTCCTGAGATTGTGGAAGAGGTAGCGAGCGATCTGCGGCTCGGAGTTGTCACCTCTCGGGAAGAAAAGACGAGCGGTTCTTCCCGGGCGGAAAAGGAGCAGGAGAAGGATGAGCTCCTGCGCGCCGTGAAAACACTTCTGGAACTGCATGACTATCTGCAGGAGATGAAGGTGTCGGACAAGAAAGAAGCGACTGCGTTACCTCGCGGGATCACTGAGCATGAGCCGTATATTTGACGCACTAAAGCGGTCAGAAGCTGAACAGTGGGGCGGCGATCTGCTGACGCCTCCCGAGTCGGTTACGGAACTGCTGCAAGCAGCTGAAGGCCGACGAGGTCAGCAGGTAGAGGTGTTTGCCTCGCCGGCTCCAGCGGAAACGTTCGCCTTGGGATCGGCGCCAGTCCTGAGACCAGCGCCGTCGCCCGATGCGCGGCTGGTGTGCCTGACGGATCCGGGCAGCCTGGGTGCAGAAAAGTTCCGCGTACTGGGATTGCGACTGCGAAATCTTCGTGATAAGGGCAAGCTCAAGCGTATTGTCGTCACCGGCACGGCTCCCGAAGAAGGGAAAAGCCTCATCGCCGCCAATCTTGCCCTTAATCAGGCACGCAGCAAGGTACTGAAGACGCTTCTAGTGGACGGAGACTTTCGGCGCCCCGCCCTCGCCAAGCGATTCGGGATTGGAGCTTTGTTGCCCGGGCTCAGCGAGTGCTTGCGCGGCGAGCGGCAACTCTCGGAAGTGGTTTACAAGCTCCACGGCTCGGGTCTTTGGCTCCTTCCCGCAGGTTTGGCGCCGGAGAATCCGCTCGAACTGATGCAGTCCGGGCGTCTGCCGGAGTTCTTCGACCAGCTGGGAACGTTCTTTGACTGGATCATCATTGATACGCCCCCCCTCTTTCCCCTGGCCGATACGACATTCTGGATGAAGCTGTCGGACGGGGTCTTGCTGGTGATCCGCGAGGGCGTGAGTGAAAGGAAACTATTGCAAAGAGCGGTGGAAACGCTGGACCATTCACCATTGTTAGGCGTGGTTGTAAATAGCTGCAGCAGCCGCGAACACAAGTACTACTATTCACGATACAGCCAAGATGCGGTAGAATCCGATTAAGTTCTTCCCCCTCTCAGCTGATGAGTTGTAGCTAGTCGGCTTCGTTCCCCCCAACAAGGCCAGTAAGCCCACCCCCCAATTCGATCCCGCCGTCAGGCAGCGGCGTTCCCGCATGTCTGCTCGGCTCAGCAAGGAGATGCGACCCGTGGCGACGACATCGACAAGACGACTACCCTCCGATCGGTTGCCCCGATCGCAGAATTCTGCTGTCTCCAGCGAGGTTCTCGCTGAAGAGGTTTTCCGCCGGATGATCGCTCTGGAACGCAAGCGGAGCGAGCGTACCCAGCGTCCCTTCGTACTTCTGCTCATGGACACCGGGCGCAGTCTGCCAACCGACAAGAATGGCCGGATTCTCCTGGACATCCTTTCGGCGCTGCAGTCGGCTACCCGGGAAACCGATGTAATGGGCTGGTACGAGCCGAACTCCGTGGTAGGAGTGATGTTCACCGAAATCACTCTCGACAACAACCTGATTTTGAGTACCATTCTTTCGCGCATCAGCGATGTTCTGGGCGACCGTCTTACTACCGAGCAGTTCACCCAAATCAAATTCTCCTTCCATCTGTTTCCGGAGGAGTGGGATCCGAAAAATCCAGAGCGTCAAAGCAATCCGACGCTTTATCCCGATCTCCAACAGCGTAACGGCACGAATTGGGCGAGCCGCGGTGTCAAGCGAATGATGGACATTACTGGAAGTTTGCTGCTGCTGGCGCTGCTGTCGCCGGTGTTCTTCTTAATTGCCGCAGCCATCAAACTCACGTCCCGTGGGCCGGTTCTGTTCCGGCAGCAACGCATCGGGGAACATGGAACTCCTTTCACATTCTTGAAGTTTCGCTCGATGTACGTGAACAACGATGCCAGCCAGCACAAGGAATATGTCCGCCAATTGATTGCCGGTCAGGCGGAAAAGCATCCGGCGAACGGCAACGGGGACGGCGTTTTCAAGCTCACGAACGATCCTCGGATTACGCCGGTGGGAAACTTCTTGCGGCGCACCAGCCTGGATGAATTGCCGCAATTCGTCAACGTGTTGAGCGGGAAGATGTCGCTGGTCGGTCCGCGTCCGCCGGTACCTTACGAGGTCGAGGCATATGCCACCTGGCACCGCCGTCGGCTGCTAGAGGCCAAGCCGGGAATCACGGGGCTGTGGCAAGTGCAAGGACGCAGCCGCGTCGGATTTGACGACATGGTCCGGCTAGATCTGCGCTACGCGCGCCAGAGTTCTCCATGGCTTGATTTGAAGATTCTCTTGCAGACTCCAAAGGCTGTCATCGCCGGAGACGGCGCCTGTTAGCCGTCCCCCCTCTATTTGAACTCCCCCTGTTCGTTCATTGTCGTCCATATTAATCATTTCCCTTCTTCCAGGATCGACCTGGTCCTACATCAGGGTGAATTCTAATGCTTAGATTTGGCGTGATTGGTTACGGCTATTGGGGACCGAACATCGTTCGGAATCTTCGTAGTCTAGAAGGCTGCCAGGTCGTGGGAATCTGTGATCAGAGTCCCGCCGCCCGGAAGCGGATTCAGTCAGCGAATCCAGGAATACCCGTATTCTCCGACCATAACGAGCTCGTGAGCTCGCCCGACGTGGATGTAATAGCGGTTATCACCCCCGTCTGGACGCATTTCGAAGTGGCCAAATCCGCACTGGAAAACGGTAAACATGTATTCGTAGAAAAGCCCTTTACCAGCAGCGTTGCGCAGGCCGAAGAACTCATCAATCTCGCGGAACAGAAGAACCTCAAGATCATGGTGGATCACACCTTTCTGTTCACCGGCGCAGTGAGAAAGATGCGGCAGTTGCTCGATGAGGGCGTGCTCGGCAAGCTCTACTACTACGATTCGACCCGGGTCAACCTGGGGCTGTTTCAGCACGATTGCAACGTGATCTGGGACCTCGCTCCCCACGATCTCTCCATCATGAACCACCTGCTTCACCAAGACGCGGAGGCCATCTCTGCGACGGGGCAGACGCACTTGAACGGGCATGAGGATATCGCGTTCATCACCGCCTACTTTCCGGAAAAGATGATTGCGCACATCAACGTCAACTGGCTCTCTCCCGTGAAAGTTCGCACTACGCTGATCGGCGGCGAGAAGAAAATGCTGGTGTGGAACGATCTGGAAGCCGACGAGAAACTCAAGATCTACGACAAGGGCGTGGATGTAAAAAGTCAGGAAGGTCTATACAACCTGCTGGTCAGCTACCGCACCGGCGACATGTGGTCACCGCAGGTGGAACAGGTGGAAGCGCTCCGACTCGAACTGAGCTACTTCGTGGACTGCATCCGCAAGAATGAGCATCCCTTCAACGACGGGCTGGCAGGTTTGAAAGTCGTCCGCATGCTGGAAGCCGCCAACGAATCGGTCGCAAAACGAGGAGCGCTGGTCCACCTGTAACCTGGGTTCTGGCCAGTGGTTCTCCTTACCGTTGTCGCCGTTGCGCACACCCCGATTGAAATTTTCCACAGCAGACCTGTTGCTGATGCTGTCAGACCAGAAAGTACTTAGGAGTTAACAGGAACACAGTCATGGATACCTACTTGTGTATCGCACCGAGCGTAAAACTCGGACGAGACGTGAAGCTGTCACGGTTCATCAATCTCTACGGCTGTGAAATCGGCGACGAGACGAAAGTCGGCGCTTTCGTTGAGATTCAGAAGAACGCAAGCGTCGGAAAACGTTGCAAGATCTCGAGCCACACATTTATCTGTGAAGGTGTCACCATCGAAGACAATGTTTTCATTGGCCACGGCGTGATGTTCATCAACGATTCTTACCCGCGCGCCACCGCCGCCAGCGGAGGTCTGCAGACCGAAGCCGACTGGAAGGTTGAGAAGACGATTATCAAGAAAGGCGCCTCGGTTGGATCCGGCGCCACCATCCTCGCCAACCTCTGCGTTGGTGAAAACGCGATCGTAGGGGCGGGAGCAGTTGTCACGAAAGACGTTCCACCGAATACCATCGTGGTCGGAAATCCGGCCAAAGTTTTGCGCTATATCGAACAGACCGCGGAGGTCACAAAGTGAGCACTTCTAACAGCATTCCTTTTCTTGATCTGGTTACTCCTCACGTTGAACTCGAACAGGAACTGACAGAAGTCTTTCAGAAAACTTTGAGGAGCGCCGGGTTCATCGGCGGCGCGATGGTTCAAGATTTCGAGCGCGGCTTCGCCGTTTTTTGCGAAACGCAGTACTCAATCGCCGTCAACAGCGGCACCGACGCTTTGCGTTTTGCGCTGATAGCAGCAGGCGTAAAGCAGGGCGATGTTGTCGTGACGGCACCGAACACATTCATTGCGACCACCGAGGCCATCTCGCAGGCTGGCGCTTTGCCGGAGTTTGTTGATATTGATGAGCAGACATACAACATAGATCCTGAGAAACTGCGCGAGCACCTGGAGACCAAGTGTTCGGTGGATACTGTCGGCAACTTGATCAGCAAACGAAGTGGTCGCCGGGTTACCGCAATCGTTCCCGTCCACCTTTACGGCCAATGTGCAGATATGGATGCAATTCTAGAACTGGCCGACTGCTACGGCCTGATCGTGATAGAGGATGCTTGCCAAGCACACGGTGCCGAATACTTCTCTCGGAAGTACAATCGCTGGATGAAAGCCGGATCGATGGGCCATGCTGCCGCATTCAGCTTCTATCCCGGGAAAAATCTTGGGGCCTGCGGGGAAGCCGGTGCCGTAGCAACTAACAGCGAGGGCCTTGCGAAAACCGTTAAGATGCTTCGTGATCATGGCCAGGCCAAGAAGTACTACCACGATATCGAGGGCTACAACGGCCGACTCGACGCTCTGCAGGCAGGCCTCCTCAGCGTGAAGTTGAAGCACCTGGCGGAGTGGAATGCAAAACGTCGAGACGCCGCGTTCCGGTACCAGGAGTTGTTTCAACAATCCGGCGTTGAAGTCGTCCTGCCCTACGAGCCCAGTAACTCCAAAGCCGTGTACCATCTCTATGTCGTGCAAGTTGCAGACCGCGACCGCGTGCAAGCGGAACTCGCTCAGCGCAACATTGGGACCGGCATTCACTATCCCATTCCCCTGCACCTGCAGAAGGCGTACGCGAGCATGGGTCTCGGTCGCGGCTCGTTCCCGGTTGCGGAGAGCGCGGCGGAACGCATACTTTCGTTACCGATGTTCCCGAATCTCTCGTCGACGGCACAAGAACGTATTGTGGAAGTAGTGAACCGAGTTGTCCGGATTGGCGTTCCCGCCGCGACGGCGTGAAGGGGCTTCTATGGCAGTGAGCGTTAACGAGGAGCAAAGCAACGAAGTGGCGGGCGCGGACGCTTGGGCTGACATTCGCAAACTGGAGCTGCGAGGCGAATCGGAACGATGCAGGGCAGTAGGGCGAACCATCTGGATTGACCTGGATAATTCGCCGCATGTTCCGTTTTTCCGGCCCATCATTCAGCAGCTGAAGACTCGTGGGTATCACGTGCTGCTGACGGCGCGGGACTGTTTCCAGGTTTGTGGCCTCGCCGAGCAGTTGCATCTCGACTGCAAACCTATAGGTCGGCACTATGGAAAGCACCGCATCATGAAGCTTATCGGGCTAGGGATCCGGACCCTGCAACTGTTGCCGTCGGCGCGGCGAGCCCGTCCCGTGCTTGCTGTATCCCACGGTTCGCGCAGCCAATTGGTAGCCGCCAAGCTGCTGCGCATACCCACGTTGCAGATAGCGGATTATGAGTTCGCGAAAATCTGGGCGGTAGTGCGCCCGAGCTGGGTCATGACCCCCACAATGATTCCGAGCGATGCAATGAAACTGGGTGGCGATCGGATCCTTAAATATCCTGGCATTAAGGAAGACGTGTACGTGCCGTCCTTCCTTCCGCAGGACGGTATCCGGCGGGAACTCGGGATCGCTGAAAGCGAAATCCTGGTGACGATGCGGCCGCCAGCCAGCGAGGCGCACTATCACAGCCCCGACAGCGATAAGCTGTTCCAGGCGACGATCGCACACCTTGCCCCGATGCCGGAGGTACGCATGGTCGTGTTGCCCCGCACTCCCAAGCAGGGACACGAAATTACTGCTGCGTGGTCGGAGCTCTGTTTCAGCCGCAAGCTGTTTATTCCCGAACGCGTGGTGGACGGCCTCAACCTGATCTGGCATTCCGACCTGGTCATCAGCGGCGGCGGAACCATGAACCGCGAGGCCGCTGCGCTGGGAGTTCCCGTGTACAGCATCTTCCGCGGCACCATCGGAGCGGTGGATCAGTACCTGGCTGCGAACGGTCGCCTAGTGCTGCTGGAGTCGGCGGCCGACCTTACGACCAAATTGTCGGTGCGGCGCCGGAATCGCGGCGCTCATCGCAATGCGGCCGGACAGGCGACGCTGGAGGCCGTTACGAGCCATATCGCCCGGTTGGCTGAGATGGGGACGCGTACCAAGGCTGCCTAGTTTTTCTTCTGGCCAGCTCCTCGCCCGCGGCGGAGGAGCACGGCATACCCCGGTTTTCCATCAGCTATGCACATTCTGCACGTAGTAGGAGCTCGTCCCAACTTCATGAAGGCCACGCCGGTCTACGCGGCGTTGGCCGCGCGCAACGGCGTCCGGCAAACCCTGGTGCACAGCGGACAGCATTATGACTTCAACATGTCCGAGGTGTTCTTCGAGCAACTGGGACTGCCGGCTCCGGACATCAACCTGCAGGTGGGCTCGAGCAGCCACGCGCAGCAGACGGCGCAGATCATCAGCCGCTTCGAAGGGGTGGTGCTGGAGCAAAAGCCGGACATGGTGGTCGTCTATGGGGATGTCAACTCCACCGTGGCAGCCGCACTGGTGTGCGCGAAGCTGTTGGTGCCCGTCGCCCACGTCGAGGCCGGCCTGCGCTCGTTCGATCGCACCATGCCGGAGGAGATCAACCGGCTGCTGACCGACCAGATCTCCAGCCTTCTATTTACGCCTTCGCTCGACGGCAACGAGAATCTGGCGCGCGAAGGTGTGGCGCCCGAGAAGATCCACTTGGTGGGCAATGTGATGATCGATACGCTGGTGCGAATGCTGCCGAAGACCGGCGCGCGAATGCCAGCCGATCTGCCTGCCCGATTCGCGCTGCTCACCCTGCACCGGCCGTCCAACGTGGATGACATTCCGTGGCTGGGCTCCATGCTGCGGGAATTGTCGGAGATATCGAACGAGCTTCCGGTGCTGTTCCCGGTGCACCCGCGCGCTCGCGAGCGCTTACGGCAGGTTGATGTCAATGGCCACAACCGCACGCTGCGCCTGATGGATCCGCTCCCTTACCTGGACTTCCTGGCACTGCAGACGCGGGCGACGGCGGTCATTACCGATTCGGGAGGCATCCAGGAGGAGACGACCTATCTGGGTGTTCCTTGCCTGACGGTGCGGGAAAACACCGAGCGGCCGGTTACAGCGACGTTGGGCACCAATACTCTGGTGGGCCGCAGCATCCCGCGCGTGCGCGATGAGGTGCAGAAAATCCTGCGGGGCAAAGCCAAGAAGGGCACCGTCCCGCCGCTGTGGGATGGGCATGCCGCCGAGAGGATCGCCTCCATTCTTGCCGGGGCGTAACGCGGGCTTCTCCGCCTGCAAGCTCGGATCTTCATTGATGACGGACCACTTCAAGACAAACGAAGACATCAGGGTTGCCACTCAGAAACTGCTGGCCTACTGCCGGGCGAATGAGTGGGCCGGCTACGACCCGTACGATGCCCTGAATAGCAGGCTCTTTGCCGCCGTGCCGACGCTGGATCACAGGATTCCCCGGCTGGTTCTCACGCAGGCGCTGAAGAGACTTCCGGTGAATATTCGCCCGTTGCTGGCGATTCCCAAAACGCAGAATCCCAAGGGGCTGGCACTGTTTCTCTCCGCCTTTATTAAGCTCCGCAGAATGGGGGCGGAAGATCAGCAGGAACTGCAGGAACTGATAGCTTTCATGATTGAGCGCCTCGGTGCAATGCGCTCCGCGGGCGTTGCTTATTCCTGCTGGGGTTACAGCTTTCCCTGGCAGACGCGCACGATTGTTGTCCCCTCGGGGGCGCCCAACCTGGTCTGCACGACGTTCGTCGCAAACGCGCTTTTCGACGCATATGACTACTGCCGCGATTCGCAATGCCTGAATATGGCTTTGAGTGCGGCAGAGTACATTCTCAGCGAGCTCTATTGGACCGAAGGTAGTACGGCTAGCTTCAGCTATCCGCTCCCCTCCGTTCGCAGCGAAGTCAACAATGCGAACTTCCTTGCTGCCGCCCTGTTGGGCCGTGCATACAGCCGCACCAGCGACAAGAAATTTCTTCTTCCTGCCCTCCAGGTTGCTCGCTGTTCAGCGGCGAAGCAGCAGGCGGATGGTTCCTGGTACTACGGCGAGGCTGCTTCGCAGCGCTGGATCGACAATTTTCACACGGGCTACAATCTCTGCGCGTTGCGGGACCTATCTAGCTATGCGGCGACAACTGAGTTCGACGCGGTCATCCGGCGTGGTTTCGAGTTCTATAGGTGTCATTTCTTCGGCGCGGACGGCTCGGTCCGTTATTTCCATGATCGGACCTATCCCATCGACATTCACTCGGTGGCGCAAAGCATCATTACCCTCCTGACGTTCAAGGATGTGGACTCCGGTAACCTGCCGCTGGCGCACTCCGTGTTGCACTGGGCGGTGACTCACATGTGGGACGATCGGGGCTTCTTCTACTATCGGGTTCTCAGGTCGCATATCAACCGGATCTCGTACATGAGATGGTCGCAGGCGTGGATGCTTCTCGGCATGGTCAGGCTTCAGGAAGCCTCCAGCTCTGAGGGCGCAGACGATCTCGATGCACGATTAGCAGAGGTTGCGCAATGATTGAGTGCATCTTCACGCTCGATTACGAGATCTACGGAAATGGCCACGGCACGCTGCGAGATCTGGTACTAGATCCAACACGACGGCTGGCGGATCTTTTCCAGGAGTTTGGCACTCCGTTTGTGGTGTTCGCGGAGGCGGTGGAATTCGCCAGAATGGAGGAAGCCCAGTCTGATCCGGACACTGCCGGGGTGCGGGCTCAACTGCGCGAGCTGCGTGCGGCGGGCTGCGAAATCGCCCTCCACCTCCATCCCTGGTGGGCGCACGCGCGGCATGAGGACGGGCGCTGGCACCTGGACTGGCGCGAACGAAGCATCTGCGCGCTGCAGCCGGAGCGCGTCGAGGCTATCGTCTCCGGGGCCATCCGCTACCTGCGCGAGAGTTTGAATGATCCACATTTTACGCCTCTCTCATTTCGCAGCGGCCTGTGGGTGATGCAGCCCACCCCGGTGATCGCGAAGGCGCTGGCACGGCACGGGATAGAAGTGGACTCTTCGCTGTTTAAGGGCGGCCGAGTACGGGGATTGGGACTCGACTATCGACCGGCTATGGCAAACAGCAGCTCCTGGCGTTTCAGCAACGATGTGAACATGCCCGATCCCCACGGCGCTCTTTTGGAAATCCCGATTTACACGCAAATGGTGCCGTTTTGGCGAATGCTGGGCGGAAAGCGCCTGAAGCTGCACAGCAACACGCGCAAGGCCAGCGAAGGCAGTCCGCTGCCGCGCAACTGGCGCGATTTTGCGCGTTTTCGCTACCCGCGCAAACTGGACTTCTGCCGCATGACCTTCGCAGAAATGCGTAAGGCCATGACGGAAGCTCTCGAAGAAGAGCAGGGACGGAAAGAGCGCAGCCCCATTGTGGCGATTGGACACTCCAAGGATTTCGTTGATGCGGACGCGGTCAGAAGTTTTCTCGCCTTTCTGCGGGAACGGGACGTTGCAGTGACGACATTTTCGCGCACACTTTGTCCGGAGCCACAACTTTCGTATTGAGATCAGCCATGCAGATGGTTTCTAATTTTGTCCCACCCGATGTTTCGCACGTTTCGCGCTGCACGATCAAAGCAGCGCCTATCCCGATCCAATGGGACCAGAGCCTGCCGGTCTTTGCGAAGGAGGAATTCCTGCGCGCGGTCGGTGACGAGTACGGCTGGTTGGGAGGCATGGATGAATCTGGAACGCTGCGCTGCATCCTGCCATACACGATCGTGCGGAAAGCCGGAGTGCGAATGGTGCGATTCCGGAGTGAGACGATTCCGTGCGGTGCGGGTCTGCATGTAGCGGAAGAAAAGTCCTTCCTGAACAGCGTGGTTCAGCATTTCCGAAAAACCCGCGTCGATGTAATTATTCCGGCGAGCGTGAATGCCATTTTCCAAACTTACCCGGACTCTGCCATGGCTGCCCCATATGGCACATATTTTGTCGCCCTAGCGCAGCGAGAAGATGCTCTTTGGGCGGCCATGAGCGCGAGCCATCGCCGTCACGTGCGATCAGCCGAGAAGAGCGGAGTGCAAGTACGAAGTGCCTTAGAGTGTGTGACCACGGCTCATGCAATCATTCGCGACACCTTCAGGAAGTCATCAATGCCCTTCATGTCCTTCGAGAACTTCGCGCGGATGATTGGGGGGGTGGAGGGAAATGTCCATTTGTTCGTCGCAGAGTGCCATGACCAAGTACAGTGCTGTGCCGTTATTGTGTTCAGCCAACATACGGCATACTACATGTATGGAGGAAGCATCCCAAATGCTGTGCCGGGAGCGATGCACCTGCTGCATTGGGAAGCCATACGTCTATACAACCGCCTGGGTGTTCGCCGGTATGACTTCTGCGGAGCCAGAATCAACCCTGCGCCAGGTTCAAAAGCAGCCGGTTTGGCCGCATTCAAGCAGCGTTTTGGCGCCGAGTTGGATCAGGGCTACATGTGGAAATGCAGTATTAGCGGCTTGAAGGCGGCGATTTACTCCCTTGGCGTGCGGTATCTGCGCGGTGGGGACATTGTCGACGCGGAACACCATAAGCTTGACCAACGCCCTATCGTTGCCGACTAATGTTCGCCGTAAAGCAGGGCGGGAAGCAGGGTACGACATGGTTCCGAGCAGAGCTTTCGGTATAGTTGTTCGCTTACAGGGTGCCTTCGAGATCTGAATCGTATGCAGCAAGTCATTCAGAATTTCAAAACGGGTGAACTTTCGGTGGCCGAAGTGCCGCCCCCGGCCCTCGCCCGCGGATTCGTGCTGGTGCGCAATCACTTCTCCCTCATCAGCGCCGGCACCGAACGGTCCACCGTATCGACCGCCCAGGCATCGCTTCTGGGCAAAGCCCGGCAGAGGCCGGATCTTGTCAAGCAGGTGCTCGAAAGCTTCCGCAGGGACGGATTCGGCGAGACGCTGAAGCGGGTGCGTACCAAGCTTGAAACCCTGAAGGAGCTTGGCTACAGCTCCGCGGGCACGGTGCTCGCTTCTTTAGACACTCAGGGGCGATTCCAACCTGGCGACCGTGTGGCATGCGGAGGAGGCGGCTATGCGTCGCACGCTGGCGTCGTTACCGTGCCGCAAAACCTCGTCGTCAAAGTGCCGGAAGCCGTTGGTCTGGACGCCGCCGCCTTTACCACGCTCGGAGCCATCGCCGTGCAAGGTGTGCGGCAGGCCAACCCCAGGATTGGCGAATTTGTGTGCGTGATCGGCCTGGGGCTTCTTGGCCAGGTCACGGCGCAAATCCTGCGGGCGAACGGATGCCAGGTCTTTGGCGTGGACACCTCTGAATCCATGGTCGCGCTGGCAGCCAAGAACAGTTGTCACGTGGCGCGCGCGCGGTCGGATTCCGGACTGGACTCCGCCTTTGCCGCCTTTACCGGAGGCCGCGGTTTCGACTCGGTAATCATTACCGCCGCCACGCAATCCACGGACCCAGTGGAACTGGCCACCGCCATTCTGCGGCAACAAGGCATTATTGTCATTGTGGGCTCCGTGCCCATGAATATTCCCAGGGAGCCGCATTTCTACAAGAAGGAACTGGAGCTGAAAATCTCCTGCTCGTACGGCCCCGGGCGTTACGACCCCGTTTACGAGGAGGGAGGCCAGGATTACCCGTACGGCTATGTGCGGTGGACGGAAAACCGCAACATGGAAGTATTTGTGAAGCTGCTCGAAAGCCGCAGCGTGGACGTGCAGCCTCTGGTCACGCATGTTTTTGAAGTCGAGCAGGCAGAGAACGCCTATGACATCGTAACCGGGAAGGTCTCCGAACGTCATCTCGGCATCCTTCTGAAGTACTCCGATGAAGGCAAGGCGCATCCCGTCGCGCCGGTGCCACAGTCCGTTACCGCGCCCGGCGCCGTGCGGGGCATTGGCTTCATCGGTGCCGGCAGTTTCGCGCAGAAATTCCTGATCCCATTCGCCCGGCAGGGAGGCGAGCTGGTTTCCGTGGTGACTTCGCGCGGGGTCACCGCGAAGAGCGTGGGCGAGAAATTCCGCTTCCGTTCGCACTCAACCGACGCTTACGACGTGCTGGCGAACCCGGCGATCGACACGGTGTTCATTGCGACCCGGCACGACTCGCATCCCGGGTTCGCAGCGGCTGCGCTCGAAGCGGGCAAGAACGTCTTTGTCGAGAAACCTCTTGCAATCCACGAAGACGAACTCGCGCGCGTTCTGGATGTTGCCAGCCAGCGGAGTGACTGCCGCCTGATGGTCGGGTACAACCGGCGTTTCTCTCCGCTATCCCGCCAGGCGCGAGAGGTGTTCCAGCGCGTAGCGGGACCTCTCGTCATTAACTATCGCGTCAACGCTGGATTTCTCCCCAAGGACCACTGGACGCAGATGGAACAGGGCGGCGGACGAATTCTGGGTGAGGTGTGTCATTTCGTTGACCTCATGCAGTTTCTCACCGGTTCGGAGCCGGTGGCTGTCTATGCGCTCTCGGTAGCGGGCAACAATGCCCAGATGCCCGATCAGGACAACGTTATTATCTCGCTGCGTTTTCAGAATGGGTCGGTGGGCCAGATAAGTTATCTGGCTTGCGGTGACAAGTTGCTGAGCAAAGAGCGCATCGAAATCTTCGGCGGCGGGCAAAGCTTTATCATTCATGACTTCCGTCTGGGCGAGCATTATGCCGGTGGTTCGCGCCGCTCACTCAAAATGCCAGGCAAGGGGCATCAGGAGGAGGTGGCGGAGTTCCTGCGCGCCATCCGCGAAGGCCGGCCCTCCCCGATTCCGCTTGTCTCGCTCGCCCTGACCAGCCTTGCCACGTTTGCCATTATGGATTCGTTACGTACCGGGTTGCCGCAGGCGGTTGCGCTCGCTACGGCGGACCGGAGTTCGCGCGCGGTGAGCCTTTCAAGCGACGCTCCCGCGATGACCTCGCTTACCTCCTGAGTTCGGGAAGGACCCTGCACAACCTGTGACTCCGCCGGATCGTGGATCCGTGCGGCGCACTCTACAGTAAAGCTCACGACGAAAAACAGAAGCTCCTGCGACCGATGCCGTCAACATCGGCCCGAAGCCACTCAATCTACGAACATGTGCGGAATAGCTGGAATCCTGCATCAAGACCCGACCCGGCGAGTCGATCGTGACACGCTGCGCCGTATGACCCGCGCCGTGTCTCATCGCGGGCCTGACGGCGAGGGCTACTACGAAGACGGAAACATCGGCCTCGGACACCGGCGCCTGGCCATCATCGATCTCACGACGGGAAGCCAGCCCATGTACAGCCGCGAGGGAGATGTGGTCGTCGTCTTTAACGGTGAGATCTATAACTACGTCGAGCTCAGAAAGGAGCTGAGCAATCTCGGACACGACTTCGTGACCACGTCCGACACCGAGGTCATCATAGCTGCTTACAAACAGTGGGGCTCTGATTGCCAGCGGAAGTTCAATGGAATGTGGGCTCTTGCGCTCTGGGATGCAAGGCGAAGGCAGCTTTTGCTGTCGCGGGATCGGATCGGGGAAAAACCGCTTCATTACTCGGTCAAGGAAGGAACACTCACCTTCGGCTCCGAGATCAAGAGCCTGCTCGCCTACCGGTCGGACTACAAGCCGGCTACCGAGCTCTTTCACGTCTATCTCTCTCTTGGCTACGTCCCCGCACCGTACACGTTATACAGAGGCATATCTCGATTGCTCCCTGGGCACTACCTGGTCGTCAGAGATGGCGTGATTGAAGATCGCACGTACTGGGACCTACCTTTGATCACCGAGTCCGACATGCGCAAGGATTCGGAGCGCATTTACGAGGAATTTGAGGAGTGCTTCCTTGACTCGGTCAGACTGAGAATGCGCAGCGACGTCCCATTTGGCGCATTCCTCAGCGGCGGACTGGATTCCGCAAGCGTGGTGGCCGCCATGTCGGCGCAGAGCTCGCTCCCGGTCGAGACATTCACAATCGGATTTGCGGAGCGCGGCTTCGACGAGCGCCATCTGGCCAGGGAGGTCGCAGAGCACTTTGGCACGAACCACCATGAGAGGGTAGCGGCGCCTGAGATGTTCAATGAGTCCTTGGAAAAAGTACTTCTGCATTTCGATGAGCCGTTCGGCGATGCCTCCGCCATTCCGGTCCGTCTGGTATCAGGAGTTGCGCAACAACAAGTGACGATGGCGTTGACCGGCGATGGCGGTGACGAGGTGCTGTCCGGATACACCAGCTACGTTACGGAGAAGCTGACCGAGCGCTATCGCGCGGTCCCTGCCGTGCTCAGGCGCGCTGCGTATTTCTCGACAACATTATCTGCCAAGCTCGGCCGGGGCAGACTGAAAGATCGACTGAGCGGCGGCGAACGTTTCCTGAGACTCGCCGAGTCCTCATATAACCAACGCGCAATTGCGAAAATGTCAACGCTCGGGCCGGAGTCAATTCGGAAGCTGATCCCCGATGGCGTTAGACAGCTTGATTTTGCGGACTATTTCTCAGACGCGATGGCGAAGTGTCCATTCACCGACGCCTTCTATAAGCAGATGTATTTTCACCTCAAGGTCTCGCTTCCCGACGACATGCTGGCCAAGGTTGACCGCATGAGCATGTCACATTCGCTCGAGACGCGTGTGCCGTTCCTCGACCACCGTCTCGTTGAGTTGACCTATCAGGTGCACAAGGACGTGAAGATGCCCGGCCTGCGACGCAAGGACTTGCTGCGGCGGACGATCGGGCGCCGCCTACCGCCGTCGCTGCTTAAAGCACCGAAAATGCCCTTCTCGGTGCCGTTGCGGGAATGGTTCAAGCAGGATGATTTCAATGCGCGCCTCAGCGCCCTTGAGCAGCAAGACTTCGGTCTGAACAACACTGTTATCCGCGATATCGTCCAGGCCAACCGGAGTGGTGAGAAAGACTACGGTGACTTCATATGGCGGCTGTTCGTTTTGAAGCACTGGATGGATGCCCCGACTCGCCCGCTCGCGACGTCGCCAGTCGCAGGCAGCAGGTCCTTCTGAGAGCCGAGGGGCAGGAACTGGTAATGCCATCGATCACGGAAACTGCGAACCCGCCGATACCGCTGATTTCGATCTGTGTCTGCACATACCGGCGGCCGGAGCAGCTCGAGCAGCTTCTGAAGATGCTCGATCAGCAGGCTACGAAGGGCCTGTTCAGATTTTCGATAGTGATCGTGGACAACGACGCACGCCAGTCGGCCCGGAGTACTGTCGAGTTGTGGGCCGAGCGAGCGAGGGTGCCGGTTACTTACGGGGTCGAGCCGCGGCAGAATATTGCCGTCGCTCGTAACGCATCGGTCGCCATGGCGACCGGCGAGCTGGTGGCGTTCATCGATGATGACGAAGAGCCATCGGGCGACTGGTTGTGCACGCTTTACCAGGCCCTTCTCGCGTACCGCGCGGATGGAGTGCTGGGTCCTGTCCTCCCAAAATTCGAGGAAAGTGCGCCGGCCTGGGCGGTGAAGGGCCAAGTATTCCAGCGTCCGGGCTTCAAGACCGGCACCGTAATTCACTGGAGCATAGCCGGCACAGGCAACGTCCTCCTCAAGCGCGAAGTTCTGCAGGCACTCGATGGACCCTTCAACCCTCAGCTCGGCGCCGGGGGGGAAGATACCGATTTGTTTCGTCGGGCGATGGAGCGAGGACAGGTGCTCGTGTGGTCAGCCGAGGCCGCTTGTCACGAGCGCGTGCCGCCCGAGCGCACACGAGTTTCGTTTCAGCTTCGTCGCGCGTTGCTTCGCGGAAAGATCGCCGTGCGAGGCCGTCGAGCCAGCTGGCAGGGAATCGTGAAGTCAGCTATTGCCGTACCGCTTTATGCCGCCGCCCTGCCGGTGTGCCTGATAATGGGATCGCATGTCTTTGTCACGTACTTGGTCAGGAGCTTCGATCATCTCGGAAAATTGCTTGCAAGCTGCGGAATCGATCTTGTTGGTGACAAGTACATCACACAATAACCCGGTAATGAGGCTTGCGGTGGCCGCGTGCCTGGCGGTTTCGTCTAAGGACGCGACCGGTTCTGAACAGGCCATTTCCAACAAACAAGGGATTTCGTGACGCCTATATTAGCGCTCCTGCTCTGCACCGCGGTTGTGCTCTTCCTGCTCGGGTTGGAAAAGCGGGCGTCGCGCGGTGTTTCGCTGGCGGTGTGGATTCCTACCGTCTGGATGATGATCGCCGCCAGCAGACCACTGGTAGATTGGTTCAACAGTACACAGTATCTTAGTTCAGTCGCGGTCGGAGACAACGAGTCCGGCAGCGCACTGGACCGATGGACGCTAATAGGGTTGGGTGTCACCGGCATCGTGGTGCTCGTTCGCCGCCGATTCAACTGGTCAGGCGCCATGCGCCGCCAGGCGTGGCTCCTGGCCCTACTAGCCTACATGTTCCTCAGCTCGCTCTGGTCCGACATCAGCACCCTCATCGTGCTCAAACGGTTGGCGCGCGAGTTGATTCTCCCTGTCATGGCCCTGGTCGTCGTGTCTGAGGTAAATCCGCGCCAATCTCTAGCAAGCCTGTTGCGCCGGTGCGCCTACGTGCTAATTCCGTTTTCGGTGGTGCTGATCAAGTACTACCCGGCGCTGGGCCGCAGGTATGCAAAGTTTTCCGGCCTCGAGATGTGGACTGGAGTGACCGGCCAGAAGAACGAATTGGGCCGGCTGTGCATGATCAGCATCCTCTTCCTGCTGTGGGCGTTTTATAAACGCCGGCGGGAGCGCGCAACAGCGGGCGCGCGTTACCAGGGATGGGGCGACCTTTTCGTTATCTTGATCGCCGCGTATCTCCTCAAGGGTTCGGACTCTGCCACCTCGATGGCTACCCTTGCGTTAGGCATTGCCACTTTTTTGGGCCTGCAGTGGGTTCGGAACCTGAAGCTCAGGGTCCCGCAAGCCGGCCTTCTCGCGGTGGTGATATTCTTGGCTGCCTACGGGATTTCGGTGCCCTTCCTGGGAGGCACGAATGTGGCCAGCTTCAGTTCGGTGCTGGGACGCGATAACACGCTGACCGGCCGAACCGATGTCTGGGCGGCCGTTCTGCCGGAAATGAAACGGCACGCACTGCTGGGTTTTGGATTCGGAAGTTTCTGGACTGACGCCCGGCGCCTACTCTACGATATTCCTACTGCGCACAATGGCTATTTGGATACCCTGTTGGAGCTGGGTGCAGTGGGTCTTGCCATTTCCATTGCCTGGCTTCTGTCGTGCGCTCGACAGCTCCATCGTGCCCTTGCACTGGATTACGAGTGGGCCAGCTTCGGAATTTGCTTGCTGCTCATGAGTCTGGTCTACAACACCACGGAATCAGCCCTCAACAGCCTGTCGGATTACATAACAGCGATGGTAATCCTCACCTCGTTGGTGGTGCCGGCCCGGTTTGGCTCGAGGTCCACCTCGGCGCTCCCTGTACGATTGACCCTGAATGCCCCATCCCTGCAGTTGGAAGAAGGCGCACGTCCACAGTCATGGTGATGCAAATGGACCACGCATACCTTCACGAAAGGAATGGTGAACCGGTGCTTACCTCGGGCTCAGCCGAGCCAGGCTTTGGACTAGCGGCTCAGGCCAACGAGCCCCAGATGATTGCAGGATCGGAGGACCAGATCCTTGTAACAGGGGCAAACGGATTCATCGGGTCGTGGGTCGTACGTTCTCTCCTGGTGCGTGGATTCAAGAGGATCCGCTGCCTGACGCGAGCGACGAGCAGCCGTGCGAACTTGGATCGGATTCGCACAGAGTTTCCCGCCTCCGGCGTAGAGGTAGTTAACGGTAACCTGCTCTCGCGCGACGTGTGTGCCAAGGCAACAGACGGAGTGGCGGTCGTATATCACCTCGCGGCCGGAGTCGAAAAGACATTTCCCGGGTGCTTCCTTAATTCCGCGGTGACCACGCGTAACCTGCTCGACGCCGTCACAATGGCGGGAACCGTGAGACGCTTCGTCAACATCAGCTCCCTTGCGGTGTACTCGAACGCCCAGCTTCGCCGCGGCGCAGTTCTCGATGAGACGTGCCCGATCGACACCCAGTTGGTCGAACGCTACGATCCCTACGCGTATGGCAAGGCCAAGCAGGACGAGATCGTTCGTGAATATGGCCGCCTCCACGGTCTGCCCTATGTGATTGTGCGACCTGGTATCACGTTCGGCCCAGGCAAGGCCAAGATGCCTGGACGAGTAGGAATCGATACGTTCGGTGTGTTCCTGCACCTTGGGCTCGGTAACCGGATGCCTCTTACATATGTGGAGAACTGTGCCGAAGCCATCGTCTCAGCAGGCTTGACGCCGGGCGTCGAACGAGAGGAATTCAACGTGGTCGACGATGACCTGCCGCGGAGCCGAGAGTTCCTCCGCCGGTACAAACGTACGGTGCGACGAATCTGGACAATTCCCGTGCCTTACTCTCTTTTCTATCTCTTCAACTTTGCCTGGGAGAAATATTCGGATTGGTCCGATGGCCAACTGCCACCGGTGTTCAACCGCAGGACTTGTGAAGCGTACTACAAGGGTCAGAGTTTCTCGAACCAGAAGGTGAAGGCGTTGCTGGGATGGCGCCCTCGAGTGACGATGAGCGAGGCCTTGGATAGATTTTGCGCCTACGCCCAGGAACGTGTGGTCAAGGCATGATTAAAGCGGCCATCGTTGGGTGTGGAAAAATGGCTGACCAGCACGCGGTGCAGATCCAAAAAATCAGCAGCGCAAAACTGGTCGCGGTTTGTGACTTAGAGCCGCTTATGGCCAGGCAGATTGCGGAGCGATTCAAGGTACCGGCGTGGTTCACCGATGTTGACCAGATGCTCGCTTCGGCCCGCCCAGACGTTGTTCACGTAACAACGCCGCCACAGAGCCACCTCGAAGTAGGTAAGAAGTGCTTTGAGGCCGGTGCGAGCGCGTACATCGAAAAGCCGTTCACCTTGAACACCGCCGACGCGGAAGAGTTAATCGATATCGCAAACCGCAAGGGCGTGAACTTGACGGCAGGACACAATGGGCAGTTCACCCATGCGATGAATCAGATGCGGCGCCTGGTCTCAGGTGGCTTCCTCGGCGGGCGGACCGTGCACATGGAGAGTCTGTACTGCTACGAGTTCGGGGACGCCGCCTATGCCAAGGCGCTGCTTGGGGATTCCGATCATTGGGCGCGCAAGCTTCCCGGGTCATTGCTCCAGAACATCATCAGTCACGGTGTGGCCCGAATCGCTGAGTTCATGACCGGCGAGAACATCGTGGTCTCGGCCCAGGCTTTTTCCAGTCCGTTTCTTCAAGAGATCGGCCAATCCGAGATCATCGACGAACTGCGACTCATAATCAGGGATGAGAACGCGACCACCGCAGACTTCACATTCTCCTCGCAGATCCGTCCGGCACAGCATCAGTTTCGCTTGTATGGCATAAAGCGTTCGCTGGTGGTCGACGACGACCACCAGATTGTGCTGCGTCTCGATAACAAGGAATACAAGAGCTACATGCGCTTCTTCGTCCCCCCGGTGGTTTTCGCTGGCCAGTATGTCAGGAATCTGGCGAGGAATGTGGGGCGGTTCGTGAGGAATGACTTCCATCTTCCCAATGAAGCGGGTTTGCTGACGCTCATCAGCTCGTTCTACAAGTCCGTTGAGGACGGCGCTCCACTCCCAATCCCGTATCGAGAAATCCTCCTGACTTCTCGAATCATGGACGCAGCGTTCGAACAGATAAGCAGGAAAACATTGATTGAGGCGCACAGCTTTTGACAACCGGTCCGCGAGTGAAGCGCGAGTACCTCCCCTATAGTAGAAGATGTGCGCCAAAATGAGGCGTCACCCGGCTCCTAGCCATGACGCATCTGGGGAATGCTGTAGAAGCTCAGAAATGCTACCGATTCATTCAGTTGCCGCTAAGTTTGAGGTGCAGGCCAACTCCACTCCGGCCCCGCCTACCGCTGTCGAACCCTTGCCGAAAACGATGACGATTGATTATCAGGTGATTGGCGGGCAAACGTCAGGTTCTGACCGGGGAGATTCGTCACCTTTTCGACGGTTGCGGCCGGCCGCGCTGCTCTTCCTGTCGCTTCTCCTGGCTGTGGCTGCAGATCACTTGCTCGGCTCGTGGCTGGGATTCTCACAACTCCCGAGCGGATATCTGGGAATCTATCGGCGCGTGGGGCCTGAAAGCGGCCCTCAGATATTCTGCGCTGGGTCCTCGCTGACCGTATCGGCTCTGTCCTGGTCCAAAGTCTCGGAAGCTCTGGGAGAGGGCATAGAAACCTGGGGTGTGGGCGGGTCATCGCCTGACATTTGGGAAGAATGGCAGAAGCAGAGGTCGCTTTCAAATGTCACTATCATCGGTGTTTCGGTATACGACCTTAACGAGATGCACCTGGCCGACGAGCACGCCAGGGTTGTTCCGCTCTCGCGCACGATCCACGATCTTTGGTCATCGCACACGGACTCTGCTCTGTCGCATCGTGTCCTCACTCAGTATGCGCTCAATTATGTGCGATTTCTGTTTCCAACCGCAGGCGATGCAGACAAGGTGCTGGTTGGACTGCGCAGCAAGCTCGCAGAGCAGCTGGGACGGCAGGCTAGCCTGGCAGAGCATGAGGGGGTCGTGCTTCAGCCACCTCCTCCGCTTCTGGATGCCGGAGAATCAACTTCAACGGTGAGCGAGTGGTCCTCTGCTCGTGTTATGCGCCGTCTCGCAGTACTTCGGGCCGAGAATCGCGGTCGCCACGAGTTCTTTAGCGGTCCCAAGAATAGGGCCTTTCACAGGATGCTGTCTCGAGCCCGGCAAGCGGGGCGCGTGATCGTCGTGGTTTTGCCTGTGAGCAGGCCGTACCGGCAAGAGTTCCTCGATGACAGTACCGACGCCGCCTTTGAGAAGGCGATCGGCCAGGCAATGGCAATCGTGCCGGAGGCGACGCTGGTCCGACTCGATCGCCTGCCGGGCATCTCAGATCCTCGCTACTTCTTCGATCTGGTGCACATGAACTCGTTCGGACGACGCTTGGCCACCCAGGCGTTCCTGAGCGAGGTGACCCAGGGCGGATCACAGCGAAGGCTAGACGCCACCCCCGGTGAATCGTTAACCCCCGGTAAATAATTTATGAGACATATCCATACCGGTGTCGGCACCATCTGGCAGAGGTGGTGCGAGAACGCGCACAAGTCGCCAGATTCCGTCGCCATCGTTCATTGGAAGGCAGGGGAAGCTCCGCAGCGTTGGAGTTGGGGCGAGTTGATCCGCACAGCGGAACTCTACGCTACCGCCCTCATGGGCAGAGGTATCAAAAAAGGCGAGGTTTGTGCCATCATCGCCCGGCACAACTCGCTGCTGTATCCGGTGTACCTCGGATGCGTGTGCGCCGGTGCCATTCCGGCTATTCTCGCCTACCAGAATCCACGTCTGCATCCGGATAAGTTCCGTGAAGGGCTTGAGGGAATGGGCAAGCGTTCGGGGCTTGACTGGATTCTCACGGAACGGGCGCTCGAGGGTGTTCTGCAACCCCTGCTGGGAACTGGACGGAGCACAATCAGGGGACTGCAGTTTCCCTTCGAGGGCAACGATTACCTCGAGGGCGTAGAACCCGAGGTTCCGGGCGGAGCGGTCCACACGATTCGCGATTCGGACCCGTTGCTGTTACAGCACTCCTCTGGAACTACTGGTTTGCAGAAGCCTGTACTCCTTTCTCATCGTGCGGTTCTCGACCACGTGACGCAGTACGCCAAGTTCCTGGCGGTGTCGAAGGGTGACAAGATCGTCAGTTGGCTGCCGCTGTATCACGATATGGGGCTGATTGCCGCGTTTCATCTGCCACTGGCACTCGGAATACCGACAATCCAGATAGACCCGTTTGAATGGGTTCTCGCCCCCTCGTTGCTGCTCGAAGTAATGTCGGTAGAGCGCGCGACAATGGCATGGCTGCCGAACTTCGCATTCAGCATGATGGCGGGGAAGATCAAAGAGGAGGACTTGGAGGGCGTCACGCTAGACAGTTGCCGCATGCTAATCAACTGTTCCGAGCCAGTACGGTACCGCGATCAGGAGAAGTTCTTCCGCCGGTTTGCCCCCCGAGGATTTAAGAGAGAAGCCCTATCGTCGTGTTATGCCATGGCCGAGACCACATTCGCCGTGACCCAGACCCCGCCCGGGCGCGAACCGGCCACTTTGGCTGTCGATCCACAGGCGCTGTCCAAAGGAATAGCCACCCCAGTGATAGATCCGGATGCGGTCAAGCTATGCGTGTCGTCCGGCGAACTGATTCCGGGATGCCAGATCCGAATTGTGGACGACGAGTTGAACGATCTCGAGGAGGGCCGGGTCGGCGAGATACTCATCAAGACTCGGTCGATGTTTGATGGCTACCGAAACTATCCCGAGAAGACCGCGGCGGTCATTCGAGACGGGTGGTATTTGAGCGGCGATTATGGTTTCCGGTATGGAAGCGACGTTTACGTCATCGGACGGAAGAAGGATGTTGTCATTGTCGCCGGCAATAACATCTACCCGGAAGACGTAGAGGCGGTCGTGAATGATCTGGACGGGGTGATTCCGGGACGAGTTGTGGCCTTCGGGGAAGAGGATGCCGACCTTGGCAGCGAGCGCATATCCGTCGTTGCCGAGACTCCACTTACGGATGAAGCCGAACGTCGGCGGCTGCGCACGGCTATTCTCAAGGCTGGGATGGGAATCGATGTCTCCATCACCAACGTGTACTTGGTGCCACCGCGGTTCCTGGTGAAGAGCTCGGCTGGAAAGCCCAGCCGAAGCGCCAACAAGGAGAGAGTACTCCGGTTGAAAGAATCTGACACCACAATGCAGTCGGGGGGAATGCAGGATGATATCAGACGAGCTGAAAACAGTGATCCTGGGCGCGCTCAAGCTTGACGAATGGGAGATTGCAGACTCTACCGCGGCAGCCGAAGTTCCGGGCTGGGACTCACTTAGCCACGTGAACGTGGTGTTGGCTGTGGAGAAGTACTTCGGGATACGTTTTAGAAATGTCGAGGTTCTCAGACTGAAGAATATCGGCGATCTCCAGCGCTTAGTTGACTCCAAACTGGCCCAGCAGAAGTAAGTCGCTATAAGTTCGAATTGTTGCGGTGACCATGGAACTAACCTTCACCTCGCTTGAATTCATTTTCTTCCTTGGCGTGTGTCTCGGCCTGCTCCACGCAAGCGGGAAGGGTTCAGTCCGGACATGGCTGCTGATTATCTTCAGCTATTTGTTTTACCTCACTTTCGGCGTTGCCGGCGTGCTGGTCGTGACGTTCACGGCCGTTGTGGACTTCATCGTGGGTCGGCGGCTGGGAAACACCACTAGCGAGGCGACTCGAAAGCGATGGCTGTGGGCCGGCCTGGCTGCCAATCTGGGACCGCTGGTATTCTTCAAGTACTCCGGGTTCTTCGTTGGGATCATCGCGGCCTTCCTGCATCCCCTTGGAGTACGCGTCTCGCTGCCGGCCAGTCCTGTGTTCTCGATTATCGGCCTCTCATACTTTACCTTTGCCGGCATGAGCTATGTCCTTGACGTCTACTGGGAAACGATGGAACCGGCACGGAGCTTCTCGGAGTTTGCCTGCTATTTGTTGTACTTCCCGAAGCTTATCGCCGGGCCGATCGTCAGGGCTGCGGATTTGCTGCCCCAGTTCAGCCAAGGTTTTAAGATCACGACGCAGGATTTCGAGATCGGATGCGGATATCTTCTCGTCGGAGCAGTAAAGAAGCTGGTAATTGCCGACCAGCTGGCCAGCCACGTGAGCATGATCCTGGCGGCGCCGCAGCACTATGACGCATTCACCCTGGTTCAGGGAATGGTCGGCTACACGGTGCAGATTTATGCCGATTTCTCGGGCTACACCGACATGGCGATCGGGTGCGCACGGCTGATGGGCCTTAGGTTCCCTCAGAATTTTCTCATGCCATACAGTTCCGTGAACATTGTGGAGTTCTGGCGACGCTGGCATGTGACAATGTCGACTTGGTTCAGGGACTATGTGTTTCTGCCGCTGGAGTTCCGGAGTCGCGGTACACGCAATGCCAATGTCAGAGCATCCCGGAACATTGTCATCACTATGCTTCTCTGTGGCCTGTGGCACGGAGCCAGTTGGAACTTCGTGGTGTGGGGAGGCTTGCATGGTGTGGCCCTGGCGGTATACCAAGTGTACACAAGCCTGTTGCCGCGGAAGGTGCAGCGACAGACACGATCCGCCTTTCATCCCGGAACGCTGGTGTCCCGCGCGCTGACGCTATCCGTCGTAATGGTGGGCTGGATCTTTTTCGGTACCCGGACTCTGGCAGTCGCCTTCAAGTACCTGTGGCGAATGGTGACATGGAGTGGGGACGGCGTGGCACTAGGCTCTCCTTACATCTTGCCCCTGGCAGCGTTGATGCTTCTCGCACACCTGCTTATCAACAAGGACCGAAATCTGATCGAGGAGGTATCAACCTATTCGGCACCCGCCAGAGTTCTCACTTACGCAAGCTTGTTGCTGGCCTTGGCCTGCTTGGTGCCATCGGACACAGTGCCGTTTGCCTATGTGCGATTTTGAGGGCAGGCCGGCCAGGAGAACTGCGGCATCCCTGACAAAATTTGCGGCGGCTTGGGATGTTGCCCTTTCACCTCTTCCGCGGTTTCGAACGAAGCTCCGAGGACAAACAATAGACGACCATGAAGCAAGTGGCTGAAAACCCAAGCGACGGCTGGACGGAAGCTCAGAAGGGGCCTGAGCGTTCGGAGGTCTATTGGGGGGATGGGCGAAACTCCGTAATTCGCGTTCTCCTCTTGCACGGCGGCCAAATCCCCCACTATCGGGTCCCGGTGTACAACCATCTTAGCCACTATCTTGGGGAGCGCTCATTTGCCCTGACGGTCACTTCGGGAGGGATTCAGCCCGGCAACCCGACACCGGTGGAATTCGAGTTTGTCCCGATGCATATGTCCGCCCGCAGCATCGCGCGCCTGGTGTGGCGCGGCAAATTCGACGTCGTGATCATGTTCGTCGACATGCGCCATCTTTACCTGTTTCCGGTGTACCTAGTTGTGAAGGGCATCCTGCGTCGCAAGATGGTATGGTGGGGTCAGGGCAGGGACCTTGCTCATCCCGATGCGGTCTTGAAGAACGCCGCTTATGGAACTGAGCACGCGTTATGTGACTCCATCATCCTCTATGCAGAGCATCTCAAGAAGTACATCGCTCGTCGCTTCCATCATAAGACTTTCATCGCTAACAACACTTTGGCGCTAACGTATCCGGGCCTCCCGCCCGGCAGCAAGGACAAGGTTCTACGCTCATTTAACATCCGCACGCGGAAGAACATCATCTGCATGGGGCGCTTTCAAAAGCGCAAAAGGGTCGAGCAACTAGTGGCTGCGATGCAGCTGATGAACCGGCCCGACATCGGTCTAATTCTCGTTGGTCCCGACACCGAAGGCGTGCTGGAGAGTGTTGACGGACCTAACATCTACAAGCTGGGGCCGATCTACGACGACCAGCGGTTTGATCTGCTCTCAGCCGCGGACGTTTACTGTCTTCCCGGTGCCGTCGGTCTGAGCATTGTGGATGCTTTCCATTGTAGACTTCCATTCGTGACGGAAGAGGGCGACGAGTCGGCCGAGATTGTCTACCTCAAGCACGGCGAGAACGGCTTCGTCGTGCCTCGGGGTGACGTAAGGGAACTGGCAAGAAGGCTGCTGTTGCTACTCGATGATAACGAACTCCAAGCGCGCTTTTCAGAGTCAGCGCGAAAGGAGGTCGCGGTCAACGCCAGCATCGAACAGCTGTGTGAAGGGTTCGCGGAGGCGTTGCGATACGCGACCAGCCCTTAGATCACTGAACAACAGCCGCAAGATTGGTCGGCGGGTTCGGACCGGCCTGAGAACCGGTTCGCAAGGGATGTGGATACGGGTACGGTGTGTAGTACAGCGTCCACGTATTCGTGGCGGTGCACTTGTAAAACTGCCCATCTGCCCCGGTATGATTGCTGTTCCATTCACCTTGATCCGTAGCCCAGTAGCCAACTCTAGTGGTGCAAGTAGCTGGCCGCGCTGAGAGCGGTCCCCGCCCAATTCCTACAGTTCCGTTGAAGGACACTTGTTGGTTCCAATATCCATTGTTTTCGCTGACTCCGCAACCGTTGCCAATGATATCGCCTGGAACCATCGGATTAAGCGTCCCGTTAGAAGTGTTGTTGAAGACGTAGGTGTTGTTGACCTGAGGAGTATAGTTGGTCGGCGGTGGACTGATCTGCGCAGCACAACCGCTCCCTCCGTTATCTCCCGGAGCGTATTGATTGATTTCAATCGAATTACCACCTGAGCCTGTCAGCGTATTGTCGAAAAACATTCCCCAACTGCCGCGATGGTTGACCCAGCGGTACGTACCCATCTTGCTGAGAGTGTTGTCGTAGTATTCGACAACCATGGTTCCGGTTTGGCCGGAATTGGGCGAGCCGTTCCAGTTCTGGAACCCGTGAATGTCCCAGATCTCCTGCGGGTTGGTGGCGTTGCTTAAGTTCCAGGTGTTGAAGCGAACCACGATCCGTCCGTCCTGGCCGGATTCGATCCAGCCGGGGTTGTCCCCATTGTACGAGGACGAAAACATAATCGTGTTGTCTTCAAAGTAGAGATTGTCGTTGCTGCCATAGGACAACTGATTGAAGGCTGTGTTTGCCCACTCCCTCGTATCGTTGTTGCTGAATATGCGAAGGAGGATATTGCAGCGGTCAAAGGTGTTGTGGTAGATCACGCCGCGAATCTGGCCGTCGCTGTCAGCGTCAGCTTGAATAGCGGCCCCGACAAGGGTCTGCGAAGACGGAGCGGCATTCTGGAACTTGTTATCGCCAATGATGATGTAGCGATATGGTTTGGTGCCGGTGATGCCGCTCGCGCCTTGAATATTGATTAGAGTCTGGGCGTTGGCATTACCGTCGAAGGTAAACCCGGTGATCTTTATGTTCTCTTCATTGGCGATGGCGGTAGCGTCGGGTTGGACACTCAGCATCGTACCGGAACTATTAATGACGGTGATTCCCGCTCCGGCACCTCCTGCCAATGTAACGCCCTTCGAGAGAGTGATTGCACTGCTCCAGGTTGCTGAACCGCTGGTTACATTAATCGTATCGTTGCGGCTTGCGCTGGCCACACAACTGGCAACACTGGCCCGGTCTGGCGTGGTTGTCCATGTCGGACTAGAGCCCGTACAGGAAGCATTTGCATTGACCGTAATGGCGAAGACGACAACCGCTAAGGGAAATAGCGTATTCAAGAGCGCCACGTTCCGGGGGAGCCTCATGCCGCTAGTTTTGCAGCCCAGGGCTCACCTTGTCTAGACTCGGAAGGACACAGGCAACTGGCCGATAGGACACTCGCTTCGGTACTAGGCCCTTTGGGTCAAGGAACGAGAAAATAGATCGGCGAGGCTGACGAGTTTCGCAATGGCGGGGTGATTTTCTTCGACGAGGTATTGCAGCTAAGCCGCGGCCGCGGTGATCGCGAGCGTCAAAACAAAGCGCACGGCGAAAACGGCTTCGTCGTACCTCGGGGCGGTTAATGGTAACACTATCATCATGCAGGAATCGGCAGCCTGCGCTAAGGAGGACGGTACGACGACCGATGACGTAGCCTACAATGCTGCCCGGTCATTCTCTACTTTCACGCTGAACGCGAACGCGAATCGAGTGTGGAATGCCACGATCACCCGCAACTCTACTGACGTAACCGGTTGCGCGGCCCCAGGAATCATGTGGGTGAAGATTAGCAGGACGACGGACACGGCTACTAACGTAGGCGTCTATGGGCTGGACCTAACCCAGTATCGACTTCTGACCGTACAGGCTAACTAATGAGAAAGCTGATACTTATTCTTATGCTACTATGCGCACCTCCATCGTGGGCAGCCATTGCCTATGTATCAGCCTCGGGTACGAATTGCAGTCAAACCTCGGCTTCTGTAGGGGTCGCCTGTACGCTTATGGGAGCCACAACAGCCAACAATACGGTTATCATTGGGCTTTCCTGGGGACCTACAACTGTCTCGATCAAACAACTGGTCGGCAGTGATGCTTCGTCGTTCTTTGTTACCTATGCCCAAAAGCCTGACGGCACAAATACCGCTTCGGCTCTCGCCATCTGTTTGAATTGCGCTGCTCTTACTACGGTCACGCCAACATTCTCAGGAACGACGCTTTACGAGTTGAATGTGGCCGAGTATTCCGGTGTTGTAGCTTTGGGCATTACCGGCATAAATGCGGTTACCAGTGCTGCTCCGGGTCTGACATTCACGACTGGCGATGCCAACGACTTTGTTGTGGTGGAAACTTCCAGTCTCGCAAATAACGGTATCCCCACAGCAAATACTGGCAATTTGCGACAGGCAAACCGCACGGGGACTACCGCCGCCAATGTTGCCGGAGCGCTGATCGACAATACGGTTGCGGCGGCGGGGAGCGTGACTGCGAACGCGACTATCACATCCAGTGCATGGGCGGCTGCCGGAATTGAATTGCGCACGACCTATGCCAAGACCTACATCTGGCCAGATTGCACCTCGACCCATCCCTGCCTAATCTATCACTACACCAGACCGGCCATGCCGCAGGAAACAACCCTCGGCCCACTGTTCAAGTTCTGGGTGCGTCCGTCACTGGCCAATAACCTATTGGTCCTTACGATTACCCATCCAAGCACTATCAGTTCAATCGTAGACGCAGGAAGCAATACATGGGCCAGTGGAGCGAGTGCAGCAGGCGCAGGCTATACGACAGACATTCGTTACGTCTGTGGGGCTGCCGCTAATTCTGGTGGTCTAATCTCCATTACTCTCGAGGCAGCGATTGGCGTAAGCGACATCATGCAGGTTAGTTATAGCGAATACAGCGGCGTCGCCACTACGTCATGTAGTGACGGAACCAGCAGCGCCACAGCCCTAGCCGCCGGGGCCATGAATCCCGGGTCAATTACAACCGTCAGTGACGGAAATCTTATCTACACATACGGAATCGACGGCACCGGCACCCAAACCAATGGGTTCCCTTCCGGGCATGAGATGCCGGATGACGTATCTGCGGAAATCTGGGATAGTTCGTTTGAAAACTACATGTCCATGATCAGCGTGCAGACAACACATGGGGCGATCAATCCGACGCTGAACGTGGCCGCAATGGACGTGAATCTTCAGAACACATGGCAATTGGTGTCGCAAGCATTCAAGCCGTCCAGCGGAGCTGGAACCCAGCCCCCGGCAGGGAAGGCATGGGTCGTACGAGATGTTATCGGTTGGTATAACACTTTGACCACATTGGCATATCTGGCCGCGCCTACGAATGGCAATGTCATTGAGGTCGAATCGACACATTACCAATCCATCACAAATTTCACGACGCTCAAGGACAATCAAGGCGGGACGTATACGTCCAACGCGGTCATAGATACCACCAGCGATCCGCAGCAGTATACCAACTGTCTGGGCACTGCGGTGGTCAATCGGGACCGGACGCTATCTGTTACGGCTGGCGTGTCGATCAGCATTTTTCATTACTACGATATTGCTGGTGCCAAGACAACGGGCGGCTCGACAGGATGTATCGGGAACAAGACCAACGACAATAGGGGTACGCAGGCCACAGTCAACAATTCAAACATCGTTACCTCGGCGTTCTCTTCTCCGTTTACCTTTACTCCCACACTAAACCGCACAGCCTATAGTGTTGTGCTCTTTGCAATGGGATTCGGAACAGGACCGCCTTCCGGCCCCTGTAACTCAGGTGGGGTTACGCCGCCTAGTTGTACTAACGATATGACGCCTTTCAACTTCGGCTCGGTGTGGTCGACCAGCATGGGGGATGCTTCGCACTATACGACCGGAGATGTGTACGGTTGGTACTCTACAAATTCTGCCAGTGCGACTTCCTTCGACTTCCTCATGGCCAATTCAGTAGGAGCACCGGGCGGGGGGACCAGTGCCGATGCGGCGGTAACTGAGATATTAGGACAACCCGCGTCAACCGTCCCGGCAGAGCAGTTTCCGAGGATACAATGAAGATGGCTGCGCACAATCCTGGTCGCCATAACTCTGATCTGGTCGGCGCGACGAATCGGCTGATCCGCGGCGACGTGAAGGAACTGGCAAGAAGCCAGCATCGAACAGCGGTGTGAAGGGTTCGTGGGGCGTTGCGATACGCAACGAGCCACTAAATCACTGAACAACAGCCGCAAGATTGGTTGGGGCGTTCGGAGCATTCTGAGAATTGGTTCGCAAGGGATGGGGATACGTGTACGGCTGGTAGAACAGTGTCCACGTGTTCGCGGCCGTACACTTGTAAATCTTGTCCGTATCGGTCGTGCCGTAGTAGGTGTTCCCATCGGCTGTGCAAGTTCCCGGCAGCGCCGACTCCAGCCCGTAGGTTGGCAGCCAGTAGTCCCGGTTCTGTTGGATGAATGTTGACTCAAATTGCCCACCGCAGTATGGCCCGTTGTTCTGGAAACTAGGGTCCTGCGGAGAACCGCCAGCGAGGTTATTGAAGTAGAAGGAATTGGTGACCTGTGCTCTTATGCACGTCGTTCCGTTGGCCGGAGAGCAGGAGTTCTCGGATGAGTTGAAAGACACTGGATAGGAGATGCCGCACACAAAGCCCCCATTCCCCAGCAACTCGGTGAAGTTGAAGTCGAGGGCCCTGCTGACGGTGTTGTTCATGATGAGAGCTTGCCCGCCGCGCTGATTCATCCAGCGAAATGGCGATGCTCCTACTCCCACAGTGTTGTGGTAATACTCGGAAGTCGCGGTCCAGCCTCCCGATCCTTGCTCTCCGTGAATGTCGAAGACTTCGGAACCGCCGCCTGAGTCATAACCTGTGACGGTATTGTGCCGCCACACCATTCGACCGCCCTGGCCCGTTTCGCTGACGAACTCGGCCCCGACTCCGTTGCCGATTGAGTTGTCCTCGAAGTAGGGATAGCTGGAACATCCGTAGCAAAGCGGATAAGAGTTACCATTCCAACCTGCGCCGATCACCGACACGTCGATGAAATTCCCGCTGAAACTGTTGTTGTAGAAGACTCCAAACTCCAAGCCATCTAGAAACACAGCGCGACCGCTCGATACCCCATTGAAAGCGTTGTCGTGAACCTTCAGGCTGGTAATGACCGGAAGGTGACCCCATCCAGTTTCGTCGAAGTGGGTTTGGTTCCCCTCGAAGTTAAAGCCGTTCAACTCGAATATTTTTGTTTCTTCTCCGCTGCTAGGCAGAAAGGCAAATCCACCGTTGGTGATCTTCGTACCGCTGCCACTACCAGGGCCTTGGATGTGCATGGCCTTGGTGACGGTAACCTCGCCGGACCAAGTGGCCGAACCAGCTGAGACGTTGACGGTGTCTCCACTGGAAGCATTGGTAACGCAGGTCTGCACGCTAGCCTGATCCGGGGTAGTTGTCCACGTCGGACTGGAGCCGGTGCAGGAAGCATTTGCATTGCCCGTAATGGTGAAGACGAGAACCGCTAAGGGAAACAGCGAATTCAAGAGCGCCACGTTCCGGGGGAGCCTCATGCCGCCAGTTTTGCAGCCCATGGCTCACCTTGTCGAGACACGGGAGGGCTCAGGCAACTGGCCGATAGGACACTCGCTTCGGTACTAAGCCCTTCGTGTCAAGGAACGAGAAAATAGATCGGCGAGGCTGACGAGTTTCGCAATGACGGGGTGATTTTCTTCGACGAGGTATTGCAGCTAAGCCGCGGCCGCGGTGATCGCGAGCGTCAAAACAAGCCTCGAAAACCGCGGCGAAGACCAGTGATTGTAACGACTGAGGGCGCGGGCGGGTTGCTACCCGCCGACTCTTCAGCCAAACAGAAAACTTAGGAAGGAATCGCGTCCTTGAGGAAATATGAACCCAAATAGCAGTCACCAACAAAATCCTGATCCCCGCATTTTACTGTTTTCTCATCGAAACATTGTTGAGCAGCTTGTGTGGCGGTGTCCCTTTCGTGAGTTCGAAAAAATTATTCAGGAAGTCGACTCGGTCGACCTAGTGGCGCCAAGTGCGAGGACATGGTATGGCAACGGCAAGAGAGCTGCCTTGCGGCTCGGCGAGCTCGCCAACATCCCCATTAATCCCGGCGTTTCCAAGGTCAACCTGGACCGGGATTACGACATGTTTTTTACAATTTGCGACGGCGCGTCCGACCTGCTGCACTTGAAAGCCCTAAAAGGTTGGCGTGATCGCTGCAAAACTACTGTGTGCTGGCTTCCTGAGTTCTATGTCAAAGACATACCCGTGTACAAGAGTTGCATTGAGGTGTTGAAGCAATTCGACTACGTCATCTTCATGTTCGTGGCTAATGAACCTTTCAGAAAAATCATTAAAGGCCAGGGCCAGTATCTACCTGCAGGTATCGATACTCTGCGTTTTTGCCCATGTCCAGATCCACCGACCCGGAGTATTGATGTCCTAAGCATCGGCCGCAGGGCGCCGGTGGTACACAAGGCGCTGATGCGAATGGCACAAGAAGACGGCAAATTCTACGTTTACGACACCATTAATGCTCTCCGCGCCTATGATCTGGACGAACATCGTTTGATGATCGCGAACCTGGCTAAGAGGAGCCGGTATTTCATCGTGAGTCCCGGCAAATTTGACAAACCTGAGGAGACCGGCGGGCAGATCGAATTTGGCTACCGGTATTTCGAGGCGGCTGCGCCGGGCACGATCATGATCGGCATGCGATGTGCCAACAATAAGGAATTCGACAAGATCTTCAACTGGGAAGACGCAGTCATCGAGGTGCCATTCACCTCCGACGCCATTGTCGATACCATCCGGGAACTCGATAAGCAGCCGGAACGCCAGATGAAGATCAGCCAGACGAATATCCTTCAATGCCTGCTTCATCATGACTGGGTGTACAGGTGGGAAGCGGTCCTCAACTTCGTGGGAATGCAGCCACTGCCCATGCTTCAGGGCAGAAAACAGCGATTAAACGACCTCGCTGAAATAGTGAAGGAGGCTCCCTTCGAGCTTCAGAATACGCGGGTTCGATGAACAAGGTTGCTGAGCAGAACGGCCTGCGGCGCAAGACATCGAGCAGTCCAGTGTTCCTGTAGGAGGGCAAGGATGAAGGTCGTCATTTTCTGTGGCGGACTGGGCATGAGACTCAGAGAGTATTCCGAGAACGTGCCTAAGCCGCTGGTTCCCATCGGCGATGCCCCTGTCATGTGGCACCTGATGAAGTACTACTCGCATTATGGTCACAAAGACTTCATATTGTGTTTGGGGCACAAGGGCGAGGCCATCAAGAGATTTTTTCTTAATTACAACGAGGCTCTTTCCAGCGATTTTATTCTTTCCGGCGGCGGGCGGAGCGTTGAGCTCCTGAGTAGAGACTTCAGCGAGTGGCGGATTACGTTCGCGGATACCGGGGCCAAGTCCCTGATCGGTGAGCGCCTCCTAGCGGTCCGCGATCACGTCAAACGCGAGGAAGTGTTCCTGGCGAACTATGTCGACGGGCTGACGGACCTGGACTTGGACATGGTGATCGACCGGTTTCTCAAGTCCAATAAGACAGCGTGCTTCGTGTCCGTGCCGCCCACACAGACATTCCACCTGGTGCAAACCGACGGCAACTCGCGCGTCACGCGCATCAACCATGCGGAAACCTCAAACAAGTGGATTAACGGAGGGTACTTCGTCCTGCGCCAGAGGATCTTCGATTACATCCGGCCGGGCGAGGACCTGGTGGACCAACCCTTCCAACGTCTGATTCAGGAGGGGGAACTGATCACCTTCAAGCACACCGGCTTCTGGGCCTGTATGGACACGTTTAAGGAGCGGCAGCAGTTGGAAGATTTGTGGTCCAAAGGGGCAGCTCCGTGGCAGGTCTGGCTCAACTAGCCCAAGCCGGCCCCAGCTGTTATGCCGAGAACCGCAAAGTTATTGCAATGGCGGCGTTTACCTTTTGAGTCCTCCGCGAGTTCGACGCCCAGGTCTCCTATTTATTCTTGAGGTTTTAGGGGCCTAATTCGGGTATTCTGATCTTAGTCCCCCAGTTTTAGCCCGGGCGCCCTGGGCCTCTACGCCCGCCATTGTTTTTGGCGGGCGTGAATGGCCAGACGGCAGGATCTCCCTCGCAGTGCGACCTCGGTTGTGAATCATGCAAAAAGAGTTTTTTTGGACAACCCTGGCTACCGCTGCAGTCCAGCAGCGTTGGCGACTTCTGTTTGGAGGTAACTGATGAAAGTTGTAATTTTTTGTGGTGGCATGGGTTTGCGCTTGCGGGAGTACTCCGAGAATGTGCCTAAGCCACTGGTGCCGATCGGCGATACTCCTGTCATGTGGCATTTGATGAAGTATTACTCCCATTATGGCCACAACGATTTCATCTTGTGCTTGGGTCACAAGGCGGAGTCGATCAAGAGGTTCTTCCTCAACTATAACGAGGCCCTGTCGCGTGATTTTGTCCTATCGAAGGGCGGCCAGGACGTGCAACTGCTGGGCACTGACTTTTCCAATTGGCGAATCACATTCGTAGACACGGGCGCCAAGTCACTCGTCGGGGAGCGCCTCCTGAATGTGCGCGAGCACTTGAAGGGTGAGGAGATCTTCCTTGCAAACTACGTAGACGGCTTGACGGATATCGATTTGCGGATGGTCATCGACCACTTCAAGAAATCTGGTAAGACTGCCTGCTTCATATCCGTGCCGCCGACCCAAACGTTTCACCTTGTCGAAACCGACGGCGACTCGCGCGTAACCAGCATCAACCATGCGGCGAGTTCGAATACGTGGATCAACGGCGGCTACTTCGTGTTCCGGAAAGAAATCTTTCAATACATCCAGCCGGGCGAAGACCTGGTTGATGCGCCTTTCCAGCGACTGATTGAAGCCGGCGAGCTTATCACAATCAAGCACGAAGGATTTTGGGCGTGCATGGACACCTTCAAAGAGCGGCAGCAGTTAGAAGACCTTTTTTCCAAAGGCGCGGCGCCTTGGCAAGTCTGGCTGAACAACGGCAAACCGGCTGCGGCCCTCGCGCCCAGCTCTCAAATGGCCGGCGGCTTGGGCTAGGAACGATTTCCCTGATGTGCCAAGGGTTGTTTTCGATGTGCTGGAGATTCTGTGAGCAATAGTCCGGTTACTCAACTAGAACGAGACAATTTATCGGCCTCACAAGCCGAGCACTTGCGCACCGACCATCTGCTCCACAACATCGGGCAGCGTGCGGTCTCGGGTGGATTCGCAACGGTCGCGGCACAAGCGGCGAAGTTCGTCCTTACCTTTGCGGCCGCTGCGATCTTGGCCCGCCTGTTGAGTCCGAAGGAGTTCGGTCTCATCGGAATGGTTCTCGGCGTGACCGGCCTTGTGGGCATCTTCAACGAACTCGGCCTTTCAACGGCAACGGTCCAGCGGCAGTACATCACCCAACAGCAGGTCTCGAACCTATTCTGGATTAACGTAGCTGTCAGTGGAATTGTAAGCGTCGCCAGTTGTGGCTTGGCGCCGCTTCTTGCCAAGTTCTACCACGATCCGCGCGTTACGTGGATCATGGTCGCGCTGTCGTTGATGTTCCTGCTGACTGGATCCACTGTCCAGCATCGCGCGCTGCTCACTCGGCAGATGCGCTTCCGCGCTGTTGCTGTGATCGATGTGACTTCGATGTTTGTGGGGTTCACCACGGCGTGCTTGCTCGCGCGGATGGGATTTGCCTATTGGGCCTTAGTGGCACAGCAACTGGCCAACGCACTTGCCTGTCTCGTGCTCACCTGGTGTACTTCGAAGTGGCGACCCAGCTGGCCGCGACGGAGTAGCGGCGTGCGACCGTTGCTGAGCTTTGGCGCGCACCTCACGGTTGCCGACTTCCTCGGTCGCTTGTCGGTTAACAGCGATGCCATCCTGATCGGCAAGTTTTTCGGAGCCGTACCGCTCGGCCTCTACACGCGAGCGTCCGTGCTGCTGGCACGTCCGTTGGAACAGGTGTTTGCCCCCATCAATGCCGTAATGGATCCAGTCCTGGCTCGTCTTCAATCGGATCCGGAACGCTACCGGCGGACGTTTCTGCGTACCTTCGAAGCGCTGGCGATGATCGTCTTTCCGTTCGCGGCAATTTGCCTGGCGTTATCGAAGCCGCTGGTGCTGGTGATTCTCGGTCCGAAGTGGACCGGCGTCGTTCCGCTGTTTTCGGCATTTGCATTGGTAGCGATATCGTCGCCGTTGTCGAGTGTGGTTTCCTGGATTTACCAGAGCCAGGGACGAGGTCGGGACCAGTTACGAAGCCATACGGCCGCTGGCTTCGTGACGGTCGTGGCATATGTCGTTGGACTGATCTGGGGGCCTCTCGGGCTCATCCTTTCGCTGGCGATCACGAGTGCGGCAATCAGGTTGCCGATTGTTTACTACATCGCTGGCCGAAGCGGTCCAGTTTCGACGGGGGACCTGTGGCGTAGCTTTTTCTCGCAATTGCCGGCCTGGGGGACAGTTTACCTTTCGACGCTGCTGGCGCGCATGGCTTTCGCGAATTCGTCGCCAATTGTGCAACTGCTGGTTTGTGCTCCGATCGGCTTACTCTTGGGCGGAGCGCTGTTGTTGCCGTTCCGTCGCTCCCGCGAAAGTGCCTTTTATGCTTTCAGCACGGTTAAGGGTGCCTTAGTGCAACAGTGGAGTAGAGCTTAAATGTCGACAAGCGTAGTCAAAGCAGGCACCACGGCTTGTGGTAACGAGAGACAAGCTGCCCGCCGGCCGAAGCGCACTGCGAAGGTCGCATTCTTTGGGATCTTTGGCATACAGAATCTTGGCAACGAGTGCACCCTGCAGGCAATTGTTCATAATGCTCGCGAACGACTGAGCGATGGACAATTCTGCGCCATCTCGTTCGATCCCGGCGATACGCTCCGTCGACACAATCTCGCCGCGTTTCCGATGTCATACCAGAACTTCACCAGCGTTCGCCCGGGCCGTTTGGCGAAGGTGTTTCGCATTTTGTTTAGGCGTATACCGGGCGAGTTGATGGATTGGGCAAAAGCGGTCAAAGGTTTGCGAGGCACGGATCTGGTCGTGATGACCGGAACCGGGATGCTGACGGACTACAGCACCACAGCATTGGGCTTCCCCTATCATGTCTTCCGGTGGGCCCTCGCGGCCCGGCTGGCAGGGTGCAAAGTGCGCTTCGTCGGCGTCGGAGTGGGGCCCATCTATCAGCGCCTGAGCCGCGAGTTTATTCGGTGGGCGCTTAAGCTGGCCGATCACAGAAGCTTTAGAGACGAATTCTCCAGGAACCGAATCGCAACCGTTTTCGACAGCAGCAGGGACTACGTGTTTCCCGACCTGGCATTCAGCCTGCCGAAAAGCATTTTTCCGCAGCGCCGGAACCGAGCGCGGCAGAAGCAGCAGATCGGCCTTGGGGTCATGGACCACCGCGATATTCACTTGCTCACCACAAACGAACAGGAGGCGGCATACTCCGCGTATCTGGATAAGATGTGCGAGTTCGTGGAGTGGCTGGTCAAGCACGACTACCAGGTTCGAATTCTGCAGGGGGACGCGAAGCACGACGTAGCCCCCAGGGCTGAACTCAAGTCGAGATTGGAGCAGCGAGGAATTCGCTATGAGGAGGCCGGCATATTCGACGAAGGCAGCTCGTCGGTCGAGGAGTTGCTGAACCAGCTCGCGCAAGTGGACATGGTCGTATCCCCCCGGTTCCATAATCTTCTTTTGGGTATGATGATGAATATCCCGGCGATTTCCATCTCCTATGACCCCAAGAGTGATGCTCTGCTGGAGGGCGTTGGCCTGGGCAAATATCGTCAAGCGCTCTTCGAGCTGGATGTGCAGATCCTCATCCGGCACTTCATAGAGCTTCAGGAAAGAATCCAGGAAGTTAAACCAATGATCAGCGAAAAAGCAAACGAGTATCGTTGCCTATTAAATCAACAGTACGACCTCATTTTTGGGGACGTATAAGGTCCAACCTGCCCGGGGGGTAATACCTGATGAATTCGCAATCTACAGAAGGAACAATGCAGCAAACTACCGCTGGTAACTACAGGCAAAAAGATTATTGGGTTGTCCAAAACCGCCAGTATGCAGAGCCGAGCTTTCGCCTGCTTAAGTGCGGTCGAATGCTCAAAGAGCTGGCGAATGAGCGGGAGTGCACTCTGCTGGACGTGGGGTGCGGGCCGGGCGGCCTGCGCCACGTGCTGCCCCCCAACATCAAGTACCACGGGATAGACATAGCGCTCCAGGAGCCGACCAGCTTTATGCGAGAGGTGGATTTTGCAAAGAATCCGATCTCTTATGACGGGCAGCGCTTTGATTTCATTGTTGCGTTAGGCGTGCTGGAGTACATGGGCACCTTGCAGAACAAGAAATTCCAGGAAATCAAGAACATCTTGAATCAGGATGGCAAGTTCATCATGTCCTACATCAATTTCGGCCACTTGCGACGGAAAGTATGGCCAAACTACAACAATGTGCAGCCGATCGGAGCAATGGCGGATAGCCTGAGGGAGGTATTCAAGATCGCGCGGTGCTTCCCGGCATCGCACCATTGGCGGCAGAAGCAACCCGGACGGTTCGCAATCCGAAAGATCCAGATGCATGTTAACTTCAACATTCCTGTGGTCAGTCCCTGGCTCGCAGTGGAGTATTTCTTCGTGTGCTCGCACAAGTAAGGAGAGTCACTAAGGATGGAAATGCTCGCCCGAAGGAAGGAATTGCTGGAGGAAGTGCCGGTCGCGGCCTGATGAAGCCCGTCTGCGAGCCTTCCGTGAACATGTCATGATGCCTAACCGCGAATATTGGAACGGACGCCGTGTGTTTCTCACGGGGCACACCGGCTTTAAGGGTAGCTGGCTCTCGCTCTGGCTCAACTTACTCGGAGCCGATGTGACGGGGTACGCTCTGGCGCCGCCAACCCAGCCGAATCTCTTCGAGCTGGCGAACCTTGCGCGCATCGTTCGCTCCATTTGCGCGGACATTCGTGATCTTGACCGCCTGAAGGCAGCCATCGCGGAGTGCCGTCCGGATGTGATTATTCACATGGCCGCGCAAACCGTGGTGGGGCGTGGCTATGAAGATCCGGTGGAGACGTATTCGTCGAACGTGATGGGCACTGTGCATCTGTTCGAGGCCGTGCGGCAGCTGAAGATGCCGTGTGTCGTGGTCAACGTGACGAGCGATAAGTGCTACGACAATCGGGAATGGGTATGGGGTTACCGTGAGAACGACGCCCTCGGGGGCCATGACCCATACTCCAACTCGAAAGGGTGCGCCGAGCTGGTGACTTCCGCCTATCGCAGTTCCTATTTCCCGGCGGAGTCAGTCGAGCAGCACGGCGTCGCCATCGCAAGCGCGCGTGCTGGAAACGTGGTTGGAGGAGGCGATTGGACCGCGAACCAGCTGGTCCCTGACCTGATGAGATCATTTCTTGCGGGGCGGCCCTGCCTCATTCGAAATCCATCGGCGACTCGGCCCTGGCAGTTTGTGCTCGAGCCGCTGCGCGGATATCTGGTTTTGGCGGAGCGGCTCGCCGTAGCGCCGGCGCGTTTCGCTGCCGCATGGAATTTTGGCCCCTCGGATGAGGACGCAAAGCCAGTATCGTGGATTGCTGACGAGTTGGCTCGCTTGTGGGGAAAACAGGCAACATGGGTTCGCGATACGGCGCACCACCCACACGAGGCCTACATGCTCAAGCTGGATGCTTCAAAAGCGCACGCCGACCTGCATTGGTATCCGGCGCTACCTTTGAGCCGGGCCCTCGACTGGATCGTGACCTGGTACCGCGCCTTCGAGGCAGGCGAAGATCTTGGTAAGCTGTGCGGGGCACAGATCGAGCAATACGAAGCTCTGTCTGGCTCAACTCGGCAGACGAAATCGACGCGACCGGAAAACGGCAGCCCCCAGGTCACGTACAACCGTGCCACAGGCCATGGCTAATGGCAACACGAACGCTTCTGCCGGATTTTGGAGTTACAGCCCAAAAGAATTTGCTTTCTCCTGCGATATTGGTTGATGATGCTCATGTGAACTTCTCAACATCGTTCGAGTGCAGCATGGCTGACTTCTGATTTGGAGGCGGAGCAATTAGCTTTGGGAAGCCTTAAGCGAAGACGGTATTGAATAGCACGATACGTTGCACCGATGATGTCGAAGAATTCGGGTCAGCCGACCAACACTAATGCGGCTCGGGCGTTCTTGGACTACTTCCGATGTCCAAGTCAGTTTGCTCGTTTCCGGGTAGCGCCTGAAGCGGCCGTTTCGAAAGGTTTCTTCCGTTTTGGGCCGGCCGTCTGCTTTGGCAATATAGCTACACGCTCAGCGAGCAATTCTCGAAATAAGGTCCTATTTGACGCCTTGCCAGGCACCGAGCCGTACCTTTCGGGAGAAATATGCTTACCCTTTGATCCCGATGAAGCAGTGCAGAACCTTCGGCTGGAGCGATACCTAGCCAGGCCTCGCAGCGAGCGATTGCTGCATACCTATTATTACCTTTTGCGTCCGATTCTTCCGCTCGCGATCCGCAAGCGGCTGCAACGGCTCGTTTTTCGACGGCGCCGTTCGTGCACGTTTCCGGCGTGGCCGGTCGATTGCTCTGTCGAAGACATTTTCGAACAACTCATGGCGTTGACGCTTCACGCGTCGGGCGTCCGCGAAGTTCCCTTCATCTGGTTCTGGCCCGACGGGAAGGACAGCGCGCTGATGATGACGCACGACGTGGAGGAGCAGAAGGGCGCCGATCACTGTGATTTTCTCATGGACCTTGATGATTCCTACGGCATCAAGGCGGCGTTCCAGTTGATTCCGGAAGGAGCTTACAAAGGTTTCGAGGCGCTAGTTTCAACAATTCGCGCTCGCGGCTTTGAGCTCAACATCCACGATCTCGATCACGACGGCAGGCTTTACGAGCGGAAAGAGCTGTTTGAGAAGCGGGCGAGAAAAATCAACGAATACGGGCGACGGTATGGAATGGAAGGATTCCGCTCCGGATCGATGCATCGCAACCAGGAGTGGTTCGACATGTTGAGTTTTCAGTATGACATGTCTGTGCCGACGGTATCCCATCTCGAACCGCAGAAGGGCGGCTGCTGCACAGTAACCCCTTACTTCGTCGATAATGTTTTGGAGTTGCCGCTTACCACGATTCAGGATCATGGGATGTTCTACATCCTCTCGGGCCGCTCAATCGATCTCTGGAAGCAGCAGATCGACATGATCCTGGCACATCACGGCCTCATCAGTTTCATCGTTCATCCGGATTACATTACTCGCCCAGCCGAGTGCGAGCAGTACCACGAGCTTCTCGAACACATCCGAGGTCTGCGCGAAACACGCTCGATATGGGTCGCGCTTCCCGGTGAGATCAATCGTTGGTGGCGTGAACGCAGCCAGTTGCAATTAGTGCCTGACGGCGACTCCTGGCAGATCAGAGGGCGAGGAAGTGAGCGGGCCCGACTGGCATTCGCCACTCTCGTGAAAGGGAAAGTGACGTATCGGATTGCGGATCGCCTGGGTGCGGGCGCTGATACGAACCTGCCACTCGCGCCCCCAGAGAAATTGCCGCCAAGTCAGCCTTGCTAGTCGGTGGAACATTTCTCTGTGGTGTCAGACTGTCCTGCACCTGCTCTGAGATCGCTGGAGGAAGCACCGACTGCTGAACCCGCAGCAATAATGGAAATTTACCGCATTGATCCGATTCAGGACCATCGTTGGGAACAGTTCCTGCAAACACATCCTGGCGCGTCGGTTTTTCATACGCCAGCATGGTTGAATGCGCTGCGCGTCACCTATCGATACGAGCCAGTCGTTTTCACAACATCCGCTCCCAGTTATCCCATAAACGACGGTGTTGCTTTCTGCCGGGTCCAGAGTTGGCTGACGGGGTCTCGCCTCGTTTCCGTCCCGTTTGCCGACCATTGCCAGCCACTATTCAATGCGAATGAAGACGGCAGTAGTTTGGCCGCATCTCTGCCGAAACTCGTCGAACAGGAGCATTGCGATTACATCGAAGTTCGATTGCTGACCGCTGAAGCATTGGGGCCCACACACAACGGGCTTGCCCGAAGTGCAACGTTCTTGTATCACGCACTCGACCTTAGGCCTCCTTTGCCGGCCCTGTTCGATCGTCTGCACAAGAGTTGCTTCCAGCGAAGAATCCGGCGGGCAGAAAAAGAAGGGTTGACGTATGCAGAAGGGACGTCCGACTCACTCTTGCGGCAATTCTACTCTTTGCTGGTGTTGACACGGCGCAGGCATGGTGTGCCTCCTCAGCCGCTGGCCTGGTTTCAAAACTTGCGCGATTGTTTTGGTGACGCGATCAAGATTCGCATGGCTTCAAAGGACGGCCGGCCGATCGCAAGCATACTTACGCTGCGGTATAAGGCTACAGTCGTTTACAAATACGGCTGTTCGGATGCGACATTTCACAGGTTCGGAGCCATGCCATTCGTCTTTTGGCAAACGATCCAGCGTGCAAAGGCGGAGGGCGCAACCGAATTCGACCTGGGCCGCTCTGATGTTGATGATTCGGGCCTGATCGCCTTTAAGAACCACTTGGGCGCGGCTGCGACGCCGCTAAGCTATTATCGGTATCCCGCCAGCTCAGCCGCGCCGGGGGTTTTTAGCGGGTTCCTGCAGCACAGTAAAGTTTCTGCAGTTTCTGCGCATCTGCCGAGTGTGCTGCTAAGAGCAGCGGCGAATTTTCTTTATCGCCATATTGGGTAGCTGAACTTTTTGCCCGGCAATGCTGCAGTTTGTCGCGGTGGATTACGCCGGGTGGAGAGTTTCGAGTGAACGTTGTGAATGATCACATTACCTTCGGCGGAGGTGTGTCCAGACCGCTGAACGTGCTTTGTCTGGGATGCCATTCGGATGACATTGAAATCGGCAGCGGCGGCACCATCCTCCGCAGATTGCTTCGGTGTTCGATTGAACAGGCGCTTGCGTCAGTTCACAGGCCAGCTGCTAATATATTGGCAATCCAATAAAATCCACCAAGATTGAAAAATGGGATCTTCCTTACGTTTTACGCCGACGTCGGTAGTCGGCGCAGTTTTAATAAACCCGATTCTGCGCGAAGACGATCGCGGACACTTTTCACGAGCGTGGTGCGTCAAGGAATTTGCGGAGCAGGGGATCGAATTTGTGCCGGTGCAGGCGAACACAGGGTTCAGCTTCAGAAAGGGGACTTTGCGTGGCCTGCACTTCCAAGTAAAACCTGCGCTGGAGGCCAAACTGGTGCGTTGCACCAAGGGGGCCCTCTTCGACGTCGTAGTCGACCTCAGACTCCACTCTCCCTCCTACCGTAAGTGGTACGGCGTAGAGCTACGGGCGGAGAGATATCAGATGCTGTATGTTCCAGAGGGCTGTGCACATGGGTATCAGACGCTCCAGGACAATACAGATCTGTATTACATGGCGTCACAGTTCTTCACTCCCAGCGCAGCGCGTGGAGTGCGGTTCGATGACCTTGCCTTTGGGATCAAATGGCCACTACTTCCAACAGCAATTTCTGAACAGGACCGAAACTGGCCACTATTTAGCGAAACGAGCCTACCATGAATGTTGATACTGCCCTTCAAGAGCGCGAAAAATCGGGTAAACCAATCCGTGTCGGGATCATTGGAGCGGGTGCAGCGGGACGCTCCATCGCCCTGCAACTCGCAACGCCCGTGCCAGGGGTCCGTCTTGTAGCGATCGCAAACCGGACTCCCGAACACGGAGAGCGGGCATTCCGGGAAGCTGGTGTAACGGAATGGCGACGTGCAGAGTCTGCCCGCGATGCTGAGACGGCGATCGACCATGGCATCCCCATCTTGACGGACGATCCTTCGGTGGTGACCAGCTGCGACGCAGTTGACGTAATTATTGAAGGCACCGGGACTCTTGAATATGCCGCTGGAGTGGTCCTGGCCGCGATCGATCACGGCAAGCACGTGGTATTGGTGAATGCCGAGCTGGATTCACTTTTTGGTCCGATCTTGAAAGCGAGGGCGGATCGCGCGGGTGTTGTGATCACGCATACCGACGGAGAAGAACCCGGCGTGGCGATGACCCTTCTGCGGTATCTCCGCTCAACTGGACTTCACCCGGTTGCGGCGGGGAACTTGAAGGGCATGGTCGATCACTATCGAACTCCCGAGACGCAGCGAAATTTCGCACTGAAATACGATCAGGATCCAAGAAAGGTCACCTCGTTTGCGGACGCTACGAAACTCTCGATGGAGACGACCATTCTCGCCAATGGAACCGGCTTCCCGGCCGGCCGCCGAGGTATGTATGGGCCAGCTTGTGAGCATGTTCGCGAAATGGCCAAGCTCCTGCCGGCAGACCAGATGCTCGATACCGGTTTGGTCGACTACGCCCTCGGAGCTGCGCCACACACAGGCGCGTTCGTCATTGTGTACGAGGATAAGCCGCTCAAGCAGGCCCAGCTGGGCTATGTGAAGATGGGAGATGGGCCGTTCTACGTTTTCTATACGCCGTATCACTTGCCTCACATCCAGATTGTTTCGACTATCGGCCGGGCGGTCGTACATGCGGACCCGACCGTAGCACCGATCGATGGCCCTGTATGTGAGGTGATTACTTTGGCTAAGCGCAACATGAGAGCGGGTGAGCGCCTAGACGGCATCGGCGGGTTCTGCGCCTATGGCCTCATTGACAATACGGCAGCGGCCCGCAAGATCGATGCGCTGCCGCTCAGCTTGTCCGAAAATTGCGTGCTGCGCCACGATGTGGTGAAAGACCAAGTTATCTCATTGGCGGATGTCGAGGAACCGAACCGCGGTGTAGTTGACGAGCTCTGGAGCGAACAGCTCGCGCGCTGGTCCCTTGCGACGCAAGCAGCGCGGAAATAATTCGGATATTTATTAAGTGTCTCGGTTGACTAACTTGCTGACAAGCCACCTCGCCACGTCGGGACGATTTCTATATTTAGGTCCGGATCAATCTCATGATGCCTAGCCGAACTTGCTGGAAGGGCCGCCGCGTGTTCCTCATGGGACACACTTGGTTCAAGGGCAGCAGGATGGCGCTATGGCTAGAGTTTGCTGAAGCATGACTGGGTGTATCGTTGGGAATTAGTACTGAGCCTCGTGGGAATGCAACCATTGCCCATGCTTCACGACAGAAAACGGATCCTGAAAGAGCTTGCTGCCACGGTGGAGGAAGACTTTGTTCATCGACAGAGTTCTGCAATCGGCTAGTCACAATAGCCTGAAAAGTTGGAGCGTAACCGTTGCAGCATACTAATGTGGTTCTGATGGCGGATTCTGCAGTCAGCGCCAACCGTTCAGCTACGGGTGGACGCCTATCACGGTTTTCTCGGGCTAGGCGATCGTTCTGGCTTATTAGCGCAGCCGTATTGTTGAGCATTTTTGCCTTGTGCGTACCAGCGAGCAGAAGATACATTCTAAGATCGGCAGGACGGCTAATTGTGGTTCAACAGCCTGTCGCAACAGCTGACATTATTGTCGTAGCTATAGACGCAGACGGCGCAGGCACGCTAGAGGCGGCGGACTTGGTCCATCATGGCGTGTCGACCCAAGTCGCGGTTTTCGACGACCCGCCCAGCTCAGTAGATCAGGAGTTTCTTCGCCGAGGTCTTCCCTATGAGGACCGCGCGGTCATCTCCACCCGTCAGCTTTATTCATTGGGGGTTCAGAATGTCGAACGGATTCCAAGAAGCACTTCTGGAAGCGAACAGGAAGGCGACATCTTGCCCACCTGGTGTGAAAAGCAGGGTTATCATTCTGTCGTGTTGGTCACATCATCGGACCATTCGCGGAGACTAAGCCGAATAGTCCGCCGTTCTTTGCGCGGCTACCAGATAACCATAACTGTGAAAACTTCGCCTTATTCAGAGTTTAATCCAGATGCGTGGTGGAAAACTCGCGCAGGCGTTCGGGCCGGAATCGTCGAGCTCGAAAAGCTGTTACTCGATGTTGTTCGGCACCCTTTTTCCTAAACCTCACCCCATAGCTGAGGAAGCAGATCGTTCCGGATGATTAACGTCAGCCTAAGCGGAAGAGACGACAGGCCGTTACAGGTCCTGTGCCTGGGGTGTCATTCCGATGACATTGAAATTGGCTGCGGTGGCACAATCCTACGGCTCGCGCAGCAGCATCCCGGCTCCAGATTTCATTGGGTGGTATTCAGTGCCGTCGGGGTCCGCCAGGCTGAGGCGCAACGTGCCGCGAACATGTTCGTCGGTCACGCCAACCTTCAAGGCCCAATGTTGATGTCGTTCCAAGATAGTTTCATGCCCTTCACCGGTGCCGAAATCAAGAAAGTATTCGAAGACTTAAAGCCCACCGTGTCGCCGGATCTGATTCTCACGCATTTCCGCAACGACGCACATCAGGACCATCGCTTGATCGCGGAATTGACTTGGAACACCTTTCGCGACCATTTGATCTTGGAGTACGAGATTCCCAAATATGACGGCGACCTGGGCCAGCCGAATTGCTACGTGCCGCTTTCGGCGGAATTGTGCGAGAAGAAGGTCCATTATTTGATGGATGCTTTCCCGTCCCAGCGAACGAAACGTTGGTTCGAAGAAAGTACGTTTTTGGCGCTGATGCGGCTGCGGGGCATAGAATGCAATGCTCCCAGTGGATATGCTGAAGCCTTCTATTTGCGAAAGCTGGTTTGGTGATCACTGTCGATGTTCCTGAAGTGGTCGACGTGCCATGTACAACCTGTACGAGACGATAAGGAGCATCCTATGGCCACGAGTGCCCTTCAGACACTGCCTTGTGGGGTGGTGTGGAATTCTGATAGCGGGCCTCTGGCCTTTCCACGGGCCGAGAAACGAGGTCACTTGGGCGCATGACGAGCCGGCCCTGGTCCTCAGTGGTTACAACGTCATCTTCAGTCCCGGGATGTTTAGCTCCTCAGGCTCGGGGTGCAGCATCGAACTATGGCTGACACCTGGCATGACTTTTGATTCGAGCACAATTCTAGGTTTTTATACCGCAGCAAGCCCTCTCCAGTTTTCCTTGCGCCAGTATAATGATGCCCTCATCGTCGCCAGCGAGGTTAGCGACAAGAAGCTTGAGACGCACTACAAAGGTTGGTTGGGGCAGCACCTGAGATACTGCCCGGAAAGCAGTTGGTCGCTTTGTACCTGCTGAACGATGGCCAGGGAAGCGTCATTCACAATGAGATTCGGTCCGGAAATGATTTGTACATACCGGAACGATACCGACTCCTGGGCCAACCTTTTCTCGAGTTACCATGGCAAGAATACAATTCCGGAGTTAACTACTGGTCAAGCACGGCGCTCAACGTTGCAGCTTTTGTGCCTCTCGGCTGCCGGGACAAAGCTATGGTGACCGGTGCGAACCTTTACGGAGTTTCGCCGGAATAAATGACACAACGTTCGCGTACCCTCCAATTTGGCTTGTTGCTGGCAGTGGGTCTCGGGTTGTGGTGGCGTCCGCTGGCGGACACTTTGAGGGTCGCACTGATCAGCGATGCACATTCCCACATCTTGCTGATCGTCCCCTTGAGTTGTGCGCTCGTATTCCTACGAAGGAAGACGCGGCTCCCAGACCCCAACCCAAGCGTCGGCACTGGCTCCGCTCTGCTGATTGTTGCCCTACTGATCGCCGGCTTTTCGAAATACGGAGCGGATGGTCTGCCGCAGGACGTGCGATTGTCGCTGAGTATATTGGCGCTTGTGGCCTGGTGGATCGGCAGCGTCCTGCTCTGTTTTGGAGCACGCGTATTTCAGGCTTTTCTATTTCCGCTCTGTCTTCTGTTCTGGATCGTCCCGATCCCGGAACTTGCGCTGGATGCGATCATCCCCTTTCTCCAGCATCAGTCCGCGTTTGCGGCTCGAGTCATGTTCTTGCTGATTGGCGTTCCCGTGACTCAGGACGGCATTATGCTTTCTATCCCCAGCCTGGACATCGAAGTGGCGCGCGAGTGCAGCAGCATCCGGTCAAGCATGATCTTGGTGATCACGACGATGGTCCTGTCCCATCTCTTCCTTCGATCGTCGTGGCGGAAGGCGTTGCTGATTGCCGCCGCTGTTCCGGTGGCGGTAGCAAAAAACGGCTTGCGCATCTTTGCGATTGCTCAACTCGGTACGAGAGTGGACTCGGCGTTTCTGGACGGGAATCTCCATCACCGGGGAGGCATTGTGTTCTTTGCGATTTCGGTAATGGCGGTGATTGGATGCCTGTGGGCGTTACGGCGGACGGATCGTCCGGAGACAGCATCAGCGTCCGTAAACGACCGGCAAACCCACTGACCGCTCAGGAAGCGACTACTTAACGCGAAGTCCACTTGGGTGTCCCCGAAGTGGGCTTGCTTTTTTGAAACCTAAACTACTATGACTAGCTCGGGCGAACGGCCCGCGAACGGACCACCATCGCACCCAAGCACGTAAGGCCGGCCCCGAGCAGATAGACAACAGCCGAGCCACCTTCAGGCACCTGCCGGCATCTGCGCCTGTCGTCGCATCTCCCGTCCCCTGGTTTTAGTTTCGCAAAGGATATGGGGACTAGTGTGAGCAAAATTACCGCCGCCAGCAAACAAGTCCTGTTCAAACTCTTCATTGGTACAGACCCCTTCGAACAATGTCCCGAGCTTTGGGAGGGGAGTAGGATTTCTCCGGAGACCCGAGTCTTGCGAGACCCCAAGAAAGCTGCAGCTATTAGAGCGTTGTCTGTAAGCCATTGTCAAGATGATACTTCTTGCAACAGTTGCAGAGAATTGCTACGAGTTGCGGGGGTGGGTTGATGAGAGTTGCCGGCGATCGGTTCTGCCAGACCTTAATCTTGTTTGGCAATAAATCTGCTAAACGACCTGTTCAGTTGCACTTACAGCCGCTCTTCCTCCCGCGAGGCGCCCAGCGGCAAACCAAGGGCGAGAAATCGGTTCCTTCTCGGAAGAGACACCCACGGCTCTGCCAATTGTCGAGGGTAATTCTCGCAGTCTGCCTCGCCTGTTCCTGTCAACAGTCCCGGCGGCATAGCGTGACGCTTAACTGGCGTGCCCCTGAGCCCCGGGCGGGCGTCACAATCGTCGGATACAACGTGTACCGTCGAACGTCTGACGGCGGTGGATTCGTCAGAATTGCCGATCGGGTGTCGGGTCCTCCCTACGAAGATCGCCTCGTCAATAGTGGGACGAAGTATATCTACGTGGTGACCGCTGTCGACCAGGCTGGCCGCGAAAGCAGATATTCAGCGGAGACGGAGGCAGAAGTTCCTTGAAACCTTCTGCGCGATCTGGGACAGAAATTCCGGTAGTGGTGCAGTTTGACTGATCTGCCCTTGACGAGTGGTGAGATAATTGCCTTGCGGTGAAGGGCGATATTGAATTCGCGGCATTCGTATTCGCTCTAGCCATCGTGATTGGCGCGGTGATTATCGCAGCGGGAGTGATAATCGCAGTAGGTCTAAGGAATCGGAAATAGAAAAGCCCCGGTGCGCGCTACCCCTGTGGATTTCAAACTGCACCACTACCGAAATTCCTGTCTCTGTAGACTGGGTAGGAACCGGTATTAGCGCGTGATTGAGTTCAGCAGGACCTCCGGGCTGCCATTGTCCATGTGCGCGCCGGCGAGGAAGTCGGCGAGATCATCTCTAAGGCAATAGCCCCGGGATTTATCGGAGCCGAGCACGATTATGCACTTGACACATCATCCGTTTTCTGAGAGAACGGCTGTGTTCGGAGGCAGCCATGAACCTCTTAGACGTTTACAAGGAACTGAACACCGAAGCCAAATGCCTCGCCTTCCTAGAGCGTATGCGCTGGCCGGGTGGAGTCAAGTGCATCGCCTGTGAATCCCTGCGGATAACGCGAATCACCACGAAAGGAAAGCTGAACAAGAAAACGGGGAAGATCGGGCCGGATCGCAAGCTCTACCAGTGCAATGAGTGCCGCTTCCAATTCACCGCAACCACGGACACGGTTTACCATGACACACACCTGCCCCTCTCCAAGTGGTTCCTCGCCATTGCGCTAATCACTGAATCGAAAAAGGGAATCTCTGCCAACCAGTTGAGCCGTGCGCTGGGGGTCCAGTACCGGACCGCCTGGCATCTGGCGCACCGCATCCGTAAAGCCATGGTGGACGCGAACGCGCCGAAGCTCAAGGGCATTGTGGAAGTGGATGAGACCTACATCGGCGAGAAACAGCGCGGGCACCGCAGCAAGCTCAAGTACAAAGACGTAGTGATTGGCGTGCGGGAGCGCGGCGGGCCGGTACGCTTCGTGCAGACCCCAGATAATGCCAGCCTCTCGCGATAAGATTCTCAAGGCGAGAGAGGCAATCGGGGGATTATTATCCCAGGCCGCCCAATATGAACTCGATGCCTATAACGGCTCCACTGGCAGTGAATACGACAGACTGTACGAAAAAATTGAGAAGTTTAGACGCGACGTGAAATAGATTGCGACCGACTATCTCGATTCATCATTTGAATCGAGAGTTTTGGCGGTCAATGTTCACGATGTTCAACTGGACGAGGCAACCAAGATGCATTTCATCGCACGATCACAAGGAAGCTTTTGGACTATGTACCAGCAGCTCAAAGGATGGCGCGCGCGCCTGAATGAAGTTCTTAGCGAACTAGGCCACTAGCTCACTTCTGCGGTGGGATTAACTTCGCGGGCTTCTTCTTCGCAACCTTAACCTTCTCCCGCTTCATGGGCTTGGACTGGAGCAGGCTCTGCACGATCCCTTCGAACTTCTGACGGTCAACTTTCAGACTTTTCTGGGCCATTTTTACAGTCTCGCACAGATGCGCCCAGGGCTGTTTACTACACAGTTATTCCCATTTTCATTTTCACCGCATTCTGTGGCGGACACCGAGGAGATGAGCAAACCGCTAGCTCAACGGACTTAAAATCCGCTGGCCCTTACAGGTCTTGTGGGTTCAACTCCCACCTCCTCCGCACCCGTCGAACGAAACTATCATCCCGTTCGGACTTCCTGTCAATACCCCCTTGCCACGATGGGGCGGGAACCTGTTGTACAATTCCCACCTTCCCTAGAAAAGAGGATTACATGACACCTGGGCAAGAGGCTGAAGTCGTCCAATCCCTTGCAGAAATAACCAAGCAGCTCACCCATATCTCAATGGCCTTGAACACTGCCAACAAGATTGCGGGCCAGATTACGGTTGTTCCGCCTGGCTCTCCTCGTCCCGGCAAATAGTGGCGGATCGCGCAAAGTCCAAGCTGGCACACTCCCGATGGATGATGAGTTGCTTAGGATGGTTTTACACAGATATGCTCAGCAGACTTATCCATATCCTGAAACGTGCTCTAGATGAATTTCTTCCGCGGCCTGACGACTTCGACCGGGTGGCGGGTGTCAGTACGTCCGGACTGATCTCCATCTTTCGCCTGAAAATAGTGGGCAGTCATCGCCATGGAGCGATCCGCTATCAAGCCGTCAGTCCAGACCTGTTCAGCCGATGTCTTGACCAGCTCGATATTGCCTACCCGGAATTCACGTTCGTGGATCTCGGCTGCGGGAAAGGCAGAGCCCTTCTTTTAGCCAGGAAGTATGGTTTCCGCCGGCTGGTTGGAGTCGAGTTCGCTCCGGCACTGGTCAAGTGTGCCCGCGTCAACGTCCCTGGGGCTGAGATTGTCCTGGGCGATGCAGCCGAGTTCCGATTTCCCGACACGCCCCTGGTGGTGTTTTTGTACAATCCGTTTGGCTCCGAGGTTCTACAGAAAGTCGTGGCAAATCTTGCCCACTCGACCGGCTGGCTCGTCTATGTCACTCCGGTCCACGGCAGCATTTTGAGAGACGGCGGGTTTCATTTTGTCCATGGAAAGCCGGCATTCTCGGTGTGGCGCCTTCCATGCTAGGATTCAACACCGCAAACGCCCAGTCTGTTGCTTCGCAACCTCAAGGGCGACGTGGGCTGTATTGTTGTCCGCGTCGTTCAACTTTTCGAACAGCTCTTGGGCTAACTGAAGAACTGCCCTGTCACCGCTGTTCTTCATTTTCGCCCTCGTTTTCCTGATGTGTCAAATGCATGATCGTGGAGCCGAGCATCAGCGGCCCGGTCTCGAACGCCTGCTCGATCACTGGGATCTGACCTTGTAGACTTTGAAGTAGATCAGTTCCGACGGCGCCGTCTCCTTACGCCGGCACTAGTCCGACTCATTCTTCATCGTCCGGATGGTCCCAGGCCAATCGGCACATTGCTGGCCGCTTCTGACGCCGATGATGGTTTCGCCAGCCTCTTGGTGATGTAGCTTAGCGGGGCGGTGAAACAACACAAGCGCGTTACGTGGAAAACAACTGTCGCGACGGTCAAGCCGGTGTACAATGCCACTGCCCGGGAGGCTCCCTACCAAAATCCCGGGTAAAACCTCGTGTGAAACTGGGCAGGGCTCGGCTCGACAGGATGCGAGTCTAAGTCAGCTACGGAGGGTTTGCCGGCCACACTCGCGTTCGGTTTCCGTCCAGTCCTGTGGTCAGGACGAGAGGAGGAGCCACAATGAGAGGAAAACTTGTTTACGCATTTTGCATTCTCGTAGTGTGCTTGGCGACAGTCTCTTGCAAGAAGCTTGAATCAAAGAGTCCGGGAACGCTGACGTTTGAACCTGCCAAGTTCGCTGACGCAATCCCAGACGAATACGGAACACTGGTGGGCGTAACGGAAAACTCGCAAGACCCCAAGTGGGTCGGCCTCTGGTTCCAGAAATCAGACAAGACCATCACGGTCGTCTTCGTCAACGTTCAGGTAGGGAAGATTTCCGAGAAGACGCTAACGATTCCACGAAAGTAAGAAAATAGCAAGAACCTTTCAATAACCGAAGATCGGGGGACAACTATGAGCCTTGAAAAGTTAGTTTCGTTAGTATCTCGCCTCTTTTTTCTAGGTGCGTTCGTGTTGCTAGCGCTCGCCCTGATTGAGAAGGTCGCGAACGCATCTGGCTACACGATCCTGCAAATGTATGCGGGAGGTCGTCTGCTGGAGTTCGCGGTCGTTCTCCTGGTGTTCGTGATCGCAGTGCAGCTGCGGGAAATGAAGGAGGAGCTCAAGAAGAGGGCGTAGGAAGCCGGACCACCGCCTCCACGGCTCGCTGATGAGAGACCCGACTCTCCTCCTTCGGAGTGATGCCCTCATGACCGGCTCCTCTCTGGATGGAGGATACCCGTGGACGTCGGCGAATAGATCAACTCTACGCTGTTGGCACTGTGGCCCCGTGAATCGAAGTTAGCCCAGTCACCCGATATCTTGTCAGGTCCAATGAACCCCTGTCCCGGGAGCACGCAGCGGTGCGGCTGCGAAAAAGTTCGGAGATCTCCGCGGATCACAGGGGCGATTGTTCGGGCTCTGCATGTTGCCTGCTGTGGCAGACAGCGCAGAGTGTGATCAAGTTTTGCTCTATGTCACCTCCCGAATGGCTCCGATACGTGAGGTGATGGACGTGCAGCTTCTGCATGCTCCCGCAGTATTGGCATCGCCAGTTATCCCGCTCGAGGATTTGCCGGTGGAGTGCTAGGTAACTCTCCGGGTCGAGATTTATCCGCGAGCGTGTGGGTCGGATTTTCTTCATGAAGCCTTTCGCGCGATCTGGGACAGGAATTCTTGTTTCTGTGGGCTGGGTAAGAACTGGAAGTAGCGCGAGATTGAGCTGAGCAAGATCTCCGGGTTGCCATTGTCTAGGTGCGCGCCGGCGAGGAAGTCGGCACAGATCATCTCGAGACAGTAGCCGCGCGATTTGTCTGAGCCGAGCATGAGCGCCGCAGTCTCGATCGCCTGCTCAATCACAGGAGTCTGGCTCTTGTAGACTTTGAAGTAGATCAGTTCCGACGGCTCCGTTTCCTTGCCCGTCAGCTCCTTTTCCACCTCCCGCCTGAAGTCCTCCTTCGGCATCTCGCGCGCTTTGTGCAACCAGGTTGCACAATCGAAGTGCTGCCCGTCCCTGCGCGCGAGCTTGGCCAACTCCAGCCCCTTCGTCCATCCCACTTCTCTTAACTCACGTCTCGCCTGCGGCGGGAGGTGCTCGTGGATGGACATCAGGTAGTACGCCTTCCTTCTCGACTCTGGGAACCGCCTCGCCAGGAACTCGTCAAACGACTTCAGCTTTTCCAGCCTCCAGTACTGTCCCGCCCGCACTTCGCATAGATACCTGCCGAGCTCGGCGAAGCGGGTATCGCGCTCTGTCTCTTTTCGCTGCTCCCAGGCCAGGATCTCGTCAATCTTGGTCAGCACAAACAGCGCCCGCTTGCGATTGAGCTTCGGCCGCATCAGCGGATACCTAGTAAACAAGTTCGTCAAACAGACCAAGATCAACTCCGGGTTTGCGCACGAGGGCGGCCTCGATCAAGTCGTGTTTGTCAAGACAGAGCCCGATGAAGGAACAGCTTGTACAAGGATTCTGGGGGAAGCGGATACCGCTATGGGGCAGGAACAATCCGGACTCGATCCGGCGAACAGTGTCCTCGACTAAGGCCGCGAACTCTTGGCGTTGCTCCTCGGTGATCGTGGCGCGAAGATATTGCACCTCGACCAGCCGCTTGCGGACGAAAACGACCTGGGCGACTTCGTCGATTCCGGTCATCCAGGAGTAGCAGACGAGTTGGGGATCAAGTGCTGAAATGCCTGCCGGCTCTTCCGGATATCGTGCAGAGGTGGTCTTCCACTCCAGGACGCACTTGGTTCCATCAATTTCCCCGATCGCGTCGATGTAGGCCACGAAGTCATTCTTGCCAGCGACGGGTTTCCGGAACTGGATTTGCTGGTGACTCTGGGGTCGGCGGATGCGGACACGCCCGTCCTGGGCGAAGCGCTCGAGCAACTGGATCCCTTGCTGCAGCATGCGGTCCCAGGTGTCGTTCCGCAAAAATAGGCCTAGAATGGCCTATTCTTGGTGACGAATTCGTGACGAGTTTTCTTCGGCTCAACCAATACAAACCCCATTTTCTGCAAAGAGGTTTTTGGCACACGCTGGAATACGGGTGACGCGCAATTTGGGCTTGGGTACTCCGAAGCGTATCGGAAAGAAATGCTTTTGTTCTGGAAGAGACGGGTGAAAAGCCATCCGCAGGGCTGGACGGTTTGTTGGGAGTGACCTCGCTCAAGGCGCGTCGTGTGGGGATAACGCGCCTGATCAACGGCGAAAAAAAGGGCAGGACTCTCATCCTGCCCCCGCCGTCAATCCCTGGTAAACAACCTGTTTCCATCGATCGTGATCACTACCGGGACGTTGGTGCCATCCGGCAGCGTCAGTGACTGGAAAATCATGCGAACATGATTCCCGTTGTTGTCATAGACCACAGCGAGAACAGAGGTACGCTGCAGTTGTCCGTTCACGAGGACGTTGACATTCGCAGTGGCCGTGCAGTCTTTGTTCACGGTAACGTTTCCGGCGATGTCTTCCACTCCGGAGTTTCCGGCTACGCTACGGGCCTGGCTGCCGGTGACGTTTCCTGCTGTGTCCTGGTGAAAACGGCCCACGGCGGCTGCCGGCAGGGGACCGTTCTGAGTAAAGATGGTTCCGGTATAGGTGTAAGCCCAGTTTCCCGCCTGACCAGCCGTGGAACAGGCCTCCGCCTGCAAAGGGGCCAGCGCCAGTATGAATGTGGCGCCCAGCACCAGCAGGGCACGTGCAAAGTTCGTTTTCATCACGATTCTCCTTCCTGGATTTTTCATCACGTTGAGCCGGAGGTGCGTCGCAACAACCATCCTCGACTTGTCGTGCCGCGCCTCTTTTATCCCTCACCTACCAACGCGGAGACGCTGGTAAAGAGGGGCCAGTCAGCGGCAAGAAATCCGTACCCAGCCTGCCCGCACCAGCCTCTGCCATTGACTAAGTCATTTTTAGAGCTATACTTCCGGTAAATTTCGCTGGGGCGGACAAGGGCGCACTTCTGCGGTCCGAAAAAGTTGTCTCTTCTTTCCCTTATTTCTTCCACCCACGCGGCCTATTACGTAATTTCAATCGTGTAAATCGGTTGTATGGGTCAGCAGGCCGACAAACCGGGTTCGCGGCCGGATGAAGGCGGCAGAGCCGTGCCCGACCCGACCTCGGGGCGGTGGCAGAAGATAAAAGACCTGTTCGGCGAGGCGCTGGAGCTTGATGCCGAAAAGCGCAAGGCCTTCCTCGACCAGGCCTGCGATGGCGACCCGTCCTTGCGCCGGGAGGTGGACTCACTGCTGGCCGCTTCTGAGCCTGCCACCAAATCCGACGGCCAGGGAACCACTAGCGAGCAGGACCGCATGATCGGCCGCCGACTAGGCGCGTACGAAATCCTCAAGCTCATCGGCTCCGGCGGCATGGCCGCCGTGTATTTGGCGATCCGGGCGGACGATCAGTATCGCAAGCGGGTCGCTATCAAACTGATCCACCCCGGACTGGAGAAGGAAGCAGTCTGCCGCCGCTTCCGCAGTGAGCGGCAGATGCTGGCCGCGCTCGACCATCCCAACATCGTCAAACTGCTCGATGGAGGCACCACTGAAGAGGGCCTTCCTTACCTGGTAATGGATTACGTGGAAGGTCGGCCGATTGATGAGTACTGCGACGATCACAAGTTAACTATTGAACACCGGTTGCGGCTGTTCCGCACCGTGTGTGGGGCGGTGGAGCATGCCCACCAGAACCTCGTGATCCACCGGGATCTGAAGCCCAGCAACATCCTGGTTACGGCGGAGGGCACACCCAAATTGTTGGACTTTGGCATTGCCAAGTTGCTGAACCCTGAATTCTCGGCGGAGACGGGACTGTTGACGCAGACGGGGATGCACCAGATGACGCCGGCGTATGCCAGCCCGGAGCAGGTGCGGGGCGAACTCATCACCTATGCCAGTGACATTTACTCGCTGGGGGTGTTGCTGTACGAGTTGCTGACCGGGCACCGGCCCTATCGCTTCAAGAGCTATACCCCGGCGGAGATGGAGCGGGTGATCTGCGAGACGGAAGCAGAGCGTCCGAGCACGGCGGTCACCCGGGTGGAGGACTATCACAGTCCGGAGGGATCGAGCGCACACCTGATTACGCCGGAGAGCGTGAGCCGGACGCGGGGCGGTCAGCCGGAGAAGCTGCGGCGGCGGCTACGGGGCGATCTGGACAATATCGTGCTGAAGGCCCTGCACAAAGAGCCAAAGCGGCGGTATGGTTCCGCGCTGGAATTCTCCGAAGATATCGGACGCCACCTGGAACACATGCCGGTCATAGCACGCCGTAGCACGCTAGCCTATCGGGCCGGAAAACTCGTTCGGCGACGCAAGACCGAAGTGGTGTCCTCGGCGCTGGTGCTGTTGCTGGCCGCCGGGTTGGCCTACAAGTGGCGGCCGCCTTCAACCCAGGAGGGTGACTCCATCGCGGTAGCGCGATTGCTGAGTGGGACCAGCGACGCCGCCACCGAGTATGTCAGCGAGGGAGTGCCGGCCAGCATTATCCAGAATCTTTCGCAGATTCCCAAGCTGCGCGTCGTCGCCGTGCGCCCCAAGCCCGGAGAGGAAATTGACCCGCGCACCATCGGGCGCGAATTCCAGGTGAAGAAAGTCTTAACGGTCAGGACCCTGGAGCAGGGAGACAGCGTGCGCCTGCAGATTGACCTGCTCGACGCCGCCAACGGAGCTGAGTTATGGGGAGATCATTACGATCGCAAACTTTCCGATCTACTTGGCGTACAGGACCAGATTTCGCGTGAAGTTTCTCAGCGGTTGAGGGCAACGCTCGGCGAAGGTGGTCGCCCAGCCAAGCGCTATACCCAAAACGCCGAGGCTTACCAACTCTTTCTCCAAGGTCGTTATAACTGCGAGAAGCGGAGCGCAGAAGGATTTCGCAAAGGGGTTGAGGCAATCCAGCATGCCCTGCAAATCGATCCAAGCTATGCGCTGGCTTACGCCGAACTGTCGGTTTGTCTGAATACCCCGGGTTATTACGGGACGGTGGACCCGCACCAGGTTTCCCCAAAAGCTAGAGCGGCAGCAATGAAAGCACTGGAGTTGGACAGTACGTTAGCTGAGGCTCACGAAGCTCTAGCGACCAGCGATATGTTCAATTTTGACTGGGTGTCTGCCGAGCAGGAATTCAAGCGTTCCGTCGAACTGAACCCCAACTACTACCTCGCCCATTTTCACTACGCCCTGGCGCTGGCATCCCAGGGTCGTTTCAAGGAGGCTGTCAAGGAAGTCCAGGAGGGACAGAACCGGGAACCAATGTCGCCCGTCATGAATGCTGGTGTAGCGTTCATTATGAGTGTTGCCGCCGAGGAAGATCCGGGGATGCTTGATAAATGCGTGCAGCAGTCTCGCACAAATCTGGAGATCGCTCCCCTAACCCTTTCCTATCTTGCTCTCGGCATGTGTTACGAGCAAAAACACATGTACAAGGAAGCAGTGGACAGCTTTCAAAAGGGGATTGACTTGGGCGCTCCTTACGCACTTCTAAGGGCGTTCGAGGGACATGCGTATGGACACTCGGGGGACAAGGCCAAGGCCCGAGAGATTCTGGTGGAATTGCAGGATCTGGCCAAGCACCAATATATCTCCCTGTCGCACTTGGCAATGGTCTACGACGGTCTCGGGGAGAGCGATCTCGCAATTGAGGCTTTGCAAAAAGCCTATGAAACTCACGACACGTTTCTGATCCACGTCAGGGATACCTATTTCTTCGACGATCTCCGCTCCGACCCGCGCTTTCAGGACCTGGAGCGCAAAGTCGGAGTGCGGCAATGAGCGCTGTGGAGCGCTTGAGCCTGAGCGGTCTTTGTCCGGCCCAAAGTTGCCAACGAACTATGTCCCCGTTTTTCTTTTTTTCTCGCGTTAATAGACAGCCGTTGGCAGGGCGGTGGTTCGCGAGCCTGCCCGCTGCCAGCGAATTAAGGGGCTCGGGTTTCCGGACCGGCTGGGACCTTGCGGTTAGCTTCAATGGGTTCGACTCGTCGGGGTGCGAGTTCTATGGAGCCATCACAGTCCGACGTGACTCTGCTGTTGAAGCGGCTCAGCGAGGGTGACAAGAGCGTCCTCCACCAACTGGTTCCCGTCGTCTATGGAGAACTGCACCGTCTGGCATCCAGCTACATGCGGCGGGAGCGTCCCGATCACACTTTGCAAACGACCGCGCTGGTGCATGAGGCTTACCTGCAACTGGTTGGTCAGGAACGTGCCCACTGGGAGAATCGGGGCCATTTTTTTGGCGTGGCGGCCCAGTTGATGCGGAGAATCCTGGTTGATCATGCCCGGGCCCATAACGCTTACAAGCGAGGCGGCATCTCGCCGAAGTTTTCCCTCGATGAAGCCATGGTCATGGCCAAAGAACGGGGCGCTGATCTTCTGGCAATTGATGAGCTGCTCACCCGGCTGGCGGTCATCGACCCGCAACAGGCCCGTGTCGTCGAGTTGCGCTTCTTTGCCGGCATGTCGGTCGAGGAGACGGCCCTAGCAATGGCCATTTCCGACCGCACGGTAAAGCGTGACTGGGCCATGGCTAAAGCCTGGATGCAACGAGAGTTGCGAGGACCAGTGCAGGGAGATAGGGCGAACTCTGCTGGGGGCACGATATGAGAGACCGAGTCAGCTGCAACTCGCCGCTTCAAGGGGCCGGGCAGGTTGCGATTCGGGTTCCGACCGATCGCATTCTCGCGAGTGCGGACTTGGCCCCCTTTTGACCGGAATCTCGCGTTCCAAAGGGTAAGTGAAAATTCCGGCGCACCGACCGAGGCGACAAAATACGGAAGTCAGGTCCAAGGGTTCAGTATAAAATCCAACGGCGTTCTAGAGAGGGGAGCCATGAAATCAAAGAGTTCGATTGCATGCGCGGTGCTGTCCGTAATTGTTCTGACCCACACGCTGTGTGCGCAAGGCGTGGGTTCCTCGGGCGACATCAAAGGAACTGCCATCGATTCCTCAGGCGCAGTGATGCCCCACGTGAACATCGTTGTCACCAACAGCGGCAAAGGAATTCGTCGCTCAGTGTCAACCGACGGCAGCGGACGTTACCAGATCACCGGGCTGGAACCCGCGACCTACGACGTCAGCGTGCAAATGACAGGTTTTGCGACCGAGATCCGAAAAGACGTGTCGGTTGCCGTCGGGCAGACTGTAACGCTTGATTTTCAGCTGAAGGTTTCGCAGGTGGCTACCGCCATCGAAGTCACCGATGAACCTCCTGTGGTGGAGACGCAACGGGCGAGCCAAGCGGACAGCGTGTCCGAACGATACATCGACGACCTACCCATTGGCCGCCGCGATTACCTCACTTTTACCTTGCTCATGCCGGGCGTCAGCAACTCCAACACTATTGCCGACAATGCGGATTTTCGCGTCAAGCAGACGCCCCAAAGTGGCCTGTCCTTCTATGGCAGCAATGGCCGCGGCAACAGCGTGACCGTGGATGGAGGCGAAGCCAACGATGACGCCGGTGGTGTCCGCCTGACCCTGAGCCAGGATGCGGTGCAGGAATTTCAGATCAACCGCAGCAACTACCCCGCCGAGTTGGGTGGGGCCGGAGCCGCTTCCGTCAACATTGCCACGAAGTCTGGCACGAACACCGTACACGGCGGGCTCTACGGCTTCTTCCGCAATGATGCTTTGGATGCCCGCGATCCGTTTGCGTTTAGCCCGGCGCTGGCTCCCGATCCGACGTTCGCCAATTTCAGTCTCACCGCCACAGGTTCTCCCATCAAGAATTCGTTGAATCGCCAACAATTCGGTGGAACTCTGGGGTTTCCGGTCAACCGGGACAAAACGTTCCTGTTCGTCGCCTACGAAGGTCTGCGCTCCGATGCGCAGGACTCCGTGCCTTTGCTGACCCAAAGTAAGATCTTCGCTCCGACGGCACCCCAGCAATCAATCACGGCCGGGCTAACGGCTCAGAACGGTACGGTGGTTCCATGCCTGAGCGGCCCTGTGGGCGAAGCGGTCGCCGCGGAATTGCCGCCCCCGTATACAAACATGACGAACCTGCCCGCAGCATATTGTGCTGCTGTACTGGGCGGAGTTTTGACCGTAAACCCCCTAGCCTCCCCTTTAAGCGCCTTTGTCGTAAGCCAGTTTGAGAAAGATGGCGGCTTGTTTCCGTTCCCGACGCGGCAACACGAGACGTCTGTTCGTCTCGATCACCGGTTCAGCGATAGCGATCAGGCATTCCTCCGCTATAGCTTCGCGCACCTCAAGGAGTCCGACCCCGACGTGCAGGCTTTGATCGGCTTCTCCCGCGGTACTTCTGTGCTCAACTGGGACAGCTCCCTGCAGGGCTCATGGTTTCACCAGTTCAGCGCAAGGTCGGTGAACGAAGCACGTGTGCAATGGAACTGGTACCAGTTCAACGTGGACACCAACGATCGTGGTGGGCCGGGATTGGACGTGCAGGGATATGGGTTTTTCGGCCGAGGAATTTTTCTTCCCAGCCATACGAAGGCGGGCCGTTACGAGTTCGCCGACAACCTCACCCTCATCCGCGGCCGCCATTCCATGAGGATGGGCTTCTACGAATTGATTCGCGGCAACAACACCACCTCCGATACTTTCTTTCCCGGACGTTTTGAGTTCCTGGAGTTGCCTGGTTTTCTGCTCAGCCCATGCCTGGAGGTGCCCACCGCTTGCAATCTCTCGACCGCCCCATCTCCCCTCAGTACTCTCCAGTCATGGGGCTTTGGCTTGCCGGCGTTCTATGAGCAGGGTTTTGGCAACCCGAACTATGTCCAGACCCGGCCGTTTACGGCGGGCTACTGGCAGGACGCGTGGCAAATCCGGCGTAATTTCACCGTGAATTACGGTCTACGCTACGAACTGGACTCGCAATACGGGCCTCTGAATACGTATAAGAAGAATTTTGCGCCCCGGGTTTCGTTTGCCTGGGATCCGTTTAGCAATCAACGGACCGTAGTCCGCGGCGGGTATGGGATTTTCTACTCCCCAATCTATGCCCAGATTCCCGATGTCGTGAAGACCCTCGGCAATGTTAATGGTGTCCGGCAGATCGCCAATACCTTGGTGACCATCACGGGCGCTCCTCCTGCGAATTCGGCGGAGATCTACGGCGCGATGTTTGCGGCGGGGAAGATTCTGTGCGGTCCGCCTCCTGCGGGCGCGAATTCTTGCATCACGCAGGCTGATTTAGCCCCGTTTGTCACGGTCAGCAATACCGGTCCGCCGCCGCCCGGAACCGTGCTCTTTTTTGGCCAGCCCGATTACCGTAACCCGCAATCCCAACAGGCTTCGCTGGGAGTCGAACGCGAGATCGGAAATGGTTTGTCGATCTCCGCGAACTACATATACGTCCACACGACGCACTTGCCATGGGCAGTTGACAAGAACCTGCTGCCGACAGCACCGATTGTAAGTGGCATGCCCGGCGCCAACGGTCTTCCCACCAACGGCCTTCCCTTCCAGGACTGGGGTGTACCGCCGTGCGTGGATGAATTCGGGCAAAGGACCAGCGCTTGCTTTGTGGATCCAGCGCTTCTCCAGAACAACCAATACAGCTCCATTGCCAACGCGGTCTACCACGGCGGCATTCTGGAAGTAAGAAAGCGCTTCAGCGGCCACTTCACTCTGATGGCCAATTACACCTACAGCAAAGCGATCGATGACTCGACGGATTTCAATAGTGATTACGCGGCGTTTAACGAAGTGAACCTTGTCGCGGAGCGATCTTTGTCGGACTTTGACCAACGACACAAAGTCGTGGTCGCCGCCGTGTTGGACAGCCCCTGGGAACACTCGCGTCTCTTGTCAGGGTTTCAGCTCTCTCCGATCGTTACCTACAACAGCGGCCATCCTTTTAATCTGCTCGCTGGCGCCGACATCAATGGCGACAATCATTTCACCAACGACCGTCCGCCCGGCGCTGGAAGGAATACAGGGCTTGGACCGAACTACGTCAGTTTCGATATGCGGGTGAGTCGTGTGTTCAAGTTCGGCGACCGGTACAGTCTTCAGTTCCTCGCGGAAGGATTTAACATCGCAAATCGGACAAACTACGCGAGCGTGAACAACATCGTCGGCGCCGCTTCTGCCCCGCCATTCAATGTGCACGGAACGACCACTGTGTCACCCAGCCAGCCGCTGGGCTTTACCGCGGCTTTCCCAAAGCGCGAGATCCAGCTTGGCGTTCGCCTCGATTTCTGAGGAAAACTCGACCGGAAACCTGGCGAACGTCGGCTTTGGTCAGGTGCGACAGCGGCCCACGCATCGTTCAGCTGTCTCTGAGTTTCAATTTCTGACACCCGGTACGCCCCACAGTCAGCCCGCTTCCGAAAGGAAACTTTGGGGCAGGGCTGGCCGCCGTTTCAGCTGGCATGTTTTCTCGTACTTGGAACTAGGGGTAGCGGCGCGATTCCTTGGAAAAGGGTTTTGTTAGAGTCTCTAAGGTCCCCGAAACCAAGATCCGAACCGCGAAGCCGGATCATGGCGCCTCGCGTTGCGCCGGCCATTCTTATATCGTGGGACGGTTCTCGGCTGCCTTCTGGGAGAATTGTTTAGCCGAATGAGGCGAGGGCCTGTCCCTGATCCTGGAAGACTTCGAACAGGCCGAGTAACCCGATCATCTTCAGGGTTTGGACGGCGAACTTAGTGGGGTTTAAAAGCTTGAGAGCCCCGCCTCGCTGTTTCGCGGTCGTAAGATACCGGACGAGGAGACCGATTCCGCTGGAGTCGATCATGGAAACCTCCCCCAAGTCCAGAACGAAACGACTTGCGCCGCCGTCGATCAGATCATCCATGGTTTCCCGGAGACGGTCGACAGCCACGCCCAGCGTGATTCTGCCGTTGAGCTTGATCAGCGTCACTTCCCCCAAACTCCGAATCTCGATTTCCACGTTGTCCCCGCCTAAGACCACGGACTGAAGGCGCCCGGCCGAGATTAGCGAGATCGTGTTGACTCTCACCCCATCGTCTGCTAAAGTGCCCGCTCAACTTAGAAGAAGCCCGGCGTTTTTGCAAGCTGGAAGTCTCTCCCCGTCCGGCGCTAGTCCGCGACGAACATTATGGCGTCCCAGGGTTCTGAGCTGGACATCAACATCGCCATCTTCGCTTCACGACTGCTCGAATTGCGCGAAACCGTGGACCGGGCCAGGATCACGGCTCAGGCAATCGTGGACCGGTTTCCGGGGACCACGGCCACCGTCTACCGTCTGCAAGAAGATGATGAGGGGCGCTTCTGGTCGACGCTCGCCAGTGCGGGAGATGGCGCAGAACCGGATCAGGTCGTGCCCGCCGAAGCCGGGACCTTGGGCTCCCTTTTTCGTGTCCCGCAGAGCGTGATCTTCGAGGGCAGAAACCTTGTCCGTGAAGATTATGCCCATCTCAATGTTCGTCGCACGCTGAAATATCTGGCTTGTGTCCCCCTCCTCCACAAGGAAGTGCTGATCGGCTCGATCGAGATTCTCAGCTTCGACGCGGTGTTGGATCGAACAGCCCTTGAGTCTCTTGAACCTCTGGCCGCGATTGCAGCCCCGGCGCTGGTCTCGTCCCAAGCGTATGAAGAAGAACGCCACAACTCGCTGACATCGATTACGCGGCTGACCCAGTTCTATGACATCGAGAAAGTCTTCAGTTCAACTCTCGAGATGGATGAGTTGCTTCCGATTATCGGCAGCAAGATGCGGGAGATGTTGGAGTGCCACGCCGTCAACGTCTGGATGGTTCAAGGCGATGGAAGTCTGTCTTTGATGCACCAGTCAGGCACGGATCCGACGACCAAGCAAGGAATGGCCCAGCGGGGCGGCGAAGGGATCGCTGGCGACGTGTCCGACAGTGGGGAAACGGTACTGATTGCGGATACCAGCGACGAGCGGCTGGTTCGCCGCAACCTCGGCCTGGAGCACGGGACGGTTGAGTCCATCATGGTCGCGCCCTTGATTGATAAAGAATCCCTGGTCGGCGTGATCGAAGCGGTCAACCGGCTCGGCACACCTTTTGATGAAGACGACCTCTTCGTACTCACGAGCCTGAACGAGACCGCGAGCATCGCTCTCCACAATGCCAGCCTGTTGCTGGCGGAGCGCAAGGTGGAAGTCTTAGAGACACTGGTGACCGTCAGCCACGAGATCACGTCGACCCTGAATCTGGAGCGCATGCTGCAAACGATTGTGAACGCCCCTCAGGCGGTGATCCCCTACGAACGGGCGGCGATCGCTCTCGAGCACAGCGGTAAATACAGGCTGAGCGCCGTAACCGGTGTGACTCAGCTCGACGTGGACGCGCCGGAAATTGCACCCCTCAACGAGATCCTGCGCTGGGCGATGTTGGCGGAAGAGGTGGTACATGTGCGCCAGCACGAAGACGAGATCGACGACCCGCGCGAGGAGACGCGAGCCAAGTTTCGTCACTACTTCAGCCAGACCGGGATGCGCGCGTTCTATGCGATGCCCCTCAACGACGATACCGGACGGGTGGGGATCCTGGGTCTGGAGAGCAGCGATCCCGATTTTCTGTCGCCGGCACACCTGGAAATCCTGCAGGTGCTGGCTGGCCAGGCCACGGTCGCGTTACGCAATGCGCAGATGTACAAGGAAGTGCCGTTCATCTCTGTGCTGGAGCCGATGCTGGTCAAGAAGCGGAAGTTCATGGCGATGGAGAAGCGGCGCCGGACTCTGATCCTCACAGTGGCGGTGGCGGCGGTAGTTTTCCTCGCCGTGTTCCCGCTTCCCATGCGAGTGGACGGGGATGCCCTGGTGACACCCCTGCGCCGGGTCCAGGTGCAACCTGAAGTTGAGGGAGTCGTGGGGAAGATTTACGTGCGCGAAGGGCAGCGCGTGAGTCAGGGGCAAGTCCTGGCGGAGATGGCGGATTGGGATTACCGCTCCGCACTGGCTGGGGCCGAAGCGAAACATGAAACCGCCCTCTTGCACATGAATCGAGCCTTGGCAGGCAACGACGGGAGTGAAGCAGGGATCCAGCGCGTCCAGGCAGATTACTGGAAAACTGAAGTCGAGCGGGCGCGCGAGTTGCTGGAGAAGACGAGGTTGCGGGCACCCATTGCCGGAACCGTGGCGACTCCGCAGGTCGAAAACCTGATTGGCCGGCGCCTGCAGTACGGGGACAGCTTCGCGGAAATTGTGGATGACTCCAGCGCGGTGGTCGATGTGGCCATCGACAACGCGGATGCGGGCTTGCTGAAAGTGGGATCTCCCGCAGCAATCAAGCTGAACAGCTACCCGACTCGGACATTCCGCGGAGACGTTCTGGTCGTGAGCCCGAAGGGAGAGGTGCGGGGTGAGGCGCACGTGTTTTTTGCCCGGGTCGCGGTTCCCAACCCTGACGGTTCGATCCGGACCGGCATGGAAGGACGCGGCAAAGTGCGGGTGGGCTGGTATCCCGCGGGTTACGTGTTGTTCCGCAGGCCTGCGCTCTGGTTGTACTCGCGGATTTGGGATTGGTTTGGTTTCTAAGCGCGCTGGAAGGAGGGAATGATGTGCAGGCGTTTATTCATGATCCTCGGGTTGGCCATTCTGCAAGCCGGGTGCAGCGATAACCACCCGGCGGTCGAGGCGGCTGTGCCGACTCCTTCATCCTCCCCCGCGCCGGTTGCGAAAGAAGAGGCTGCGGTGGTTTCCGGACCGCTGGTGGTGGAGCATCAGGTGGATCTTGCGGCCCAGCGGGACGGAATCGTAGCAAGAATCATGGTGGAGTCGGGCACGCGGGTGAAATCGGGAGCCATCCTGGCGCTGCTGGATGACCAGCAGATTTCCGCTGACCTGCAAGCAGCCAACGCCAAGACGCGCAGCATCGAAGCCGACCTGAAGAATTGGGAGGCCGAAGCCAAGGTCATGGAGGCGGATTACCAACGCGCTCAGAAAATGTGGGATGCGGCGCTCATCACCAAGGAACAGCTGGACCACGCGAAATTCAAGGCGGAGTCGGAGCAGTGGGACGTAAAGCGGGTCGGTGAAATGCTGACCAATGCGCGCCAGACGCAGCGGTCGCTGGAATTGGAGTTGGAGAAGACCCGCATCCGTGCGCCCTTCGACAGCCTGGTGGCGCGACGCTACGTGCGCCAGGGACAGCAAGTCGTCAAGGGCGACCGGCTCTTCTGGGTCACCGCCGAGGCTCCACTGCAAATGCGCTTCACCCTGCCGGAGAAGTTTCTAGGACGGTTGAAACGGGGGGAAGAACTGCACTTGACCTCGCCTGACGCACCGGAAGAGAAACATACCGCGAGAATTATCGGAGTCAGCCCGGTCGTCGATCCTTCAAGCGGGACCGTCGAGGTGCTGGTCGAAGTGGTAGGAGCGCGTGGTCAACTCCGCCCTGGGATGACGGTCAACGTGCGCATCGATAACCTGCGATGAACCTCACTCAAGTCCTTAACGTGGCGTTGCCGGAAATGCCAGCACGCACCATGGCGCTGCACTACCCTCGCCTTCATCCCGACGTCGTCTTCAAGGAACACATCATTGACGGCCAGCCCGTCGTCCGCGTCTTTGTGCCGGGGGTTGAGGCCATCTTCAATATCCCCCGGCAGAACTGGGAATTGGTCCGGCTTTTCGACGGCCAGCGCACTTATGAGGACGTCGCCGACCTGTACTTCAAGGAGACCGGCCTCGAGGTGGTCCCAGAAGACGTTCGCGGCATCGGGGACGACCTCGAAGCGATCGAGTTCTGGTACAAGACTCCGCAGGAAAAGAATGTCGCCCTGATGCGGAAGACCGCCGAGGAACGGCGCAAAATCCTGAAAAAGAAGAAAAAGTGGGGCGACCTGGGGCTGATTACTTTTCCGGCTTTCAATCCCGACAAGTTCCTGGACTGGCTGCACGAACACCTCGGTTTCATCTACACCTGGTGGTTCACCCTGATCACGCTGGGGGCATTTGCGTTCATGGTGGGTATTTTCGTTACCCACTGGAACGAAGTCAGCCGGGACACCTGGCAGTTCTATAACTTTTCGGACAAGACGTGGTGGGACTTCACTGTTTTCTGGGGTCTGGCCACGGTGTTGATGGCCCTGCATGAGCTTGGTCACGGTCTGACCTGCAAACACTACGGCGGGCGCGTGACCTCCATGGGATTCGCCCTCATCTATCTCACTCCGGCGTTCTACACCGATACCACCGAAGGTGTAATCAGGGGTAACGCTTATCAGCGGCTGATGATCACGGTGGCGGGAGTGTGGACGGAGCTAGGCATCTGCGCCATTGCGACTCCCCTGTGGTGGGGCACACCACCAGGGACCGCCGTCCACGACTTTGCCTACACCATCATCTTGATCACCGGCATCGGCGTGGTGCTGATCAATTGGAACCCGCTCATGAAGCTGGACGGGTACCACATTGTGTGCGACCTGCTGAACATCGTGGATTTGAAGGAGAATTCCACCGCTTATGTGTCCGCGTGGGTGAAGAAACACATCTGGAAACTGCCGGTGGATGTTCCCTACGTTCCCAAGCGGCGGCGCCTCGGGTTTAGTGTGTATGCCATCCTGTCCGGGCTCTACAGCTATTCTGTCCTCTTCATCCTGGCGCGGTTTGTGGGCAACATCTTTCGCAACTTCAACCCGGAATGGTCGTTCATTCCCGAACTGGCGACCGGAGCCCTGATTTTCCGGTCTCGTATACGGACGCTGGTGAGCTTTATGAAATTCGTCTATCTCGACAAGAAAGACCGGGTGCGCGCCTGGTTTACTCCCCGGAGACTTCGGGCTTTGACCGCCGCCTTGATCGTGTTTCTGTTTCTTCCCGTGTGGCACGAACTGGTCGACGGCCGTTTCGTGCTGGAGCCTTCCGATCGGGCTGTGGTGCGTGCGCTCCAGCCGGGAAGCGTAATCCAGGTCTACGCCGACGAGGGACAGGCCGTCGTCCCCGGCGCCCCGCTCTTCCGGATGCGCAACCTGAAACTGGAGTCCAGACTGGGTCGAAGCAAAGCTGACTATAATCTTGCCAGCGCGCGGGCCAATTCCGCGGTGCTCAGCTACGCCGATTTTGGTCCCGCACTGCAGGAGCGCGAGCACCTGGCACAGCAGACCCGTGATCTGGCTTCCCAAGTCACGAGTCTCGACCTCAAAAGCCCGATTGCGGGAGTGGTCTTGACACCCCGGCTTAGCGATCGGCTGGGCGCATACGTCCCGGCCGGAACCGAACTGGCGGAGGTGGGTAATCTAAGCACCCTGCGCGCTCGCATTTACGTCTCCGAGTACGACATGTACAAGTTTCACTCTGAGTCGCATGCCAGGGTACGTTTCGATGGCATGTTCAGGAAGCGGGATGCCCAGATGGTGGCCCTGGCCCCAGTGTCGTCGGAGATAGCGCCGGGCCTCATCGACCTGACCAAGTACAAAGGTCTTCGGCCACCAAACTTCTATATTGTCGATCTGCGAGTAGGCAACGCGGACAGAACACTGAAGCCGGGGATGACAGGGACGGCAAGACTGTACGGCCGGCGGCGAAGCCTCGCTGGTATGGCGTGGCAAGCCGTGGCCGACTTCTTTGGACGCAAGATCTGGTGAGGCAAGAAAGAGGGCTGCGGCAGGCCGCAGCCCTCTTGAAATCTCCGAGCACCAGTTCTTGGGTGTTACCGCTACGCCTTCTTGGCCAGGTTGCTGCGACTGGCCGCTCTGGTTCCCAGGTTGCTGCGACTGGCCGCTCTGGTTCCCATATTGCTACGGCTGGCAGCCCGGGTTCCGAGGTTGCTGCGGCTCGCGGCACGAGTCCCGAGGTTGCTGCGGCTGGCCGCTCGGCTGGCCACCTCGCTCCGAACTGGGCTGGTCGACGTTGTTGAATTGCTCGGGGTGCTGGCCACGATCGCTTTCTTGGTGGCATTCAAGGTGCTGATCAGAGACTTTTTCTGGATAGTCACGGTGTCCTCTCTTCGCGAAGTTGGTTAACATCCCACGTGCAGACATGTTTTGTTTAGCACGGCTGTCTCCAAAGCCTGCATGAGCTTCACGAGCGGTCAACTCTGCGTGGAATCAATCAGTTGGAGTTCCGCGCCGGGCGAGAAATCCTCAGCGGCGCTGGCGAAATATTTGCCGTGGTAAGAAATTAACCTCTGTCGGGTTAATTTTTAACCATTTCGCAGTCAAGACGGCCCTCCCAGGCGGAGTTTGCGGCACAGATACTTCATGCGCTGAGGATCAATATGCAGGAGCGCCGCTGCCGCCGACTTTTTCCCGCCGGTGCGGCGCAGGGCGGCACTCAGGTATGCAATCTGGATGCGTTCCATCTCGGCATCAAAGTCTACGCCCTGTTCCGGAATAAGGATGGCCTCGTGGCTGGCGGCGCTGGAATACAGGAGCGGTTGAGGCAACTGGTTGGCGGTGATAATCAAACCGTCGTTCATCACCACTAGCCGCTGAATGATGTTCTCCAACTCGCGCACGTTGCCGGGCCAGGGATAATCCTCCAGGATTTCCATCACTTCGGGCTGCAGCTGTTTGAGGGGTTTCTTATTGGCAGCACAATAGATGCGCAAGAAGTGATCAACCAGCAGCGGCACGTCGCCGTCACGCTCCCGCAGCGGAGGGATCACGATCGGAACAACGTTGATGCGGTAATAGAGGTCTTCGCGGAAGCGGCCAGTGCGAACCAGATCCTCCAGATCTTCATTGGTCGCAGTGATGAGCCGAAAATCGATCTTCCGGGCCGACCGTCCGCCCAGCCGCTGTACCGAGTGCTCCTGAAGCGCGCGCAAGAGCTTGCTCTGCAGGCCATGGCTCAGCGTGGTCATTTCGTCCAGGAACAGAGTTCCCCGGTGAGCCATTTCGATCAGGCCGGGCTTGGGCCCTTCCGCGCCCGTGAAGGCACCTTTCTCAAATCCGAACAATTCGGACTCGATCAGGCTTTCGGGAAGCGCCGAGCAGTTCAGGCAGACGTAAGGCTTGCCGCGCCGTTCGCTGCATTGCACGATGGCTTGCGCGACCAGTTCCTTTCCCGTCCCACTTTCGCCGCGCAGCAGGACGGTGGTATTGCTATCGGCAACCGCCTGGATCGCCTGGTAGACATTGCGCATGGCCCCGCTGGAGCCAATCAGTCCGCAGAAGGCGGACTTGTTTTCCACCTGATCCACCAGCCGGCGCCCTTCAAACTGAAAAGCTCGTCTCTCAATTGCGCCCAGCAGGACGCTGCGCAATTGGCTAAAATCGAGGGGAGCGAGAAAGAATTCGTCGGCGCCCGCCTGGCTAGCGCTTAGCGGAAGGTCGCTGCTGGTCGAGCCCGTAATAGCAACCAGGATCAGGTCCTCGCGGAGCTTGCGAATTTCCCCCAGCACCTCGACGCCGTCGCCGGCCCCGTCACCAATGCTGTCCAAGTCCAGAATGATGCCGTGCAACTCTGGGTCCAGCATCAGGGCTTGGATTTGCAGCTCAGTGCGGGCAAGAACGGTCTTGAAGGTGGGAGCCAGGTATTGGCGGAGGTCTGGAATCGTAGATTCCTCCGCTGCAATGATTGCGATCGTGTACGGCCCGTCCTCCCGAGTGCTGCTGTCGCCGCGAATGGCAGGTGGCATAGTCATGCCATAAGGCAAAGGGATTATAGGTGAAATTCCGGCCGTTTGCCCTTCCCCAACGCTCAATCCCCGAAGCCCCAGGTCCTGGCTCATCGCGAGCCTGTAGGGCAGCGGGATGGGCCAAATCGGGATTTTGCCGGCCTTCTTGCTCTGCCGGCACGGTCCCCTAACGACTTTGGTCCGATGTGTATTTCCATTGTTGACAGGTGGTTTGGGCGGCGGTAGCGTTGCGCCAGTTTACTTGCACAGTTTGAGGCTGGTGCCGGGAGGAGAGCCATGTCTTCCAAGCCCTTCGGGGCTGTCGCGGTCGCCCTTCTTGCTCTCAACGTCGCACTTGCGCAAGACCCCACAAAGGTCGAGGCGACGCACTACAAGTTGGCTTTCGAGAACGAGTCCGTCCAGGTCGTCGATGTCCACTATGGTCCGCACGAGAAATCGGAGATGCATAGCCACCCCGGGGGCGTGGTTGTCGTTCTCACCGCAGGGCATCTCAGATTCACCGATCCGCACGGGAATTCAAAAGAGGTATACGCCAATCCCGGCGAGTCTCGCTGGTTTCCCCCTTTCAGGCACAGGGTGGAGAATCTCGGGGACACTGCCTACAATGCGGTCTACATCGGCATCAAAACCAAGCGGACAGCAGCCAAAGCCACGCCAGACACGGCGCAACCAACAATGGATGCAAAGACCAGAAAGTTTCTGACGGACTACCTCTTAGCCCGGGCTAAGTAGTGAAGGAGCCGCATTGCCGATGCTGGCCGCCCGATAGCAGGACATCCTATTTCTCCCCATGTTGGAAGAGCGCGAAGGGTGCCGCGGAAGGGTTGCCATGGTTAGTCCTTGTGCCCGTTAGTGGGTATCCTTCGTGGGTTCGGGCTCAAGCGTCCGCACCAGCCAGGGAATAATCACCTGCTTGAATATGAGCGGATCGGGCCAGACCTTGACCTGCCGCCCGAGGTGGCCGCCTTGCGGATTGATCCAGGCGGTTTTGGGGACGTCGCCTTTGTCCAGTAACAGGTGGATGTCCGAGATCGGCACCTGCGTGTCGAGCACTCCGGCAATCACCAGCATCGGAGCCATCGGCTTTCCCAGGAGACCTTGCTTGACGAGCGACATCCTCGGAAGAACCTCGGCCATTTCGTCCAACGTCTTCACATTGTCGAGAATTGCCATCAGCGCCGGAATCTGATCGAACAGATATTCGCGGTTTCCGAGCAGAGAGTTCCTGAGGAAGTCCCGCTGGAAGAAGGCATCCACCGGCGGCGATTGCGCACTCGCCCCTTTCAGGCGTGAACGCTCGACGATGGCCATCTTTGTGGCCCAGTAGGCGCCCCAACTTACGCCGTGGATGGCGATGCGGGCCTTATCCGCTTCGGGTCGCGTGGCAAGGTAGTCGAGCACTCGCGACAGCATGCGCTCGGCGTTTTCGCTGACCTTGATCGGCGACTGGCCTGTGCCGGGGCCATCCACGGCAAGAAAGCCGATGCCGTAGGGAAGAATCGCGGCAAAGCTTTCGGCCAGATCTTCTTTTCGGCTGTCGAGTCCATTCACGGCGATCACGACTGGTACTGGATCCTTCGCATTCTTCGGCAGGCGCAGGTAGCCGATGATTTCCTTCCCTTCAAAGGGAATGCGAACAATTTCCAGCGGCGGATCCCAGAAACGGGCGTGCGCCAGAAAAGCCTCGATTGCTTTTTCGTAGGACCGCCGTTTGCCGGGCGATGCGGGGATTGGCCAGCGGCCAAAGCTGTAGAGGCGCCAGGCGCGAATGTAATCGGCGTTGGCTTTCGCTGAGTCCGTCTTCTTGAGTGACTTCGCTTCGTTCATGTAGTGGTCGGCTACGGCCATGAAGGCGGTTGCCCACTCGTCTTTGTCTTTCGTGTGGATCGAGGCGAAGGCCTCGCGCACATCGGCAGGGTCGAGGCCGATAAGCGGGTACATTCCGTTCTCGGCGCGATGGATGGCTTCGCTCTTGATTTCATCGAGCGTTCGTTCTTGGCGCTCCTGAGCGAGGGCCAGATTGCTGGCGACGATGATCCCGACAAACAGGATCTGTAGAAGGCCGCGATCGTGGCGTGGCATCAGGCTCGGCACGGACATTCCTTTTATGGAGCGCAAGAGTTTTCCCCTGGTGTTAACCCGTGATGGCGGCAGGCCTCACACGACGTTCAGAGCACGAATTGAAATCTCGAACGTCGAAAGGAAAAAACCGAGGGGCCAGATTGAAGTCCGGCCCCACTGTGAAAGAAGCATGGGCTCGCGTTAGAAAATAATCTTCAGGGCAAGTTGAACAGCGCGGCTGCCCCCGGATCCCACCACAGGGTTGGCCGCGGCCACGTCCGGCGTGGCACAACCACAACCGAAGCCACTCGCCGAAGGATCATTCAAACCGAAACCATTCTGGCCGCCGTATGGATTGGCGAAGTTGGGATGGTTGAAAATGTTGAAAAACTCCGCTCGAAACTGGGCGCGGAACCGCTCACCGAAATGCCAGTTCTTCGCCAGCGAGAAGTCCACGTTACGGAAACCAGAATCCGGGAAGGTGTTGCGGCCCATGTTACCGAAGGTTCCCAGCGCCGGAGGAATCATGATGGAGTTGCCTTTGGCGTAGCAGCCAAACAGGTTGAGGGCAGCGGTGGCGGCGCCCACCGTGCCACCGTCTAGGGCCAGAGCTTGCGTGGGACAGGCGGCCGGCATATTGGGGTCGCCGGGACCGTAGAACGGAATCCCGGTCGGCCCCGACTTGAAGTCATCTGGTTTCCCAAAAAAATTCCACCGGAGGGGGCTGTTCGCGGGAGGGCTGAATGGCAGCGGACCTACCCCGGCAGCGTCTGTTCCCAGATCAATCGGTCCCCAGTGTTGCGGACTTTGCAGGTTGATGATGGAGTTGATCTCCCAACCCTCCAGTGCCTGCCCGTAGCCCTTCTTACCAGGGATGGCGTAGGTGAGCGAAACCGTGAGGCGATGACGAACATCGAAATCGCTGTTCGCGTATTCCCGGCCCAGGTGAGAGGAATCCTGGGGCAGCCCTGCCCCGTAGCCAAAATGCCAGTTTGCACCCAGGTTATCGAGAGAGTGCGAGTAGGTGTAACCGGCCACCATGTTCAAGCCATGGAAATTTCTGGCGTTCAGCGTCGCTTGCAGGCCGTTGTAGTTGGACCGATAGACGTTGCCCATCTGAAAGATGTTGCTCAGGTAGGGGAACTTCGTGGCGGCAGTGGCGGTGAACGGTCGTGCCGCCTGTTCCGCATCGGTATCGGGCGCGCAGACGTTTGGATCAAAGTTGCTCTCGATACAGTTCGTAATCTCCCCTGGCGACCACCCCGAGCCTACCGGAGGCTGGTTGATGTCGCGAATCCCCGTCAGCCTCGAACCATGGTTCCCGACATAAGCCAGTTCCAGCGAAAGGTTCGGGGTAAACGCGTGTTGCAGACTGAGGGTCCAGTTCCACACGTAGGGAGTTTTTAGGCCTCGGTCGACGCTCATGATCGCACAGGGACTATCGAAGCAGTTAATGGGTTGCGAGAGGTCGCCGTAGATCGGACCGTTATCCCACGGAAAGTTAGGAAAGACGGTCAGGTTGCCCGTCGTAATCGTCCCACCGGCTGTGCCTCCGGAACCGTCGATAATCGCTCCGGTGGGCACGCTCGGAAGGCCGAAGCTATTGTTGAAAGCAATGAAGGACTGCCAGTTTACCGTTTCATAAACCAGCCCGCCGCCTCCGCGGATCACAGTCGTCCCTTTGCCGTTCGTATCCCAGGCAAATCCGAAACGCGGAGCGAAGTTCTTGTGGTCGGGGTTGTAAGCAGAGCTGATCTGCTTTCCTACCTGCACCATCCCGAGGTTGGGATCGAAGTTGCCGAGCAGGTTGTGGGCTTCCTTGACGACCGAGTTGAATTCATAGCGCAGTCCAAGGTTGATGGTCAGGTTCCTGGTGACGCGCCAGTCGTCCTGAACAAAGGCCGCGTACGCCCAATTGCTGAGCTGCCGTCTGGGATCTCCGGTAAGCACAGACACCTTGAAAGGCGCGCCCGCAAAGAAGTCTTCCAGCTGCGAAGTGTTGAGGAAATTTCCCTCGCTGTTGGGATCGGGCGTATTGCCACCCAGGAAAGTGATGCTACCCCGCGCATTTCCGAATGCGGCGTTGGTCACAGCATCTCGATGAACCTCGCCGCCGAACTTAAAGGAGTGGTTGCCCGCCGTGTAGGAAACATGGTCGATGAACTGCGTGATGGAGTCAGGTCCCTGGAACTTTGGCCATTTGAAGCCACCCAGGCCCGGTAAGAAGTAGCCGGCAAACCCGATGCGCGGCAATCCGCCCGTGAGCGGGCCGGAGACGCCGGTGTCGAGCCCGTAACCCGACGCGGGTGTGTTGAGATCGCCCGGAAATGTCGGCTGGTAGAGGCGGTTATATCCAAAGCGTGCCTCATTGACCCAGCGGGGAGTGGGAGTCCACGCCCAACTTCCGCCAACCACCTGGGCCCGCGTGTGAATCTTCGAACGCCACTTCGATTGCAACTCGGGAAAGTCCTCGACCGTTCCCGAGTTGTTCCCGAAGAAGTACATCCCGTTGATGCGGTTTTTTTCGCTGACGTTGACATCCACTTTGCCGAGCGCATTGTAGACGGTGACTTCGTTGGGAAATCCATTCGGGATATTGATGTCTGGATTGTTATTCGTGGGGAAGCCTGTTCCGTCGCATGTAACCGTGGACCCTGCGAGCGCGCAGCCGGCCACCTGCAGGCTGGCGGGACTGACCGTGATTCCTCCTGCCAGCAGATCCGTGACCACGTCGGGGATACTGTTGGCGCAGTCTCCGGTCTGGAGACCGAAGAGGCAATTGGGCTGAGCTGGAGTGGGCATCGCGACCATGGACGGGCTCGTGACGCCTCCGAAAGAGTTTCCTACGTTATAAATCTGTCCTTCGTAGGCGCCAAAGAAAAAAGCCTTGTTTTTGACAATCGGCCCGCCGACACTGCCGCCGTATTGTTCCAGCGTTCTTGGGACCTTGGGATTGGGTGTGGTGTTGAAAAAGTTCCGAGCGTCCATTACACCGTCGCGCCCAAACGCGAACGCAGTGCCGTGAATCTGGTTTGTGCCGGACTTGAGACCGACGTTAACAACCGTCCCAGGCTTCCACCCGAATTCGGCTGGTGCGTTCACTTCCAGGTTAAATTCCTGAATCGAGTCGACCGGCAGAATGGTCGCTGAATCGCCCGCGACACCGGCGCCGTTGATGATGGCTTGGCCGGAGTAGGGCTCGCTGTTGAACAGTCCCTCAACGAAGTAGGCGTTGTCTTCCGCGCGCAGGCCGTTGGTGCTGGTAGTAGAGAATCCGCCGCCCGGATAACGGGTTACTCCGGGACGCAACTGCAGCAGATTTTCATAGTTGCGGCCATTCAGGGGCAGGTCGTTGATCTCGGCATTGCTGAGCGTGCCGCCTAAAGTGGAGGACGTGGTGTTGACCAGCGGAACCTCCTCGGTCACCGTTACCGTCTCGGAGACCTGTCCGGGCGAAAGCGCGATGTCGACACGCGCGTCCTGAGCGACTTCCAAGCCGATGTTGACGCGCTCGACGCTCTTGAAGCCTTTGGCTTCGGCGCGGACCTTATAAACACCAGGCTGCAGATTCGGAACCACGTAGGTGCCTGATGTGTCCGTGGCCACCGTTCGGGTGATGCCGCGCTCTACGTCGGTAACGACCACCGTGGCACCCGCCACGGCCGCACCGGTCTGGTCATCGACTCTCCCCAGAATCCGGCCAGTGGTGGTTTGGGAAAAGACTGTGGTGGCGCCAACCAGCAGGCAAACCAAGCCCAAGACCCAAATTCCTTTCATCAAGGAACGCATTACGGACCTCCAAAGATGATGGAACTATTGGTCCGACAGCTATACCAACGGACTGGTATATTGTCAAGACCAAAGGCTGGTGCGGGTTGACGTGGACCACCCGCCCGGTAGTATCGTGGTCCGACCGATGCCGCCCCCGGCTCCCTCGTGGACTGGGCCAATTTGGAACTAGTCCGAGGAAAACAATCGGAAGGAAAACCTGACCATGGCAATCGCGACCACCAATCCTGCGACCGGTGAAGTGCTGAAGAGCTTCGAGCCTCTTTCTCCCGCGCAGATCGAGCATAAGATCCAGCTGGCAGCCTCCGCGTTTCAGACCTACCGGCGAACTTCGTTTGCCGACCGCGCCAAGATGATGCTCCGCGCCGCCGAGATCCTGGAAAAGGAAAAAGAGGAATGCGCGCGTCTGATGACGCTGGAGATGGGAAAGACCCTGCGTTCAGCCGTCGCCGAAGCGGCGAAGTGCGCGACCGGTTGTCGGTACTATGCCGAGAATGCAGAGCGTTTTCTGGCGGACGAAGTGGTGGAGACCGGAGCCAAGCGCAGCTTCATCCGCTACCTGCCCTTGGGGCCGATCCTCGCGGTGATGCCCTGGAACTTTCCGTTCTGGCAGGTGTTTCGCTTTGTCGCCCCGGCACTGATGGCAGGCAATGTCGGTCTTCTCAAACATGCCTCGAATGTTCCGCAGTGCGCTCTGAAGATTGAAGAGATCATCCACCGAGCAGGATTTCCGGAAGGCGTATTTCAGACGCTGCTGATCGGATCGGGACCCGTGGACGGCATTCTGAACGACCCGCGCGTGGCGGCGGCAACCCTCACCGGAAGCGAGCAAGCGGGCATCCAGGTTGGGGTTTCAGCGGCCAAGCGCATCAAAAAGGTGGTACTTGAACTGGGCGGCAGCGATCCCTTTATCGTAATGCCGAGCGCGGATCTGGAGACAGCAGTTGCGACCGCTGTCGAAGCCCGCGTTCAGAACAACGGACAATCGTGCATTGCCGCCAAGCGCTTTATTGTGGCCGATTCCATCGCCGATGAGTTCGAACGCAAGTTCGTCAGCCGCATGCAAGGGTTGCAGGTGGGGGATCCGTTTGACGAGAAAACCCAGCTCGGTCCTCTGGCGAGCGCGGAGGCGGTGACTTCGCTGGACGCGGATGTTAAGAAGACAGTTGCCGCCGGCGGGCGTGTCCTGACTGGCGGGCATGCCTTGAAACGTCCTGGAAATTTCTATGCTCCAACCGTGCTCACTGACATTCCGAAGGAATCGCCTGCCTATCGCGAGGAATTCTTCGGGCCGGTAGCTTCGATCTTTCGCGTGAAGTCGGTGGATCAAGCCATTCAGCTTGCCAACGACAGCCGCTTCGGTCTGGGCGCGAGCGCGTGGACCAATGATCCCGGGGAAACCGAACGCTTCATCAACGAACTGGAGGCCGGAATGGTCTTCCTGAACAAGATGGTAGCTTCCGACCCGCGCGTCCCGTTCGGAGGCGTAAAACACTCGGGTCACGGACGTGAGCTCTCGGTGCACGGAATCCGGGAATTTGTGAACATCAAGACCGTTTGGCAGCAATAGGACTGAGATGTCTACAGCCCTCCACCGTATTGATGCCGTCACTTGAGCACGAATTGGCATGTGGTATAGTGGTCGGACCATTGGTCCTCGCAGCTTGCGACAACAACGAGAACTTCATGAGACTCCAATGACCAATGAAACGGTGGATGCGGTGGCTCCCAAGATTGTTTACCGTGCGGTGAAGACTTCACGCCTGTACGAACAGATCGTGCAGCAGGTGGAAGAGTCCATCCTGAAAGGACAACTGAAACCAGGCGATCAGCTGCCGGCTGAGCGAGATCTGGCGCAACGTTTCGGCGTAAGCCGTACCGCGGTTCGCGAAGCCGTGAAAGCGCTGCGCGAGAAAGGTCTGGTCGAAGCCTACACCGGACGTGGCACCTTCGTGACGAATGGGACTTCGCAGGCGATTCGGCAGTCGCTCAACCTGATCATCAAGATCAGCCAGCAGGAAGGGTCGCTGCACCTGGCGGAGTTGCGCCGAATTCTGGAGCCGGAGATCGCCGCCTTGGCAGCGCCGCGGATTGAGGAGCAACTCCTGACCACCATGCGGGAAGCGGTCGCCGCCATGGATCGCAACGTGCATGAGCGGGAGGCTTACATCGAAGCCGATCTCGACTTTCATCTGGCGCTGGCCGAGGCAGCCGACAATCCGCTGATCCTTGCTTTGATCGACTCCATCGTAGGACTGCTGCGCGAGCAGCGCACCCGGATTTTCGAGGTGGATGGAGGGCCGGAGCGCGGACAATTCCATCACAAACGCATTCTGGAAGCGATTGAGCGGCGGGATGCGGATGCGGCACGAGACGCCATGCGGGCTCACCTTGAGCAAGTTCGCGAGGACTCTTCCGCCTCACTGAGAGAAAGCTCACAGTCCAAGCCGAATTCTTAGGCAAAACGGAGCGATTGATGGCGAATCTCGGGTTTGTGGGCCTGGGGGTCATGGGCGGAAACATGGTGGCCCGCCTTCTGGAAAAAGGCCACACCGTTACCGGCTACAACCGCACGAAGTCCAAGGCGCAGTGGCTGATTGATCGCGGCATGAAGCGGGCGGATTCTCCGCGGGCAGTAGCGGCGGCATCCGATGTGATTTTCACGATGGTCACGAATGCCGCGGCACTAGCCGCGATCCACGATGGTCCGGAAGGACTGCTGGCCGGACTTTCTGCTGGAAAATTTGTCGTCGACATGAGCACTGTGAGCCCTGACGTCAGCCGCGCGCTGGCGGCGAAGGTTCGCGCGCAGGGCGCGGACATGATGGACGCGCCGGTTTCGGGAAGCGTCATCACATTGCAGCAGGGCAAGCTGTCAGTCATGGTGGGCGGGCGCAAGGAAACCTTCGAACGACTGAAACCGCTGCTTTTGGATATCGGACCGAAAGTGACTTATGTCGGGGACAACGGTGTGGCCTTGGCCATGAAGATCGCCGTGAACCTGAGCCTGGCCGTGCAGATGCTCGCTTTTTCCGAAGGCGTGCTGTTGGCGGAAAAAAGTGGAATCGCTCGCGAAGTCGCGGTGGATGTGCTAGTTCATAGCGCGATCGCTTCGCCCATGATTCAGTACCGCGGTCCGTTCGTGTTGCAACAGCCAGAGGAAGCCTGGTTCGACGTCAACATGATGCAGAAAGACATGCTGCTCGCCATGGAACTGGGCCGCAAGCTCAACGTTCCGGTCCCGACTACGGCGGTGACCAACGAATTCCTAACGGCCGCTCGCGGCATGGGCTGGGAGAAGCAAGACTTCGCGGTGGTGTTCGACGTGCTGGCCCGCATGTCAGGAGTTGCCAAATGAGTACCGCCGTTCAGGCATCCGAGACTGCGACAACAGTGGATTCGTTGCGCCGGATGTATCGGCAGATGCTCGCCATCCGTCTATTCGAAGCGCAGGTCAACGACCTTTACACCCGAGCGCTGATGCCCGGTTTAGCTCACCTGTACATCGGCGAAGAGGCGGTCGCAGTCGGCGTTTGCGAAGCACTGCAGCCCGCGGACTACATCACCAGCACGCATCGCGGTCATGGACATTGTTTGGCGAAAGGCGCTTCCCCCGATCGAATGTTCGCCGAACTGCTGGGCAAAGAAGCCGGGTACTGCAAGGGCAAGGGCGGTTCCATGCACATTGCGGACCCGGCGACCGGCAATCTGGGAGCGAATGCGATTGTGTGTGGTAGTGCCGGGATCGCGACCGGGGCGGCCTTTGCCGCGAAACGGCTGGGGACGGGTCGGGTCGCTGTCTGCTTCTTCGGTGAAGGCGCTCTGGGGCAGGGCGTGCTCTATGAGGTGATGAACCTGGCTCAGCTTTTCAAGTTGCCCGTTATCTACATCTGCGAGAACAATCTCTACACCGAATACACCCACTACACGGAAACCACCGCGGGCGACATCCTGACGCGTGCCCACGCGTTCGGCTTGGAAGCAGCCAGCGTGGATGGACAGGACGTACGGGCGGTGTATGGCATGGCGCAGCGCATGGTGGACCGCGCGCGGCACGGAGACGGCCCGGCTTTTCTGCTGTGCAACACCTATCGTTACCACGGCCATCACGTGGGCGACATCAACCGCGAGTACTACCGTTCCAAGCAGGAAGAGCAGGAGTGGAAAACCCGCCGCGACCCGATCATCAATTTTGGGGAATGGATGATCGGGCAAAAGTTTGCCGACTCGGCTCTCCTCGATCGCTGGCACTCGGAGATTGAGTCGGAGATGAAGAAGGCTGTGCAGTTCGCGGTGGCTGCGCCTTATCCCAGCACCGATCAAGTGGAGCAGGACGTCTATGCCTGAGACGGCCGAACGCGAACTGACGTTCGCACAGGCAATCCGCGAAGCGCTGGCTGAAGAAATGCGGCGCGATCCCACGGTTTGCATTATGGGAGAGGACGTCGCGGAAGCCGGCACTCCTTTCAAGGTGCTTTCCGGTTTGGTTGAGGAATTCGGCAAGGATCGAGTTATGGACACGCCCATCTCCGAGGCAGGTTTTACCGGACTAGCCGTGGGAGCCGCGATGACTGGCATGCGCCCGGTGGTGGACATTATGTTTGGCGACTTCATCACTCTGACGATGGACCAGATGGTGAACCAGGCGGCCAAAGTCCACTACATGTCGGGCGGGAAGTGGAAGGTCCCAATGGTGATGCGCACCACGCTCGGCGCCACGCGCCGCTCCGCTGCACAGCACTCACAATCGCTGCACGCGTGGTTCTGTCATGCTCCGGGGCTGAAGGTAGTGTTGCCGTCGACGCCCTATGACGCCAAAGGGCTCCTCAAGTCTGCGATTCGCGACGAGAACCCCGTCGTCTTCTTCGAAGACAAGATGATGTACAAGATCAAAGGCTCGGTGCCATCGGGGGAATACACCATTCCCCTGGGCGTCGCCGATGTGAAACGGACGGGCGAGGACATCACGTTGATCGCTACCAGCAGCATGGTACAGGTTGCGCTGGGAGCAGCTGCCTTGCTGGAAGAGATCGGCATCAGCGCTGAAGTGGTAGATCCGCGAACGATGTGGCCGCTGGATGAAAAGACTTTGGTCGAATCCGTGAAGAAGACATCGCGGGCGATCGTGCTGGACGAGGGCTACGAAAGATACGGCGTTACCGCGGAGATTGCTTCGGTGATCGCCACGGGCGCATTCTATGACTTGGACGCGCCGGTCAAGCGCATGGGAGCGATGCATGTTCCCATTCCGTTTTCGCCGCCGCTGGAGGATGTGACCGTGCCGACTGAACAGACGGTGTTTGAAGCCGCGCGAGGACTCTGCGGCCGGTCGTAGTCAGGTCGCTCACAGTCCCCGCTCTAAGGAGAAAAGTTATGGCTCTGCCAACCTACGGAACGATGGCTGTGGATTGGGAAAACCGTGTGGACTTCGACCGTCTGCGCCAAGAACGGCTGGCCCGAGCAAAGGATCTTCTCGCCCAGTCGGAGATGGGCTCCCTGCTCTGCTTCGACATGAACAATGTGCGCTATCTGACGGCAACGCACATCGGTACCTGGGCCCAGGACAAAGCCAACCGCTTTACGCTGCTTCCGCAAAATGACGAACCGATTCTTTGGGACTTCGGGTCAGCAGCCCGTCATCATCAGCTGCACTGTCCGTGGCTGGGAGAACGCTCGCGGCCGGGAATTTCGATGCTGCGGGGCGCGATGACGCCGCAAATGGGGCGCGCGGAAGATGTCGCGAAGAAAATCCGCATCGAACTTGAACTGCGCGGGCTGCAAAAAGAGCCGGTAGGCATCGACATCATCGAACTGCCGGTGCTGTTTGCGCTGCAGAAGGAAGGGATCAAGGTGGTGGATGGTCAGGCGCTGATGTCAGAAGCGCGTCTCATCAAGACGCGGGACGAGATAAATTTGCTGAATACGTCGGCCATGATGGTGGACGCCGCATACGACGAGCTTTACCGCGCCATGAAGCCCGGCATGAGCGAGAACGAAGCCGTCGGCCTCGTCAGCAAAGTTCTGTATGACCTCGGCTCCGAGTACGTCGAAGCGGTGAATGCAATTTCAGGTGAACGCTGCAATCCGCATCCGCACGTTTTCTCCGACCGCGTGTTGCGTCCGGGCGATCCCGTGTACTACGACATTCTTCATTCCTACATGGGATACCGCACCTGTTACTACCGCTGTTTCACGATCGGCTACGCGTCGCATGCAATGGCCGATGCCTACAAGCGCTGTCGCGAGTATCTGGATGCGGCGATTGAGCTGGTGCGTCCGGGACGAACCACTGCGGAAATCGCTGCGGTATGGCCGAAAGCGCAGGAATTCGGCTTCCCCAACGAGGAAGCATGTTTCGCGCTGCAGTACGGACACGGTATCGGGCTGGCGATCTGGGAGAAGCCGGTCATCAGCCGGCTCGTGTCGTTCGACCATCCGTGCGAGATCAAGCCCGGCATGGTGTTCGCGCTGGAAACTTTCTGGCCTTCGACTGACGGCTGGAGCGCCGCGCGCATTGAGGAAGAAATTGTTGTCACCGAGAAAGGCCATGAGGTGATCACTCGCTTCCCGGCCGAAGAACTGCTGGTTGCCGGAAGACACTACTTCACGGTGAATGGTCCGCTGCCGGCGTTGCGAGAAAGCGAAAACGAACCGAGCCGGCGAGTGCGCGAGATGATTGAAACGAGCTCCCGGCAAGAACGAGTCGGCGTCGGCGATTGAGGCGCCGCGAAACAGCCTTCCCATCAAACCATGGCGATCAGTGTGGTCATGCCCGCGCTCGAAATGGCCCAGGAAACTGGCAAGCTAATTTCCTGGCTAAAAAAAGAAGGCGAGACCGTCGTCAAGGGCGAGCCGCTTCTTGAGATCGAGACTGACAAGGCCGTCATGGAAATCGAATCGCCTGGCGACGGCGTGCTCGCCGGAATCAAGGCGCAGCCGGGTGCTGAAGTGCCCGTCGGACGGACCATCGCCTGGATCGTACATCCTGGAGAAGCCCCTCCCATCAACGAGGCGCCCGCAGAATCAGGGAGAAAGACGACTGCTACTGCGGCCCCTTCCTCCCCGTCATTCACTGGCACGCCGGCAGCTCAACCCGCGGCCCGGGACATCAAAATCTCACCCAAGGCGCGCCGTCTGGCCGCCGAGCGCGGAGTAGATCTCAGCCAGCTCACGGGGTCAGGGCCGGGCGGAGAAATCCTGGCGTCAGATATTCTCGCCGCGGCCGGAAATGAAGGCGCTGAAGCAGCGATCGAATCTCGCAGCCGAGTCTCGCGGCTGATGGCTGAACGAACCACTCTGAGCTGGACGACAGTCCCGCACTTCTTCCTGGTCCGCGACATGGATGCAGGCGCTCTAAACGAAGCGCGCGAACAACTCGCCCCTGGAATTGAGAAGTCGCGAGGAGTGAAGCTCACACACACCGACCTGCTGGCGGCGCTGATCGCACGCGTGCTGTTGAAGCATCCACGGATGAACGCGAGCTGGGCGAGTGAAGGCGTCCGGCCAAACGCTGACGTAAACATGGGCGTGGCAATGGCGGTCAACGATGGCGTGGTCGCTCCTGTCATTCACAACGCGCACAAGATCGCACTCGGCGAAATTGCAGCGCAACGCAGCGACCTGGTGGCGCGGGCCCGGGCGGGCAGGTTGCGCCCGGCGGACATTGTCGGCGGCACCTTCACCATCAGCAATCTTGGGATGTTCGGCGTGGACGCGTTCAGCGCGATTATTACCCCGCCCCAAGCCGCGATTCTTGCGGTCGGCCGGATCGCGGACCGAGTCGTGCCCGTGGACGGCCGCCCCGGGATTCGTCCAATGATGACCTTGACCCTTTCCAGCGACCATCGCGTGGTGGATGGAGCACGGGCAGCCGAGTTTCTTCGGGACGTCAGCGCGGCAATCCACGACCCGCAGCAATGGCTTGGCTGATACCCGAGGAAAACTCTGGATTGATGCGCACGTCGACCGGGACCCTCTTTGGTTTAAGAGCTTGATCGTCGAGTACCGCTAAGCCGTCGGTCTCGCATAAGGCATGAAGGATGTGGGGCTAGTACTGGCATGGCAACGAAAAGGCGAGTGGCTTGATATGCAAAGGTCAGCACCTTGAATGGCCAAGACCCTGAAGTCCAATAACGCGAACTCTGCGCCGAATCGCACACCGTCTGGGCTGCAAGATTCAAATTCGACTTTGGCGCCGGCGCGAAATTCATTGCCGGTTTCGACATCGCGTGCGCTAACACCATCCACGAACCTGAGCATCCTCCCGTGACCTCGACGTAGTTCAGCAAGGTAGCGCCCTGCTCGAAAGCGGTGGCCATCATGGGGATGAGCAGCCGGGCGTCGTCGGCAGCGATTTGCCCCTCGGCGGCTTTCATCATGCGCGAACTCTGGATTCTAGCCCTTGCGCTTGCTTGCCGGCACCAGCGACGCAGGACGAGCCCCGATGAGCTCTGAAGCGCGGCTGATGGTTCGGGCTCCCCTGGTGTCGGTTGGGCTGGGAAACCGGCGTGTTTCGACGGGGTTACAGACGGCAAGTTAGCAGGATTACAGGAGTTAGTCACCATGGCGGTTCGGCGGAGTCACATTCCGGTAATAGCGGGCGGATTCTCCTGTAACCGCCAGATAGCACAGAGGTGGAATGTAGCTCGAAACGGGTTCGTGGCATCTTACACAGTAAGGATGTAGGGTTTGCAGCTCCCCGGCAAACCAGGAATGTGGGGTTCCGGTGAAGAGTCTGGGCAAGGTTATCCGGTCTGTGCAAGCCTTCGGCCGCGAACTGTCTCGCAGGTCGAATGCGGTCGAGTCGAAGCGCATGCCCGCAATCGGTGTCGCCTTGGGTGGAGGCTTTGCGCGCGGCATCGCGCACGTTGGGGTTCTCAAGGTCCTCGAAGAAGAGGGCATCCCAGTTCGCATGATTGCGGGCACCAGTGTGGGCGCGCTGATTGGTGCCGTGTATTGCAGCGGACTCACGATCGCGGAGCTGGAAGAGGTCGCGCACAAAGTTCGCTTCACTACCTTCGCGCGCTGGACGCTCTCCCGCTACGGTTTCGCCTCGAACGACCGCATGGTCTCGTTCCTGACGCGAACGTTGAAGGTGCAGACATTTGAAGAGTTGCGCATCCCTCTCGGTGTGACGGCCACTGACTTCAACACCGGGGAAGGAGCGCTCTTTCGCACCGGCTCGATCATCAACCCGGTGCGCGCGAGTTGCGCTTATCCAGGAATGTTCCTGCCGGTAGAGATTCGCGGGCGCTGGCTGGTGGATGGCATGCTCTCCCATCCGGTGCCGACGCGTCCTCTGCGCGAAATGGGCGCGGAGCGGGTGCTGGCCGTGCAATTGAAAGGGCAGTGGTCAAAGACGACCGCCCCACGGCATCTCTTCGATGTGATCGGACAGTCGTTCGCCATCGCACAGGGCATGCTGAGTCCGGTATGGAGAAGCGCGGCCGATGTCGTGATCGAGCCCGACGTCGCTGGTTATGACTATGACGATTTCAAACGCGCCGGCGAATTGATCCGCGTGGGCGAAATGGCGATGCGCCGCGCGCTGCCCGAAGTGCGCAAATGGCTGGAAGTTCCGTTAGAGACAGGTCTCCCCGAGAAAGCGCCTGCGCTGGTTGCAAGGCCCGCGCCTATGCCAGCGGACTGAACCGCGAGCCGACATCGTGGCCAATGGAATCCTGGCCGTAGAGAGTAAGGGTGTAGAAAGCAATCGCGTTCGCGCTGCATCTGAAGGAACACCCCGTTCGTTTCTGCTCGCATTCCAAGCCCCGCGCCCCGACGGTGACCTACTTGCTGTTCCCGAATAGTGTAGCGGGGGTTGCTCTTGCAGACGCTGCCCTCACGTCTCGGCGAGTCGATCAAGGGCTATAATCGCGCCGCGCACTTGAGTGGCCTGGAGGTTGGCATGCCGCTGACCAACGGAGCGGAACAGCAGGTGGATGTCGCTCCCGACCAGAAGCTCCTTTCCGTCTTGCGGGATCAGGTGGGTCTGACCGGCACAAAGTACGGTTGTGGCGAAGGACAAGGCCCCCGACCGTCTCCGAAACTCCTTTCACGTATTGTGCAAAACTCTGCGTTATGCCAAAGGGAGGATCTTACGCTGCCGTTGCCTCGGAGCGATTCTCAAACTCCAACCGCCCGACCAGAGCACCGTTAAGTTGCTTTCCTGCAACAAGGAGGCCGAATCTAACCACGGAATTTTGAAGAACTCGGGATTGGGTTCTGTATTGCACCTTGCTTTCACCGGTCTAGTGCGTCTCATACACGACCAAGGCTTCGGGTTGCCGATGGCGTGAAGAAAAGAGACGTCCCGCTCCCTGTTCCCCCAAGGCTAATGCTGCTAAGTGTGCGACCTGAAGTCTCGGGGCGGAGCAAGACTGGCCGCGAAGTACTCAACAATTTGGGGCAGCAACATGACAGTCGATGAGGCCATCAAGGCCCGAAGGTCTATCCGGAAGTATCAGGACAGGCCGGTGTCGGAATCGGATGTTAATCATCTGCTCGACTTGGCCAGGTATTCTCCTTCCTCGATGAATGGTCAACCCTGGCACTTCGTTGTCATTCGCGAATACGGGATCAAGAAGGAACTCGCGGAAATCAAGAACCGATATTGTCCGGTGGAGAAGCGTTCGTACGAAGCAGACTTCCTGGAGACCGCGCCGGTCGTAATCGTGATTTGTGTTGATACCGAGCGTTCGTTTGGACGTGAACTTGAGAACAGTGTGCTGGCAGCCGCCAACCTCCTGTTGGCAGCACGCGCCGCAGGGCTCGGCAGCGTTTATATGTCGGCCTATGCGGCAGACGAACCGAGGCTTGCAGAAGAAATCGGAAGAATATTGAACATTCCCGACAAGATAAGGCCGCTCACCATCATTCCCTTGGGCTATCCAGACGAGTTTCCCCCGCCCAAAGCATTGCGACCTCCAAAGGAGATGATCCATCTTGAACGTTTCTGAGATAGACCTTCATCAATGCATCGACTCTAAGTGGGCTCGCGAAACCAGTGTCGTCCTCAGGTACCGGAATGCATTCACATTCGGTACTGATGAGGAAGACTCCCGGTTCAAAGCGCTCTTAGGAGAGACCAGCATCAAGGAAGGGGCCAGAATCCTTCCTCTTCTGAACTATAAGGGCGTGGAGATTCACCTTCTGGATGAAACTTCCCTGATGCGGACCAAGACGCTGAAGTCCATCGACGGCTGCGTGTCGATTGCAAAGTGCAAGCTCAAGGGCTACGAAAAAGTGGTGTTTGAGTCGGGTGGAAATACCGGCACAGCCCTAACCGAGTACGGCGTGCGAGCAGGATTGGAGACGTTTTTCTTCGTTCCGGAAGAAAACATCAGCTTATTGAACGGGAAAACGTTCGCGGCCAGGAATGCTCACTTGATCTCGGTGAAGCGGCCAGGACTCGTCAAGCAAGCTGCCGAGTCGTTCACCGAGTTCTACGGATTGAAACACATTCCAGAGACGAGCTGGCGTTATGAGGCGTCCAGGTTCCGGGGCATGTTCATCCTGGAGCACATGCTCGAGCGCGGCTCGTTTGATTGGATCGTACAAACCATCAGCGCAGCATTCGGTCCCATCGGTATTTATTGGGCTCTGGGAAAGTTTGGGACACAGCTCCGGTCCCTGCCCCGTTTTCTGGGGATTCAGCAAGAAGCGAACTGTCCGATGTATCGGGCATGGAAATCGGGGAGCAAGACGATAACTCCGATTGCGCTCAACTCCACGGCTCAGCTCCTGACCAAGGTCATGTACGACTTTAAGCCCCACACCTACGGAACCTACCAGGACTTCGTGGAGGTTCTCCAGGCGACCCAAGGGGATCTCACAACCCTGAATCAACAGGAGTTTTGCCGCTTTGTGGAGCGCAAGTTCGATGGAGAAACTATTCTCGACCTGCTGAAGAAACAAGGCATTGAGATTTCGATGGGAGTAGAAGAGAAGACGGGGTTGATGGCATTCGCGGGTGCTTTGAAAGAGATCGACAAGGGCACGATCGCGAAGGGCACGAAAATACTGTGCTGCCTGACCAGCGGCGTCACCGAAATCGACGGCATGGCACAACCCGAGTTCAGAATCGAACGCCTCGAGGGGATGTTGGAGGACTACGAGGCCATGTTCTCCCGGCGGAACGGTCATGGTTAATTCCTCCAAACGCGTGACGCTCAAGGACTCCACCTTAAGGGAAGGTCTGGATACGCCCGGCGTGAGCTTCTCGGCCGAGCAGAAATTGACAATTGCGAAGGCGCTGGACCAGGCGGGCGTACCTGAGATCGAAATCGTGGCGCCCTCGAGAGTGATGCAGGACGTGCAATCTGCCAGCATTCTCAAGGCGGAGAACCTGCGAGTGAAGACTTCCGGTCTGGTCTATGCCTATCACCCTCGATGGCAAACGGACGTAGAAGCGGCCGCAGCCAGCCTGGATCGCTTTGACATCCTGATGCCCGTCTCTCCGAAAAGGAAGCCCTTTGGCAGAAACGAGAAAGTAGCTCTTCTCGCCGAAGTCCTGGATTTCACCGCGGCGGTTCATCCTGACGTTGGCGTGGGCTTTCCACATTCAACCCAGGTTGAAGTCGAGTTCCTGGTGGAGATCGCTGGACTGGCTGTCGAGAAAGGCGCAAAGCGAATCACCATCTACGATACGAATGGCGGTTCCGATCCTTTTGCAGTGCGGGACCTGATTGGGCGGTTGCGGAAGACACTCAGTGTGTTTCTGCTCTTTCATGGCCATAACGATCTGGGGCTGGCCGCGGCGAATTCTCTGGCGGCTGTTTATGCGGGAGCGGATGGCTTAGACGTGACCGTGAACGGGCTTGGAGATAGAGCAGGGAACGCTTCTCTGGAACAAGTCGCGATGGCCCTCCATGTGAAAGGCTTCCAAACCGGAATCGCGCTGGAGAACCTGACCAGATTGTCGAAGACGGTGGAGGAAGAGAGCGGTGTCGAGGTGTCGAAGCTGGCGCCTGTGGTAGGAGAATATATCCTGTCTCACATATCGGCCAGCCATTTGGAAGTGCCGGAGCAATTTGAGGCCTTTGATCCACAACTGATCGGTGGGCAAAGAAAAGTAAACGTTTCGTAATAAGCGCGCAGAAAATCGCAAGTTCGTTAAGAGGCCCGGGAAAACCATGCCAGGTGATTCGCCTACTATCGCTAGTCTTCCGCATCCTCCCTTGGGGGGTGTCGCTCACGCCACACCTGTCTGCCCGACCAACGAGTTCATCCGCTTCGAGAAGAACGACGTCGATCAGTCCATACCCGAGCGCTTCCAACAACAGGTACGGAGGTATTCCAGTCACGTTGCGATCAAGATGAACGGTCAGACCGTAACCTATTCAGAACTGAACCAGGCTGCCAGCCAGATCGGCCGGGCTATCCTTGCCAAATGCAAGGGCGGACCGAATGCCATCGGGCTTCTTCTCGAAAAGAGTGTCCCGATGATTGCGGCGATGCTGGGCGTACTAAAGGCAGCGCGAGTCTATGTGCCATTGGATCCGGTGCACCCGGCCTCCAGGCTCGGCCATATTCTGGATGATGCGGAGACGGAACTCATCGTCACCAACAACCGATTCCTCTCTCTGGCCAAGCAGTTAGCTCATAACGGGAGGCAACTGCTGAATGTTGATGAAGATCTTTCGGGCTTTTCGAGTGTAGACCTGGGCCTTCCCATCGCCCCTGACGCACCCTGCTACCTCCTTTACACCTCTGGGTCGACTGGAGAACCCAAAGGGGTTGTCCAGAACCATCGCAATGTGCTCCACAACATCATGCTGCACACCAACAGCCTTCACCTTTGCGCCCAGGATCGTTTCGCCGTGCTCGCGTCCTGTGCCGTTGCGCAGTCGGTGACGGGCATCTATGGCGCCCTTCTGAATGGCGCTGCCGTCTACCCCTTTGATGTGAGGGAAGAAGGATTCGCTGGGTTGGCTCGGTGGCTAACTCAGAACGAAGTTACGATTTATCACTCCAGCGTGTCGGTGTTTCGAAGCTTCGGAGAATCCCTGTCGGGCGACGACGATTTTTCGCAGGTCCGGGTCGTTAAGCTGAGCAGTGAGCCTGCTTCAAAGAGGGAAGTGGAGTTGTGCCAGAAGCACTTTTCAGCCGACTGCATCTTCGTGAATACGCTGGCGTCCACGGAAGCGGGAGCGGTCCGGCAGTACATGATGGACAGGAACACAATTATCAGGGGAAATATCGTCCCGGTGGGGTTTCCGCTCGATGACCTGCGGGTCCGGTTGCTGGATGAAACCGGCCAGGAGGTCGGCCTTGATGCGGTGGGGGAAATCTGTATCGAGAGTGCCTACCTCTCCCCCGGCTATTGGCGCAGGCCGGAGCTGACCAGTCGCGCGTTCTCTCCGAGCGCCACGACGGAAGGGCAACGCATCTACCGCAGCGGCGATTTGGGACGCATGGACCGCGAAGGCTGTTTGACCTACCTCGGCCGCAAAGACTCGCGAGTAAAGATCAGAGGCTTTGCCGTGGAAATTGCCGAGGTTGAGGCAGCGCTCCGGAGCATAGCCGACATCGCCGATGCGGCTGTCGTCGCGCAGGACTCCGGCACAGAGCAGCGACTGGTGGCGTATGTTGTGCCCAGGCAGGAGCTGGATCTGAGTCCCACCACTCTACGTAAGCACCTGTCTGAAATGCTGCCGGATTTCATGATTCCATCCGCTTTCGTGACCCTGGAAGTGATGCCCCGGACCGCAGTCGGAAAGCTCGATCGCTCAGCACTGCCGGCACCCCAGGCGTCCCGACCCGCGCTCGACACACCTCTGGTGGCCGCGCGTACGCCATTGGAAAAAGATGTTGCGGCGCTCTGGATGGAGGTACTCGGCCTTTCCCCGGTGGGGGTCAATGATAATTTCTTCGAGCTTGGGGGAACTTCTTTAAAGGCAGCGCAAGTACTGTCCAGGATCCAGCGAGCGTATGACATGGATGTATCCATGCAGAGCTTCTTTGAGAGCCCGACGGTGGCGGGTCTCGCCCAGGCGGTCGTGAATAAAAAAGCGGAGGGAATTAACCAGGCAGACGTCTTGCGCATGCTTCATGAGTTGACTGGAAGCTGAACTTTACTTTATATGAGCAGCCTTCGAGAACAGATCGCGAAACTCACGCCGGACCAGCTTGCCCACCTGCAAACGCGGCTTGAAAGCGCATCCGCGGGCTCTTCGGGAGGATCGATCCCTCGCCGAAAAAGCAAAGGACCGTGTGCACTCTCGTTTGCTCAAGAACGGCTCTGGTTTCTGGATCAGTTTGACCCGGGTAGTCCTGTTTACAACATTAGCCGCGCATTGCATATCGAAGGCCCACTGGACAGATCCGCGTTGCAAAAAGCTCTCGACGGCATTGTGTCCCGACACGAATCGTTGCGCACTGTCTTCCGATCCGTCGATGGCACTCCAGTACAAGAAGTCATTCCGGACCGGCGTCTGAACCTCCAGGTTGTCACACTCAATGCCAATCAGGCCTCCGAGGAAAAAGTTCGTCTCATGCTGCGGGGGGAGGTGCGGCGTCCCTTTGACCTGCTCGGCGACTTGCCCTTGCGCGCCACCTTGTTCCGGTGCAGGGAAGAGGAGCATTGGCTGCTTCTGGTCCTCCACCACATCGCCTCCGACGGCTGGTCGATGGGGGTCTTGCTTCGTGAGCTCAGTGAACTATACAAAGGAAACTGTAACGGGGAATCGGCCGACCTCCCAAAACTGCCAATTCAGTATGCGGACTTCGCTATTTGGCAGCGGGAGTGGCTGCGCGGAGAGGCCCTCGAGAAACAAGCGTTCTTTTGGAAGGAGCGTCTTAGCGGTGCTCCCGCTCTCCTGGAGCTTCCGACCGACTACCCGCGACCCAATCAACAGACCCTGTCTGGGGCACGTGAGGCAGTCCGTTTTTCCAGTGCCTTAACTGATTCGCTCCGTATCTTTAGCCGGCGCGAAGGCGCCACCCTGTTCATGACTTTGCTGGCGGCGTTGCAAGCTCTTCTGCAGCGCATTACCGGACAAACGGATATTTCCGTCGGGACAGCTATCGCCAACCGGACTCGAGTAGAGCTGGAACCGATGATCGGATTCTTCGTGAATACCCTGGTTCTACGCAATGACCTCTCAGGGAAGCCCAGTTTCCGGAAGCTCCTGCGGCAGGTGCGCGAGGTAGCCCTGAAGGCTTATGCCCACCCCGATCTCCCCTTCGAACACCTGGTGGACACCCTCCAACCGGAGCGCAACCTCAGCTACACGCCACTTTTTCAGGTGATGCTCAATCTTCAAAACACGCCAGCCAGGAATCTTCAGATAGCAGGAGCGACCACCCGGGAAGTCAAGATCGATAACGGAACCGCCAAGTTCGATCTAACCCTCTCGCTGGAGGATTCGGGACCGCAGCTTACCGGCTGGATGGAATACAACACAGATTTATTCGAGGCGGGAACGATCCGGCGGATGCTGGTTCATTACCAGACGTTCCTGCAAGCCGCGATTCAAAACCCCGATCAATCCATTTCCACCTTGCCCCTCCTGCCCGAAGGAGAACGGCGGCGAGTATTGGTCGAATGGAACGAAACCAAACGAGACTATCCGCAGGCCTGCGCACACGAACTGTTCGAAGCGCAAGTGGAGCGGAAGCCGGAGGCGGTGGCGCTGGTTTGGGGTGAACAGCAGCTCAGTTACGGGGAGCTCAACCGTCGCGCCAACCAGCTGGCGCATGAGCTCCGGAGCAAAGGCGTGGGGCCGGAAGCCCTGGTGGGCATCTGTGTGGAACGCTCCCCGGACTTGCTCGTGGCCTTGCTAGGAGTTCTGAAAGCCGGAGGAGCTTACGTCCCCCTGGATCCAGCTTTCCCCCGCGAGCGTTTGCTGTTCATGTTGCGAGACGCCGGGGTACAAGTGTTGCTGACGCAGGAGAATCTCCGCGCCAAGTTATCTGAGTCCACGGCTCGATTCATTTGCCTTGATTCGGGTTGGACAGCCATTTCGAAACAGCCTTCGGAGAATTGCCGGAGCGGAGTCGGACCCGAAAATCTGGCGTATGTGATCTACACCTCTGGATCGACAGGCCTGCCCAAGGGAGTGGAGGTCCTCCATCGCGCTCTGTCTAACTTCTTGGCCTCAATGCAGGTCAAGCCTGGATTGACCGAGCAGGACACGCTCCTGGCAGTAACGACGGCGTCGTTTGACATCGCTGCCTTGGAGCTCTACTTGCCACTTACAGTCGGCGCCCGCGTAAATCTCGTGAGTCGAGACACCGCCACCGATGGGCAACGATTGCGAGACAGTCTGGTGGCCTCGGGCGCCACATGCATGCAGGCTACTCCGACGACATGGCGCTTGCTGGTCAATGCGGGTTGGGAGGGTAATCCGGATCTTAAGATACTGTGCGGCGGGGAGGCCCTGCCTCGCGAACTGGCGAATGAGTTGGTAGGAAGAGCCTCCTCGGTGTGGAATATGTATGGCCCCACGGAAACCACAGTGTGGTCAGCTGTGCATCAAGTCACTTCGGCGACGGGGCCGGTGTTCGTCGGTTGTCCCATCGCGAACACCGAGCTTTACGTGCTTGATTCGGAACTGCAGCCCGTACCGATCGGAGTGCCAGGCGAACTGTATATCGGCGGAGACGGACTGGCACGTGGCTATCGGAACCGGCCGGAACTTACCGCAGAGAGGTTCGTGCCCCATCCTTTTAGTCGGCAAGCCGACGCGCGCCTGTACAACACTGGGGATCTGGCTCGCTACCGGGCGGACGGCAACCTCGAGTTACTCGGCCGGCGGGATCATCAAGTGAAGATTCGGGGCTTTCGCGTGGAATTGGGCGAGATCGAAGCGGCGTTAGGCGAGCATCCCGCGGTGCAGGCCACGGCCGTGGTGGTGCGCGAGGAAGCGCCAGGAGAGCAACGCCTGGTGGCTTATGCGGTGCTGCAGTCCGGCTCGCTAGCGCGGGCGGAGGAATTGCGGAGTTTCTTGAAGGGCAAGTTGCCCGACTACATGCTGCCCGCGAGATTTGAGTTCCTGGCGAGCCTGCCCGTGAGCCCGAGTGGGAAGGTGGACCGGCGCGCCCTGCCGGCTCCAGGGAGTGAGAGGCTGGAGAGTGAGGCGAGTTACCTGGCCCCTCGCACGGAGCAGGAGAAGAAACTGGCCGCCATCTGGGCGGAAGTGTTACAGCTGGACCGGGTCAGTATCCACGACAACTTCTTTGATCTGGGCGGCCATTCGCTCCTGGCGGTAAAGCTGGTCGCGCGGGTCGAGAACGCACTCGGGAAAAGGCTGCCCGTGATCTCCGTTTTTCAGCTGCCCACGATTAGTGAACTGGCTCCTCTCCTCGTAACCCCGGGCTCTCCAGAAAAAGTGCCAGGAATGGTTCCAATTCAGCCGACGGGTTCCAAGCCACCTTTCTTTTGCGTTGGCGCTGGCCCCATTTTCCGGCCCCTGGCTCTCCGTCTGGGCTCGGATCAACCGTTCCTGGGTCTCACTACCGTGAAATCGGACATGCGCGATTTGCCCGCCCCCTTCAAGTTGGAAGACATCGCCGCGGGCCTGGTTCGCAAGTTGCGTTCCTTACAGCCGCACGGCCCGTATTTCTTGGGCGGTTGGTGCCAGGACGGAGTATTCGCCTATGAAATGGCTCAGCAACTGCTCGCTCAAGGAGAGAAGGTCGGTTTGCTGGTTCTGATCGAAGCCTGGAATCCTGCCCGCTTGAAAAAATACTCGGGACTGGAGAGATCCGGCATTCGACTCCGCCGTCCATTCCGTAAAGTCGCATTCCACCTCGCGAATTTGCGCAGGCACGGTATCAGAGAAACACTGGCGGACTACAAGTGGCGTCTGCAATTCAGGAACTTCCGACATAAACTATGGTATGGCTACTACAGATTTCTCCTGGCTGCTCAAGGCCAGATTGACGATCGGTTCCGAAAATTCTTCAGGGCTGGCTACTTCACTGTTCGCGACTATGTGCCCAAGCCCTATCCGGAACGGACTCTCCTGATCCGCAGCGGTTTCGACCCTCAACGAGTGAATGAGCCAGAAATGGGCTGGTCTGGCCTCCTGGTCGGCAAGTCGGAGTTCCAATTTGTTACTGGGGGTCACAAACGAATCTTCCTTGAACCGAATGTGGGTCTACTGGCGAGCACACTGAAGCATTGTCTTCTGGAAGCCGAGGACACGGGGAACGAAAATGACCTGACGAGGGTGAATGCCATGCAGGAAGTCAAATGAAGATGCCAGTTTCTTGCAGTGTGCCTCGCAGCGCATGTCCATCGCTGCCGACCAAGTTCAAGTATGGCACGCAGCTCTCCACATCAGCCGTTCGGACGTGATCGTGGAAGCAGCCTAAGTAAGTTGAGAAGGATTACAGAATCGCAAACCCAACCGATCCCGGGAACAAGCCGATCGAGCGAGGGAAGCGCTCGAAGCCGAAGGATGTCTGGAAGCTCCTGCCGGAGGTCTGGGCACTCATTCGACCGCAGCGAGCAATCCTCGCGGTCGGCCTGGTTCTCATGGGCATTAACCGCGTCTCGGGACTGGTTCTCCCCGCCTCGACAAAATACCTGATCGACGATGTCATCGGGAAACGTCAAATTCACCTTCTGGGAATCATCGTATTGGTTGTGATCGCTGCGACAGCTATGCAAGGAGGGACCTCCTTCTTGCTGACTCAACTGCTGTCGAAGGCGGCGCAGAGGATGATTGCCGAACTCCGTTGCAAGATTCAGGCGCACGTCGGGCATCTCCCGGTCGCCTTCTACGACGCAAACAAAACGGGCGCGCTGGTTGCCCGCATCATGAGCGACGTCGAGGGCGTGAGAAACCTGATTGGTACGGGTCTGATCGAGTTTGCCGGCGGGCTCATGACAGCCCTTTTTGCGCTTATCGTTCTCTTGCGGATCAGCGCGGCCATGACGGCTGCGGTTGCGGTGGTTCTCCTGTTATTTGGCCTGAGACTCTATGCGTCCTTCAAGACCATCCGGCCCTTGTTCCGGGCGCGATCGAGAATCAATGCCGAGGTGAGCGGGCGGCTGACCGAATCGCTGGGTGGGGTGCGCGTCGTCAAGGGCTACCATGCCGAGGAACGAGAGGAAAAAGTTTTTGCTACTGGAGTTCAGCGGCTGCTCGACAACGTCATGAAGACCCTGACGTCGATTTCCCTGATGAACCTCGCGGCGACAACCTTGATGGGCATCGTGAGCGCGACGATTATGTACTTCGGTGCCCGGCACATTCTATCGGGGACGATGACGCTTGGCACCCTGCTCACCTACGTCTTCTTCCTCGCCTTGTTGATTGCGCCCGTACTTCAAATCGTAAGCGTGGGCTCCCAGATCAGCGAAGCTTTGGCGGGCCTGGAGCGCGCCCACGAAGTGCTGAGCGAGAAAACGGAAGTCGAAGCTTCCACGCGCAAAGTGCGCCTGGATCGCATCGAGGGCCAGGTAGTGTTCGAAAACGTGAACTTTGCTTATAGTTCCGGCAAGCCCGTTCTGCACGACATCCAGTTTGAGTCCAGGCCTGGTACGGTCACGGCGCTGGTTGGACCGTCGGGCGCTGGGAAGTCCACAGTTATCGGGCTCATTGCTGCCTTCTACGTGCCGACCAGCGGCCGGGTACTGATCGACGGCGTTGATCTGGCGCAGGTGCGGCTGGATTCCTATCGCACTCAGCTGGGGGTGGTGTTGCAGGAGACGTTTCTCTTTGACGGCACGATCCGGGACAATGTCGCCTTTTCCCGGCCCGCAGCGAGCGAGCGAGAAATTCTCGCGGTGTGCCGGATTGCGGGGGTCGATGAGTTCGCGCAGAATCTTGAGATGAAGTACGACACCGTAGTCGGCGAGCGTGGTGTCAGACTGTCCGGAGGACAAAAACAACGGGTCTCGATTGCCCGAGCCATCCTGGCCGATCCACGTATCTTGATCCTGGACGAGGCCACTTCCAGTCTGGATTCTGAATCGGAAGCGTTGATCCAAGAAGGGTTGAGCTACCTGATGCAGGGGCGAACCACGTTTGTCATCGCGCACCGCCTTTCTACGGTTCGGCGTGCCGACCAGATCCTGGTGCTTGAGGCAGGCCGGATCATCGAGCGGGGCACGCACCAATCGCTATACGCCGCCCGCGGTCGTTACTACGACCTCTATACGAAGCAGCACGGCATCGAAGCAAATCTTTTCCTACCCACTGAGGAGCAGGGTTCGAAGCCCGAAGAAACTCCGATCGATGTAGAACAACTCAGCAATGGAAGTCCGAAGGACTCTGCACTCCTGGATGGGATTCGCCTGATTCGTGGGCGCGAAAACTGAGCCAATCGGCCGGATGAGGATAGTGCTGGAGCGTAAGACGACGATCGATAGCTGGGGGGTCATCCGAGGGCCCAGCTCGGCGAGTCGAGCGAGGGCTATAATCGCGTCGAACGCGGTTGCGCGGCTTCGAGGTCGTCATGCCCCTGACGCTGTGGGTCAATGGAGCGCAACATCAGGTGGAGGTCGCTCCCGACCAAAAGCTCCTTTACGTCTTGCGGGACCAGGTGGGTCTGACCGGCACAAAGTACGGCTGTGGCGAAGGACAATGCGGGGCGTGCACGGTCCTGATTGACGGCACGGCGACTCGTTCCTGTCTGACTCCTGCGGCGCTGGCAGTCGGGAAGCAAATCACCACCATTGAAGGACTGGAACAGAACGGCCAACTGCATCCGGTGCAGGAAGCGTTTCTCAAAGCGGAAGCGTTTCAATGCGGATACTGCACCTCGGGCGCGATTCTTTCTGCCGTGGCGCTGCTGAACAAGAACCCTCATCCCACCGATCAACAGATCATGGCTTCGCTGGAAGGAAACGTCTGCCGCTGTGGAACTTATCCGCGCATTCTGGAAACGGTACGGGCAGCAGCGGTTGCGCGCAGAGCTTAGCAGCATGAACGACGAGAGCAATCGCGAGCTGGTCCTGCAAAATCAGGAGCAGACTGCGACTGCGCGTCTGAACTACAGCTTCGACCTCCGACGTCGTGATTTCTGCAAGCTCCTGGGCGGCGGACTGGTGGTGTTTCTTTCTGCCGGGGAGCTTCTGTCGCAGGAATCAGGCAGGCGGTTCAATAGTGAAGACGAGTTGCCGCAGGCGATTTCTGCCTGGTTGCACATCGCCGTGGATGGGAAGGTCACGGTGTATACCGGCAAGGTGGAAATGGGACAGAACATCCGTACCTCCCTGAGCCAGCAGGTTGCCGAGGAGTTGCGGGTGCCGCTCGCGGCGATTCAGTTGATCATGGGCGACACCGCGCTCACTCCCTACGATATGGGTACATTTGGGAGCCGTACGACGCCGACCATGGGGCCTCAACTTCGGAGGGTTTCAGCGGCGGCACGAGAGAACCTGATCGAGTTGGCGGCGCAGCGCTGGAAGGTGGAGCGGTCATCGCTGGTTGCAGAAGACGGAAAAATTGCTGATCCGCGGTCGAAACAGTCGGTCTCTTACGGCGAACTAACGAAGGGGCAAGAACTGGTGAAGCTGATCGCCGATGCTCCGGTATTGGAGTCGCCGGCGGAGTGGAAAATCGTCGGAACGCCGACCCCTAAGGTTGATGGGCGTGCCTTTGTTACGGGCAGGCACAAGTACACGTCCGACATGGTTCGGGCTGGGATGCTCCACGGCAAGGTGCTTCGACCACCGGCTTTCAAGGCTGGCTTGAAATCTCTCGATTCGGCCGAGGCACAGAAGATCCCGGGGGCGATGGTCGTCCGCGACGGTAACTTTGTGGGAGTGGCGGCTCCCGACCTGGCAAGCGCGACCAAAGCGTTGCAGTCGCTACGGGCGGAATGGAATACTTCGCGGCAGACCTCGGAAGCCACCCTGTTTGAGGATCTCAGAAAGGCGGTGACGGGAGCGTCCGAGGCTCCGGGGGGCGAACCGACATATCAAAGGGGATCGATTGAGGACGGGTTTTCCGCCGCAGACCAAACACTGAACCGGACGTACACCATTGCTTACATCGCTCATGTTCCGCTGGAGCCTCGGGCCGCGGTCGCAGAATGGAAAGACGGAAAGCTGACGGTGTGGACCGGAACGCAACGTCCATTCGGCGTTCGCGAGGAATTGGCGGATGCTTTCCGGATTGGCCTCGACGACGTTCGAGTCCTGGTTCCGGATACCGGCTCTGCTTATGGCGGTAAGCACACCGGCGATGCCGCGCTGGAAGCAGCCCGGTTGGCGAAGGCGGCGGAGAAGCCGGTCAAGGTCGTGTGGACTCGCGAGGAAGAATTCACCTGGGCGTACTTCCGGCCGGCAGGTGTGATTGACGTCAAGAGTGGCGTGCGCCATGACGGTACCATCACCACGTGGCAGTACGATAACTACAACTCCGGGCCAGCGGCCATCCGAACGCCGTACAACATCGCGCATCAGAAGATCACATTCCACCCGGTCGAGGCACCGCTCCGTCAAGGCTCCTATCGAGGACTGGCGGCTCCTGCCAATCACTTCGCGCGCGAAGTCCATATGGACGAACTGGCGCACTTGGTCGGAATGGACCCGCTGGAATTCCGACTGAAGAATGCGACCGATCCACGGCTGCGCGCGGTTTTGCAGGCGGCGGCCCAAAGGTTCGGCTGGGGCCGAGAGAAGAGTACCGCCCCGCGTGGGTTCGGCATCGCCGGAGGCACGGAGAAGGGAAGTTATGTGGCTGCGTGCGTCGAAGTGGAGATTGGCAGTAACGGCAATGTCCGTGTCGCGCGTGTGGCCGAGTCCTTTGAGTGCGGCGCAATCGTAGACCCAAGCGGCCTGCACAACCAGATCACGGGCGCGATCATGATGGGAATCGGCGGAGCACTGTTCGAAGCGATCCATTTCGACGACGGCCGGATTTTGAATCCTCGCCTCGCCGACTATCGCGTGCCGCGTTTCAGCGACATGCCTCAAATCGATGTGGAAATGCTGGACCGCAAAGATCTGGCGCCGGCGGGAGCGGGCGAGACTCCGATCATGGCGCTGGCGCCGGCAATCAGCAACGCAATTTTTGCGGCGACGGGCACTCGGCTGCGCTCGCTGCCCATGGCTCCCAACGGGCTTCCCGGCAAAAGATAGGTATTCCCGCCACCCGCGGAATTGAGATTTCTACATCTACGACACTGACCCAAGAGGTGCTGGCGTTGACAGCGTCTCGCTACTCGGCCAGCACGTCGAAAGCCCTACGGCGTCGGAATCACCGCCTGCACTTCATTCGAAGGTCCGCTCTCCAGATTGTTTCCGTCCACCGCCTTGGCGACGTAGAAGTACGTCTGGCCTGCCGCAACCGTGTTATCGGTGTAGGCGGTGTTTGCGTCCAGCGAACTGTTGATTGGTGACGAGTACGAGCCTGTCGGCGTGCGGCGATAGATGTTGTATCCGACCACACCCGGCGACGGGCTGGCAGTCCATGACAAGTCGACGCTGTGCGGCTGCGGCGCGATGCCGGCTCCGAGGAGCGATTGCACGGTGGGCGAATTCGAGGCATTGCTCAGGAAAGTGAGACTGGCGCTGGCCGCACCGCTTGCGTTCGGTGTGAAGGTGACGGTGAAAGAAGCCGACTGGCCAGCCGCGATGGTTTTCGGGAGCGCGATGCCGGAGAGCGCAAACTCGCTGCTGTTGCTGCTCCCCGAAGTGACCGTCACCGAGGCACCGCTCGCCGTCAAACTACCGGTCAGGGGCGAGCCCACACCGATGACTACGTTGCCGAAGTTCAGCGTCCCCGGAGAAACCGACAACTGGCCCTGAGCCGTGCCGGTGCCGGAAAGGGCAATGTTCAGGGGCGAGTTGACGGCGTCGGAAACAATCGCCAGGTTGCCGCTGGCCGCGCCGGTGGCGGCGGGAGTAAATGTTGCCGTGAAGGTCACACTCTGACTGGGTGTGAGGGTTGTAGGCAAGGTCAGTCCGGTGATCGAGAACCCAGTGCCGGTGACGTTCGCCTGCGAGATCGTGACACTGGCTCCGCCGGTGTTGGTCAGCGTCTCAGATAGGCTTGCGCTGCTGCCTACCTGAACGTTGCCGAATGAGAGACTGGTCGGGTTGGCAGAAAGCGTTCCCGGGGCCACGCCCGTTCCTGAGAGTGGAATGTTCAGGTTGGGATTGGCGCCATTGGATGTGATGGCGACGTTGCCGCTGACTGCGCCGGCGGCAGTGGGCGCGAATTGCGCTGTAAACGTTGTGCTCTGGCCGGCATTAAGCGTTAACGGCAAAGCTAGGCCGCTGATGCTGAAACCGCTACCACTGGCGGACGCGGCGGAGATCGTGAGGCTGGATCCGCCGGAGTTGGTCAGAGTTTCGGTCAGAGTTTTCGAGCTTCCCACTTGAACGCTGCCGAAGCTCAAGCTGGTGGGGTTGGGCGTGATCTGTCCCGGCGTAACTCCTGTTGCCGAGAGAGGGATGTTCAGAGGCGAGCCGGCTGCGTCGGAGACGATCGCCAGATTGCCGCTGACAACTCCGGCCGCTGCCGGCGCAAACTTCACTGAGAACGTCACGGTTTGGCTCGAGGTCAAAGTCACAGGCAACGCCAGGCCGGTGACGGAGAAACCTGCACCGGTCACGTTGGCCTGCGAGATGGTGACGTTCGATCCGCCGGTATTCGTCAGCGTTTCGGACAAGCTGGCGTTGCTGCCCACTTGAACGTTGCCGAACGAGAGACTGGTCGGGTTGGCAGAAAGCGTCCCGGGTGTTACGCCGGTTCCCGAGAGCGCAATGTTCAGGTTGGGATTAGCGCCGTCGGAGGTGATGCTCACGCTGCCACTGGCTGCTCCTGTGGCGCTGGGCGCGAACTGCACGGAGAAAGTAGTGCTTTGACCGGCGTTGAGGGTCAACGGCAGTGCCAGACCGCTCAGGCTGAAGCCGGTGCCGGTGGCGGAAGCGGCCGAGATCGTGAGGCTCGAACCACCCGAGTTGGTCAGGGTTTCAGTGAGTGTCTTAGAACTTCCTACAGCCACGTTCCCGAAACTCAAGCTCGCGGGATTGGGCGTGATCTGACCCTGCGTGACGCCAACTCCGGAAAGCGGAATTGCGAGCGTCGGGTTGTTGGCGTCGGAAGTGATGGTCAGCGTGCCACTGCGACTGCCGGCGGCCGACGGAGAGAAGGTCGCGCTAAAGGTGGTGCTCTGTCCTGGAGTGAGAGTTGCGGGCAGGTTCGGACCGGTAAAGCTGAATCCGGTGCCAGTTGCGGCGGCGGCCGAGATCGTCACGGTAACGCCGCCAGTGTTCGTGACTGTGACCGGCACGGTCTGACTGTTGCCGATGATTACGTTTCCAAAGTTGACGCTGCTCGGATTCGCAGTCAGAGAACCGGGCGCGACACCCACGCCGGAGAGCGCGATGTTCAGCGGCGAGCCGGCTGCGTCGGAGACGATCGCCAGGTTGCCGCTGATATTACCCGCGGCTGCCGGTGCAAACTTCACCGTGAACGTTACGGTCTGGCTGGGGGTCAGAGTCGTCGGGAGTGCCAGTCCGGTTACGGTGAAGCCTGTACCAGTGACGTTGGCCTGCGAGATGGTGACGTTCGATCCACCCGTGTTGGTCAGCGTTTCCGACAAGCTCACATTGTTGCCCACCTGAACGCTGCCGAAAGAGAGACTGGCCGGATTGGCAGACAGCGCTCCCGGCGTCACACCGTTTCCGGAAAGCGCAATATTCAGGTTGGGATTGGCGCCATT
>JBASRS010000030.1:0-29040 GCA_049273945.1 Terriglobales bacterium | reverse complement strand
GTGTGGGGCGGACACTCTTGTCCGCCTGCCGACAGCACCAAGAACCGCGGCAGGATTTCCGAGGTAAACAGTTGGCGGACAAGAGTGTCCGCCCCACATTCAGCCAGCCCTAGGTTCGCTCACACTACGCCGTTCGAGTTAGACTCTTCTTTCATCCCAAAGGAGAAAAACCATGTCGAAGGTGATTGTCCGATTTCTCGCCATCCTGGGGGCTTTGTGGCTGGTCGCGATGGTAATCATGATCTTGGCCGTGATCGGTTTCAAGGGCAAGGTACCAGAGAAAACGATCTTGGAAGCGAATTTCGAGCAGGCGCTGCCCGAGGACATCCCCGACAGTCCAACCGCCAAGCTCGTGATGAGCGAGCGGCCGACCGTGCGCGATGTAGTTGACGCCATCGACCGCGGGGCGGACGACGACCGCGTTGTCGGCATGGTGGCCAAGATCGGTGCCGCTCCTCTGGGCATGGCTAAGGTCCAGGAGATTCGCGAGGCGGTACAGCGCTTCCGCGCCCACAAGAAATTTGCCATCGCGTACGCGGAGACCTTCGGCGAGTTCGGCCCCGGCAACGGCGCGTACTATCTGGCAACTGCCTTCGATCAGATTTACTTGCAGCCTTCCGGCGACATCGGGCTGACCGGGATCATCATGGAGTCCCCGTTCATCAAGGGAACACTTGCCAAGCTGGGCGTGACCTTCCACGGCGACCACCGCTACGAGTACAAGAACGCGCTCAACTTCTACACCGAAACCAAGTACACCCCGCCGCACAAGGAAGCGATGACGGCGATCATGACTGCCTGGTTCAACCAGATGAAGGAAGGCATCTGTCAAGCACGCCAGATCGCGCCGGAAAAGTTCCAGGCGCTGGTGGATGCCGGACCTTATCTCGGGAAAGAGGCTGTAGACGCGAAGCTGGTGGATGGCGTCGCTTATCGCGACGAAGTCTATAGCCAGGCTAAAAGCAAGGCGGGAGCGCGCGCGCAATTCCTTTATCTCGAAAAATACCTGGATCGGGCGGGTCGGCCACATGACAGCGGCAAGAAGATCGCGCTCGTCTTCGGCGTGGGCGGCGTGACTCGAGGCAAGAGCGCCTACGATCCCGTGCAGGGCAGCCAGATCATGGGTTCGGACACGGTGGCGGGAGCAATCCGCGCCGCCGCCGCCGATAAGGACGTGAAGGCAATCCTGTTTCGCGTGGATAGCCCGGGCGGGTCTTATGTCGCGTCCGACACGATCTGGCGCGAAGTGGTCAATGCGCGCCAAGCGGGCAAACCCGTGATTGTTTCCATGGGCGACCTCGCGGGTTCGGGCGGCTACTTCGTCGCCATGGCGGCGGACAAGATCGTCGCGCAGCCGGGAACGATTACCGCGTCCATCGGCGTGCTTGGCGGCAAGATGCTGACCTCCGGCCTCTGGGACAAGGTCGGACTCTCTTGGGACGAAGTCCACGAGGGCAACAACGCCACCATGTTCACCGGCACGAAGGATTACACGCCCGCGGAGTGGGCGCGCTTTGAAGCCTGGCTCGATCGGGTGTACGTGGATTTCACCGGCAAGGTCGCCGATGGCCGCAAACTGCCCAAGGAAAAAGTCCTGCAGATCGCAAAAGGACGCATCTGGTCCGGCCAGGACGCGAAGAATCTCGGCCTGGTCGATGAACTCGGCGGGTACGACACCGCCCTCAAACTCGCCAAGAAGGCGGCCGACATCGGGGATAGCGAGGACGTAAGGATCGTGGTCTATCCGCGACCCAAGACTTTCTTCCAGAGCCTGCTGCAGCGTCAGGGCGCGGACAATAGTGACAAAGAGGCCCTCGGGCAAACGCTGGCGCGCATTCTGGAGGTGGTCCAGCCAGTTGCCCGCCAGCTAGACGCGGCCGGAATCAATCGCAAAGATGAAGACCAAGAGGACGTGCTGCGCATGCCAGTGATGGAGTCAAAGTAGAGACGCGGCTTGCCGCGTCTCAGTTGGCAGTGGCATGGACGACCGCGGCGGAGACGAGGCAAGCCTCGTCTCTACGGGAGCACTCTTAGAAGCCGAGTTTCTTGACTTCCTCGTTGTAGTACTTGCGGTAGAGGATGCTCCATTCTTCGGAGCCCTCAATGATGGTGCGGCGTTGGCTCTCGATCTTCAGCCGCGCGGCCTGGTCGATGCGCGCTTCCTGCATGAGGAGCTCCTCGAGAATCTTGCGCACTTCGAGGCGGATGGTATTGCGGTCCTCGATGAACTCCACCTCATCCATGTCGGCCACGGCGTCGGTGATGACATGGGCCAGTTTGTTGACTTTGTCGCGGCTCAATCGCACGGCAGCAGAATCCTCAGAGAACAGCTTTGTACTTCTTGGTCAGCTCGGTCTTTACTTTGCGAAACATTTCCTGGTAGTTGGCGCCCGTCTTCTGCATTTCGTCAGAGTAAGCCTCGAGGATGACTCGGACCTCATCGTTAATGCGGTCTTCAAGGGCCAACTCCTCGAGCAGAGCGGCGTGCACCTTTTCGTTCAGGGCAGGCACGGCCTTGGTCTCGATCAGACCACTCGCGATCAATTTCTTGGTGACTTCGCGGGCCAGGTAGCCCACATATTCCTTGGAGAAGAGCATGTCGGAAAGTTGAAACAAAAGTTTAACATACGGGTTGAGAAGGTCTCAGGTGTCAGGTGTCGGGAAAACCGGATCACAAGTCGCTGACACCCAACACCTCGCCCGTAGTGGCCTTCCCTTAGTCATTCTGAGAACTGAGGACTGAGGACTGAGGACTGAGAACAGTTTTCCATCGCCCGCAGCCAAGCCGTACAATATCGCTGAGAGTATGTCTCCGTATCCCGACGATCTCACCGGCCTGAAAGACGACATGACCGCCTTCATCGAAGGCCAGGGCATGCGCCGCTTCTTTGGCTATGTCGAAGCCGAGGAAATCCCTAGCGTGCTCTGGGACTCGGGCCACAATCCCGATGGCTGGAAAGACTTCGTGGAACTGGCGAAGTCGGCCGGTGCCGCCTTCCTCACTATGCACTCCTGGGTGCTCGACCGCGAAGAGCTCGACCGGTTGTCGAAACGTCTCAGCGACGGCGAGTACACCAACGAAGAGGACCTGGAAGAGGCGCGCTGGCTGAAAACCTACGTCGGCAAGACGGGTTTCGTGCAATTGGGATGGGCCTATCAGGGGTGCGTCTTCATCTACGAAGCCGGCACCGAGTGGTACGACCATTACCAGCGGCTGCGTGAACTGTCCGACGATGTCGGCGGCTTCATGATCGACGAGCCGGATCAGGACGAAGAGCGGTGAGGCGATCGCAGAAGGCACAAGCCCGCTTGCAGAAGTGATCGGCTTGTTTCGCGTTTGACCCGATTGCCAGCGTCCCTAAGCCGCTTCGATTACGCTGATTTCCTTCGTGATCTCTGCAGCCAGCCCTTCGGCGCCAGGCAAGTGTTTGCGGACGCTCTCAGGAAACTCGGCAAGGATTTCTTCGTAACTGCGCGACGAGCCGTGACGTGCCGCGGCGAAGCCGAGCGCGTCTGCCAGCATGCAGCTGAGCCGAACAACCTCGGTCGCGTCTTCCGCGTGCGTCAAAGGTTCGTGGTGCCGGGAAGTGATATCGATGAACTCCTCAGGAAGCTTCCAGGCGGTTACCAGCAAGCGTCCCGCGCAGCAGTGATCGATTCCGAACAACTCCCGCTCGCCCTGGAGTACATCCCATCCCGGGTCCGTCGCCGCCCGCTCGATTAGATCCGCATAGAGCTGGGGGCCAATCGTAGCCAGGGCGACCCTTCCGATGTCGTGCAGAATCCCGGCGGTGTAGGCGAAATCCCGGTCAATCGAGTTCCATCGGGCCGTCCGTTCCGCGACCATCGCGCACGCGACGCTGTGACGCCAGCAACCGCGCAGCGCTGGTGTGAACGACTTGTCCACGTACGACCGGAGACCGACGGTGATCACCAATCTCCGCAGCCGCCGGAAGCCAAGCAGCATCGAGGCCTGCAGGACGCTGGTGACTTCCTTGGAGAAAGCAACCAGAGGCGAATTGGCGATCCTGAGAATCTCGCCCGTAAATACCGGATCGGGACGGACCAGATCGCACAACTCGCGCAAGGAGGTATCGGTTCCCGACAGCACGTTCAGCGCTCGCAGCGCGACTGTCGGGAAGGGAGGGAGATTGCCGAACAGAAGCGGTAGGTCGAGTGGCTCGACCGGTCTGGACAGGCTCGCGTTGAGAGTTAGAGTTCCCATAACCAAACGCTCGGCCATCGCGACCGGCGCGAGAAGGTGTCTCGCGCTCCGGCGCCACGATGGCGGGATCAGAACACCACGGGGGAGGGCGTAGCTTTCCCTAAACTGCATACCCTATCGGCACGCTGAATCCGTTCCACGCATCACAAAAGGACGCGCCCAGAAAGCCGCATTCTGCGCCCCGCACGCGCGGAGGTTGGCTATCGCTAACTGCTTTTCTCGCCGGTGATTTGCCCGACGCCGGCTGGCTCCGGTTTGTGAGATAACTAAGATGACTTGCGTGTGCGCATGCGATGGATCTCCAAACCCGGCGACATCCCGAGGACGCGGGTTCTTGCCGCTGCGCTCGGCGATTGCAGCCTGAAAATCTTGCCAGCGGCTCTGCCGGTACTCGCCGATCTGATGGTCCGGCGCGGAATTGATGAACCCGAGGCCGCCCTGCGTTTCCTGAAGCCGGAACTGGCCCACCTCCACGACCCACTCCAGATGAGCGGAATGAAGTCCGCCCGCGACCGACTGGAAGCGGCAGTCGAACGAAAAGAAAAAGTGCTGATCTACGGGGACTACGACGTGGACGGGACGACGGCAATCGTCATTCTCAAGACGGCGATCGAGCTCTGCGGGGGCTTCGTGGATTTTCACGTGCCGCACCGCATCCGCGAAGGTTACGGCATGCGCGACGAGGTGATTGAGCGCGCTGCCGCCGACGGCGTGCGCCTGATCATCAGCGTGGACACCGGCATCCGCGCCTTCGCCGCCGCTGATACGGCGCGCCGCACGGGAGTGGACCTGATCGTCACCGATCATCACCTGCCCGGGAACAATGGCGTCCCGCAGGCGCTCGCCGTCGTCAATCCCAATCAGGATGGATGCGACTATCCCTGCAAGTATCTCTGCGGAGCCGGGGTAGCTTTCAAGCTGGCGCAGGGATTGATGCAGCGGCGCCTCGACGCCAAAGACCAGTCACGCCTGCTGATGTCGTTCATGAAAGTGGTGGCCATCGCGACCATTGCCGATGCCGTCCCGCTCCTGGGGGAGAACCGGGTGTTTGCCCGGCTCGGCTTGCAGGGCCTGCGTTCTCCGGTGAACACCGGGTTGAAGGCGCTGCTCGAAGTTGCAAAGCTCGGCGACGGACGCGCCCTCACCGCAACCGAGGTTGCGTTCCGCATCGCGCCCCGCCTGAACGCCGCCGGACGCATGGACGTGGCGCGCGACGTGGTCGAACTTTTCAGCGTGAAAGACATCGAGCATGCGCGCCAGATTGCCGCCCGTCTCGACCAACTCAATGCCGAGCGCCAGGAGGAGGAGCGCCGCATTCTCGAGAGCATCGAGCACAAGCTGGACCAGGAACCTGCGCTGCGTGACGCTTATTGCTCTGCGCGCATCTCGACGCCTACGCTCGTGCTCGCCTCACCCCCGCTGACTTCGAACCGCAGCTTGAATTCGACGCTGATCTGCCTCTGGAGGAGGTCACGCCCGAACTCCATCAAGCGCTGCGCCTGCTGGAGCCGTTCGGGATGGAAAACCCCGAGCCCATCTTCACCGCCCGTGCCGTGCGCCTTATGGCGCCGCCCCAGCAGGTGAAGGACAAGCATGTCCGCCTGCGGGTAGCGCCCGCGGCCAACGATTCAGCGGTGGCTGTAGCCGCGGCCCAGGATTTCACGCCCCGTTGCCATCCGGATGCGGCAGCCATCCCGAAGAGAAGCAGCGCAGGCGGATCCGACGCAGAAGCCCCGCTGAGTCGCAACTCCTCCTGGCGGCGGAACGTCACCTTCAATGCAATGGGATGGAGCCTCAAGGAATCCTGCGATCAGTTGCAGCTGCTAGCCGGGGACCGCCTCGACATCGCCTACTCGCTCGGCATGAACGACCACCCCGAATTCGGCGGGTTGGAGTTGACGCTGCACGACGTGACGCGCTCGGGATAGCCGCGAAGGCGGTTGGTGATCTTCCGATACTCTGTGCCCGGCGTTGAATTAATTCCGCAATCCTTCTGGCTCTACGGTCTCCCACGTAGCATTCCGCTAAACTAATTACACATGCCTCTCCGCATTCCCCGGCTACGCCAGTGGTTCGCCGCGGGCGCGATTCTGATGGTCGTCACCGTGGCGGGTATGTATCTGTACGCGCGGTGGCGCGTGCGCAACACCCTCCATGAGGTGCCGAAGAAACTCGGGGTCGAGATCTCGCAGACCGCCGAGGGTTTTTCCATTTCCAAGTCCGACGAAGGCCGCACCCTGTTTACCGTGAACGCCTCGAAGGCCGTGCAATTCAAGAAGGGAGGCCGGGCCGAACTCCATGACGTCAGGATCGTCATCTACGGCAAAGATGCCAGCCGCTTCGATCGCATCACCGGCAAAGACTTCGAGTACGACCCTGGCTCCGGCGATGTGACCGCGACCGGGCCGGTCGCAATTGATCTCGAAGCGAATCCTGAGGGTCTGGTTCATCCCGACCAGGCAGCCCCGGCCGAGTTGAAGAACCCGATTCATATCGAAGCCAGCGGGCTCGCGTTCAATCGCAATACCGGCAACGCCTCTGTTCACGGACGAGTCCTGTTCCGCACGCCGCAGGCGTCGGGTTCCGCGGTCGGCATTCAATATGTTGCCAGGACCGGCACGCTGAGCCTGCTGGCCGACATCTCGCTGGACATCGCCAGCCCACAGCAGGCTCATCTGACCGCCACCCATGCCGAAATCACAAAACAGCCCCGCCAGGTCGTGCTCACGCGGCCGCTTATGTCGCGCGAGCAGAGGCAACTTCGCTCCGACAAGGCAACGTTCTTCCTGCGGCCGGACAATACTGTTGAACGCGTCCTGGCCGAGGGCGACGTCGCCAGCGAAGTGCATGGCGCCTCGGAGGCGCGTTCCCGGGCGGACCGCGCCGAGCTTCTTCTGGCCGGCCCGCGCAATCTCCTGCAAACGGCTACGCTCAGCGGCAACGTGCAACTGAATTCAGAGGGTGCGCAATCTGGGGAAGCTTCCGCTGGTCGGGTCGCACTGCGTTTCGCCGGCAAGCAGATCCTGGAAAGCGTTCACGCCGACGGCAACGTAAGACTCGCGCAGAAAAAGAGCGCGGCCGCGATCGCAACCTCGAAGTCGCAGACCGCCGACGCGCAAGACCTCGAATTGACCGCTCCGGCGATGGACTTCATCGTCAGAAATGGCCGTCAGCTCGAACGTGTTGAGACCAGCGGCCCTCCGCAGATCGTCATCACCCAGCCTGACGTCAACCAACGAACCGTTGTCACTGCCGGCAAGTTTGCATTTGGCTTCAGGGAGCAAAATCGCCTGGCCAGCCTGCACGGCGCGCCCGACGCCAGGATCGTCACCAGCACGAATGGACAACCGGACCGCACTTCGACTAGCCAGACTCTCGATGTGACGCTCCGTCCAACGGGCGGTATCGCCTCCATCACGCAGGAGGGCGGCGTTGCATATTCGGATGGAACACGAAAGGCGTGGGGACAGCGCGCGACCTACACCACTGCCGATCAACAACTGGTACTGAGCGGATCGCCGCGTGTTACCGACAGCGGAATGAGCACCACCGCCCAGGTCATTCGCCTGGACCGCGCCACTGGTGATGCGTTTGCCGAGGGCGGTGTGAAGAGCACCTACTCGGAGTTGAAGGCGCAGCCCGAGGGCGCGCTGCTGGCGTCCGCAGACCCGATCCACGTCACCAGTCGCACCGTCACTGCCCGTCGCGCACCCGCCCTTGCGGTGTACTCAGGCAGCGCCCGATTGTGGCAAAACGCAAATGTCGTGGAGGCTACGACCATCGAGTTTGACCGCGAGCATCGTTCGCTGGTGGCGCAAGGGAAGATCGGGCAACCGGTTTCGACCGTGCTCGTCCAGACAGATAAAAGCGGAAAGGCGACACCGGTTACGATCACCTCTCCCCGCCTGAGCTACAACGATTCTGAGCGGAAAATTGTCTTGGACGGTGGCGTGACTGCAAAGGGCGCCGGCGTGACCATGACGGCGAGGCAGATGAACGTATTCTTGCGGCACCGAAGCCAGTCTCCGATCGCTTCCGACCCCGCCACCCCAGGGCAGCTCGACCGGATTGTCGCCGAGGGTAATATCGTGATTACCCAACCGTCCCGGCGCGCTATCGGGGACCGCCTGGAGTACGTCGTTGCCGACGACAAGTTCACCCTGACGGGCGGTCCGCCCAGCATTTTTGATGCCGAACATGGCAAGATTACCGGCGATTCGTTGACTTTTTTTAGACGCGATGATAGGGTGCTCGTGGAAGGACGAGAAACGTCCCCGACAACAACCAGGACGCGAGTGGCACGATAAATGCATACGCTGGCCACCGACGAAATCGGCAAAACGTATCGGAGCCGGCGGGTAGTAAACGGGGTCAGCCTTCAGGTACAGCAGGGTGAAGTGGTCGGCCTGCTGGGCCCGAACGGCGCCGGAAAGACTACCTCCTTTTACGCGATTGTTGGTCTGATTCCTCCCGATACCGGTAGGGTGCTGTACGACGAGCAAGATATCACCGGCGTCCCCATGTACTTAAGGGCGCGCCAGTACGGCATCAGCTACCTCCCTCAAGAAGCTTCGGTGTTTCGCAAACTAACGGTTGAGGAGAATATCCTCGCCGTGCTCGAAGCCCAGCCGATCTCCTGGCACGAGCGCCGCGAGAAGGCGGAGGAGTTGATTGACAAGCTCGGGCTGGAGCATATCCGCCAGAACCGCGGATACGCTTTGTCGGGCGGCGAACGGCGGCGGGTTGAGATCGCGCGGTCGCTCTGTATCAATCCGACTTTCATCCTGCTGGATGAGCCGTTTTCGGGCATTGACCCGATCGCTGTGCTGGACCTGCAGAAGATTATTTCCGATCTGCGGGCGGGCGGGATCGGGATCCTGATCACCGACCATAACGTCCGCGAGACGCTGTCGGTGACGGATCGGGCCTACATCATCAACGAAGGCCGGATCTTCCGCTCCGGCACGCCGGAGCAGTTGGGGAGCGACCCGGAGGTGCGCCGGGTGTATCTGGGAGAGAGTTTCTCCCTGGTGTGAGAGTGAGTTACTAAGGCGTGGGCAGATTGGCCTTTCGTGCCGGGTTGCCATACCTCGGTGCGTGAGAAGTTAGAGAGAGGTCAGAGGTAAGAGGTCAGATTGCAGAGGTGAAAAACTCTCGGATCGAGGGCTTTTACCTCTGCAATCTGACCTCTGACCTCTGACCTTGTATGCCCCAAGCGAGCGCAGAGTCAGAAAAGCATGGTTCTTCTCCAGCCCAAACTGAGCGTCAAGCTGTCCCAGCGACAGATCCTGACCCCGGGCCTCGTGCAGATGGTCTCCGTCCTGGCGCTCAACAAGCTCGAGCTCAAGGACATGATCAATGCCGAGATGGTCGAGAACCCGGTGCTCGAAGAGCTGGAAGATGCCATCCCGCTGCTCGATGATGTAGGCCGCCAGGAAGAAGAACGCGACCGCATCGCCGCGCAGGCCACTGCCGAAGAGAAACCCATTGCGACGGACGAGAAGAAAGACCCGTTCGAAGAGATTGATTTCGGCTCGTTCTTCCAGGACTATCTGGATCCCGGCTACCGCAGCCGGGGCGAGATGGAAGAGATCGAGAAGCCTTCCTTCGAGAACTTCCTCTCGAAGCCCGGGAATCTGACCGATCACCTGCTGTGGCAGTTGGGAGCGATTTCGGTTCGTCCGCAGGTACACGATGCGGTAGAACTCATTGTCGGCAACCTGAGCGAAGACGGCTACCTGATCGCCAGCGACGAAGAACTGCTGGGCATCACGCCGCCTGCGGCTCCCGAGTCTGACGCCCAAACACAGCAAAAGATCGTTGGCGAAGCCCAGGCGATCGGGATTGAGGCCCTAGCGCCATCGGAATCGGAAACCCCTCCGGTCGCACCGGAATGCGACCCCGGCGACGATCTACTAAGCGAGGTTTCCGCGGCTCCGTCGGCGCTCTTAGATGAGGTCCCGGCGCACGCTGAGCCCTCGGTCTCCGAAGAGAATAAGCCCTTACAACCGGTCGTTGCGGCTCCGGCTGCCCCTGCCAGTTTCACTCTGTCGGATTTACACGAGGCGCTCGAAATCGTCCGCCAGTTCGACCCGCCCGGAGTAGCCTGCCGCGACCTGCGGGAGTGCCTGCTCTACCAGCTTCGCTATCATCTAGTGCAATTGCAGCAGCACAGGAACGGCAACGGAGCCACCGAGGAGGTGGTGCGCGACGCGATGGCTGTGGTGGACCAGCATCTGCGTGCAGTCACCCTCAAGCAGTTCAAAGAAATTGGGCGAGCCATCGGGCGGCCCATCGAGGCGGTGCAAGCGGCGCTCCAATACATCCGTACCCTTGATCCCCGTCCGGGACTGCAGTACAACAAGGTTCCGCCGCGCTTGATCGAACCTGACGTCGCCTTCATCAAGCATGGCGACGAGTGGCTGGTCATCATGAACGATGAAGACATGCCCCAGTTGCGCCTGAACCCGGCCTACCGCCGCCTGCTCAGCCGCGACGGCAACGATCGTGACACGCGGAACTACGTGAAAGAACGCTACAAGTCCGCCATTCAGTTGATCAAGAACATCGAGCAGCGCAAGCAGACGATCATGAAGGTCTGCTATTCCATCGTGGCCCGCCAGCAGGATTTCCTTGAAAAGGGCATTGATCATCTGCTCCCCATGATGATCAAGGAAGTGGCCGAAGAAATCGGTGTGCACCCCTCCACCGTCAGCCGCGCCGTGGCCAACAAGTACGCCCACACGCCGCAGGGCGTGTTCGAATTGCGCTACTTCTTCTCCGAAAGCGTGCAGGGACCGGAGGGCGGCAACACTTCCCTGCTCATTCTCAAGCGTCGCGTCAAGAAGCTGATCGAAGAAGAAGATCCCAGCCGGCCGTTAACCGACGAGCGGATCACCCGCATCCTCCAGTCGCAGGGCATCCAGGTTACTCGCCGGACGGTCGCGAAATATCGGGAAGATATGAAGATTCCGAGTACGCATCAGAGAAGAGTGAAAAAGTGAAAAATTGCAGAGGTCAGAGGTCAGATTGCAGAGGTGAGAAACCGTGGCTGCGGCAGGTTTTACCTCTGCAATCTGACCTCTAACCTCTGACCTTGTTCCAAAGCAGTGCCCAATTTACGATCGAACGACTTAGGAGGGCGCGCTCCATGAACGTGGAATACACTGGCCGGCAGTACGAAATCACTCCTGCCATCCGCAAGGAAGTTGAAACCGGACTCAACAAGCTCCGCAAAATTTTGGGGGACAGGTTTGAAACCAAGGTCGTCCTGGCGGTAGAGAAGCATCGGCACAAAGCCGAGATCACCATCAGCCCGCGCAACGGGCCCATCGTCGGCCTGGCGCAGGCTACCGACATGCTGTCGGCCGTAAATGAAGCGTTCGAGCATCTGCACAAGCAGGCCCTGAAGTACAAGACGAAATGGCTGAGCAAGAAGCGCAAGGCGGGCAAGAAGTTCAACGGACAGAACGAGCAGGAAACCGTGGAGTCGGCCGTCGGACTCTCGGCAAGCACCGCCGTTTCCGTCACGGTTCACAAATTCCCCGCGGTCGCGAAAACAACCGAGGTCCACCTGGTGCATGCCAAGGACGCGGTAGCGCTCCGCCCGATGACCCTGGAAGAGGCGATCAAAGAAGCCCACTTCCGCGACCGGGATGTCTTCGTATTCCGCGATCCGAAAGGCAAAGTGATGGTGCTCCACCGCACCCGGGAGGGGAAGATGGAGCTGATCGAAGCACCGTAACAGCAGCTAGCGGCACTCAGCCGTCAGCATTCAGCAAATGCATGGGGGGCGTTCACCTCTGTAAATCTGACCTCTAGCTTCTGCAATCGGGGCTCACACTCCGCTCGTCACATTCTGCGCCCACTGCATGGCTTGCCACCACTTCTCTGCGACCTCCTCGTCGGAGATCTGCAGTTGCGCTGCCAGTTGGCTGGATTGCTCCCACTCCCCCGACTCCTGTGCCAGCATGAGCTGGTAAAGCGGACGCAACTTACTGTTCTGACCGAGGAGCGCTGACTTGATTTCCTTCTCCACCGGCACCTGCTCCAGCAGTACGTCCATCTGCATTTCCAGGATGGCGTCCATCACCGAGAGCAGCCCCATCAGGAACAAATCGCTCTTCGACCGCAGTTTGGCGGATAGCAATTCGCAGAATCGGGCCCGCGCCAGCGCGTTCAGCACCAGTTCGCTGCACTTCTGCTCGGCGGCGCCGATGGTGACCACCAGCCTGATCCAGCGCCGCAATTCGCGCTCGCCCAGGATCGCCATGGCGTGCCGGATCGACTTGATCTCGAGGGAAAAGCCAAACAGCGGAGAGTTCAGATAGCGCAGCAGGCGATAACAGATCGCGGCTTCCTGCTTGATCATCTTCTCCAGCTCTCGCAAGTCCAGTTCGGCCCGGCACACCATTTCCAGCAAGCGCAGGTAGTGCAGCTTGCTGGCGGGCACTTCGCGCGCCATCATCACTTCGGGCCGGCGGAAAAAGTAGCCCTGAAAAAGCGCGAACCCCATGTCGCGGGCTTGCCGGAATTCATGGGGTGTTTCCAGTTTCTCAGCCAGCATCCGGCGCTTCCCCGTTCCAAACCGGCGCATTAAGCCGGCGCGCTCCTCAATCTTCGTTGCCCGAAAGTCGATCTTCAGGATGTCGGCAAAATCGCAGAGCGGGATGCGCGGGTCGTTGGGAGCGAAGTCATCCAACGCGATCAAGTAGCCCGCCTCTTTCAGACGCTTGCAGGCGGCGACGACCCGATCCCCGGGTTCCACGGTCTCGAGAATCTCGGCCACGGTTTGATCGGGCGGCAGCAAGGTCAACAGATCCTTGAGCAGCACGTCGCGAGTGCAATTCACAAAGGCTCGGCGGCCGTCGCAGAGCGTGTTCAGGCCGAACAGCAGCGAACTGTCGAGTGTGCTGCGCGATGCGGCTTCCGGGTCCGCATTAAAAGAGTTTTCCACTCCATTGCGAAACAGAAGTTCGTATCCGAATACGTTCTGCGCGCGATCGAAAATGGGTTGACGCGCAACAAAGCGCTGCCCTGGAACCGCGACAGGATTCTCTCCCGGGACTCGGCCCTCAGAGGAAACTGGATTCACTCTTCCTACATCGGCGCAGCAGCGCAGAACTTCAGGCCGGACTAGCCCCTGTTATCTCTTGAAGGGAAGGGCTTTAGGACGTATCGGGCTCGATCGAAGATGGTGTGCGTTGCGCCCGGCCGCCCGGTCGAATTATCATCCGCCCGTCGTTCTTCGGCCCCATGACTGAGCTTCTTCGGACCCTTCGCCTGCGCGACCTGGCCCTGCTCATCGTGGGCGCCGTCATTGGCTCGGGGATTTTTCTGGTGCCGGCTCAGGTGCTGCGGCAGGTCCACGGCTCCACCGGTCTCGCAACTCTGGTGTGGCTGGGCGGCGGTGTCCTCGCTCTGCTCGGCGCGCTCACCTACGGCGAACTGGCCACCATGAAGCCGGCTGCCGGCGGTATCTACCTCTACGTGCGCGATGGCTTCGGGCGTCTCCCGGCATTCCTCTATGGCTGGAGCATGCTTCTGGCGATTTCGAGCGGCGCCGTCTCCGCCCTGGCGGTCGCCTTCAGCACCTATCTGGGCGCGGTGATTCCTTTGGGCCCACTGGCCTCGAAGCTGGTGGCACTCGCTTCCATTGCGGCCGTCACCTTCGTCAACGTCCTGGGGACTCGTAAGAGTTCCGATTTACAGAACTGGACCACCTTGATCAAAGTTCTGCTACTGGTTGGGATCACCGCGGTCCTGCTGATCCGCGGCCGGCACGGCATCGAAATTTCTGCTTCCTTGTGGCCACGCGAAACCGGCGGCGTCCTCTCCGGCTTCGGGCTGGCCATGGTCACCGCGCTCTGGGCCTATGAAGGATGGCAATTCGTTACTTACAGCGCCGGCGAAGCTGTGAACCCGCGGCGCGATTTCCCCCGCGCTCTCTTCTGGGCTGCGTTGTTCCTGACCGTCCTCTATGTTGTGGCGGACCTCGGATACCTGGTCGCGCTCGGCCCGCAGGCTGCCGCACGCTCCGATGTCATCGCGGCCGCGTCGGTGCAGGCGACGATTGGCGCCTGGGCCGCCAAACTGGTGGCATTGACTATCTTGATTTCAGTTTTCAGTGGAATGAATAGCGTAGTGCTGACCGCGCCCCGCGTCTTTTACGCGATGGCGTGCGACGGGCTGTTCTTCCGGAAATTAGCGGACGTACATCCCCGTTTCCGAACGCCGGCCACCGCGGTCATCGCTTTGGGTGCTTGGTCCGCAGTGCTGTCGTTGATGGGAAGCTTTCAGAAACTCATTGGCTACGCGATGTTCGTCGCCTGGATTTTCTACGGTCTCGGCGGTGCGAGCGTCTTCCCGCTGCGGCGGCGTGAACCCCATGCCGACCGGCCCTTCCACGTCCCAGGATACCCCTGGACCCCGGCGGTATTCGCGGCCTCTGCGTTCGCGCTCGTCGTCAACGTGATCGTCGCTACGCCCTGGGATGCTGCCAAGGGCTTGGCCATTGTCGCGCTCGGTTGTCCGGTGTACTGGCTCTTGTTTTGGCGCAAGGACAAAGCCATCCTTCCGGAGTCGCAACGTTCCGCGGCGAAACTCTAAGAATCGGAAGCCTTTGGGCCACTTTGGTAATCTCCGGCTGTGCAAAACTATGGACACTACCCCCTTGCGTTGCCGATGCTTTCATGGGTAACATCATTATGTTCCCAACGGCCACGCTTCCAGGCTGGCCCTTCGCGCACTCAACTCCAAGGCGCCAAGACGGTTTGAACATCGTTCTCGAGAGCATTCCAGCGGCTTTGCGTGCGCTCTGCCGGTAGTCAACGCGCAGTCACCTGCGCCAACAGCGTGCCGTAATCGCCGGGAAAGACGAAACATCAGGTCTGGTAACCAGGCCGGGATAAACAAGAGAAAAATATGAACGCAGGACCGCGACATCCCTCCGGAGGCGGAGGGAAACATAAACGGCGCCGGGGACGGCGTCCGCCCAGACGAGGCGCCGGAGGCCCGATGGGCCGCGACCGCCAGCAACACCAGGGCATCTACACCGCGCCCATGGATCACAGTTACCGCGCCAACCTGGGCGGCGACAATGGCAAGGGAGGAGCACGGCGCGCCGGTTTCGGCCCGTCCTATGCCCCGCTGGAGCCCGAGCCTCTGCCGGTGCCGCACGAAGACGCCGCGTCCCGCATCTTCGCCTTCGTCGAGGATCTGTTCTTCCTGGCCAAGATCCAGGAAACCGGCCGCAAGATGAATGTGAAAGTCGAATTCGTGAAAAACGAACAGGACCTCACCGACCGTCTCAGCAACAACGGCGAAGAGAAGCCTTCATTGATCATCTTCGACTTGAACAACGCCAATGCCAAACCGCTGACCCTGATCCCTAAGCTGAAGAGCAAGCTGAAGAAGGGGACGTCCATCATCGGTTTCCTCTCGCATGTACAGGGAGACCTGAAGCAGAAAGCGCACGAAGTGGGCTGCGACATGGTGTTGCCGCGCTCCGCGTTCTCGCAAAATCTGCCGCAGCTGTTGCGCCGGCACGGGGCCACTGAGACCGACACGCCCGAGTAGTTGCAATTGAAGAAGTCAGAGGTCAGATTGCAGAAGTAAAACATCTGATCCCTGCCGCACCGATTGCCGTCTGAATCCGTTCTCTGAGAACTGAGAATTGCTTCTCCCCTTCTGCCATCTGACTTCTTACTTCTGATTTGAGTGCCTGATACAATTCCGCCGTGTTCCCTCGAAAAATTCTGGTAGCGGCCTGGATCTCCGCCGCATTGGCTTTTGCCCAGCAGCCTCCGGTGAAGGTGAACGTCTTGAATGTTTGCACCCCTTCGCCCGACGAGCAGAAAGAATTGTCGGCAGCCTTGGCCAAAGTGCCCGGCAAGCCGACGTTCGGCACCGACTACGAAGTGGCTCGCGGGCGATCAACCCTCGATCAGAGCGCGGCCATTCCCGGCATGCAGCCGCTGCCCGCAGGCGTCACCTCCACGGCCGATTGGGTGCGCGTACGCCGAGAGTTTCCCGAATCCGCCCCGTTCAGTAACACCCAGTATTCTTTCAGCCTGGATTCGAAAGACATGGTCGAGACTCTGGTGTTTCGAGTGCGGGAACCAAAGGACCTGATGCAGATCTCGATCGAGGACAGCGCTTCAGCGGTTACTTCGCCCGCTGCCATGCTGTCCACCAACACTCCGGTTTCGCGCATCAAGCTGGAGCGTTTCGGAAGATCCTCGGTCGTGCTGGCGCGCTGCTCAACTTCTGAAGGAGGCCCTCTACCCGATCAAAGCGCCTATGAACCTATTTTTCGGACGGCTTTCTCCATCATGAGCCGCTATCGCGATGGTTTGGGCGTGCGCCGCCTGGTACCGCAGGAACTGGACCGCCTGGGTGCGGGTGGCGTGGCCAAGACAGGCGCCGGCGTCAAGAAGAACCGGTAGCTCGTGCTGCCGTCTGCAACCGAATCGCTTTTGCTGAATCTATCAATTGATCCCTATGGATATTCGCAATGTCGTGGTGATGGGCTCAGGATGTGCCGGTCATACCGCTGCCCTCTACACCGCCCGCGCCAACCTTAAGCCGCTGGTAATCGAAGGTCATGAACCTGGTGGACAACTCTCTCTCACCACTTTGGTCGAGAACTTCCCGGGCTTCCCGGAAGGCATTCAGGGTCCCGAACTGGTCGAGAACATGCGCAAGCAGGCGTCCCGCTTCGGCGCCGAATACCGCATGGGACACGTAGTCAAGGCCGATCTAAGCAAGCGCCCGTTCGAGCTGAGCTTCGGTAAAGAGACCATTCACACTCGCACGCTCATCATCGCCAGTGGCGCATCGGCGCGCTGGCTCGGGTTGCCGAACGAGCAGGCGTTGATCGGGCGCGGAGTTTCTTCCTGCGCCACCTGCGACGGCTTTTTTTTTACCGGCAAAGAAATCACCGTGATCGGCGGTGGCGACTCGGCCATGGAGGAAGCCACGTTCCTGACCCGCTTCGCCACCAAGGTCACGCTCATTCATCGCCGCGACCAGTTCCGCGCCTCCAAGATCATGCTCGACCGGGCCCGCAACAACCCCAAGATTGCCTTCATGACCGACACCGTGGTGGATGACGTCCTCGACGTCCGCAAGCAGGAAGTTACTTCGCTGCGTTTACGGAATCTGAAGAGCGGCGAGAGCCGGGATTTCCCCACCAGCGCGATGTTTCTCGGCATTGGCCACATCCCGAATGCCAAGATGTTTGCAGGCCAACTGGAAACCGACGCCGACGGATACCTTGTCACTCACAAGAACGTGTTTACAAAAGTGCCGGGAGTGTATGCCTGCGGCGACGTGCAGGACCGCCGCTATCGCCAGGCCGTCACCGCTGCCGGTACGGGCTGCATGGCCGCGTGGGAAGCGGAGAAGTATCTCGAGGAAGAAGGACACTGATTCGCACATGGCCGCTGCGGCCGAACTGAAGTTGAATATCGGTTGTGGAACCTCGGGAATCCAGGGCTGGGTGAACATCGACAACTCGCCCACCATCCTGCTCTCTCGCGTGCCATTCGGACGCCGGATTTTCCGCACACCGGACTGGCCCCACGACGTGCGCCGGATCGATGTGCGCAAGCGCATCCCGTTTCCGGACTTGTCGGTTGCATACATCTATTCCTCGCACACTTCGAACACTTCCCCTACGACGAGTCGCTGGCCGTCGCCAAGGAGTGTTTTCGCGTTCTCAGGCCGGGCGGCATCCTTCGCATCGTCGTGCCCGACCTGGGCATTGCGGTTCGCGAGTACCTTGCCGACACCGCGGATCCGAAAGCCTCTCACCGTTTTATCGGACGGCTGCTTCTGACGGGCAGTGTCCGCGATTTCCTGCACCCGGGAGCCCACCACCAGCAGATGTTCGATGCCAGGTCGCTCGTCCACATGCTGCGGGAAGCTGGCTTCTCCGCGCCCACAGTGAGCGAATTCGGCAGCAGGCGTCTTCCCGAGATCGACAGCAATCGAGCTTGAATCGTGACGCTCCGAAAGCCTCCACGTGGAGTCGGTGCGATAAGATCATTGCGGGCGTTTGGCGCTGGTTTTTGAATCCGTGCGCGCTATTTCAGCGTCCTAAACAGTCCGGGCGCGTCCAATGCAATACCCACGCCTCGGCAACTGGGAGGAGCGAGAACGATGGCTACCGCAACCTGCACCCACCTCGGCGAGATTCACAAAGTCACACCCAGCGGAAAGGGCTGCAAAGAATGCTTGGAGATGGGCGACCGCTGGGTTCATCTGCGACTCTGCCTTTCGTGCGGACACGTCGGCTGCTGCGACTCGTCGAGGAACAAGCACGCGCGCGCGCACTTCCACCACGCCAAACATCCGATCGTCCAGTCCTTCGAGCCTGGCGAGGACTGGCGCTGGTGCTACGCCGACGATATGTATGTGGATTGAGCATTCCGCGCCATCAAAGGACGGCTGCGGAACGGTTAGCGATCTGTTCCTCTGTGAGCCCCTGTGACCCCTGCGCTTCGCGCTCTTGATTCTTCACGACAGGGGACACAGAGGTCACGGAGGAGCTGTTACGTCAGCACGCGTTGCCGCTCGGCGGGAGTCAGCGTCTCGCAGGCTGTTCTTAACACCGGCCGCGGAGCGGTTTGTCGGATCTTCATCAGATACGGCACGGTTCGCTGCGCATCGGCTTTTGCCATCTCCCGCAGCAGCCAACTCAGACCCTTCTGCAGCATGTCGTCCTCATCCTGCAGAAGCTGGTTGGAGAGACGCACAATTTCAGGAAAGAACTTCTTCTGCTCCGGCCGCAGAATCAATGCCACGCAGGCCGCGCGCCGGCGCCAGCGATTCCGCGACTTGGCCCAGCGGAAGACCTCGCGGCAGCGCGCGGGCCCGCACTCTGATTGGAAAGAATAGTCCACCGTCGCGAAAGCCTTTGCACATCCGCCCCGCAGAACCAGACCCATTCCGGGAATCTTGTAGTTATCTCCTTGAAAACTCCACCTCCTCAGTTGGATGAAGTCTTGCTCCTTGGTCGGGCGTCACCAAGCCCAGGCACAACGGGATTGCACGCAATGTTTCTTCTTCGGGAAGACAGGGCGGGCGGCGACAACTTGAGGGAGAAAAATTCACGTGCGAGCAGTTCAGTTCACACTTTTCACGCTTCTCATTACCGCCCACTTAATGGCCCAGATTCCAATGCAGGTCGAGGCAGAGTCCTCCGTAGAACCCGCCGCCAGTTCCATCCAGCCAGTATCTCTGCCGGACGCGCCAGAACCACAAAGGGTGATCGACAAGAAATTCATCGTCGTCTTAGGAGCGCTGGGTGCGGCCGAGTCCCTGCGGATCAGCACGAACACCTTAGCGCTGGAGCACATGTTCGCGGCGGGCGCTCCCTGGGTAACCAGCGCGCCCAACCACCGGAACCTCGCCGCCAAGAATGGGCTGATCTTCGCCAGCGAGCTGATCGTGGCCTATGAGCTCAAGAAGCCGCATTCGTGGCTTCCGGGGGACAAGGTCATCCGGAAGTTGTGGTGGGTTTATCCCGTGGTGATGATGGCGATCCATTTCAAGAACGCATCTGACACCATAAGGATGAGGCCCCCGGCGGGGTGTACCTCGGCTGAGTGCCAATTGCCCTAGCGCCCCACGCCAGCGACATCTTGCCGCGGCTCTGTCGTGTGGGGCGGACACTCTTGTCCGCCGCTGTTGCTTTTGACTTTGCTCGTCGTCGCATCATCTTGTCCCGCTGTTCCTTTTGACCGTAAACCAAACCCACTCTGGCGCCAACTGCCCTTCTCCCCACGTCTCGAAAACCGCGAGACGTGGGCACCCCGTTTTCTTCTCTGCCAACCCTAAGAACTGAGTGCGTTATACTTCCCGCCGAGACCCGGGCCACCCGGCCTTGGGGAGGTTGTATGGCAGACGAAGAGCGCGCCGAAAGTTGGCGCTCATTTGACCTCGCGCACCAAAATCTACAGTCCATCAGCAAAGCCCAGCATTTCTACCTTTCGACGCTGCTGGCCTACCTGTCTGTTGTCTGGGGCTGGTATTTTGTAGCCGCCAAAGAGGCTCTCTCCATTCAAATATTTGGAATCACACTGAAGACCGGCGGGCTATGGGTTGTGACGCCGGGAGTTACGACAGCCTTGTCCCTGGCTCTTATTGGTGCCGTGAACGCTGCAGGTCCAGCTTGGGGGCGGCTGCGCGAGCAGGCCGGCCATATTGGGGTGGGCTGGCTCACCTGCGCCGTGACTTTTTATCAGTTGGACACCCACAAGAATCTGTTCGACTACTTGACTTACTTGCGACTGCATCCCGAAAAGCCACCTAGCGAAGAACCGCGCCGACGGTTCTATGTGTGGCATTTCCTGTACCCATCCCTTTATGCTTGGAGCATATACACTTCCTTTAGGGCGGTCATTGAAGTCTGGGGATTCAGGGGACTGTTTCACCATCGGGCAGCACTTCTTTATGGAACCACTTGCTTGGCCTTGCAAACAGTTTACTCAGTCCGTCCTTGGTGGCGAGCTATCTGCCGGTTTCTCGGGGTCCGAACCCACGCCGTTTACGACTAGGGGACGTTCAGCCCACCCGGCGCGCCCCGCAAATTTACCCCTCCACCACTCCCACCTCCCCCCTCGCCCACTCGCGACCGCCAATGCCTAGCCCGCTAGCCTAGCGACGCGCTTGGCCGTGCGCCCCGACCCCGACACTCTCCGGTTTACTGCTGTTCCAACAAGTCTTTGAGAGAAATGAATTCCAGAGGTTGTTTCATGCCGTCCATCGTGGCCTCGGCGTGATCCTTCAGTTCTTTTACTGCGTGCAATGCTGGGAAAACCTTTGCTAGGCTACCGAACATGCTATTCAAGCGCTTCAAGACTCGCTTGACCGCACCTTCCTGAATATCAAGCGCGAGCAAAGAAAACTTCGCAGCCAGAGTGTCACCGAACATTCCCACTTGAATGAGCGCCTGTCGGCGAATAAGACTCAGACCTATTCTGATGCTATCGATGACACCCCTCAGGTTCGCACGTGCAGTCCTCCAGATTCGCGTCAATTCATGAAACTGCACCTGAAGGTCAGCTTGCAATTGGGCAAGCTCGTGAAGGTACCGATCCAGTGTTTGTTCGCTGACTTGCAGAAGCCGGATCAGCAGTAACCGCGACTCACGATCCTCCGCCGACTCTTTGATCAGCTCAACCATCGCATCTTCCTCATTTCTGCTCTACCGCCCCGCGTCTTTCAATTGTCCTTGTTCATGAGGTGGTCACAATAGCCGCAGAACGGCAATGAAAAATAGGACTCCACGACATTGGTGAGCAAGTCCATGTTGTTTCGCAGGCTCATATCATTTTATCAACCTTGCCCCCCGCGCCCGCGCGCCCCACTAGCGCGCCCCAGGCCCATCCCCACCCGATGCGGGGGTGTAGCCGAATTTTTCCCCAAGAGTACTATCCCCCGGACGCGTTGACCCCGCTTTCCCACGGTGACTATACTCACAACTGAGGAACACAGTGATCTCGCTTTTCTCGCGCTGTTCTGAGGCTGCTCGGCGCTGAACCCTATGCCCCTCTCTGCCGTCATCGTCGACGACGAACAACTCGCCCGCGACGAGCTCGCCTACCTGGTGAAAAACGTCGCCGATGTCAACGTGGTCGCGCAGGGGAAAAACGGCCTGGAGGCGGTCAATCTGATTCGCGAGCATAGTCCTGACCTGGTTTTTCTCGACGTTCAGATGCCGGGTCTCGACGGTTTTGGCGTGATCAAGAAGCTGCTCGATCGCAAGGTACCCCTCCCCAAAATCGTGTTCGCCACGGCGTTCGATCAGTATGCGGTCAAGGCCTTCGAAGTCAATGCGGTTGATTACATCCTGAAGCCCTTCGACAAGAAGCGGGTAACGCAGTCAATCGAGAAAGCGCGTGCCAAGATCGAAGGCGGCGGTGCCGGATCGGAAGAGAAATTCGAGACGCTGGTCCGCATGCTGGAATCGCAGAAGCCGCAGACGGCCAAGATTCTCATCAAGGCGACGGGACGGTTGTTCCTGGCCGACCCGAAGGATATCTGCTACGCCACCATTGAAGATGGGGTGATCTCCGTGGTGACCAGCGGCCACGCTGGCATGGAAGGCCAGTCCAACTGCCGCACCCTGGAAGAACTCAACGAAAATCTCAATCCCACCCTCTTCTGGCGGGCGCACCGCTCATTCCTGGTGAACATCAACCACATCCGCGAAGTCGTGCCTTGGTTCAAGAGCTCCTACCAGCTCCGCATGGACGACAAGAAGCAGACGGAAATTCCCGTCAGCCGCGCCCAGACCCGCCGTTTGCGCGAACTCTTCAACCTGTAGGGAAAGAAAAATGGGCGGGCTCGAACGTGCTGAGCGTCCGCCCAGGGGAGGAAAACCCTACGAGGCAATTGCCTGTAAGGCAATGCGATTCGGGATAACCAGAGTTGAACCTTCCAGTCGAATCAGCTCTCTGCGTTTCATTTCGCTAAGTAAGCGGGTCACCGTTTCTCGCGAGGATCCAATCATCTGCGCAATCTCTTCGTGGGTGAAGTCTGTGGCTACGCGGATTTCCAGGTTGCGGGGCTCTTTGGCCACCCAGGAAAGCAGCAACCGCGCCAGCTTCTCGGTGGAACTGCGCGCCAGCAGCAGATCATGCACGTCCCGGAACGTCGTGTGTATCTCGCGACTTAGAAGCTTGGCGCAGGCCAGGGCTGCGTGGCTGTTGTGCTCGAGCAGGTTCAGGAAGCTTTCCCGATCGACGAACTTAATCTGACAGGGCTCAAGGGTCGTCGCCTCGAATGGCGAGGGCCGCCCGGAGACAACCGCGCTCAATCCCAGCACCTGGCGTTCACCCGCCACTTTTAGGATCACCGTCTTGCCATCCTTGGCCACCACCGAAAGCTTGGCGCGCCCGGAACAAACGATGTACACGCCGCGCGGCGCTTCTCCCTCTGTGAGCAGCACGACGTCGGGTGGATACAGTGTGAGATGCCCCATCTCGTTGAATTCAACCAACAGGGGATGGGGCAAGTTGCAGAAATCGCCGTTACGCCTCAACGTACAGTCAAGGCAGCCGTCCGAAAACAGGTAGCGGCGAGGCACGCCCATAAGCGCTCCTGCTCGCCACGATCTTGGCTGGTAAGGTCGTACGCTGGGGGAGTTGGATGTGCCGAGCAGAACCAGCCGTGCACACCGGCTGCCAAACGATGAGCTTGGTTAAATGCAAGCAAGATAAGATTCTTAGCTGACTTGCCGGGGGCAGTAGCGGCACGGCCGCCGGAGGACTGGCAAGGGTTGACGCAGGTTGGGCAGACTTCTCAGTCCAGAGACTCCAAGCGCGAGATGTCCAGCTTCTGCATCTTGTATTGCAGAGTCGTACGTTTCAGCCCCAGGCGCGACGCGGCTCCGCCCGGACCGGAGAGAACGCCGCGGGTCTGGCGCAGGATTTCGATGATATGTTCTCGTTCCATGTCGCGCAGCGTGCCCTCCGGACCTATTCGCTGCCGCGAGATCTCCTGACGTAACTCGGCCAGCGGCGGGCGCAGCACGTTGCCTTCCGACAGGATCACCGAGCGCTCTATGAAATTCTCCAGTTCCCGGATGTTGCCCGGCCAACTCCACTTGAGCATGGCTTCGATCACCTCATCGGGAATGAATTCAATGCGCCGATTCAGCCGGGCCGAAGACTTTTCCACAAAATGGCGCACCAGCAGCGGAATGTCCTCGCGGCGTTCTCGCAGCGCGGGCAAGTGCAGCGGAAAAACGTGCAGACGATAGAAAAGATCGCTGCGGAACTGCTTTTCCTCGACGGCGCGGATCAGGTCGCGGTTGGTGGCGGCAATCAGCCGCGCATCCACGCGAATGGTGCGTGTGCCTCCCAGGCGCTCGAACTCCTGATCCTGCAGCACTCGCAGCAGCTTTGGCTGCAGCTCGAGAGGAATCTCGCCGATCTCGTCCAAAAACAAAGTGCCCTTATCGGCCAACTCTAACCGCCCCATCTTTTGGCTCACCGCTCCCGTGAAGGCTCCCTTCTCATGGCCGAATAACTCGCTTTCCAGCAGTCCGGTGGGGATGGCGGCGCAGTTCAGCTTGATGAAACTGCGATCCTTGCGCCGGCTCATCCCGTGAATGGCGCGCGCTACGCGTTCTTTTCCGGTCCCGGTTTCGCCGGTGATCAGGACCGTAGAATCGGTGTCGGCGACAATGGAGGCATAGTCCAGCACGCGTTTCAAAGCCGGACTGCTGCCGACCATTTCGTCCCAGCGCATTTCGCTGCGGATTTCGCTCTCCAGATAGCGCTTCTCGCCGGCCAGGCGGTCCTTGAGCTGCGCAATCTCGCGGTAGGCGCTGGCATTGCGGAAGGCGGCTGCGATCTGGTTCGCCACTTGCTGCAGGTACTCGACATCCGGCTGGCTGAAAGCATCCTTCCGCACGCTGCCCAGATTGAGCGATCCCCACACCTGGCCACCCGCGATGAGCGGCACATTGCAGAAGCATTGAATTCCACCAGCCCGTAAAGCATGTGCCAGCGGAGTCCCGAGATTGCTCAACTGCTCTGCGCTCCAAAAGGTAACGCTGCGCGTCTCAATCGCGCGCGCCGATATGGCCTGCTCCAGCGGTACGTGATCGCCTTGGGCTTGATAGGCTTCCCAGGGAGGCGACTCCACCTCATATCTGGTCAAGGTCTTGCCATCCGGCTCCAGCAACTTCAGCACTGTGTGATCGTGACCCAAGATCCGGCGGAGATTGCTGATGGCGCTCTTCGCCAGGGCTTCCACGTCCAGACTGGAACTGAGATCCCGGCTGATCGTGACCAGGTCCTGCAAACGGTCCCGCTGCTCTTCCCCGGCGTGGTGCGCTTCCTGATTCTCCAGGGTGAGCGCCACCATGAAAGCGACCCGCTGGAAGAATTCCACCTCTTCCACTCCCCCCACCTCGGGGACGCTCTTGCCTAGGCCCAGCGCCCCGAAGCGGTGAGAGGACGTACTCATGGGCAACATGCTGTACCATCGCACGCCATGTCTGCGCAGCACCTGCATACACTCCGGGAGGCGGGTCTCCCTCTCGACATCGGGAATAACAAACGCCTCTTGATGCATCCAAACCCATCCGCTCACACACTGGTCCACCGCGAAGGCATCAAACTCTCCGCTTTCCTGGTTCTTTTTCCAGTAGTGCGTGATCATGCAGTTCTGAGAGGGATCGTGCAGCGAGAAATTCAGGAAATCGCAACCCGTGAGATCGAATATGCGCGGGGCAAGCTCCCGGAATAGGTCCGGTCGCCTCCGGGTCCCGACGAACAGGTCGGCACTCCCCAGCAGCTGCCGATACCGGCAGTCCTTGTACCCCTGTACCTCCGGCCGATGATCACACCGGTACTTGTCCCGGCGCGCTTCTCCCAAAAGTCCGGATTGGTCCTCCGCCATGCATACACCCTCGTTCGCTTCTGCCGAAGGCGTGCCTCGGCCAGCGATATGTTAAGCGTCGGAAACTGGGGGTAGTCGCCACCGCCTTGCAAGGCGGCGCGACGGTGACTTCGCCTAACGATGAAGCGTCGCAGTCGCCGGTTCCATTCGTGGGAACCAGTCTATTTCTCCCGGATGGGAGACCCCCTCAGGTCTGCGACACTGAAATTCGCGGATTCGTGCGTATCCGGAACGAACGGTATGTTTACTCATCCCCAAACCAGAATCAAGTTCTTTTTTGATCTTTTCAGCTAAGATTCCCGTAATGGCACGAGGCTGGGAGAGTAAGTCGGTGGAGCAACAGCAGGCTGACATGCCCGAACGAGGCAAGCCTGCCCCTCCACCCCTCTCCCCCGAGCAACGTGACCGCAATCGCAAACGCCAGGGACTGCTTCTGTCCCGCAGCCACCTGGCCCGCCAGCTCCAGACTGCGGAGAATCCCCGACACCGTCAGATGCTGTCCGGAGCGATTGCCGAACTGGACCGCCAACTGTCATCCCTTGAATAGGTTACGAGATTTGGTCTGCTCCATCCCATACACCCGCCCGATACCCGCGATAACGAAAACCAGGGTCGAGATCATGGTCTGCTGACGTATAATGAGCCTGTTCATGAAGGCCTACGTATATGTTTCGCTAAAGAAGAGCGTACTCGACCCCCAGGGTAAGACCATCCAGGGCGCTCTCAATAAGATGGGATACAGGGGTTTACAGGACGTGCGCCAGGGCAAATACTTTGAAATATCGCTCAACGGCGGACTTTCCAAAGACCAGGCGCAGGCTGAGGTGGAACGGATGGCGCGCGAAGTTCTCACCAACCCTGTGATTGAAGAATTTCGTTTCTCCCTCGAAGAGTAGTTACTGCGGCTCGGTTCATCGTGAGCCTGAAGAGCTTCAACTCGACCCGGAACGATCACCGGTTCCCCCCACCGAGCAATTGAAGGAGTTCCTAAGCCATGTGCGGCATTGTCGGATACGTGGGGAAAAAACAGGTCGTCCCCGTCATCATCGAGGGCCTGAGACGGCTCGAGTACCGCGGCTACGACTCGGCCGGGATCGCGGTCGCCGGCAACGGCGAAGGTTTGCAGATCCGGCGCGCCGAAGGCAAGCTGCGGAACCTCGAAGAGGCAATCCGCAATAAGCCCCTCGACGGCACCTACGGCATCGGACACACCCGCTGGGCCACCCACGGCCGCCCCACCGAAGAGAACGCCCATCCCCATCGTGACTGCAGCGGCCGCATCGTGGTCGTGCACAACGGCATTGTCGAGAACTATCTTTCGCTCAAGAAGAAGCTGATCGAAGAAGGCCATAAGTTCACCACCGAGACCGACACCGAAATCATCGCCCACCTGATCGAGAAGTACTATCTGAAAACCGGCAACGGTCATCGGCCTGCGCTCGAAGACGCCGTTCGCAAGACGGTGAAGGAACTGACCGGGGTTTTCGCGTTGGTCGTGATTGCCATTGACGAACCCAACAAGATCGTGGCCGCTCGCAATGGCCCGCCCGCCGTGATTGGCCTCGGCAAAGACGAATACTTCGTGGCCTCCGACGTGCCTGCGATCCTCTACCACACCCGCGACCTGTTTTTCCTGGCCGACGGCGACCTGGCCGTAATCACCCAGCAAGGCGTAAAGCTCACCGATTTCGATGGCAAGCCCGTCGAGCGCCAAGTGCAACACGTCACTTGGGATCCCATCATGGCGGAAAAGGGCGGCTTCAAGCACTTCATGCTCAAGGAAATCTATGAGCAGCCGCGCACTATCCGCGACACCACTCTGGGCCGAGTCTCGCAGGACAGCGGGCAGGTTTTCCTCGATGAAATGCAGGTCACCGAAGCCGAGTTCAAGACGCTGAAGAAAATCAACATCGCTGCCTGCGGCACCAGTTGGCACGCCGCGCTCGCTGGCAAGTTCATGATCGAAACGCTGGCCCGCGTTCCGGTCGAAGTGGATTACGCCAGCGAATGGCGCTACCGCGATCCCATCATGGCGCCGGACACGATCACGATGCTGATCTCGCAGTCCGGCGAAACCGCCGACACCATCGCCGCCCAGCGCGAAGCCAAAGCCAAAGGCTCGAAAACGCTTGCCATCTGCAACGTCGTCGGCTCCATGATCACGCGCGAAGCCGCCGGCACCATCTACACCCATGCCGGCCCGGAAATCGGAGTCGCTTCCACCAAAGCCTTTAGTGGACAACTCACCGCCCTCTATCTGTTCGCGCTCTATCTGGCACAGGTGCGCGGCGCGATGACGCCGGATCAGGCCAGGGCTCTGGTCCAGCAACTTACCCACATCCCCGGCAAGCTGGAACAGATCCTGACCCACGACGAAGCCTGCAACGAACTAGCCAAGATCTATGTCCGCTCCCAGGATTTTCTCTTCCTCGGACGCGGCATCCACTACCCCATCGCCCTCGAAGGCGCCCTCAAGCTGAAGGAAATTTCCTACATCCACGCCGAAGGCTATCCCGCTGGTGAGATGAAGCACGGCCCCAACGCCCTGATCGACGAGAACCTGCCGGTAGTGATCATCGCAACGCGGGATGTGAACAGCCCGGCTTCGATGGTCCGCTACGAAAAAACCATCTCCAACCTGCAGGAAGTAAAGGCGCGCTCCGGCATTGTGATCGCGCTCGCCACCGAAGGAGACGAAGAGATCCGCGCTAACGCCGATCACGTTCTCTACATCCCGCCCGCACCGGAAGAACTGTCGGCGATCCTGGAAGTCGTCCCGCTGCAGTTGTTGGCCTATCACATCGCCGTTCGTCGCGGCTGCGACGTCGACCAACCCAGAAACCTGGCCAAGTCGGTCACCGTGGAGTAGTGGCGCCCGCATTTGGGATTTAGCAGGCTGGGAAAAACTCCGTCCCGACCAGATTTTGGGAAGGGCACGACTTCCAGTCGTGCCGCCAATGCCGCAGAATCAACACCGGCTTCAGCCGCTGAGGTTCGCCGCTGGATGATTTTTCCCGCAGCTCTTAACCCTGTGGTCCGCGCTTCTTCTTTCTAGTTCTGGCTCGTAGCTTGGGGCTCGCAGCGTTATTTATTTGCTTGACACATGCAACTATATTCCTCTATTCTCTCCTCATGTCAGCGCAGGCTGCAACCAAAGCGGAAACTCAGCAGTGGTGGGACGAACTGGAACGCCTGGCCCGCATCCTGGGTCAGGTCGGTCCCGACGAAGTCTGCTGCGGCGGCCTGAGCCAGCGCCAATGCGCCATTCTCCGGACGCTGGTGGCGCAGGAGGGCGCCCGCATTTCCGACCTGGCCGCCAGTTCCGGCATCACGCCCAGCGCGATGACGCGCGTCCTGGAGAAGCTCGAAGCCCGAAGACTCGTGGAGCGCGTGCG
>JBASRS010000023.1:0-34871 GCA_049273945.1 Terriglobales bacterium | reverse complement strand
TTGCCGGTCTCCTTTATCTCTTGCGCTTCAAGCGCGTCGATAACTTGGGAGCGTATCGCATCCCGCCGGGAGACCGGCCTTCTCATCCCATCTGATTACGTCAGCGACGATTCGCAATCCAACTGTGCTTGGACTTCCGCCATGTTTCGCTTACGATATGAGCGTTTCCGTTGCAGTGGTTGCCGTGGACGACAAGCAACTTGGGTTTCTGCGGCTGGGATCAATTGTGTCTCTTGGACTCGATAAACCATCTTTGACTTCAGCGGCGGAAGTACCACCCAACCACAAAAGCGCCGGACTTGCGTTTCTTCTTTCCTTACTCGTGCCCGGAGCAGGCCAAATGTACTGCGGCAAGGTCGCTCGGGGAGGGGTGACATTAGCGTTCTTCGCGCTCTCCGTGGTCCTGACGGTGGTCGGCTTCAGTGTACCCGATTCGATGAGCCAGGATATTCTCGGCGTCGCAATGCTCGCGATCCTTGTTCTCTACGTCTTCTCGTTTCTTGACGCCTACTACGTGGCTCGCGAGATCAATGCCGGGACAGACGCCTTGGTGGACGCGAACAACCCGCGTGTCGCCACGACCCTGAATCTCCTCACCAACGGATTTGGCTACTGGTATTTGGGCGAGCGGAACAAGGGGTGGATTGCTTTTATTGTGCTTGGCCTGGTGATGAGGGGAGTGTCCCAGGCCATGGGAAGTTCCTCGTGGTCGCTATTCCTGCTGCTGATCCCCTGTGCGATGGCTCTGGATGCGTACCGCATCGCACGGAAACAATTGTCGGAGGCGAGTGGACAGACGCTGTCGTCAGTTTCGCTTGAACCATCGATTCGAGATACGCGTTTGCCGGCGGCAGTGCCGGTCGCGTTCGCCGTGGTTCTAGTGTTAGCGCTTGCCGGGGTGATTGGCATCGGTCTCGCAGTCCCGCCACTTGATCGGATCGACCAGTCGCGCGCCGTCATCGACCAGGGAGCGAACCCGAAGCGATATGAGAATCCAACTTATGGTGTACGGATGCTCGCTCCCACGAACTGGGAAATCTATTCATCGGACAAGGGGTACTTGCTGGCGACTGCCAGGAAGGGGCAAGGCTGTCAGGTAATGTTGATCATACAGGGAGAAAGTCCTTTCCACAGTCTCACTGCGGTAAGGGACACATTGTCACGGGAATTGTTGCAGAAAAACACCAACTTCCGAAAAATAGCGGATCGCCATGAAAGGCTTGGCAACCTGAGTGGGGAGGAAGCGGAATTTGTCGTGATGTCTAATGGAAACGAGGTCTTGCAGCGATACCTGATGGCGCGCCGGGGCTTGGTTATCTACGGTCTGATCACGACGATGGCTTCGTCGCTCCGAGAGGAGTGCGAACCGGATGCCAAGTGGATTCGGGAAAATATATTCATCCAAAAGTAGCCTTGTCGGCTAGCCAGTGGGACGGCCGCCTCTGATTACGGCTTACGAATTTGTTCAGTTGTTGAAACATCCCGATTACACTCAGAACCCTGGCGCAGGCCAGTCCGAGGGGCGTAGTTGGTGTAATCGCCTGATTTCGTCAACAATCCGTTCCCCGCATCTCCCGCCCGTACATCGTCATGGACACACCCCTTCTCGCTCTCGTGAGATGACAAGGGGGGTAGGTACTTAAATCCTGACACCCACCCCAGGGGTGCGGGGGCCCAGTTGTTATACTCGGTCCAAAGCTGAAAGTGCTGAGGTAGAAAAGATATGAAACTCGGTCGTGTTTCGCAGATCATCTGTGTTGCGTTTATCGGACTACTTGCGGCAACAAGCGTAGCGTCAGGACAAGAGACTCTTCCATTTCGGAGAGCCGTAGAACTTGCATTGGCCCAAAGCAGCGAAATGGCTCTGAGCCATGTCGACGAGGTGCGTGCTTATCAGACGTACCTAGAGGCACGCGATTCCTACGTTCCAAAGGTTGCTGTCGGCTCTAATATCGGCTACGCCTACGGATTTCCACTCAGTCTTGAAGGGTCTGCACCCACGCTTTTCAATGTAACAACTCAAACACCAATCATGAACCTCGCACAACGGGAGTTCATCAAAGCCGCAAAGACCGAGTGGGGTGCAAGCAAATCGCAAAGCAGCGACCAGCGGGCACAAGTCATTATGGACACCGCCCTAACCTACATCGAGTTAAATAGCTGGGAATCGAGAATTCCCATTCTGCACTCGGAACTGAAAGTTGCAGAAAACATCCGGAACACTGTTGCTGCGCGTGTGAAGGAAGGTATTGACAGAGGCGTCGAATATACCAAGGCTGAACTGGTTGAGGCCCAAGTGCGCATGCACACTGCGGAAGCAGAAGGTGCTGTTGACATCCTACGTACACGTCTCTCGCAGCTGACGGGTCTGCCTGCCAATTCGATCAGAACTGTGCGAGACACTATTCCTGCCTTGAGGGAAGACACGCCCCAAGTGGATGTAGTTTCCGAGGCGGTTCAATCCAATGCCGCCATCGAATCAGCCGAACAGTCCGCGTTGGCAAAGCAACTGCGTGCCAAAGGGGAGCACCGCGCATTGTACCCTTCTGCCGACTTCGCTGCTCAATACGGTTTGATAAATACCTCCCTCACTAACTTCGAACAGTTCTTCGTGCGCGGCTCTTTCCAGCCCCACAATGTCACGTTTGGGCTGGTTTTGCGGTTTCCGTTCCTGGACGCGTCACAACGCGCCCGCGCCGCAGTGGCAGATGCTGAGGCCCTACGTGCTCGCAAAGAGGTTGAACAAGCGAAGAACAAGACGGCATTGGATGCGCTGAAACTACAGCACAGCGTAGAGCAGTTGTTCGCCGCTCGGGATGTAGCCGACCTCCGCTACAAGTTGGCACAGAGTGAGCTAGATGCAGCTCACGCTCGCATGGAATCAGAGACAGCTACCCAACGGGAGCTGCAGGATGCTGCCATCGGTGCTGCCGCCCGGACACTGGAACGCATAAACGCAGACTTGGAGGTTGAACGGGCCGAAATTCAACTGCTTCGCTCGACAGGCAAGCTGGAAAGCTGGATTCTCAAGTGATCGAGAAGTTCAACATCCGCCAACTTGTACCAGAGCGGGGGCACTACGACATTGTCGTACATTACGAGGGCGCTCTATCGGCGGATTGGATCGCGAAATACGGCGGAGAGAAAGTTGCCGTTCTGCTGATATTGACGAGGGAACCGGATTGTTGACGAGCAATCGCTTGCGCCTCAGCGTCAAGCCCTAGCGCCATCATCGCAGAATCACACCTGACAAACGGTTTTGCCGAGCAACTGGAAAGTGATTCCTGCCGTGCCAAGTCAGGAGTTAAATGCCGTGACAGCGCGATTGGTCTGATTGTTGTTGAAACATCGCCATTACACTCATTGACCGTGGGTCACTTTCCGAGCACCCTTCAGTTCTTGCGTTCGAAGGAAGCCTCCAGATTTTGTATGGCTTGTTCCAATGCTCTGCGGGTACCTGGATGTACATTTTCACCAGCCAGGAATCCTTCTACGGAATGCTGAGACTTTCCGGATGCACGCATGAGTTGCCGCAAGCCGAACACCTTGGCTCTCTCGATCATACTTCTGTCAGCCGGTCGGGTGCGCCTCGCTGGTCTCCTCCCGTAGAGCATCGGTCCTGCATTTTCAAGCAGTGAAGGATCCTCCCCTTCCTGTGCTCGCCGCTCCACTTCCTTCCCGATGTATTGGAACTTGGGCTCTGCGATAACAGGTCGGCGACTGAGTAATCCACGAGTCCATGCATCAGAGGCGCTGCCATCCGGGGCAAGGGACTTATCCTCACCGTGGAGATAATGCCGCCAAAGAATAGATGTCAGCGTCTGTGGCTGAAGTTTTGTTCCGCGATATTCAGAGCCGAGAGTGACGGATTCCCCGGTGTGGATTTCCGTGTACTCCTGCCTCAGCCAATCCCAGGAATTCTTGCTGAACGGAGCGATAAGCGTGCATTGAGGAGGAGCCTGCGCCAATATAGGCGAAAGCGCGAAGTTGTAGGGTTTTGCCGATCCAGGATCACGTCTACGAAGTGCCTGCATGACATTTGGAGTTGTGACACGGATGCGCATTATTGCTGGCAGATTTCCGAACCACAACTCACGTCCAACGAGGTTGTCTTCCGGGTTTCTAATGTTTCGGAAATGGTCGTCCAGCAGGCGTTCCCATGCCTCCACGATCCACCGTGGATATTCATTGTCCTGATCGAGGCAGTCAGAAGGCTTGTACCGAGGTCGCTTGTCAGGAACGTACACCATCCCGAGTCCATGTTCACTGGGTTTGATGATTTCGATCGTAGACTTGTGTCGCTTATAGACTGCGTAACGTTTTGCAGAAATGGCTAAACCGTACAGCTGGTGTTGAGCACCACTCCCGTTCCTATTGCAGTCTTCAATCTTGAGGATCTGTCCTACGACGGTCTGGTCGTACGGATTGAGCGTATTCAGCCTTTGACAAATCACACTAACCTGGTCCCAAGTCATGGCCTTGACAGCCGGAGTGGCATCTTCAGTCCGGTTTGAACCGCCAGGACACGGCACTAATCCACCAGTCTTCGAAGCGACAAACAGCATCGAGTCTGTGTCGGTCAGAAGGTATGTGCCTTGATATTGCTCGGCCATCTTTTCCAAGATCGCCAGCATGAGCCGCCCTCCCGCTGTGATGAGTGCGGCGGCAGGTGCGAATTGCCATCGGCCAGGGCGCTCCACCTTGTCTCTTATTTCCTGTGTTTCAAAGTCACCCGAATACACCTTCACCTGTTTTAGATTGTTCTTGCCATATTCGTCTTTGTTGAGCTCGGCGAAGATCCCATAGAGCGAATTGGCAATGATCTTCAATAGCAGATAGTGAGGATGCGACTTGGGCAGTGTCTTGCGTTCCTCGATAACGGCTCGAAAGAAGTCATCCTTTGTGGGGTCGATTCTCCGCTTGCCTATGGTGGTCCCAGCGATGCTCGGCTGTACTCCATTAGGTACCAGGCGAAAGGCTTCAAGGATCTTTGGTGGGCGACCAGTGAGGAGGGTAGCAGCTGCCAAGTCTGGTCCTGAGTACCAAATTGGTTGGTTTGACGTTAGGGGATTGACTCCAATGTTCGTATTCCCCGTCTCTCGGTATATGGAGCGGACGGGGAGAATGTGGGCATCTGGCTTCACCGCCGCAAAGAAGGCAAGGTATTTCCATGTCGAGGGATCAAGAAGGCGTTCGACACTGATTCGGCGAAGAAGGCCGCGTGCTTCGGTTGCACACTCCTCAATCTCCACACTCTTCGCGATCAGGAGCCGCCACAGCTGGAACAGCACGGCAACTGTCGGATATTCGGAAGTCGTATCGCACACGACAACCGGCACTTCCTGATGCCGGATCCGGATCTCGCTGCGACCTCCGTAATAGGCCTGCATGCACTTGCCAAGAATGTGATCGGGAACGTCGAACTTCTCGGCGGGTTGTTTAATTTGCATCCGATCCAGGAAGGCCTTCGTAATGCTAGCGGCACTCATGGCCCTCTCCGGCGGCAAATCAATTGGGAATCCGTCGTACTCGCGCTTCATTGCGTTCAACAGTGCGACCGTGCGCTCAACGTCTCGTCGACCGTAAGCCAGCTCCTTACGGGTCACTCGCCCCGTCGGTTCATGTCGTAACTTCCCTTCGAGACCGAATGATTTGAGGAAACCCTCCAGACTCATGTGACGGCTCCGCAGAGCCCAACCAAGGACTGAAAGGTCTAAAAAGCGGCCCCGGTACTCCACCCGATTGTTCGGATCGCCGCCAGCGAGCGAAATGAAAGCGGCACGAGAATCCTTTGGTTTGATTCGGAGCCTGCCTTTCATCTTGTCCGGCTGACCCCGATATTGCCAGAGGACCATGGACCAGCCCGTGGTCTTGCGTTGCGCCTCGCGGTATTCGACGGCAAGCCTACTCAAATCAAATGGGGCGTTGAAGCACACGACAACCGCGCCTGCCTGGAGAGCCAGCCAAAATCTGCTGTCTACGAACTGGGTCCGGGACTGTACCAGAATGTTTGTGGGACACCCCTCTTCGACCTCGGCCCGCTTATTCCGCACGAAATTGCGAATCAGTGCGATGGATTCCTTCTCCAAATCGTCGCGGTGAACGACGCCCTCCTGTTGGCAGACGTAAACTCCATACTTTAGTTCACAAAACCGCCACCAAAGGAATGTGAGGTCCTGCCGAAGGTCGGTAGTTGTCTCGCAATCGAAAACTAGAGCGAAGTTCGACCACTTATCACGGTGATCTCGTTCACGCTTGCTTCTTGGCTTCTCATTCACCACGCGGGTGTGGACGCGCACGAAGATCGGAGCGGACTCAGGCGCTTTGCTCATCTACCAGGGCGGAACGACTTATCCAAGATACCGTTATCAAATCAATGTTGAAAGGAAGGAAGGGATTCGTGACTCGAAGTGTGTTTTCTACTTTGTTGAGGGCGTGGGTGGTGCAGTCGTTGGGTTAGTACTCAAGCCTTCAGGCGGGAGAGATTCCAAAAGAGCTGCTCTGCGGCGCATGGAATTTACGGTTTTAAGTAGCTCTTCCGATGCCCGTTCCCGTGGGAAGTCAGGTTGCTTCATTCTCTCAGCCAGAAACTCTAGGTCTTCGGCATGAAGCAGCCACATGCGGCATTCGCGTTGGCGTTCGGTCTCTTTTGTATTTCGCTTGCCGTTGTGAGTGAGGCCTTTGAGATCCCTGTTCAGTTCCTTTCTTCGGTGATCATTGCGGCATTCAACCCGCTTAAACTGCGGGTCCAGATCTTCCGTAATTGGGTGATCATTTTCGAGACACTCTATATCGGACTCACCACACGAAACGCAGGAAGGATTGGAACTCCCCAATTCCTTCCGGCGGCGTTGCAGCCGCCAAGCGCGTTTCATAGGGTCCGCATTGATCACGCGGTTGCCTCAGGCGAGACATAGAAGGTGTCGAGCTGCGCCAGGACGCCCGCTTGCGCCAAGCGTCGAAGGTCTTCGTAGTTGGAGACTAGTTCGACACCACCAACTTTCTTGCCGCGAAACTCGTCCAGGGCCGACGCTGGCGATTTTCCTCGGAGCACCCGAGTCGCGATTGTGCGGTGCCTCGCAGCGAGGTCGCGTTCACGAGAACCGCGCGCCATGACATCCGGAGATCCCGACGCAGTCAAGATTCTGACCTTAGAGCGGTATGGGTCGGTAGCCCGCACGCGGATGCGACCATTGGAGCGGGGGGGCTGGAGCGCCAACGGCAACAATCGTTTGATTGTTCTGACGCTCGTTCCCTCCGCCCGTGCTGCGGCGGTGAGAGTTCGCGAGTCTCCGCGTCTCACCCGCCGGATGGCGGAAAGACCTCGAAGCTTCGCAGCCTTGGTACGTACGGACTCGCGATACCGTCCGGACTTCAGCTGGAACTTCAGTTTCCTAGGCATCGCTTACCCTCCTCGGTCGCGTGTTTTTGTCCACGCCCGTTGTAATTGCACTCCGCGTGCCATGAAAGTCTTCTATCTGTAATACAGAAAACGACTTAGCTGGATTCTATGGCGCAGTTCCGGAGGACACGGCTGGGTTTTCTGGCAATCGACCGCGAGGAGGCTAGAATTTACTGGTGCTAAAAACTGCAATTTCGTCGCGTTGGTCGCTCCTGCTGAACCTACTCGCTGCTCTACGAGAGAAATTTTTGCAGAACATGGGAAAATTCCTCGATTGGCTTTGGAATCGAAAAAACAAAAGCACGTCTGCTGGTCGTCCCACCGTTGACGACAACTGGCTCAGTACCCATCGAGATTCCTTGGTAGATATGCTCTCCTGCTGGTGGGGAGAAGTCGGTTCCCAACTCACAAGGGCGACAACAAGGGAAGATCTTCGGGCAGCGCTTGAGCCGTTGAGGGAACATCCCAATCGGCATCGTATTAGCCGCTTAATGCTGGTGAGTTCGGACCCTGCTACCTCCGAACAGATTCGGGAAGGACGACAAGAAAACGGAAGGCTGATTGCGGCAATTTATGAGGCCTCCGAGCGACAACGAGACTGCGTGAATTTGGTCAGCCAGGCTGAGATCGCTGTGGGCCAAGCGTCACCGGAAAAGAAGGAAGCCGTGGAAGCGCACCTGTCAAAACGGAAGGCAGACTTGCAAACCGCAAACAGCACATATGAGGCTGCCAGCGCCGCCCAACAAGCGCACGAAAAGAAGCTAGATCAAATGGAAGCGGGCTTCGCTCAAGATGAACTCCTGATGTTCATCGACAAGAGGTTCATCAATGGGAGATATGCACGCAATCCCCGGAATCTAGCCGACGCGATGGCGGGGCTGCCGTATACGCAAGGCGTACATTTCATGGGCGCCTGGCAGTCATATGCACGATGTTCCAAGCTGTTTTGCCCCCCACATCATCAATCTCAAGTGTTTGAGACGATCCAATCGATATGGAAGAAGCTCCAGAAATCTAAACTGCCGCCGGTGGAATTCTTCCATCAAGAAATTACTGCATTACCTAGAACAGTCGTCTTGGACACTGTGGACCCCGTCACGAAAAAAGAGGTTCAGACTAAATCTGACAACCTTGTTCGATCTTCCATGCTGGAATACTGGCCGATCTGGAGCCTGGCAATTGAGAAAAGCCTGGCGTCCCCGGTCGAGCCAGAGCGCACGCCATTCGTGATTTTCAGTAACTTCAAAAAGGTCCAGAGCGACCCGCAAACGTATGTGCATTTGGTTCTCGGCAGTACTGAAAAGGCCGAGAATTAAGAAATGTCCCCGCCGCGCATCTCATTGATATACAATAAGATAAAGGAAGCGGGCCTGCCGACTGTTGAAGCAGCCGACAAGCCCTGACCACCATCGGAGGGTTGCTCCAATGGCAGCTACCAAAACCGTATCTCAACTCCCGCAATCCCACAATTCCCCCGTTGAATTGCTGATCCCGCTAACCGGCGTAGTCACTCTTTTCGGCTACGGCATCCAGGTCCGCGTCGATCGCGGTCACCTGCATATGGAGGACGGGATCGGCGCTGAGCGGTATCGCTATCGTCTTCCACGGGTCGGACATGGACTCAAGCGCTTGGTCGTCATCGGTTCGGACGGAATGGTCTCGCTTGCCGCGCTTCGCTGGCTGGCGGATCAAAATGCTGCATTTGTCATGCTGGATCGGGACGGCTCCGTGCTTGCCACTACCGGCCCGGTCCGCCCGTCCGATGCGCGGCTGCGACGTGCTCAAGCTCTGGCGAGTCAATCGGGAACTGCTGTCCAGATCGCGCGTGAACTGATCGACAAGAAGCTGGCAGGCCAGGAGCGGGTTGCACGTCACAAACTGTTTGCTACCGAGAATGCCGACACGATTCACCGTTATCGGTCTGAATTGGCTGAGGCTGACACACCGGAGAGCGTGAGACTGATCGAATCGAAAGCCGCCGGCGCGTACTGGGCGGCATGGCGGACCTTACCCATTAGCTTTCCGAGAAAGGACGAGCCACGCGTGCCTGGCCACTGGCGTGTTTTCGGCGCTCGGGTTTCTCCCTTGACCGGGTCTCCCCGCCTCGCGGTAAACCCAGCCAACGCGATTCTCAACTACCTGTACGCTGTTCTCGAATCGGAATGCAGGCTCGCCGCTGCCGCTCTAGGTCTTGATCCCGGAATCGGCGTTTTACATGTGGATACACCGGCTCGGGACAGTCTCGCCTGCGATCTCATGGAAGGCGTTCGCCCACACGTTGACGCGTTCTTGCTCGATTGGATAACCCACGAACCGCTCAAGCGTGAGTGGTTTTTCGAGCAGCGGGATGGGAATTGTCGCCTTATGGCTCAGCTTGCAATCAAGCTTTCTGAAACAGCCCCAACCTGGGGTCGTGCGGTCGCGCCCGTTGCTGAGTGGGTCGCTGGGACACTGTGGTCACGAAGGCAGACGCCAACCCGTGCCGTTGCGCCACCCACACGCTTAACTCAGCGTCGCAAACGCGAGGCGAAAGGCGGCTCACCGTGGCCATCGCCAATCTCACTACCACGCAGAGAGAATCTCTGTCGCGGGTGTGGGAAAACCATCCAAAGTGGAAGCACCAACTGTGCTGATTGTGCAATGGGCGGAGCGACGGAGCGGTTGGTTAGTGCTGCGACGCTTGGCCGTCTGGCTGCGCGCAACCCGGAAGCTCGTGCCAAACATGGCGCTTCGCATCGACGGCACGCGCAGGCATGCTCGGCATGGAACGCAGCGAGCCAGCCCGCATGGCTCACCGGTGAGGTGTATTCAGAGAAAATTCAGCCTCTGCTTGCACTAATGTCGAGTTCAGCTGTCGCAAAACAGATCGGGGTATCGCGCTGGTATGCCGGTCGCATTCGTGAGGGCTACCGCCCGCATCAGAGGCATTGGCAAGCTCTTGCGCAATTGGTGGGAGTCTCGGCGGATGAAAATATGGTGTAGCCCTGGGCAGAGCAACCGACTCTTATGAAATGCCGATGTAAATTTACAGTCGGGAAAGTGGTAGAGTGGGTTAATTATTCGAGATGACTGCTATTTTCACAGATGTCAAGTGCTGCAGTCCGACCGCCGCCGGGCTTGAACAGTTCATTCCGGTTGAACTGCGGAATCTCGCGAACCCGCAAACCGATCTTCCACGAATTGCAAAGGACCGGCATTTAACAGCCCTGATTGACGCCGCTGCCACGCATATCCCCACCGTTCACGATCTGCACCTTGCAGACGCGAGGTCCCGGCTGACCGATCTGCCCCCTGACAGCGTGCATCTGGTAGTCACGTCGCCGCCGTACTGGACACTCAAGCAGTACCGCAAGTCCGAGGGGCAACTTGGGTTCGTTGCCGATTATGACAAATTCCTGCTCGCACTCGACAAGGTGTGGCAGGAGTGCTGGCGCGTGCTTATTCCCGGCGGTCGGCTCATCGTCGTTGTCGGAGACGTATGCCTCTCTCGCCGCAACAATGGCGGGCGACATATGGTCATGCCGCTCCACGCTTCGATTCAGGAGCACTGCCGCAGCATCGGCTTCGATAACCTTGCACCTATCTTTTGGTACAAGATCGCGAACGCTAGGTACGAAGTCGAGAACGGCTCCGCCGGATTTCTCGGCAAGCCCTACGAGCCGAACGCCGTAGTCAAGAATGATGTGGAATACATCCTCATGGAGCGCAAGCCCGGAGGCTACCGGAAACCATCCTTGAGCACGCGCACCCTGAGCCTCATTTCTGGCGAGAACCACCAGAAGTGGTTTCAGCAGATATGGTCGGACGTGACTGGAGCATCTACCAGGCACCATCCCGCACCATTTCCGTTGGAACTGGCGGAAAGGCTTGTCAGGATGTTCAGCTTCGTGGGCGACACCGTGCTTGACCCTTTCCTCGGTACTGGCACCACCAGCCTTGCCGCCGCAATGTGGGGTCGCAACAGCGTCGGAGTCGAGGTGGATGAGCACTACTTCGACATGGCGCTTTCACGACTTGCCAACAGCACCAACCAGCTATTCAGGGCCGTGCAGGTCAACGCGCATATCCGTGGTAAAACCTCCATGTCGAAGAAACACAGGACACTGCCTGGAGCATGAATGTGTAACAACGATGGTCAGAATGACGACTATTCGCCGACCACTCGAAAACGCTGGATTTCGGACAACTAGCTGCGAGCTGCTCCGAACCTCCCCCGGTACAAGTCGCAGATTTTTGCGATAAAACTCTCATAGTGAATCGGGCTCCCCGGTTGGGGAGATAACTCGCCCGTTACCAGCTTGGCGGGATGCTGGCCGTCGTAGTCCACCACGATTACCGCCAGCGCCTCTGGCTGATCGTTTGACTCATTGGGCGAGGTTCGGAGAGGCACGTCGGCAAATATCTTCACCGTGTCTTTCACGACCTTGCTCATGTCGAACCGTGGCCGCAACAGTCCCCTTGCGAACGCATCCGGGTTTTCGTAGGCAGGGGAACAGTTCACGATCACGATGGCCGCCGCAATGCAACTGGGTCGGTGGTTGTGGACGTGGTTGCAGTAGGCAATCAAGTCACCATAGCGGTTCCACCTCGCCTTGCCGTGTGCCGTCATGATGGTCTTGTTCTCGACAGCAGCCCGCGCAATCGTGGAACCTGTTTCGAGAAAGACCAGATCAACATTTCGGGATGCTACCCGCGTCCGCACGTCGGCGTTCGTGGTCGGCACCACACGATTCGCATCCAGGTCGCTGGCGATGGTGGGGCACGACTGACGCAGATCTGCGATTACAAACGCGCAAAGGGCGTTCGAGTTGGCCTGCGACCTTGGGTTGAACCCAAGGTGCTGGTTAATCCACTGGACGTATGTCTCTGGTGCACTCAAAGTTTACCTAATGTTAAAACCGCAAGAGAGGACCGCCTATTTACTAATAGGGAGCGTGCGAATCGTGCAGCCTCTGCGCTGAGTAGAACCGATCCCAATGGGTTCGCCCAGCCCAAGCACACACTGTTCATAGGAAAATGATTTCCGTGCTCGTAGAGCTCGGTTTCTGTCAGAATGGGGTTTGCCGCGCGGGTAACGAATCGTGCATCGCAGCTTTGATGGGAAATGAGCAGTCGTGCTCACACTGACATCAGGAATGGGGTACAAAATACCTTGAGCGATAGAGCACTGAATCCGGACCAGCCCATACAAGAAGCCGTCGCGAACGGACAAAACCTAGCGTTGCAATTGGATCAAGAGCGCAGGAACGTTTCGTTCGACACTTATGACATCGCTGTCCGCCAGTTAATGGAGATGGCGAGTAGCAAAGACATCGATGTAGCCCCTGAGTACCAGAGGAAATTCGTGTGGGACGAGAGGCGTCAGTCGGAATTTGTTGAATCGGTCTTTCTCGGCATCCCGGTCCCCAGCCTGTTTATGGCTACAAATAAGGACTCAACTTGGGAGGTTGTCGACGGCGTTCAGCGCATCAGCACGCTAGTCAATTTCTGTGGCAATGAGGAAATCCGTCGCCGGATTCTCACGCGCAGCGAACCGCTTCGTCTATCCGGAATGGAGAAGCTGACGGCATTCAACGGCAAAACGTTCACGGAGTTGCCACGGTCTATCCAACTGGCGTTCCAAAATAGGCCGTTGAGGGTTACCACCTTAAATGACAAGAGTGACATGGCGGTGCGATTCGATCTTTTCGAACGGCTGAACTCCGGCGGGGTTGTTTTGCAGCCCCAAGAAATCCGTAATTGTGTTTATCGTGGTCCGTTCAATGATGTTCTGAGGCAGCTGTCGCAGCTCCCCACTTTCAAACAAATAGCAAAATTGTCGCCAGCGGAGGAGACCAACGGTACATATGAAGAGTGGGTCCTTAGATTTTTTGCGTTTCTTGAAAGATATCAGCAGTTCCAGCATAGCGTCCTGGAGTTCCTGAACTCTTACATGGACGATGCCAACCGCCAAATGCCGGCAGCGGGAATCCTTGATTTGTTTCCAACAACAATGGCTTTTCTGGCCGCGGAACTTCCCGATGGGATCATACGCGGAGGAAGGCGCGTCACGCCTGTTAATCTCTACGAGGCGATCGCAGTTGGAACTGGGCTTGCGTTTCGCAATGGAGCGCAGCCGAAAAATGGAGTCGTCCTCAGGTTTCTAGACGATGAGGCATTGAGGGAACTTACATCCGGAGGCACCAACACTCTTCGGATGGTAGTGGGCCGCATTGAGTACGTTAGAGACAGACTCCTGTGATACGACAATTGACACCGGCGGTCGATGCGCGCCTGGTTGAGGTCCAGAGACTGCTCGCGCATATCAAGAAAGTAGAACAAGCCGCCCTGGATGGGGATCCCGTTAGCGCGGAACAGGCTCCCATCTTGAGGGGTCTCTTCTTTGTCAATCTGTACGGAGCGATTGAGCACTCGCTCTCGCTTGCGGTACAAGTGTTGTTACAAGAAATGTCTAAAGTAGCCGTCGCCTACGCTGATTTTGAGCACTTGATACATGTGGTTGCTCTCGACGCTGAATTTCGGTCTGTAGCAGGCTCCGGCTACGAGTCACGATTTACGAAGCGAAAGGCCTTGCTCACACGACAGGTGTCAAACGATTCCTGCGAGCTAAACGACACGATATTTCACGATCAATTACAAAATGTGTGGTACGCCACGCTGCGAGAGATCTTTCAACATCTGAATATTCAGCGTTTCCCTCTACCCGACATAAAGATGCGGGGCTACTTAGATGAAATCGTTGAGAAGCGAAACGCAATCGCTCACGGCAGGTCGAGTGCGTCGGCAGTGGGAAGGTTAACGACTTCGCAAGAGCTTGATACGAGGTTGAACGCTATCCGTGAGGTGTTAGACCACATAATCAACGCCTTTGATGAGTACCTCGATAATAGGCTGTTCGTTACCGCCAAACAAAGGACGCATTACCTGCCAACCGCACCAGTGTCCGGGACCAGTTCCTAATCTTGCGGATTCTGAGTCTGGAAGCAAGCGAGCGACCGTGACCGCGCCCCGCTCGTCTTACTTTTGCCCGCTCGCACACACTCCCCCGCACGTTAACTCAAGGTGACGGGCGCCCTGGCGGGACGCTCAAGGCCACATTTTTCGAAGACTTCCTCAAAGAAAGGCTCAAGTATCTGCTGCGCGTTATCGCCAGATTTGAAGGACCCTTCAAACTCAATTACATCTACCAGACAGAGACCCCTCTTTCGCCGGAAATTGTCTTCCAACAGGTGACGATCACGAACGCCCTCGAACCCAGCGACCCAGCGATATGGGCCGGGAATGCCCAGACCATTGAGAAAATCGACGCATTGTTCGAGGCTTCTTACGAATCTGTTTTCTTCGAAAAGGATTAAATCCGGCCGTATAGCCAAATACAAGGTATTGATGCTCCATACTTCGCCATCAGAGAAGGCATAAACAAGACTGGGCGCCGGTCCGGGTCCGTTATTGTAGTAGAAACCACAGCCATCTGGGCCGCGTACGCCCCCTGTGCCGCTCCCCGGATCGTAGAATGGTAACAATATAAGCTTGCGGGCGTGTTCTTCGAGCTCCGTAATTTTGCGTGTTTTGCCGGTTGAGGACTCAGGGCCTACGCGCAACCACATGCTCGGCCCTTCGGATAAGAACAGCTTATCTGGGGGTGCTCCGGTGATGTGGGCCATAACGTCGGATCGTGCTCCGATGGGATCGCCCTTCAGGCGGAACCTGGCCTTCCCGTCTTTAGGCTCTCTATACGCAACCGGGACAGGCTTTGGCAGGGTGTCGCGGTACTCATCGCTTTCAAAAAAGGTTCTCAGCGCGGTTGCAAAATTCTTTATCAGTCGAACACGTTGCGCCGTGCGGGTGGCATCATCAGCATTCTCGGGCAGGTCATATGTAATCGGGTTTCGATGCTCAATAAGGTCGAACGGCATGGTTTCGCGGCTCGGCGCACCGTAAGCCGAATTCATTACCGGCATTATTCGGCGCTCGCCGATGGATTTCAACGCATAGCCGTACTCGATAAGCACGTTTGGATTGGGAATCGGGTGGCCATTCGGGCGTTTGGCTACAAACGTCAAGTCAGGGACGAAAAGGGTCGCCTTTTGAATTTTGTTCAGGATGGTCTGGAATATCCGGGGAGAACCTTGGGACATTCCTCGTGTCGCTATCGACTTCAACCCCGTCGCGCACGGCTTCCTGAAATTCAATGTCATAGGAGAGATTCTTTACGGCAGCCTGAAGGCATTTGTCGATGAAATTTCGACCATCGCGGGTCGGTCGGTCGGTTTGCCATGAAAAGAAAACAGTTGAGGCCATATCAGATACTTCATTGTAATTTGAGGGTAGGCATATCGCCTCACGAAGAAATTACTTGCGCGAATATAAAAAACCAATGCCATAACTGTCTGAAAAAATCTAGCCGCCACCGAGCGGCTTTTTTTGTTGCCTTTGCGGCTCTCCGCGCTAATCTCAGCGCATGGAATTCAGAAAGTCGAGCCCCACTCGCCGCGCCCCCCGCCCCCACTCGCGCGCGGGGCCCCAGCCCCCTGGGGTCCAAGATCCGTGGTGGGGGGTGTAGCCGAATTTTTCCCGAAGTGTACTACCCCGTCAAACCGGAGGGGGGATAGGAGGTAGAGCGTTTTGAAACTGCCCTCGTTACCACTTCGTTAACAGGCTGGAGCTGGGGCGAGCGGAGCGCGGGGAGCGGGGTGCGCGGCGCGTTTTCGTGGCGTGCACGTGCGCTCTCGTGACTGCCTGGTGCGCGAATCACGTTCTCACGTCCCCAAGGTTTGTATTTTTCGCGCGCGTGCCTGCGAGACCGGTTCGCGATTCCGCGCGCGATCCATTTTCCAAACCACTTTAGTGTTTTCGCTTGTGCGCGCGGGGGCGCACGGGCGGGAGGTGGGTGGCATTGATTTTGCGAATCACGGGCCTTTCGCGCGGCTGCGCCGTCCCGCCCTGTAGCTGCTCATCGACCTATGTTTACACGGCCGCATTTTCCCGCAATCTTGAGGGGTATGCTAAGCGTCAAGTTCTCTGGGTAGCTACCCGCATTGATGATGAGCGTCCCGCCCCGCTGAGAGCGGTCGCGTCCCTCGGCGACGGTGTTAAAGGGCCGACCAGACGTGCCATCCTCGGGTCCGCCATTGGCGCGGTTTACAAAAACAAGATCGGAAAGGTTTGTCACTGCCAACCCACGATAGAGGGTCTGCGCCGCGAAGTAGCTATCCCAATTCACACGAAGCCTCTCGATCTCATCAAGTTGAGCCTGAGTTGCGTCCACGCCTGGCTGAGTCACGAGGATGAATGCTTGGCGAAAGAGATTATTACAGGGTGAGAAGTCGGGATCTCTGGGAAAACTCTAATAATGTCCTGAATTGTGACGAAAGTCTGCGTCCCGTCGGCCACAGTGCCATTATCTCCGGGCGCGCTCTCCCGAGTATTCGGCGGAATAACGTTGTGAGGATCTGAGATGAACCAAAACGGTCCAACCTCGTCCGCCGACAATAATCCCATTAGGTACAAATCAAGACGGCTGTACCCGTAAACGAAACCCGTTGTCTGGAATTTCCCTGGTGTCGGGCTGTTGATGAGCCAAAAATTGCCTTCCATGGATGAGGTGTTTTGAACTGTCTCCGTGCTGGTCACAGCAGCAGTGTGAAAGAAAAAGCTCCAATGTATCTCGTCCCTTCCAAGAAGACTGTCACAGCTTGAAACTTGGGGACCGGGGTCACAATCGAACGTGACGAACGCTGCCCACCTGTGCTCAAATTCTTGAGCTAGCGTGGGGAATGCCGATCCCGCACCAGGGCGAAAGTATCGGTCGATGTTGTGCATGTTAACTACCCCTTCCAATGCCCCTGCGCGGGAACTTCCATAGGGTACCCTGTGGTCAAAAAAGGGTCGGCCAATCCCTTTGGTCGACTGTAACACCCATTCATGATATGGAGTGGCGGTTTGCTCACATCCCGAGAGGGTTGTAAAAATGATTAGAGTATGAAACTCGTCGGCGTGCGTCTGATAGAACTTTCTAGCCACTCCTGTCGTATTCACGCTTTGGCACCTTCCTGACATGAAGATGGCGCTGTTGTCTCCCTCGATCACCGCGATACTACCTACATCGCGCGTGATCTGTGCATTGGCGGCGTTGCTCATCAGCAGAGATAGGACGATGAAGGTGGCTGTGTAAACAAGCCAGGTCTGGATTACATGCTTGTCATGTAGCATAAGCATTTATCTCCTCGTTAGTTTCGAAAGTTGTATTACGCCGTCCTCGGTGACGGCAACGGCTAGCCCAACCTCCCCGTGAACCATCCGGATGGCAAAGACTCTGCGGTACGCTGGCCCTACCGCGATCTTCCGCCAACTCGTGGCGCCATCCTCGGAGAGGAAGAATGCGGAATCAATTCGTTCCGAATGGACCGCCCAGCTGGCCCACACCAAGAGGCGTCTCGAATTTGAGGGGTCGATTGCTAGGACCCACGGAGACGTTCTGGAAATCGGCTCTGGCAACCCCGCGCTAACGCGAATCCAGGTTCTACCGCCATTGGTCGTCTTAAAAACGCCCTCCGCTTCGGCCGCAGCGTACACCACATCCGGGTCCGTCGGATCGAGGACAGTGCTTTCGATCGAGGCCACGGGAGCAGCACCGATTGACCTCGGCAGGCCGAAGTTGGCAGCCACCCAAGTGTGGCCGGCATCATCGGAACGGTAGACACCGTCACCCTCGGTTGCGATATACATCCGATTGACTTTCCTAGCAGATACTAAAATGGATTGCGGGCGCCATTTGAATTTCAAAGAGGGCGTTGATGCCATCCAATCTCTACCCGCCTTGGTGCCGATTAACAGGCGTTCGTTCGTGGCCAAAAACAACACGTTGGGCACGCTCGGGTGGAAGACCGCGGCAACCCCTTTCTCTGGACCCGGTCCAAAAATGGGCGAACCCCAAGAGTAGCCTCCATCCTGGCTCATCCATACTACGCCGCCTCGGCAGAGGAGCAACCGCCCGTGGCTGCGCATGTCGGTGGTTAAGCTCTCGATTTGCCCTTCCCCCGGAGCGGGTCTGCTCTGCCATGGGGCCCCTTTCTCGGAAGGGTACCAGAGCTCCTTGCCTCCAGCCATTGCACCTGCTTTTTCGTATGCGGCGATTTGGCCGGGGCTGGCCGTGCTAATTTGAAATACCGACGCAGCGAGGCAGAGTGTCAGTAGCGCAATGCTGAGCCTACGTCGTGATATTTCTAACGCATTGAATGTCATTGAATCTCTCTTCCTTTACTAGGAGGAACACCTCGTTTCGCCTTGTACCCCACATGGGCAACTACTGCAGGCTCACTAAAACGAGCACTAGTCCCTGGCCATTTTGAAGAGATGTCATGGCCTTGCCGATAATGGCACCCTGGCTCTTAGTGTAGTCGGTGACCCTCATGGCGTAACCCGGAGTGTCAGACGTGGTGAGAAGGTCACCAGGTTTGATCGGGCCGTACGAGGCATCGGCCCAGCAGTAAACGCGACCGGTCAATGACACAAGTAGCGATCTATCCACTTCGGCTTCTCCCCGATTCATTGTCAAGCCCGGCTTGATCCCGTTTGCTCCACTTGCGATACCAATTACGGTCCGGTCGTATGCTCTGTCGGCGATCCGCAGGCGTCCGGGCCGATCCGGATCAATGGCCACCACAATGCCGGGCTTGATGGCTTCAGCGCCCGTAATTTCAAATGGCTCAGCCAGGTCGTTGCCGCCAGTAATTTGAAGGATTGCGACTGTCGCAGTGCCATTCACTTGTAGTTTAGATGTAGGGGTGGTAGTGCCGATGCCAACGTTGTTATCGCCTGTGATCGTGAAAACATCTAAAGCGTCGCCCAAGTTCCGAATGTTTAGCTTGCCGCTCCCTTGAGAAGCACCTTCGCCCGTCGCTAGAAGTTCCCAATTCCTAACGCGGGTAGCCTCAAGTTGAATGCCCGCACCTACCGCAGATGGTCCCTGTCCAGGTCCTTGGACTATGAGACCGAGTTGGTTCGGGGCAACGACTTGAAGCGTCGCACCAGGGTCGAAAGTACCAATACCCACATTGCCCCCGCCTGTTAATACGAGAGGTACCGCAGAGTTTTGTGATGAGGAGGTATAGAAAAGTAGCTTCCCCCTCAGAGTTCCAGAGTTCCCGAGAACCGAACCCTCGGCCGCAATAAGTTGCCAGTTTCTAACGCCTCCAGCGTCAAGCTGAATGATTGGAGGGAATGCGCCGAATCCCTGCATAAGGCCTTCGCCTTCGATCTTGAGGCCAATCCGGGCTTGGCCAGCGGCATTAATGTGAAGCACTGCTGTCGGCCGATCGGTGCCGATGCCAACAAGGCCGCTGCTGATTGGTTGGGCACCCTCGATTACTCCCAAGGCTGGGGTAACACGTATTGCTTCGAATCCGTTTGTTTTGATAATAAGGGGCTTATTGTCCAACGTTCCGAGAAAATCTGTGGTTGGGTTGGTGTTCGTATTGCCGCCGAGCGCCCAGCTTTGTGCGTTCGCCCCCAGCTCACTGAGGATTATCAGCAATACCGACAGAAAGAAAAGACAGAGCTTTGCTAGGATGTTCATCTTTCATCCTCCTGATTCTGGATTGTTCCGGGGAAATTTGGGCCGAATCGTCTCAAGCGGAGGTGGAGAGTTCGTCTCTGGGTCTTAACTGTCTCCCTTGGACACATAGCGGGATAATCCTCCACGTAGGGCACCATAAATTACGTGCGTGGTCGTCAACACGCTGGAGGCGATCCGGCGAGGCCAGGCGGTGCGCCCAAGCACGCTAGCGACCGTGACGCGGGCCTTGCTTTTTTGTCTAGAAGCTAAGGTCGGCCGAAGGACTCTCGAGCGCAAAGGAAACTGATGAGAAGCGCGACGAAGATGATTGTTTGAAACTAACAAGCCCTCCTTTTGGGTTAGCAGTTTTTCATTCTGCTCCCCCGCCTTCAATTTGCACGCCAAATATTAAGTGAGATTTCGAATGTTGGCCGAGGGGGACGACACCTCATCCAAGAGATCTGCCTTTTCGTCGTAGAAGAACGTGAGCATGTCACTCCCTCGCTGTGACAATCCAGCGCGTTCAGAGAGCCAACTACCTACCAGCGGAAGAACCGATTCGAGGATGTACTTATTTATTCGGTGGCGATTAACACGCGGAACCGGCTGCACAATGATTTCCCAACGGCATTGAGGCGGACGCTTGTAGAGATGCCAAATCGGCCACTCTTCTGCAGGCGAAGCGTTGTTAAGGTACTCCACTCTGAGAAATTCGTAGTGTCCCCGGCGCAGCCCGTGGTCAGACCAGAAATAGAAATGGAGCTTCAATTCAGGTAGTTGTGCGACCGAAGCTAAGGCCATCGACACAGCCGCCGCTCCGATTGGATATGACAGGTGGTGCGAAATCTTCACCCTTGATAGCGTCGGAATGATGTACGGCTGAACGTCTTCCACGGTGCCGACCCACTCCTACGTTAACATTTCATTGTTCAACTGTTGAAATCAGGCGATTACACTCATTGACCTCGCCCCCGCCCCCCAGCCTGTTAACGAAGTGGTAACGAGGGCAGTTTCAAAACGCTCTACCTCCTATCCCGTCAAACCGGAGGGGGGAGGAGGGAAGGAGGGGGTCTTAGAGCGCTTAATTAAGTAGTAAACAACTACGCGTTGCGCGGGCGGGTGACACGTTGAGTTGTCGAGAGCTGAGCGACGCGGGGCGCTGGCGTGGAGGTGGAGCTGAGTTGAGCGGAACGCGTGGGGGCGTGGCCTGGCGGGGATAGTGAAAGTTGGGCAGAGCGGGGGAGGAGTGAAAATAGGATGTGGTGGTTGTGAGTGTAATCGCCTGTGGCTGTTGAAAAAGTCGCTTTCCTTGAAAAACTGCCGAAATTTGGGGATAGAAAATGTCCAGGAGACTCGAGAGAATCGTTTATAGCGCATCCTGACGCGATTTTGTTTTCACGATTTTCCCGGGAAGGAGTTTTTTCAACAGCCACGCCTGATTACAACAACTACGACGGCCTCGGGCGTTCGTTACGAGGACTCCATCGGGGTTGGTAAGGGATTTTTTTGTCTCGATTCATCTTCATCCTAGTGCTCTTGACAGGTGATTTGCCGGGACCTATGCTTGCGCCGGACTAGAAAGTGCAACAGAGTTCAAAACATAGTTCAGCAACGATGGGCTAATTCCGCACAACCGCCAGGGCTCCGCCTGAATAGGGAGGTCCTCTCATGTCCGATACATCATGCAAGCTTACCCGCACTTCATTCAGCATCTCCGCTACCGCTTTCGTCCTATTGGCGACCCTCTTAGTCGCCTTACTTGCACTGGCACGGACACCGAGCGCTGGGCCGATGCCGGGAAAACGTTCGGTCGCGTCTGAGCACGGTGACAAGGTGCCATTGGTGACGCATACAGCACCGGGAGCTAGCGCTTCGGTTGCCGTTCCTCCCGTGTTCTTTCGAAGGGTGACCTATGATTCTGGCGGGCAAAACGCTTGGTCAATAGCGGTTGCGGACGTGAACGGCGATGGGAAACCAGACATGGTGGTAGTGGACTACGGCAGCAGGGTGGGAGTGTTGCTCGGAAAGGGCAATGGATCTTTCCAGCCGGTGGTTTCCTACTATTCGGGCGGAGGGGGGGCAACGTCGATCGCAGTCGGGGATCTGAATAAAGACGGAAAGCTCGATCTGGTGGTGGTTAACCAGGGGTGCCCAGCCATAAACTGTTTAGGCGTGTTATTGGGCAACGGTGACGGTACTTTCCAACCTGTTGTGATCTACGATCGCGGTGGAACAGGCGGCGGTATCCCCGGTATGGGTGTCCCGATCTTCATTGCGGATGTTAGTGGCGATGGAAAGCCGGACCTGGTGGTGGCTAACGCGACGGGCACCAACGGGGTCGACGGAGTCGTGGGTGTGCTGATAGGCAATGGCGACGGTACATTCCAGCCCGTGGTGCCATACGATGCAGGCGGCTACGGCACAAGTTCGGCGGTAGCGGCAGACGTGAACGGGGACGGCAAACTCGACGTGGTCGTAGCCAATTGTGGTGGGTCAGTTTTCTATTGTCCCCCAACGACAACGACGGTCGGCGTATTGCTTGGTAATGGGAATGGCACTTTTCAGGCTGTCAAAACCTACAGCAGAGAGGCGTGGGGCTCTCTTGCTGATCCTCTCGTGGTAGCTGATGTGAACGGTGACGGAAAGGTCGATATCGTTGTCGGGAACCAGTGCCCGCAGGAAAATGGCAACTGTGTTGGCGACGCGTCAATTGAAGTCCTGCTCGGCAACGGCGATGGAACATTTAGAGGAGCGACTACATATGACTCGGGTGGTAACGCAACTTTTTCGGTGACGGTTGCGGATTTGAACGGCGATGGCAAGCCAGATTTGGCGGTGGCAAACAATTACGGCACGGGCGTGTTGCTGGGTAATGGGGATGGAACCTTCCAGCCGGCGGAGACCTATGCTGGAGGAGGATGCTGTCAAGTCTTGGTGGCGGACGTCAACCTTGATGGCCGACCGGACCTGCTGGGGGTCGGCAGTACGTCCCAGACTGTGAGCGTACTCTTAGGGACGGGCGACGGCACGTTCGAAGCGGCACAGACACTCGGTCTGGGGGGCTCGGAATTTTCCTGGTTGGCAGTTGCCGACGTGAACAAAGACGGACGGCCAGATCTATTGGCCGCAAATTGGTGCGCCAAGCCATGCCAAGGCCAGGAAGGCACGGTCAGCGTGTTGCTCAACATCCGGCCAACAACGAAGACCGTATTATCCACATCGGGTTCGCCCTCTCATTTTGGTCAGCCGGTCACGTTTACTGCGACCGTGACCTCGAACCATGGCCCGATTCCCGACGGGGAGCTAGTCAAATTCTACGATGGGACCAAGTTTCTGGCGTCGGCGCCCCTCACAGGTGGTGTGACAGCTTACACGACCTCAACCCTCTCGGTAGCAACGCATACGATCAAGGCTCGATACATGGGTGATGCGTTCTTCAAGCCGAGTACCGGAAAAGTCTCCCAGGTCGTAGTGCCGTGACAGAATCCGAGTGGTGCACCGGGTGACCCCCGCAGACTCCCTAGCACACAGCCTGCGATTACTGTTGAAACATCGCCATAACACTCATTGACCTGGAGTCACGCATTTCGAGCGTTTTTGTTTTGCAGATCATGGATCGCTCTCGTCAGCTTTCGGAGTGTACGGGGCTTGATGACGTTCTTCCCATTCTTAAAGTGTCTGATGGCGCATTCGGCAACTCTGGACTGGCGAGAGAGAAGCTTGGTGGAAAACTGTTTCGCTTCAGCCCGGATTTCGTCGAGATATTTCGCGTCAACTACTCTCTCGTATTCGCGGAATGTCTCATCCGCCGGGTCTAGAGACCCCGCTTCGGGGCGGGTGGCCCAGACAATCTCGGGGTGCCCCACTCATTCGCGTACTTTGCGAATGAGTGGGCTTTGTCACAATCGGAATGTGTCCGGGTCACAGCCACAATCGAATCCTTGGGGTTAGTCTGACCGGGTGACCCAAGGACTCGTTCGCTATTATGGCACTCACGACCTGCATTTTATTACCTGCAGCTGCTACCGCCGTCAACCACAACTAAGGACCGCCAAACGCCGCGACCTCTTCCTCAGAATCCTGGAAGAAACCCGCCGCAAGTACCGTTTCGTCGTGCACGGATATGTCGTGATGCCGGAACACTTTCATCTGCTCGTCACCGAACCGGAGGTGGGAGATCCCTCGGTGGTCATGAAAGTCGTCAAACAGCGTTTTGCGCGGCGGCTGAACCAACTCCGAAAGCGGACTGCTTCGTCACAAATCGCGCTCTGGGATTCTACTCCGGATCCGGTTTGGCAGAAACGTTTCTACGATTTCAACGTATGGAGCGAGCGGAAGCGGATCGAGAAACTGCGCTACAGGCACCGCAATCCGGTGAAGCGGGGACTGGTGGAACTGCCGGACCAGTGGAAGTGGAGCAGCTTTCGCGCCTATTTTTATGGTGAGCGTGGGATGGTGCGCGTGAACTTTCAGGAGTGGCCGCTGGAGATCAAAGCGCGTCCGGTGGAGAAGTTTACTGACGAGATCCGCACGCAGCGCCCACTCATTCGCAAAGTACGCGAATGAATGGGGCACCCCTCGTTACCTGGGCCACCCGCCCAACAATTACAAGTTCACGGGTAAAGAGCACGATGCCGAATCCACCCTTGACTACTTCGGGGCAAGATACTACGGTTCAAGTCTGGGCAGATTCACAAGCGGAGATCCAAAAGCACTTTCGAAGCCAAAACTTCTTGACCCTCAGCAGTGGAATGGATACGCTTACACGCGGAATAATACCCTCGCTTTCATTGATCCAGATGGAAGAGAAACAACTCTATTCCTTCTCAATACAGCAGGTTACAGTGTTAGTCAACAGGCTGCGATTGGGAACACAGTGGCAGGCGGCCTGGCTAACGCTGGCCTGAAGAACGTAAAAGTAATTTTCACAAACGACAAGAATGTAGCGGGGAAAGCGAACCAGCACACCGTTGTAGGAGAACTCACACACGGCGATAAGGGACAAACCGGAACGGCGGGCGGAGGCATGGGCGCGCATCCGACATTCGGTCACAAGTTCGTTGTGAATGTGAACGAGTCCAACCCAATTTCTGGCGCTTTGAATGGCAGGCCCGGAGACGTGCGAGAGAGCGCGGCAGTGGGTAACGTAACAAAGCACGAGTTCACTCACGAAGCAAACACTAACTCAAACCTCCCTCAGAGTTTGCCAGTCTATGGCGATATTGGAGGTCTTCATGACGCGTCACCCGATTCCCTGATGAACGCAACGGTGAGTCCGGTCACCCTTTACAACCCAAGTTCCCCGATACCACCTGTGTGGGCAGACATTCTTCAGGAGCAGTTTAATCTTCCCGACGAAAAGGACAACGGTACTACTGTGTGCACGACAGACAACACATGTTCGACCGTTTCTAGCCCCATTGCTCCGTCACAAACCGACAGTCCGGAGTGAGCGCATGGCAAACAAAAGAAGAGTATTTATGGAGTTTTTGTTAGGGATCATCGTCTATTTCACTGGATTCGTGATTGGAGTGCTCCTCGTCTCTAGTGTTGCTGTTATTGCGCCATTTCCTCGGCTAACTCCGAGCGAACTAGCGTTTTGGGAACTCTTGCTTCTTGAATGCGTCGGAGTTTCTGTGGCTTTCTTCATGGCAGGTCGAATTCTCCCAGTTCCTCTGGACCGTTCTGCACTTAGCCTTGGGTGGGGCCTGCTGAACCCGGTGGCAGGTTTGCTTGCAGTAGCCGTTGTTTTTGCGACATTCGTGCGTTCACATATTCTTCAACGAGGATTCGCGCAAGCTGCGTGGGATATGCAAGAAAATCTCGCCCTCGGAGTAATGCTGCTCACGGTTGTCAGTACGGTACCCTCCGCACTGGGCTATTATCTCGGCTCGAAGTGGCGGACGAAGAAGACTCTTGTTGGGACTCAGCGGAATTAAGCGCGGCACCCCATTAAAGTTGCGCCTTTGTTTTTTCTGAATGAGCGGAACTTCCATCACGAAATTGGGGTCTTCCGCACGAATGGCTTGGTCCTTCCCCGATTCTCCGCGCCTCACAACGAAACGGCGGGTGGCCCGGGTCTCGGCGGGAAGTATAACCCACTCCGTTCTTACTGTTGGCAGAGGAGAAAACGGGGGTGCCCCGTTTCTCGCGGTTTTCGAGAAGCGGGCCGCAGGGCAGGTGGCGCTGGAGTTGGTTTGGTTCTAAGGTCAACCGGAGAGGAACAATCCGATGAGCGGATGTGGGATAAAAGCTAGTGGCTGGAAGCTAGTGGCTAGCTCTTACTTCTTCGCCAACTTCTTCGCAATCTCTTCCACAATCTTTGGACGCAGGTCCGCGAGCACGCTGTCCACAATGCTGGCGATGGAACTGGCATCCGAGGCGCTGTCCGCCGACGCTGCCGCCGCCATGGCCTTCGGGGATTCTGCGGCCTGCTTCGCTGCTTCGACCGCGTCCGTCGCAGCCGCCGGCGCTCCCGACCGGATCTGATGCCAATTCGACTTGCCCTTCCCCTTCGCGTCCTTACCCATGGCTTCCTGACCTCCAGACCCGTCGTCTGAACTCGAAACTTCTTCCTGTGCCGCCGAACCCGTCGCCGCCCTGCTCAGGTTCTGCGGACTCGCCGCAACCATCTCCGCTTCCTGACGATGCACCGCATCTGCAAACGTCGTTGCCCCTACTTCTTCGGGCTCCTCCTCTGTCTGCTTCGCGCGTGAATGTCTCCGCTCTGGATCTGTCTTCTCGGCAGTCGCAGCACTCGCTGCCGGCGCCACGTGGCTTTCTTCGGCTGGCGCCGCCTCATTTCGAACCTCTGCCTTCGCTTCTGCAGCGGACACCGAGGCCTCGGTGCGTTCTTCAGCCTTGCGTCCCACGACCGCAGAACTCGCCTCGCTATTCCCATCTCCGCCCGGCGCCGTCGCGAACGTCCGGAACATCTCCGCTTCCAGCGATACGGATGCTTCCTCTGAACTCAATGCGACCGCTTCTGCGACCCAGCGGTTCCCCCCGGCCGCGCCGCGCGACAGCTCTTGTGCCAGCGCTGCGCCCGCTTCCCCAAGTGTTTGCCCACCGGCTTGGGATGGCGTCAAAAACCGCAGCGCTTCCGCCAATTCCTCCGCGCTTGGCGCCGGCACTTCCGCCTCGCCCGTCTCCTTCGCGCGGGCCGTCACCGGAGCCGCCTGCGGAATCTCCTCCGCCTGGGGTGCTTCCTCTACCTTCGGTTCCTCAGCCCGTGCCGCAATTTCGGGTTTCGACGCTTCCACCGCCGCGCTCGGCTCGCTGCTAGCTGCAGCCTGAGTCCGCACTTCGTGTTTCTCTTCCTCGGAAACCTGCGATGCCGCGCTTGCAGTCGCCGTGAACATCGGCTCATCGTTTCTGTCCACCGGCGCGGGCTCTTGCGCAATCGGAGCAGTCTCGACCGGCACCACCGCCGAAGCCCCCGCTTCCACTTTGGGAGCCTCCACCGCGCTCATAGCAGACTCGGCCAGCGCAGCTGCTAGAGTCGCCTCCGCAAGCACCGTACTCGCGGCGGGAATCTCGGCTTTACTCTTCGCTTCTTCTGCGGCGGGAAGAACCTCGGCTTTCTTTATTACATCCGCCGGTGCAGTCTCCGCTCCGCTCTTTGCTGCCTCGGGGGCTGGCGCAGCAGCCTCCACCGGGCCAATCTTCTCGCTCAGCGGCGCAACGTTCTCGCTTTCAGGAATCGGCCCGTCGAGCTTCGCCACCAGTGCGCTCAGGGCGTCCAGTTCATCCGGTGTAATGTCGCGCGGAATATCCGGAACCAGGCCCGGCTCCTGACCAGCCGCGGGCGCCGCATTGACCGTGAAGGCGGCGCTGGCCGCGGGAGCCTTGCCGCCTCCACGCCGATATTCCCGGAAGCTCGGCGGCGTAACAAAATCCGGCTCCGCTTCCGGCTCGGACTCCTCTTTCTTCTTCTTCGACGGAAAACGAAGCCGGTTCTTCCAGCCCGCGTCGCTTTCGTCACTTCCGGATCTCTTAACCATGGGATCGCCGCTGAACCGCTCGATCCCTGACACCGTCGTACTAAACCGCGCTCCTTCAGCCTGTGGCACCATCCGGTCTTCCAGCCGCGTCAGCGCGCTCAGCAGTTCGCTGGCTTCAAATGGTTTTACGATGAACCCGTCGGCTTTCACCCGGGTGGCTTCTTCCGGTTTGAACGGTTCCAGCTTGCCGACGGTAAGAAGAATAGGAATGCGCGCCGTCTCTGACGACTCCTTCAAGCGGGCGCAGACTTCCAACCCGCTATAGCCCGGCATGTAAACATCCAGCACCACCAGGTCGGGCTTCTGCTCGGTCACCCGCTTCAGGGCCGCAGATCCATTGTTCACCGTGATGACGTCGTACCCGGCGTCGGTCAGGATCTTGCGCCCCATGTTCTGGGCGGTCACACTGTCATCGGCGAGCAGTATCTTCCGCGCCAAGCGTGCATCCTTTGATGAAAGGAGAGATAACGCGAAAGTACCCTGTCCCCTACTCCAAGTCAATGACTCGCAAGCAGGTAACACGTTACGACCGTTCTAGTCTGTTGGGGATAAATTCCCGCAGCATGTAATCCGCGGTCGGCTCAGAGCGCCGTGCACCGGAAGGCCATGACCTACCGGCGCACCGCAAGCGGCCTCGATGGATTCCGGAGCCGGATCTGGCGTTGGCAGAATCGGCTTTTCAAATTACCAATTACAAAATTACCAAATTACAAATTCCCTCAAAACGGGTTCAGCTTCCCCAGCCCCTTCTTCTTTTTCTTCTTGCTCGACGAAATATCCACCAGATCATCCGGTTTCTGCGATGAACTCGAGGAACTGACAGTAGCCCCCGCGTTCCCGGCCGCAAGTTCATTCGTCTGCGTGGGAGGCGGCAACGCGGTAGGATCAGCCGGCACGTTCGGCTTCAATTCATTCGCGTCGGCCACATTGGGAGTCATTTCGCCCGCGGCCGAAGCCTGCTGCTCCGGAGGCGCCGCCGCTACCGGTGGATCGGCTGCAGGCGCTGGCGCATCTGCCACATTCACACCCGGAGCGTCCGACCGCGGCGGCTCCTGATTCGCTCCCGGCGTCACATTCACGGTCTGCACACCCAGCTTGGTGTCGGTCCGACCACCTCCGATCGCCCTGGTCGCCGCCTGCACGACGTCAGTGGCGTTCACCGGCTTCGGATCCACCATGGTCGGCTCGCCCACCCGCGTCGCCCGCGCCACATCCGGATGCTTGCCGAAGCTCCCCAGCACGTTCGACATCATGCCCGGCTCGCTTCGGCTGGCCACTTCCTTCTTGTTCAACTCCATCGCCGCCCGCGTCGGCCGCGGCACAGGTTGTTTCAGCGCCTCCAGCCGCGCCTTGGCGTCCAGCGCCCGGTCCATCGCCGGATACCGCTTGATGATCTTCCCATACGCATCCGACGCGCCCTTCTCAAACTCTTCGATCATCCTGCTCTTGGGGCCTTCCGCCACCTTCGGGTTCTGCCGCAGCATTGCGATCTCCGCCTCATACGTCTGCCCCAGCAGATACAACGTCTCGTCCGCGCCGCTATACAACGGATACCTGTCTACCAGCGTCTGCAACCGCGCAATCGCTGCCGGATACGCCTGCCGCAGATAATAGAACCGCCCGATGTTGTACTCGCGCTGCGCCAGCACTTCCTGCACTTCCCGCAGCCGCTGCTTTGCGTCTTTCAACAGCTTGCTGTCCGGATACTCCAGGATCAGCGACCGGTATTCATCTTCCGCGCGCATCGCGTGCGTGTAGTCGCGGTCCGCTTTCTCCATCTGCTGATAGTGGATGTTCGCCACCTTCAGCTGCGCCTCGGCGGCTTCCGGCATGTTGGGAAAGAAGGTCTTGAAATCCTTGTATTCGATCTCGGCCTGCTGCAGCGCGGTCGATCCGCCCTCCGCATACCAGGAATCCGCCACCGCCAGCTTGGCGCGCGCAATATACTCCGAGTCCGGATACGTGTTGATCAGCGTCTGCAGGGTCATGCGCGCCACGTCGAAGCGGTTGTGCTTCATGGCGTCCATGGAGCGATCGAACAGCACCTTGTCCGGCTGTTTCGACCCCACATTCGCCAGCGGATTGTTAACCTTCTTATTAGTACAAGCCGCCGTGAACACCAGCAGCGCCAGGAGCCCGAGAATCGAAATACGACGCATAAAGACCTCAAAGCCTTTTCACCCCGGAGACACGGAAAGAAACAGGCGAATTTACTCCGTGCCTCCGTGTCTCCGTGGTGGAATTTGCCCTACACCCGCTGCCAACTAGCGCTCCGCGCTGCTTCCAGCAGCGCCTCCGCATTCGCTTTCGGATCGCCCGTCCCAAACACCGCATTCCCCGCGACCAGGATCTCCGCCCCCGCCCGCACCACTTCGCCGACCGTCTCCAGAGCAATGCCGCCATCCACCTCAATGCGATAAGAATATCCCCGCGCCGCCCGCAGCTCCGCCAACTTGCGCATCTTACCCAGCACGCCCGGGATAAACTTCTGCCCGCCAAACCCCGGATTCACGCTCATCACCAGCACATAGTCCACAATCTCCAGCACTTCGCTGAGCGTCTCCACCGGCGTAGCTGGATTGATCACCACCCCCGCCAGGCAATCATGGCTCTTGATCAGATGCAGAGTGCGGTTCAGGTGCCGGCAGGCCTCCTGATGCACTGAGATCCAATCCGCCCCTGCCTCGGCAAACTCCGGTATGTACTGGTCGGGATTCTCGATCATGAGATGGCAATCCAGCGGCAGCCGGGTTGCCTTGCGCAGCGATTTCACCACCGGCGGCCCAATCGTCAAATTAGGCACAAAATGCCCGTCCATGATGTCCACATGGATCAGGCTGCCGCCGCCCGCCGTAGCCCGTTCCACCTGCTTCGCCAGATGGGCAAAGTCCGCCGAGAGAATCGAGGGTGCGAGTTCGATCAAAATCCGGAACCTGGTCTAGCTTAAGGAGATACCTGGGGAATTCTAGCACGCTGGTTGGTGGTGCCGACATTCATGTCGGCCAGCCCTGTGTGGGGCGGACACTCCTGTCCGCCGCATTGTGCCTGCCTACACCCGCTTAGCCATCTTCACAATCGGCAACGCCAAACCGTCACCCATCGGAACCGCATTCCGAGCACGGACAAATCTCCCGCAAATACGCCCACGAATAAATCCCCAGATCGTGGTTGTCGTTCCAGGCAAAGCGCAGCGCGTACTTCCCCACCGGCTCGGCCGACAAAGGCTTGGCCTGGGCTTTGAACATCGGGAGCGCCCCCGGCGCCAGCTTGGGCCGCTCTCCCGGCTTGCGTCCCGACTTCCCCCGCTCGTCATCGCAGAGCGCGCACGGACAAGCATCCCGCAAAAACGGAAAGGTATAGCTCGACCGATGCCCGTCCTTCCACTCGATCTCCACCCCCGTCCCAGCCGTCAAATTGACTTTGACCGACTTGGGATCAATCGCCAACCGCGGAGTAGGATCAAGCATCGGCATCGTCTTCAGTATCGCACGCAGCCGATCTCTCCCCTGTTGTGTAGGGCCGGGTCTCTGACCCGGCCAGGCCGAGCGAAGCTCGGCTAAGGGTGGCGCAGGCCTTCAGGCCTGCGGTTAGCCGAATGCCCTCCCGACAGAACCGAGCGGAAGGGCACCACGCGGCCGTTCTAGTGCCGCGTGGCGCATTCAGCAACTCGCAATCTGTCGCAAGACTGCAATGTGAGCGGTTTGGAACAGACGTCTGGATTCTTGCGGAATAAAGTTGTGTGGTTTCCCCTGGATGCTCCAAGTTCTCAAGCCGGAGCCCGACACGCGCGTGGGTTCGACGTAAGAATCGGAAGCAGAATCAAATCCCAAGCGAAATTTCAGGCCGCCGCGAGGCGAGAATGTTCGGAGGATTCCCATGAAGAGAGCATTTCTGTGGATGGTTGTACCGGCCCTGCTGGTCGCGCTGGGGTTTACACAGACTCCCGCCCCGAGCCCCAAGACAGAGCAGACCAACATTAAAGGTTGCCTGGGTGGCTCTGATCCTAACTACACGGTTGTGGAAGACAACACAGGCCATATTTTCATGATCACGACCAGCAGTGTTGCTCTCAAGCCACATCTGGGCCACCACGTAACCCTCATCGGGCACCAAGCAAGTGGGGCGAGTTCCGCCGCTAATGAGAACAGCTTTGCCGTCACCGAATTGAACATGATCTCCGAACACTGCGCCGCGGCCGCCGCTGCACCCACTACTGCGCCCGCTGCGACTGCCAGCACGCCTTCGGAAACTGCCACCACACCGGCTCCAGCTACGACTGCGCCCGCTGCCACTACTAGTACAGTTGCGGAGACTGCCATCACACGCGCTCCGGCCGCTGCTGCGCCCGCAGCCACTACCAGTACAGTTGCGGAGACTGCCGTAGCGCCCGCTCCGGCCACAACTGCGCCCGCTGCTTCTACCAGCACAGTCGCGGAGACTGCCGTCCCACCCGCTCCGGCCGCTGCTGCGCCGGCTGCGACTGTCAGCACACCTGCGGAGTCTGCCGTCCCACCGGCTGCACCCGCCGCTCACGCAACGCGACTGCCAGCACATTCTCGGAGCCTGCCAGCAACACCCGCTGCAGACACCACTACACCCGCTGTACCAGCCAGTTCGCCCGCGGAGACTGTCATCCCACCTGCCGCAGCCGCCACTACAGCCGCTGCGACTGACAGCGCGTCCTCGGAGACGGCCAGCACACCGGCTGAAGTTGCCACCAAACCCACTGCGCCTGCCAGGCGCGGATCCTTTTGGCTCCTGATTGCGTTTGCCGTGGTGGTAATCGTCCTTGGCACCATGGCCCCTCTCATCAGCCGGTGGAGAAAGCGGAGACTTTTAGAGCGGACGGACGCTCCAAATCTTTCTCTTACCCCTGATGCGATTTCCGACCCAGCCAAGATTGAGGAGTCAGTACCAGTCAAAGCTGCCTAGGCTGAGTGCGGAGTGATGACTCCGAACTTTGTCGCCGGGTCCTGAGGTCGCGAAGAATCGTCGTGATCCTCGCCGCTCTTCCACGCAAAAACCCTTTGATCGATCGAGCCACCGTGGAAGAGCGGCCCTTCAGGGCCGCGTTAGCAAGAAACATCGAGGGCTTCAGCCCCTGAGGTCCGGCTCTGGACTCCTTCAGCACTCTGTTCAGCCGCGAGCGGCGCAAGATTACAGCCCACGGCGCAAGCCGTGGGTGCGAGCGGAAAATGAGAGAGCCCCAGCGAGGCGAAAGAATAGTCTTGCCGGGACATCGGGCGGGCCAACTTCTATGACGGCTATGTAATCGCGGGTCAGCCGATGGGACAAGGAAGCTCGGGGTGCCCCATCCTTGCGCGTTCTGCGCGCAGGGTGGGGATTTTCGGCGTGACAGCCATGCCCTCCGCGTTTTAAGTTCCCAGCCGCGAAAGCCTGCCCTGAGCGAAGTCGAAGGGCGGCGCAAGATTACAGCCCACAGCGCAAGCCCCTCTACGAGCATCGCCAACCGTCCATGTAATTCGTTTTCACAATCTTTAAATAATGAAACAGGCGGAAAGCGGCCCCCAAGTGGTTGACCGGGGCCGCCGCCGGAAGGGGAGGATTTTGAAATGAGGGTTGCCATCTACGCGCGGGTCTCGACGGGGAAGCAGGACACCGAAAACCAGGCCGCTCAGCTGCGGGAGTTCGCCGGTCGGCAGGGGTGGACGATCACGCAGGAGTTCACGGACGTGGTGTCCGGGATGAAGGACGAGCGGCAGCGGCCGCAGTTCAAGCGGATGTTCGAGTCGGCGGCGCGGCGCGAGTTTGACCTCGTGCTGTTCTGGGCGCTGGACCGGTTCTCGCGGGAGGGCGTGCTGCCCACTCTCCACCACCTGCAGCGGTTGGACGGCTACGGCGTCGCGTGGCGCTCGTTCACCGAGCAGTACCTAGACTCCACCGGGATCTTCAAGGACGCCGTCATCTCGATCATGGCGACCATCGCGAGGCAGGAGAACGTCCGCCGCAGCGAGCGGATCCGGGCGGGGCTGGCGCGGACCGTGGCGCGAGGAACGCGGCTGGGAAGGCCACGAGTCAGCGACCGCAAGGCATCACGGGTGACGCTGTGGCGACGGCAGAGGCTAAATTCCCTGACCCAGGGTCAATGAGTGTAATCACGATTTTTCGCCAACTGACGAGACGTGGATCAGTAAACTCTGTCTTCGGCAACTCTGAAATCTGAAAGCCTGAGAATAAGCAGTGCCAACTGTCTGACTGAACCCTTCTGTGGCGACCATCTTTTCACCGCATGGAACTGGCCATCCATCGCGCCCTCCAGCACCCAATCCGCACCGTCCTTACCGCTTGAATGCTCGGTAGGTGCCGCAGTCCAAAATCCTGATGTTGTGAACTGATCGACGACGGAGGCGAACTCTTCCTTTGTCAAATTCTTCGTCCGGCTGGTTTGCAGCTTATTAGCTTCACAGCCGACCGAGCTGGTAGCAACCTTCAGCGTTAAGGTTCCGCTTCCATCAGCATTCCTGTCGATACGAATGCTGATTGGCTGGTCCCAAGTCCTGAGCCATAGAAATCGGTAGGTCTGACGCCGAGAATCTTTCGATGCGGCCCATAGCGACGGCTCCCGCAACATGCTTAAGCAGGCCGAGTACCACCTAATGACACCAGCATCCAGAGTTGCGAAGTCGCCATAAAACGTGCGCGGCGGGAAGTACGGCAGACTCTCCTGCGAGAATGACGACCCGCAGCTCACCACCACAAGGACCACCAGAACGAGTGGGACTTTCATCAGTTGGGATTCTACGGCATCTTCAACTGTCGAAATCAGATGGGATGAGAAGGCCGGTCTCCCGGCGGGATGCGATACGCTCCCAAGTTATCGACGCGCTTGAAGCGCAAGAGATAAAGGAGACCGGCAATGAAGAAGATTAGCACCACAACAGCACATAAG
>JBASRS010000021.1:0-3058 GCA_049273945.1 Terriglobales bacterium | reverse complement strand
CCGAGCGACCAATCGCTCACCAAAGAGTGCGGATGGAAGGATGGCGGCAGAGGCGGTCTGCTCAGGCAAGGTAAGGACGCAACCAAAATCGCTCTTGACACTGACCGGCCTTCTCATGGAAGGCGTTTACACCAGCTACCCGGACAATGAGCGTAATGGCGATGTTAGCCAACAACGCTCATGGGGTTCCTATGGGGTACGTTAAAGCCCCCAACTCGTTTTCCGCAAGCCGCGAGGACGAACTTGCTTAGCCTTGACAGAAGCTGAACCGGGGCGGCGTTGCGCACCGTCCCGGCACGATACAGAAGCCTTTCGTCGGTGGGCTCACTGGACGTTTATCGTCATGCGCATCCAGGGGTGAACACAGCATTGCCAGTTGGTCATACCGGGTGGAAGCTGATCCGAGCCTGCTGTTGGTCCGGTCTCCGTGGTTCCGGCTTCAACAAATATGTTGGTGGGGTTCTCTGGTTGCAGGCACTCTGGCGCCGGGTTCGGGTTTCCTGACAGCTGATTGAGTGGCGGAACGAATCCACCCCCGAAGCTTGCGACCCTGGTGAAAGTGTGAACTTCGCCACCCGTGTTTTGCAGTGAGGTCGGCTGCCCCGAAGTAAGATTCACTGTCCCCAGCTGAAAAATCCCTTGTGTAGCGTTCAGCAGGGGGTTGAATCGCCACGCACCGGCGATCTGATCGGATTGGAGTTCCGCAATGAAGAATTTGAATTTGGTGGAACCGTGATGTCCGGTTTTGCAAGTACCCGGGCCAACATTGAAATTAAAGCTCTTGTGGTCGCAGGCATCGCGGATACCGATCGTAAAGGGTTGTGACTGTGCCAAGGCCGAGACGGAAAGCAGAACGGAGCAGGCAAGCAGCAAAACTGCTACACGAGTCTGAGTCATAGATAATCCTCTTTTTTTGGGCCATTATTCCCGGACGGGCCACCGATTTCGATGTCCATCCGACAACCATCCGTTTGCGAACAGATTCGCGGGCAGATAGGGTCGCCTGAAATGGCCGATTAGCCTAGGAGAGTCGAGGAAGATCGCCTGGACTTGAGAGCGGCTGGCTCTCCCAAAGCGCTGTGGATTATGGCGCGCCAGCGGGACGAAGTCAACGGAAAAGCCGCTGAAAGTTAGCTACTCAACAGATTGCAGTGGGGCCAGGGAGGATCGTTCTGTATGTACGCCCGGGCCGGGATTGTTGGTGTAATCGCGATTTATCGACATTTGAACCTTTTTGAGCCAAGGATGCTGAAAGTAGGACAGCCGTCAGTTCGCGGCCATGTGCAAGGCGACAATCGCGAGGATGACTCCGGCCGTCAACGTCGTCACAGCGACGAATAGCATCGCCCGGTCCGCGCGAATCGCGGCAAGCGTCTGCTGCGCGGCCTGCGAAAGTTGCACATTTTCGCTCCAGTTGCGCGCCAACGTGATGCAGCCGGTGACCAGCACGGCAAAGGGCAGAGCGATGAGCAGCACCCAGAGAGTCCACTGCCGCACCGCGTACCACATAACGATCCGCTGAGCGGTCTGCGCCGGTTCCTTTTGCAGCGGCTGCAGGTTCCGCACGACGAGCGCGCCCATGAAGAGGACGGCCGGGGAAATGAGCAGTAGCTGCGCGGCGGCGACGACGCGCTTAGGGGTGTTCATAAGGATTGACTTTATAACACAAAGTTCATGGCACCGCAATGCCGATAACGAGATTTCGGCTCGCGGCGGAGCATGCCAAGCTGCGGCAGCAAGGTGAGTCTGTGCCCAATATGGGGTCGATTTCCCGGCATGGGGAAATTCTTAACTGTTGTAAACAGGCGTTTACACTCAGAACCATTCGGTTATGAGTGTAATGGCGATGTTTCGCCAACAATCCGCTCTGCACCGCGCGAGAGCCTATCCTGCCTTGCGGTATATGTATGATTGTTCACTAGTATGAACACCCCGTCATGAAGGCAAAAACGGTTCGCATATTGCGCGTAATAGCGGCGGGGGTTGTGACTCTCGCTCTTTCGTCGTCGCTTCTCAGGCCAGCAGCGCAACTCTGCGCTGTCCTGATTCGCCGACAGTGGCCAGAGGCTTGGTTTTCCGGCCTAATTACTTGGTACGCCGATTTCTTTGCTGTCGGTTTCTCAATTGCGATGGCCGTCGTAGTTGGGCGATATACATTCAAGCGCTGGGGTAGTTGATGTAAACAGATGGGATGAGAAGGCCGGTCTCCCGGCGGGATGCGATACGCTCCCAAGTTATCGACGCGCTTGAAGCGCAAGAGATAAAGGAGACCGGCAATGAAGAAGATTAGCACCACAACAGCACATAAGATCGAAAAAGTTGAAGGTCAGAAACTGACGATCGGTCTGGATCTGGGAGACCGGTCGAGCTGGTACTGCGTTCTGGATGAAGCCGGAGAAGTGCTTCTAGAACAGAAGTTGGCGACGACGCCGAAGGCCATGAAGGAAGTTTTCGGCGGGATGCCGCGCAGCCGGATCGCGCTGGAAACCGGCATGCATTCGCCGTGGGTGAGCCGGTTGTTGGGTGAACTGGGGCACGAAGTGATCGTGGCCCATGCGCGGAACGTGCGCTTGATCGGGGAGAGCCGTCGGAAAGATGATCGCTTCGACGCCCGCACGCTGGCCCGGCTGGCAAGAATCGACCCGGACCTGCTGGGGCCGGTGCAACACCGCAGTCGAAAAGCCCAAGCGGATCTGACGGTTATCCGGGCACGGGCGGGACTGGTCCGCGTACGCACGGCACTGATCAACACGGCCCGAGGGCTGACGAAATCGTATGGCGAGCGACTGCGGGGCTGCAGCTCGCGGAAGATGAACCGAGAACTGGCCGAGGGGCTAAGCCCGGAGTTACAGAGTGCCCTACAGCCCTTGCTGGAGGAAATCGAATCGCTCAGCGAGCGCATTCGGGAGTACAACGAACGAGTGCAACAAATCGCCCAGGATAGCTACCCCGAGGCGGCTCGGCTCGAACAGGTGAAGGGGGTCGGAACCCTGATTGCCCTGACCTACGTGCTGACGCTGGAAGACCCACGGCGGTTTCGCAAGAGCCGTGACGTGGG
>JBASRS010000012.1:0-24454 GCA_049273945.1 Terriglobales bacterium | reverse complement strand
GCGCCGGAGCGCGCCTTCGCGCCCGAGCCAGCCGCCGCCACGCAGCCCGAATTTGCGGTTCAGGAATCGGCACACGCACCCCACGCCGTCGAAGACCTTTCTTCGGAGTGGGCAGACACGCTGTCTTCCGACGCGTCCCCCGTTCACAATCGGCCTTCGGTGGAAGAAGCGGCCCCTGCCGCTGCTCGGGAAGCCGGCAGCGCCTCGGAGATCGCCGAGGTCGTGGAAGAAATCCGCTTCTATCTCGAGCATTTCATGCGAGACCAGGCGCAGGCCGCCTTTGCCCGGCTCAAGAGCCTGACCAACGATCGCAGCATTCTGGACGCGGTCCGCCTGCAGATGGAGGCCGCCGGCAGCAAGGCCGCGGACGAGTCCGAGCCCGAGGTCGCCGAAATCTCCGAGGTCTCCGCGGGCGAGTCGCCCGACTTCGAAGTTGAAGTGGAATCCGAGTCCGCCTCCGAGGCCGAGCTTCCGCAGGAGCAGCTGGAAGGTTTCCACGATGCGGTCCACGAAGCCCGCGCGGCGGAATCAACCCCAGCCGAGCCCGAGGCTGTAGAATCCGACGATCTCTCCGCGTTCGTCTCCGATCTCGAAAAGTCGCTCGGCGATTCCTTTCCCGCAGCGGAGGCCGAGCCCGCTCCGCCGCCCCAATCTGTACCGGCTTGGCCGCAAACGACTGGCTCGCGCCCCAAAGCGCCTCCCGCGCCCGAGCCAGCCGTGCATGCGAAGACTCCGGTTGCTGCTCCGCGTGAAATTCCAGCCGCCGCGGCCACAGCCGCGGGCGCGGCCGCCGCTGCTTCTCCCGGGCTCAGCTACAGCAAGACTCCCGTCCGCCCGCTCGGCGCCGGCGCCCAGGCCATGCATCCGCAGGACAGCGTGGACCTCTCCGAGATGTTCGGCGAGCTCAAGCACGAGCTCGAAGAGGACGTCGCCACCGCCGACGAGGATCCCGAAACGCACTACAATCTCGGCGTCGCCTTCCGCGAAATGGGACTGCTGGACGAGGCCATTGCCGAAATGCAGAAAGTCTGCACCGCCATTGAGCGTGGCCACCAGTTCCCGCAGATTGTCCAGACCTACACCTGGCTCGCGCAGTGCTTCCTCGAGAAAGGCGTGCCGGACGCCGCTATCCGCTGGTTCGAAAAGGCGCTCACCATCCCCGGCCTCGACCAGGAATCGCGCCTCGCCATTCATTACGAGCTGGGCGCGGCCTGCGAATCCGCTCAGGACAAGACCGCCGCGCTGCGTCACTTCACTGCCGTGTACGGCGGCAACATCGATTACCGCGACGTGGCCGAGCGCATTCAGGCCCTGAAGTCGTAGAATGCAGCAGTGGGGCGCAAACGTGCTCTGGGGATGCGCTCTGGTCCCTCACCCACACCACTACCACGCACGCGATGATTTCCGACCCCAAGCTGCCCCTGGCACGCAGTTCCACCGGTCTGCCGGAACTGCAACCGCCGCCCAACGCTCCGGAACCACAGCCCGCTCCGGATTCAGCCTCCCAGCGGGCGCGCCCGGCGCTACACGTCTGGCTGCGCCGTATGGGGGTTTTGCTGTTTGTTTTCCTGTGCGCCACCATCGGCGTCATGCTGATGATTCTGCCCTGGCGTCCCGAATGGGCGGACAATCATCTGCTCCTGCCTTTTCCCAAGCTCCGCGCCATCGTCTCGAGCGGCTTCGCTCGCGGTGTCTGCACCGGCTTGGGCGTCCTGAATGTCTGGATCGGATTCTGGGAGGCGATTCAATATAGGGAAGATGGATGAACGTCGTTGGTTGTTCGCTATGCGCAAGGCGAACGACGAACAGCGAACGACGAATAGCGAACGACGCTTATGACTGACAAGAAACCCCAGCCCGCCCCTCTCGCGTACGAGAACGAACCCTTCCTGAATAGCCCCGACGGGCGCATTCTGCGCATTCTTTCCGAGTATGCCGAGCCGCTCGCACGCTTCCGCCGCGAGCAGATTCAAGACACGGTCGTGTTCTTCGGCTCTGCCCGTTTCCAGAACCAGCAGGATGCCAGCCATAAGCTGACCGAAATGCAGGGCAACAGCGGCAGTGTCACGGCCGCGCAGCGGGCCTCCGACATGAAGCGCGCCCAAGCCGCCGTGGACATGGCCCGATACTATGAAGACGCGCGCCGTCTCGCCTACATGCTCACCGAGTGGTCCATCCAGATCCCCGCCAAGCGCCACCGTTTTGTTGTCACCACCGGCGGCGGCCCCGGCATTATGGAAGCCGCCAATTTGGGCGCCAAGGAAGCGGGCGGCAAGACCATCGGCCTGAATATCAATCTGCCCTTTGAACAGAACCCCAACCCCTACATCACGTCATCGCTCAACTTCGAGTTCCACTACTTCTTCCTGCGGAAATTCTGGTTCGCCTATCTCGCCAAGGCGCTGGTGATCTTCCCCGGCGGCTTCGGCACCATGGACGAGCTGTTCGAAATTCTCACCCTCGCGCAGACCGAAAAGCTGGCCAAGAAAATCTTCGTCGTCATCTACGGCAGCGAGTACTGGAACAAGGTCATCAACTTCCAGGCCATGGCCGATGCCGGCGTTATCTCGCCGCAAGACCTCGACCTGTTCAGGATGGTGGACTCTCCCGAAGAAGGCTTCGAGTTCCTGAAAGAAAACCTGACGAAATACCATCTCGGCCCGCAGCAGCCCAAGCGGCCGGGAGAAGCCGCCACCCCCGAAATCGCCAAGACCAGACCGTAGCTCGTGTGCTTGTGTGGAGCGGGCTTCCGCGCCCGCTTGCGTGCAGCCAGGGTAAATCCTCGGGAAAATGTGGACGACCGCCCCGGTTCCGCTTCCGTAGTACGCTGAAGCCTGATGGCTGACCGCTGTCTGCTCTACTACATCACCGACCGCTCTCAATTCGCTGGCAACGAACCCGCCCGCCGGCGCGCCCTGCTCGCCAAAATCGCCGAGGCCGCGCGTGCCAGCGTGGACTACATCCAGCTCCGCGAGAAGGATCTGACCAGCCGCGAACTGGAAGCCCTGGCCCGCGAAGCCGTCGCGACCATCCGCGAAAATATGCTAACCACGAGCCACCAACCACCAACCACTCGCCTTTTAATCAACTCCCGCACCGACATTGCCGTCACGGTCGGCGCCGACGGTGTCCACCTCCGCTCGGACGACATCTCTCCCTCGGAAGTCCGCCGCATCTGGAGCCTGGGTGGCGCGGGCGCCCTCGCCCGCGAACGGCCGGTGATCACAGTTTCCTGTCACACGAAAGCCAATATCCTCCGCGCCGAATTCGAAGCCGCCGACTTCGCCGTCTTTGCTCCCGTCTTCGAAAAGAAGGACGCTGCCCTTGTCGGCCTCGCTGCGTTGCGCGAAGCCTGCCAAGCGAAGATCCCCGTCCTCGCCCTCGGAGGCGTCACACTCGAGAACGCCTCCTCGTGCCTGGAAGCCGGCGCCGCTGGCATCGCGGCCATCCGCCTCTTTCAGGAGAATAGAATTGAAGAGGTCGTCCGCGTCCTGCAGCCGCGCTAAGAGACTTGGTTTTGGGTGGAGCAGCGCTTTAAGCGCTGCATTGAGTGCTCTATCATGATGAGGCATTAGCCGCGGAGGTGGGAGCCCATGAATCCAGCGGAACTTCTGGCACAACCCCGCGCCGAAGAACTCCTGCCCGCGCTCGTCCCGATCCCCGCAGGCTGGTTCCTGATGGGCTGCGACGCCGGCCAGGACAGCGAGAAGCCCGTACACCGCGTGTGGATAGACGACTTCCTGCTCGCCGCCTGCCAGGTTACGAACGCCGACCACGCACGCTTCCTCCGCGACACTCGCTCTCTGCCGCCGCCCTTCTGGAACGATCCTAATTTCAATCATCCGGAACAGCCGGTGGTCGCAGTCTCATGGTTCGAAGCAGTCCGCTACTGTGAGTGGCTGAGCGCCCGGACCGGCCGCCGCTTCCGCCTGCCCACCGAAGCGGAATGGGAGCGCGACGCCCGTGGAGGCCGCGAAAGCGCCCTGTTCCCCTGGGGCGACGCCCCGCCCGAATCTCTCCCCGGCTACGGGGGTCGCTGGAAGACAGGTCCCGAGCCGGTCGGCCGCGCCTCTCCCAACAGTTTCGGACTCTTCAACATCTGCGACAACGTTCACGAGTGGTGCGCCGACTGGTACGCGCCCGGATACTACGCCGTCTCGCCCGAGCGCAGTCCGCACGGCCCCGAAACCGGCGACCGCCGCGCCTCGCGCGGAGGCTCCTGGCGCCACCACGTAAAGGTGTCGCGCTGTGCCGCCCGCTCCAGCATCCCGCCGGAGTTCCAGTATGCGGATTACGGATTCAGAGTCGCGTGCGAAGCGGCTGTCGTGTAGATTGTTGGGCGTCATCAAGAAAGGATCACCATGGTTTCGCTACGGTCGGTTGGTGTTATGTCCTGTGCCAAAATGATGGGCGCGATTTACGGATCCTTAGGATTGATCTTCCTGCCGCTTTTGTTGCTCGGCGGCTTCGCTAGCATGATGCTCGGCAGAGGCTCTGAGGCCCTCTCTGGTGTTGCACTGCTGTTTCTGGCGTTTCTCGCCCCGATTTGCTACGGGGCTATGGGTTTTATCTTCGGAGCGCTTACTGCCTGGATCTACAACCTGATTGCAGGATGGGTCGGCGGCATTCGGTTGGAGCTCAAAACTGAAGTCGTAAGTTCCCAGTGAGTATCTCCCGAAAGCACGGAGCGGGCCGCAGCATCTGTTGTTCAGCGTGCGGAGGGCGAAGTGCCCTATGAGTGAGCTTGCCTCCCATTATCTCGACGAAATCCGCCGCCAGCTGCGCGGTCACAAACGCATGGCCGAAGCCGCCATGGCTCAACTAGAAGACAAGGAGTTCTTCACAACGATCGACCCTGAATCAAACTCCATCGCCGTCCTCGTCAAGCACATCGCCGGCAACGCGCGTTCCCGCTTCACCGACTTCCTCACGACCGATGGCGAGAAGGCCGCCCGCTTCCGCGATCAGGAATTTAAAGTCTCCGACAAAACGACGCGCGAGGAAGTAATGCGCTGGTGGGAGAAGGGCTGGTCGCAAGTCCTTTCCGCGCTCGATGCGCTCCAGCCCGAAGACGTCCTGCGCACCGTGACCATCCGCCAGGAACCGCACACGGTCATGCAGGCGCTCAACCGCGCCCTCGCCCACTACGCCCAGAACATCGGACAAATCGTCTTCCTGTCGAAGCACCTACGTTCGTCCGAGTGGAAGGCCCTCACTATCCCGCGCGGCAAATCCGAAGACTACAAAGCGGGCAATCCGAAGGGATTCACCCGTGGAACCTACAATTCCAAGGGGTGACGTGTTCTGATCCGCGTTCATCCGCGCTGATCCGCGGAAAGGAATTTTGCCCGGTGCTAGAATAAGCCGTTTGGCGTTCTGATTCGGTACTCATAAGGGGCTCCCCATGCCCAGCACCATGCTCGCCGTCGTCAAGCCGGAAGCCGCACCGGGCGCGGAGATCCGCGAGGTCAAAATCCCGTCCTTTGGACGCACCGACGTCCTGGTGAAAGTCAAAGTCGCTTCCATCTGCGGCACTGACTTGCATATTTACGAGTGGGACCGCTGGGCCCAGGGACGCATTCATCCGCCGCTCATACCCGGACACGAATTCTGCGGCGAGGTCGTCGCTTACGGAAATGAAGTCACCAGCGTCAAGGAAGGCGACTTTGTTTCCGCCGAAATGCACGTGGCCTGCGGCAAGTGCCTGCAATGCCGCACTGGCGAGGCCCACGTCTGCCAGAACGTAAGAATCATCGGCGTGGACACCGATGGCGCCTTCGCCGAGTACGTCGTCATCCCCGAATCGAATATCTGGAAGCTCGATCCCGCCATCCCGCAGGAATACGCTTCCATCCTCGATCCGCTCGGCAACGCCGTGCACACCGTGCTCGCTGGAGAAATCGCCGCCAAGACTGTCGCCGTTACCGGCTGCGGCCCCATCGGCCTCTTTGCGATCGCGGTAGCGCGGGCGGTAGGCGCAACCACGATCTTCGCGATCGAAGTCAACGAGCATCGCCGCAAGCTCGCGACCAAGATGGAGGCCGACTACGCGCTCGATCCCTTGAAGGAAGACGTCCGCGCCACCGTCGCCGAGCGAACAGGAGGTCTGGGTGTGGACGTTGTGCTCGAAATGGCCGGCCACCCCGATGCAATTCGAACCGCCTTCGACATCGTCCGCCGCGGCGGGCGCATCTCCCTCCTCGGCCTCACCAACAAACCCATCCCGCTCAACTTCTCCGAAGACATCATTTTCAAAGGCCTGACGATCCAAGGCATCAACGGCCGCCGCATGTACCAGACCTGGTACCAGATGACCGCCCTGCTCAAGAGCGGCAAGCTCGACCTGCACCCCGTCATCACCGACCGCATCCCAATGAAGGATTTCTCCAAAGCCATGGCCCGGCTGAAAACCGGTGAAGCCAGCAAGATTCTGGTTTATCCGAACGGGACAAAATGACCGCGTGGGGCGGGCGCCCTCGCCCGCCTCAGTAAGTTCGCTGCACCTCAGAGCAAAGAATCGAGAGGTGATCCATCCACTCGCCGCCTCGGGAGCGAAACCCGACCAGCACAGAGCCGGACGGACATTGGGCTTCGGCAGGACGTCCCGCCGGCCTGGGGATGGTAACCGGATTGGTCATTTCCGTTCCTGGGTCGTCGTAGCGGTCGTGGCGGTCGCGGCGGTCGCCCTGGTCGCCGCGGTCGCCGAGCTCGCGCAGCGAACTGCACACGCCGATGGCCTCGTCAATGGACGCGCCGGTCCGTCCCTTGAGTCCGCGCAGCACCTTGCCGGGGCGGCACTGCGCATCTTGCACGTCGCGCCCGCCGGCAGAGCCGGTGCGGGCGGTAGTGCGGCGCTCTTCCCCGAGCATGCCGTCGGAGCGCATCGGAACGCAGTCCAGCCAAGCCTGGTTGAAATATTCGCCGGTTTGTACGTGGAAAGCCACCGCGACGAAGCCGCCGTCGCATCGGGCGTCAGGCACAGGTCTGCCGCCCGATCCGCCGCCGAAGTCGCGTTCCACCGCTTCACACCCCAGCAGCATGATGACGTTGCGGTACTGCGAGAAGCTGAGCGTCGTCAAGGCCAGGCAGCCGAGGAGGAGCAGGCCGCGGGATGTGAGCCAGGTCTTGATCGAAGCAAGTTTGGAGGGAGCGGATCCGCTTTTGTTTGAAGTCAGCACAGGCAAACCTCCTGATGACGACCGCCGGCTGCGACTGCAGCGCGCGGCAGTCGACTCGGCTGGATGGTAGTGTCACTTCCCGGGGAAGTCAACGTACCTGTTTAGCTTCCTGTCGGCGCTTCGTGCTCTTCTCGAGTCAGTGAAAATACGGTCCTCTTCTTATTCTTACAAACAAGCATTTGAAGTGTTCGTCCTGAAGATTCTGTCAAATGTAGTAAAACTGTAGTAGCTGGAGAGGTGGCCGAGTGGTTGATGGCTCCGGTCTTGAAAACCGGCATACCCGAAAGGGTATCGGGGGTTCGAATCCCTCCCTCTCCGCCAGTTCTTGATCCCTTTCTCCGTCTGGTTTCTTGTCAATCGGCAGCGGGGGGCGAGCGAGAATGACGATAGCAGCTCTTCGAATCGTTGTTCAGCCGCTTATCGCATGGCAGCGAGCTTCCTGCGCACATCAGTCATCTCCGAAAGCTCAGGATCCGCCTGCCCCCAGAGCCTTTGGGCGGCGGTGAGTTCTGTCCGCGCAGTGGCAGAATCGCCTTTGTGTTCAGCGACGAGGGCAACAAAGTAGTGCCCTCCTGCATAGGTCGGATCAAACAAGAGCATCTGCTTGGCCGCGGTCTCGGCTAGATCCCAATCGTCGGCGGAACGGGCTTGCTGTGCGATATACAGCATCGTAAACAGGTGGTTCACCGCGTCCGCTGAACCCCTCGCGACCAGGAAACGGTTCAAGACTTCACTCAACTGGGCGCTCGCCTCTGTAGTGTTGCCTTTCCGGAGAGTGATTTCGCCCCGCAAAATGTTGCGCTGCCCGTCCAGCAGGCGGCGCGGTTGTGGCATCAGAGGTTCGGGATCAGATTCAGGGATATTTTCGATCTCCTTCTCCGCTTTCGCCAGCTCTGCCTGGGCTTCATCCGCGCGATTCAGGGCGACGAGAGCCCGCCCGGCAAACAAATGGCCCATGGAACGCTGCAGCGCAAACTCCCCCTGAGTCATCTCCCCCGCAGCGGAAAGTGCTTCCGCGAAGCGGCCGCGTGAAAGCAGGAACCGCGGCCAATCGCCTTGGTAGCTAGCAAACAGTCCATCGTTGGCACGGAGCGCGAAAAATTCTCGCAGGAGTTTCTCTGCCTGCTTGACTTGGCCTTTGAACTCGTACGACCCGGCCATCAGGTCAAGATTGTGAATACGATGCCAATCGTAGCGAGCAGGAATTTTTTCCGATTCATAGTAGCTGAGCTCCAAGGCGTCGGCTTTGCGGAACTGGGCGATGGCTTCATCCATCCGCCCGACGACGCGCAGATCGTGGCCATACATGTGCTGGGCATGCGGAACCGAGGGGCAGAGCCGGGCGTAAATCTCGCCGTGTTTGACGGCTTCCTCAGGGTGTCCAATGGTCTCGTAAGCATGCACCAGGTAATGCTCGGCGGCAGGATTGCCGGGAGAGATTGCCAGCGCTGCCTGATAGTAGGCCACGGCTCCCACCAGTCCACGTTGGCCGCGACCTGCGGCCGTGGGCTCCTCGGCGTTTCCGCGCAGCAGCCAGAGTTCGGCGTCATCAGGATATTTCGTCAACGCTGTGTCAATCGCTGCCTTATAGGCCTGATGCTTGCTGCTGTTCAGAATGTCTTTCATAGCTTCCAACTGCTCGGCCCTCAGTGACACTCGCAATCGCTCGCGTTCGCTGAGAGTTGCAGCCAGCGATTGCGCCTCCTTGAGGGCACTCTGCGCCGCCGCCTGATCCTCCAGACCGGAATACGCCCGGCTAATGCAGATGTATGCCAAAGCCAGTTTCGGGTCGGAGCGCACCGCCTGATTGCAAGAACGGGCTGCCTCGATCCAAACGTAAGAATGCAGGTAGGCGAGTCCCTGATTGTAAAAAGCTTGCGCCTGCGGAGAAGAGGTGGTAGCCGGGTCGTTAAACTTTCCGATTCCTGCGCGCAAAGTTACAGGCCGCTGCAGGATTTCGCGCGGAACCCAACCTACGGAATCCTCGTCGGTGTGATGTTCGTGTTGAGCTAGGGCCCCGGTTGCCAAAACAAGGAGACAGGTCAAAGCCAGAGAAGAGGCTCGGGACATAACTTGCCCTCCGATTGCGCGAAACGACTATATCGGACAACAGGGGACAAATAAAGATCCGGAGACGAGTAGTCTGGATCGCGCTCGATAAGCGCGCATTCATGAAGGTTTGTGGGCTGCGCGTCCAGTGCGAACTCATTCGTTCGCACGAATGACTGCAAATTTGCCTGTTGCTTCGACAGAAAAACTCAATGTCGCAGTTGATTTGGATGGCGTAGAGCCGGGGCCCCCGCCAGGCCCGGTTTTCTAGGATCGCGCTGCTTGATGCTGCGCGCCAGAATACAGAAAATTGCAAAAACGAACGGCCACCAAAGCAGACGAGTATTGCCGCTGGAGCGTGCGGAAACACCCGAGCCACTGTCCGCTTAAAGCTTGTTAATGTACCGCGGAGCTCGAGTCTACTGCGTTAACGGGCTGCCCTGCAGAGTCCGCGCCGGCTTCGCCAGTCTGCAGCAAACCGACAATTCCTCGCAGAGTGTCCCAGGCCGCCTGGTTCAGCGCCGGATCCGACCCGACGAGGTCGCGGATCATCTGCCAGGCCGCAATGTTGAGGGCGCCATCGGGTGCTGGTCCCATAGCCAGGGAGACGGAGCACGGCGAGCAGAAACAGATCCGCCGGGCCGCCGACTTTTGCCGCGGTTTTATTCCCACGGTCTGCGCGAACATAAATACACCAACGGATTTGTGTCCCGTCTCGAGCTCCCGATTACAGCGAAGACAACTCAGATGCTCCAAAGGTCCCCCCTCCGGGCGGCCAGTTGCCGCAACAAAATATTGTCTTCACGCGCTAGCGGGCGCAAGTAGATAGCAAGGTTCCCACCAGCAACCTTGCGGGACTCTGTGGGTGTAAAATGGGCGCCGTTTTCGAGGGCCAGAAAGGAAATCCCGAATTAGAGACAGAAAGGTGGCTTTATGAAAAAGCTGTTGTTTGCTCTGGTGCTGCTCGCACCAGCCACGCTGTTTGCACAGAGCGCATTCAGCGGGACGTGGCGCTTCAGTACGCAGAGTGCGCAGTTCTCCGGCAAACCCCTTACTTTCTCACTGCAGAACGGGGTGTACCGCTGCGACTCGTGTGTACCCAAGATCGAGGTCAAAGCGGATGGCAAAGACCATGATCGAAGCGGGTCGCCCTACTCCGACGCGGTGAGCGTTCGAGCGCTCGACGATCATGCTATCGAGGTCATCACCAAGAAGGGCGGCAAGGTCGTTGGGACGACGAAGGACACTGCGTCCCCGGATGGTAAGACCCTGACAAGTGATTGGAGTTTCGTGGCTGAGAACGGTCAAGAAGGACACGGAAAAACCACCTCGACGAGAGTGGCGGCCGCTCCTGAAGGCGCCCATCAGGCTTCGGGCTCCTGGCAACCACAAAAGATGGATAACGCCTCAGAAAGCATTCTGACCGTGACGTTCAAGGCGACGGATGATGGCCTGAGCATGAGCGACCTGACCGGCGACTCCTACACGGCGAAATTTGATGGGCAAGACTACCCGTACAAGGGAGATCCCGGAACCACCAGCGTGTCGCTCAAGAAGATTGATGCCAACACCATTGAGGAAACCGACAAGCGTGACGGGAAGGCCATCGTCATCGCACGCATGACGGTTTCTCCAGACGGGCGGACCATGACAGTCGAAAACACCGACGTGCTGCGCGGCACGGCCTCCAAATTCGAGGCGAAGAAGCAATAGCCCTCGCCCGACCTTTATCCCGATTTGGGCAGGCCGCAAGGTCTGCCCTTTTTAATGTGGCACGCGTTCCCTTCCGAATAGATTGTCGGCAGCGAAAAACTGGTCAATATCCATCGAAAAGTTCGCGAACCTCCGTGAGGTGGGCGCGCCCAAGATATTCGTCGGGCGATAGCACGTACTTGAGTATCACGGGGTTAGTTTGCTGCGCATCATGGGGCAAACTCGGGAGCATGTCAACCGCGCTGCTCCCCGATTCTCCAGCGTATCTCAAATTTTGTTTTCACCTCTCCCCGTCGTATCCTCCTCACGTGCCCCGCGCCCCACAGCCCCAGCGCTCTCCCACCGCCGGACTGCTCCTGGGCCTGATCCTCACGCTCGCGGCGGTAGTGGCTTATTCCGCCTACATCGTCTGGCAGATCAAGGGCCTGCGGCAGCTGCAAAGCGACTTAGCCGACCGCAACCGCAAAGACTCGCTCCAGCTTCTGCGGGTCCAGAACGACCTGAACTCCCTGGCCCTGGCCATGCGCGACATGCTCGACGCCGACGAGCCCTACCCGCTCGCCGCCTGGTCCACCCAATTCCAGCGCATCCGCGCCGATCTCGACGACGCCCTGCGCCGCGAAGAGCAGCTCGCGCCCGTCGAACGCTCTCCCGAGCAGCGCGAGTATCTCCGCGCCGCGCTCGCGCAATTCTGGGACGCCGCCGGCCGCACCTTCGCGCTCGCGCAAAGCGGCAAGCAAAACGAAGCGCGCTCTGAGATCCGAGTCTCTCTGCAAGCGCGCCAGGCTGCCCTCAGCACCGCAGTAGCGCGCCTGCTTGTCCAGAATAATGAATACGAAGAACAAGTCGCCGCCCGCACCGCCCAGATTTACGACCGCGTCCAGCGCCAGGTCTATGTCTTTCTCGCCGCCACGCTCACTGCCATCCTCCTCACCAGCCTCTATCTGATCCGCGCCAACCGCCGCCTGTTCGCGCAGCTCGCCGCCCTCTCCGCCCAGCGCCGCGACCTCGCGCAAAAACTGATCGCAACGCAGGAGTCCACCCTGCGCTACGTCTCCCGCGAGCTCCACGACGAATTCGGCCAAATCCTCACCGCGGTCGGCTCGATGCTGGGCCGCGCCGAAAAACACACGCCCGAAGACTCCCCGCTGCGCGCCGACCTCCGCGAAGTCCGCGAGATTGCCCAGAACACGCTCAACACCGTCCGCAGCCTCTCGCAAGCGCTTCACCCCGTCATGCTCGACGAAGCCGGCCTCGAAGCCACTCTCGCCTGGTACCTTCCCACCGTAGAAAGGCAGACCGGCATTGCCATATCCTATGAAAAGTCCGGCGACGCGTTCCCGCTCTCCGGCGCCGCCGCGGTTCACATCTACCGCATCGTGCAGGAGGCTCTGAACAACGTCGCGCGCCATTCTGGATCCAGGCAGGCTTGGGTGCGTCTGCGCTTTTTGCGGGACGATGCCGGTCTGCGGAAGGGCACGGCTTTCGCGAAGGACACGGATGGGAAGGGCACGGGCGGGAAGGGCACGGCTGCAGCCGTGCCGTTAGAGGCAGGAGAGACCGGGGCTTCAGCCCCCGAGGGCATGCTTTTTCTGGAGCTTGAGATCGAAGACCGCGGCACCGGCTTCACCGCCGCCAATGTGCGTCAGGGGATCGGATTAGTCGCCATGCGCGAACGCGCCCAACTCGTAAACGGCAGCATCGAATTCCTGCACCCCGCCGAAGGCGGTACGCTGGTACGCCTGCGTGTTCCCAGAGAGGCGCCCGAAACCAATGCCTGACAAAATCTCAGTGCTGCTGGTGGACGATCACGCCCTGGTGCGCCAAGGCTTTCGCCGCCTCCTCGAAGACGAATCCGACATGAAGGTCGTGGGCGAAGCCGGCGACGGAATCAAAGCGGTAGAGCTCGCCCAGCAGCTCAAGCCCCATGTCATCGTCATGGACTGCGCCCTCCCCGGCATCAACGGCCTGGTCGCCGCCCGCCGCATCCTCGAAGCTTCTCCCGAGATCGCCATCCTCATGCTCAGCATGCACTCCGAAGAAACCTGGGTCCGTCAGGCGCTCGACGCCGGCGCCCGCGGCTACATTCTCAAGAGCGCTCTCGAACTCGAGCTCCCGGTCGCCATCCGCAGAGTAGCCGCCGGAGAAACCGTCCTCGACCCCGCCGTCTCCCGCCCCGCCACCTTAAAAGGAGAACGCAACGCCGCTCTAACTCCCCGCGAGTTGGAAATTCTCCAGCTCATTGTGGAAGGCAAGTCCAACAAAGAAATCGCCGACCATCTCGGCCTCAGCGCCAACACCGTCGCCGTTCACCGTGCCAACATCATGGACGCCCTCGGCATCCACAAAACCGCCGAGCTCGTCGTCTACGCCATTCGGAATGGGCTGGTAAATATCCCGTGAACCGCCGGTCCTTTATCTTGGGGATGAGTGGGCTCGCCGCGGCATCCGCCTTCTCCCCACACTCCCTATGGGCCGCCGATCCACCCCGTCTCCCCTTCCGCCTGACCGACGTCACCAGCGCCGCCGGCCTCCGCTTCCGCCACCACAGCGGCGCCTTCGGCGGAAAATTCCTCCCCGAAACCCTCGGCTCCGGCTGCGCCTTCCTCGACTACGACGCCGACGGCTGGCAAGACATCCTGCTCGTAAACGGAACCGACTGGCACGGGCACAACACTCAACGCACCACCCTCCAGGTCTACCGCAACAACCGCAACGGCACCTTCACCGACGTAACTCAAGCCGCCGGACTAGCCGCCCCCGACCTCTACGGCATGGGCGTAGCCGTCGGCGACTACAACAACGACGGCTTCCCTGACATCCTCATTACTTGCGTAGGCCAGAACCATCTCTTTCGCAACACCGGCAAAGGGACATTCGTGGACGTAACGAAATCCTCCGGCCTGGGCAACCGCCAAGCCTTCAGCACCTCCGCCCTCTGGTTCGACTACGACCGCGACGGCCACCTCGACCTCTTCGTCTGCAACTACGTGAAGTGGTCACCCGAACACGACGTCTTCTGCAGCCTCGACGGCAAACACAAGTCCTACTGCACCCCCGAAGCCTATCGCGGACAAACCTGCTGGCTCTTCCACAATCGCGGCGACGGCACTTTCGAAGACGTAACCGCCAGCAGCGGGATCTTCGACAGCAGTTCGAAATCCCTGGGCGTCGCTCTGCTCGACTACGACCAGGACGGCTGGCCCGACCTGATCGTCGCTAACGACACCCAACCCAACAAGCTCTACCGCAACAACCGCAACGGAACCTTCAAAGAAGTAGCGGTCGACGCCGGAGTAGCCTTCAGCACCGACGGCAAAGCCCGCGCTGGCATGGGCGTGGACGCCGCGGACTTCACCAACACCGGCGTCCAGGGCATCGCCATCACCAACTTCGACAACGAGATGCTCGGCCTCTATCGCCCTTCCGGAAAAAATTCCTACGACGATATCGCGGTCCAGGCCGGGGTAGGCGGTCCCACCAAATCGATGCTGGGCTTCGGCTGCGTCTTCGCCGACTTCGATCTCGACGGCTCTCTCGACCTCGCCATCGCCAACGGACACATTGATGAAACGGTAAGAAACATCCGCGGCAACGTCGGCTACGCCCAGCCCCCGCAATTATTTCTCAATCAAGGCAAAGGCACATTCCGCGACGTCACGCAGGACGTCGGCCCCGACTTTGCCCAACCCAAAGTCGGACGCGGCCTGGCCTATGGAGACTTCGATCGCGACGGCGACCTCGACCTGCTCCTCACCATCAACAACGGCCCCGCGTATCTTTTCAGAAACGACCAACTCGCTGCCAACCAGAGCATTCGCTTCAATCTGGTGGGCACGCAATCCAATCGCGACGCCATCGGAGCCATCGTCCGCCTCGAAAGCGGCGGGATAACGCAATCCCGGATCGTAAAGAGCGGCTCCAGCTATCTCTCCCAATCCGAACTGCCGCTCACCTTCGGACTGGGTAAGAGGGACCAAGCCGACCGCATCGTGATCCAATGGCCCAACGGCCGAACCGAAGAATTCAAGAACTTCAAAGCCGGCAAGGCCTACCAATGCACAGAATCGAAAGGAATTATAGCCTTAGCCGGTTTCTAGTATTTTTTCAGTATTGTGCCCGTTTTGCGATCCCGCTACATTGCCTTCAATTCGCATCGCTCTCATCGCACCCCACACGCGCTTTGAGACACCCCGGCGGCACCCGCAAATGCCGCCGGTTCTTTCTTGTCTTCCTCCGTGCCCTCCGTGTCCCCTGTGGTTAGAGGTTTTCGGGCAACTGAAATTGTCACGGCGCCCCCGTTAACTTCCCTGATCCCCCGGACGCCGGCCAGCCCTTTGGCGTTGGGCCACTTTCCTCTTGAAACCGTGCACTCCACAGGGCGACTGATTCCCTGAACCGACTCCCCTGTGGTACTTTCTCCCACTATTACTACTCTGGTCCCGGAACTGGTTGCGGAAACAGGTTTCGGGAATGGCACGGTTTAGGCCAGCGAGGATCGGAGGCCGATTGTTCCTGTTGTCGTAGGCCGTTTCTGAAGCACGGACCCCATCAGGTGTGGGTTTCCCTGCGGGTCGCGACTGATGTGCTTCCATTACTCGTGCACGCATGCTCCCGCGAATGTGTACAAAAGCTTCCCAAGTGCGCTGAGGGTTATGTGCCGGAGCCGCACCAGGGCGGTTTGGAGGTTAAGCAGCCGCCGACCAAGTACTAGTCTTTGCACAGGCGTTTAACACTCGCAACCCGATCAATGAGTGTAATGGCGACGTTTCAACGTCTATCGGTGATCTAGCAAATCGCGTCTGAAATTGCCGATTTCCCAGCGTCGGAATGAGCCCGCCTGCTTGACAATATATCAATATGATATATCATTAAGATATGTCAAGGACACCCATTCTCTTTGCGGTGCTGGGAATGCTGAAACTCCGGCCCATGACCGGATATGAGATCAAGCAGGTCTATCAAAGGGGGCCCGCGAATTTCATGCCGATCAGTTTCGGGCAGATTTACCCGCTGCTCGCGAAACTCAAACAGGAAAAAATGGTGCGCCAGAATCAGCAGCCAGGCGGCCGGGGAAGTATCCGCTATTCCATCACCCCCAAGGGTGAGGAAGCATTTCGGAAGTGGCTGTTCTCCCCGGGCGACCCGGCAAACTACCGGGAGCTGCTGCTGCGGCTGTTCTTTGCGGCGCCTCCCGAGCTGTTCGAGCTGCGCGGCCATGTCGAAGCCTTCCGCAAACAGGAACAAGCCGACCTCGACCACTACGCGGCAACGCGCACGTGGCTGGACACGGCCCGAGCCCGCAATCCCCGGCTTCCGATCTGGAAGCTGGTGCTGGAATATGGCGTTTTGCAAAGCGAGTTCCGCATGCTCTGGGCAGAGCGAGCGCTGGCGTTCATGACAAATCGAAACAGGAGCAAAAAACCATGACAAGTACCTCCGTTCATCAGAAGTTTTCCGGATTGCTCATCGTAATAGGGTCGCTGTTGTTTGTCGGCGGCGGCGCCTTCCATCCCAGAATCAATGCTTCCCTGGGAGCGCTCGGCAGCCCGGAATTCTTTCAGAACTTCTATATGCACATCGCCCATCACCCCGCCTGGGAGCTCATTCACGGACTGATCCTGGCGGGACCGGTGCTGTGGCTGCTCGGCGTGGGTCCGTTCTGGAGCGACCGCAATGGCTGGACTCGGATGGCGACCAGAGCCATGACTCTCGCCGCCACTGCCTGGGCCGTGACGTTCGTCTTCGACGGCTTCGTCGCACCCGGCATCGTTCGTAGGCTCGCGCCCGAAATGGGTTGGTACCAGCTCGCGGCGAACCAGGAGGTCGTAATCCGATTGGGTCTGGTTGCCTGGCTGATGCTGGGGTTTGCAATGATCGCGGGCAGCGTCGGGACCCTGGTTTCAAACCGGTCCAGGAGTGCGCGCCTGTTAGCGTGGCTGGGGATCCCGCTGGGAGCGTGGGCGCTGGTTGCCTGGGCGACGGGCAACTTCCTTCCCGGCCCCTTCACCAGCCAGTACTGGAATATAACCGCGGTCAGCACGGCATTCTGGTTCCTTGCCGTTGGAGTTTTTCTCCTGGTTTCTGCGCCACAGAGTGCGTTGGAGCCCGCCGGCGAACCCCTCCGAACGAGTTAGGGCCGACGCTTCAGTTTCTTCCAAAGCAAGAGCCGTCCCTGATTCTTGGGACGGCTTGCGGCTCAGGTCAGCCGCGATGCCGGGTGCGGCCCCCAAAATCCCTGGTATCGGCCGGGCTCGCGGGTGAGGTAGCTACGGCCAGTCAGGGCTCTCCGGCAGACGGGTCTGGAACGGGCGGAGTATACAGGAATCCGGGCAGCGAGTGAATCAAGCTGGCGAGCGGAAGGCAGGCTGGACTTCCACCATTACTCTTGTGCTTCCGCCGGCCGCCACCGCCGGCAAGCAGGAATCCAGATTGTCAACCGGACCACGCACTCTCCCACTCCACCGCAAGCCGATTGGGAGTGGCGTAGGCGGCCACTGATGAAAGACCCCAATCGCTGTATCCCGTCCCACTTATTACTTTTCTGATTCCACCGCCTGCTGTGGAAACTAACCACCAACCAATAGCCACTAATCACTTCCCCTTCAACATCCCCACCACCCGATCGAAATCCTCCAGCGTCCCGTACTCGATCGTGATCTTGCCCTTGCCCTTGCGGTCCCGGATCCGCACCCGCATCCCCAGGATGGTCTCGAGCGTCCGCTGCGCCGCACGCACATTTGGATCGACCCAGCGCGCTCCACCGGTACTCGCACCCTCTGGTCGTTGCATGGGAACATTCAGGTCCAGCACCGCTTCTTCCAGCAAGATCACCGACATCTTTTTCTTCACCGTCATGTGCGCCAGTTTCACGATCTGCGACTCGTCGTGCAATCCGAGCAGCTCCCGCGCGTGGCTGTACGTCAGATCGCCGCGCCTCAGGTAGTTTTGCACCTCGGCGGGCAGCTTCAACAGCCGCAGATAGTTGGAAACCGTTTCCCGCGACGCGCCCACCCGTTTCCCGATCTCCTCCTGGGTCAGGCCGAACTCCGTGCTCAGGTTGGCGAAGGCTTCCGCCTGCTCCAGGCAATCCAGGTCCTGGCGCTGCAGGTTCTCGACGATCGTCATCTCCGCCGCCTGCTGCTCCGAAACTCGCTTCACGATGGCCGGAATCGTCGCCTTCCCCGCCACCCTCGAAGCGCGCAGCCGCCGCTCGCCCAAAATCAGGATGTAGCGCCCGCCCTCTCCCGGACGCACCACGATCGGCTGAATCACCCCCTGCACCTGAATCGACCGCGCCAGCTCTTGCAGGAACTCCTGGTCGAAGTCCATCCGCGTCTGGTGCGGGTTGCTATCGATGGCATCGAGCGCAAGCTCAAGCGCCGGCTGCCCATCCACCGTGCGTCGTGCCACCGCGTGCAACTCAATTCCGCTGCCCGGCTCGCCTTCGCCGCCCAGCGCAACCGCCGCCCCGGCGTCCGCGCCGGCTTTCGTGAGAGCCTGCCCTGAGCTTGTCAAAGGGGCACCCTGCCCTCGCACCTCACGCGTGCCAACCGGCATTCGCTGCGACACTGCCGCTGCCAAATCATCGGCAGGTGCCTCATCCGTGCGCGCACTTTGCGCAAGCGCGGGGTCGTTGGTGGGCACCACCCGCGGCCCGCTCGGCAGCAGTGACTCCAACCCCCGCCCCAGCGCCCGCCGCTTCTCCACGGGCTTCTCAGCCACCTTCTCAACGTTGATCTTCTCCGCCGGAATCGCCATCGCCCGTCATCTCCGTCTCTAAACTTTTAACCTCTGCAATCTGACCTCTGGCCCCTGCAATCTTCGAGAGTTAAATATCGATGAACATAAATATTTATAAATATAAATCTATGCCGCACCTTCCGTGCCCGCTGCGCTCCGCGCCGCCGCGTACCGGTCCAGCAGCTCCTTCGCCAGCCGGATGTAGCTCTCCGCCCCCCGCGACCGCACGTCATACAGCAGTGCCGGCTTGCCGTGACTGGGCGCCTCCGCCAGGCGGATATTCCGCGGGATGGTCGTCGTGCACAATTTCTCCCCGAAATATTTCCGCAGCTCCTCCGCCACCTGCTGTGCCAGGTTGGTGCGCTCGTCAAACATGGTCAGCACCACGCCCTCGACTCCCAGCGACGGGTTGAGCGCCGCCCGGATCCGCTCGATGGTATCCAGCAGCTCACTCACTCCCTCAAGCGCAAAGTACTCCGCCTGCATCGGGATGAGCACTCCGTCGGCTGCCACCAGCGCATTCACCGTGAGCAAATCGAGAGCCGGAGGGCAATCCAGGACGATGAACTCGAAGCGGTCGCGCAGGGGCGCAATCGCATCGCGGAGCCGGAACTCCCGCCGCTCTGCCTCCACGAGTTCCAGGTTGGCCCCGAGCAGGTTCTTGTGCGACGGAATCAGCCAGAGCTGCTCGAGTTCGGTAACCTGTAACGCCTCCTCGGCCGAAGCTGCGCCCATGACGACGTCATAGCTGCTGATGCGGTCAGGATCTTTGCGCAGGCCGAAGCCGCTGGTGGCGTTCGATTGCGGATCGCAGTCCACCAGCAACGTGTTGACCTCGGCGGCCGCGAGCGAGGAAGCAAGGTTGATGGCAGTCGTGGTCTTCCCGACGCCACCCTTCTGGTTGGCAACCGCGATGACGCGTCCCATGATTGTGTTGAGGAGAATCTGTGCGCCAGAATAGTGCCAACCGTCCTGTGAATTCAATGCCGTATTTTGGTGCAGCGTGTGGAATGTTCCACGTGGAACATTCAGGTGTGAGCTTGGGAAGAGTGTGTGGACCCTTCCCGTCCCGATGTTGCGTCAAGTCCCACGCAGATTTTGTTCCACGTGGGAACAACAGAAGGGGACGCGATCTCGATATCACCAGGTCGACAGGTGCAGCGTTATGTTCCACGTGGAACATCAAGGACGCTCTCTGGAATCGTTGAGATTGATTGGCAGAGTGGAGAAGTGTTCCACGTGGAACACTCGCTGATCTGCGTATCACAATGATAATATTGTGATTGTTGTTCCACTCAGCTTCGTATAACATACGTATAGTTGCACTCTGCTCCACTCTTGTGCCGACAATATTTACAATACTTCCCACTCTGGCTAGCGAACCAGGATTGACAAGACTCTGGATTGTGACTGCGGGATTGGGATTGGGGCGGCGGCATGGAAGTCTGGAGCCAGGGTTTGCAGGGCGGGCAGCTGGCTCGAACCTATGAGTAGAGCGAGGCGGCCGGTGGGGCTCACGAGGCGGGCGGCGATGGGGAGGAGGGCGTCGAAGCGCTCGACGGCGCGGAGGGTGACGATGTCGGCGGGCGGGAAGGCGGGGGCGGATGGCTTGTCTGGTAAGGCCAACGTTTCGGCGCGGGCGGTGATTACATTTACGTCCGTCAATGTAAGGGCGCGGGTTACTTCGCGGAGGAAGGCGGCTTTCTTGTGGTTCGACTCGATCAGGGTAAGGGAGATGGCGGGGGCCCAGATCTTCAGCGGGAGGCCGGGGAAGCCGGCGCCGGAGCCGATGTCGAGGACTGTGGGTCGGACACTCTTGTCCGACAAACCCTCGTCCCATCCTTCGGCGTCGGGCGACAAAGGGTGGGTCGCCGGGCGCGGGTGGGGCGACGGTTTGGCGGACAAGAGTGTCCGCCCCACACTGGGCTCGGGGGGGAACAAATGCCGTGCCAGGAAGAGAGACTCACCGAAGTGGCGGGTGACGATCTCCTCGGAATCGCGGACGGCGGTCAGGTTGATGCGGGCGTTCCAGCGGAGTAATAGATCGATATACGTCGATATTTGCCGGAGAGACCCTTCGGGGAGGGTCCTCTCGAGGAAGGGATGGAGCAGGGCGGCGATGCGGGCGGTGTCCACGGCGCAGGCGATTGTAGCGCGCGGGCAGAGGTTAGATTGCAGAAGTGAAAACCTTTCACCACCGGGGGTCCGGCAGGTACACGGGGGGATTCGAGATTACGGAATCGAGAAAGAAAGGAACCTTGGAGAGTGGGATTTCGGATTGCGGAGGCTAGTCGTGAAGAACAATGTTCAGAAGTGAGCTGTGGATTTGCAGCCCGCTCTCGCCATAGTCTACGAAGCCTAACTTTCTGAACCTATTCATGAAAAAGCTGACCCGCGAGCGGGTGGTGCCGATCATTTCCGCCAGCACCTCCTGACTGATCTTGGGAACTACACTCTCGGGTTTGCCTTCCTTGCCAAAATGGGCGAGCAGGAGCAGGATCCGGGCCAGCCTCCGTTCGCTCGAATTGAAAAGCTGATCCACCAGATCTTCTTCGTAACGGATGTTCCGCGCCAACAAATAGGACACGAACAAGTCGGAAAAAGCGTGCTCCCGGTGAAGGGCTCGCATCATGGCCTTCTTGTCGATTCGCAGAATAGCGCAATCCGTCATGGCGGTGGCAGAACCCATGCGGAGAGCTTGGCCGGCAAGCGAACCTTCGCCGAAAAAGTATCCCTCACCTAATATGCCAATGGTGGCTTCCTTGCCCGCACTGGACACGACCGTGAGTTTTACCTTGCCGGTCTGGATATAAAACACTGCGTCCGTGGGATCCCCTTGCGAGAAGATGGTATGTTTCCTCGGAAAAAGCACAAATTTCCTGCCCTCGCCGATGGTGGCGAGGAATGCATGGGGGTCAAAATCGCGTCTTCTCTTAGCCACCGCACCGGAACTCATTAGTTTCCGCCCACCCCGTAATATCACGCGCCAATTTTGATGGTCGGTTGGGCATCCCACATCCGCGGAAGATTTTTTTTGTTGGTTCGCAAGCCCGGATTTCGGGGCCTCCTTTGCAGTAGGATGGTTTCCGGTTCTGGTTTGTGGCGCGCAAAGACCTCCAAGTCGTGCAGTCCGGCGAGCGGACGAATACCGAAGGGAAACCAGTCAGCAACATAATCCTACTATCGATCTCCGATAGCGACTACAGCTCACTTCGTCCTCATCTGGAATACGTCAGCTTGCCAAACCATCTGGTCCTGCACGAGGCGGGCGGAAAGCTGGAATTTGCGTATTTCCCGAATCGAGGTTTGATTTCTCTGGTCGTCGTAATGAAAGATGGAAGAACGGCCGAAGCCGGCATCGTTGGAAATGAGGGCTTTACCGGAACACTGGCGGCGGTTGGCCTGCGCAGCAGCCCGCTGCAAGCGGTGGTACAAATCTCGGGGGATGGGTTTCGGGTAGAGGTCGGAGCTTTGCAAAACGCTTTGGAATCCGCTCCCCACCTGCAAATGATGTTGGGCCGCTATGCCGCCATTCGGAGTATGCAGGTTGCCCAAACCGCCGCGTGTAATCGGCTGCACGATATTGAGCAGCGCCTGGCGCGGTGGTTGCTGATGACGCAGGATAGACTGGATTCCGGGTCGCTACCCATCACTCATGATTTTCTCGCAAGCATGCTAGGGACAGATCGATCCAGCGTGAGCGTGGCCGCGGGTGTTTTGCAGAAGAAGGAGCTCATCGAGTACACCCGGGGCGCAGTGAAGATCGTGAACCGCAAGCAACTTGAAGACTCCGCCTGCGAGTGCTACGAGGTTATCCAACACTACGATGGCGAGCTGGGCTTGAAATACCGGAAGTGAAGACCTCGCCCTGTTCCGCCAAACGAGATTTCGTGCCAACGCGTCGCGTCTGGCTGGAACGGCCTCGGAAAGGTTAATGGAAGAAGCGAAACAGAACGCAGCCAGTTGGAACTATCTGGACTACGCGCCCGCTCTGAAGGACCGTCCGGTGCTGATCGTGGAAGCAGATTGAACCAGGAACCAACAGATTTGGACCGGTACTTTCCAAAACGCTTAAACCATTGACTCTACAGCGGTCGACTAGGTTGTAAGTAGGTCAGGAAGGGTCAGAAACGGACCCAATTGAACCCAGATTGAACCCAACTCAGGGAAGTCTGCTCGGCAGATTTTTCCCATCCTCGGAAGTAAGGTGTGGTTCCGGGAGCGGGACTTGAACCCGCACGGAACCGAAATCCCAGCGGCTTCCTCATATTTCACCGAATCGGAAGTATGAGGAAGGCCGCCGCGTCTGCCAATTCCGCCATCCCGGCACGATAATCATTCTCGCCTCTGGCTTCGTTTTGTTCCAGATGACTGGGGGTACTCCCAAAAGTCACTCTAGTTCTCGGCGGGATCCCCCAAAACGGCCCCTCGTGCGGTATATTTGGGTTGGGTCCCGCCGTTCATGAGACGGCGGGAACGTTGCGGTTTAGGGTTTAGACAACACGCGATTTAGCGTTTACGGCGGAGGTGGCATTTAGCCTCACCTCCCTTCCAGGGCCAGCTTCTGGGTCAACTTCCAGAGCTGGCTCGACTTGTTTGAGCTTAAAACGGCGACGCGAGGCCCTCAAGACAATTTTGAGGCTAAGGCAGAGGCTGAGGCTAGGTCTTAAAGCCTTGACAGTTGCCCCGCCGATCCTTTACCATCAGCCACGGAGGAAAAGTGGCTATGGCAAAAGAGCGGAGTCCGAACTACCCCGCCATCGGTCTGAGCGTCGCGGTGGATGCGACAAAGACTCTCTACGACAAGGAAAAGCGCACGGCGGTCCCTGCCGTTGTTGCGGCGAAGGCGCTTGGGTACAAGAGTCTGAGCGGACCGGCGCGAGTGAAGATCTCCTCACTCAAGAAATACGGGCTGCTTGCGGGAGATGAACGGTCCGGGTTGAGAGTCTCGGACCTGGCACTGCGGATTCTGTTCCCGGCGGATTCCAGCGACGCAGAGTCGGCTCGCACTGAAGCGGCCTTTGCGGTCGAGCTTTTCAAGACTCTTCACCAGAATTTCTCCGAAGCGTCCGACGACGCGATCCAGTCGTACCTGATTACTCGACTCAAGTTTGGACAGGTCGGAGCCAAGCAGGTCCTAGCCGCGTTCAGGGACACAATGGCGTACGCGCAGCTCCGCGCGTCAGACGTACCGCTATCGGTGCTGAAAGCGGCGGCAGAGATTGAGGGAAAAAAGTCGCCTCCCGTTCGAAGAGAGTTGGTGCTGGACTTTGACCCGTTTGCACGGAGGCCACCGGTGAAGGTCTTCACCTGCCCACTCTCCAAGGGTGTCACCGCGGAAGTGAAGTTCACGGGCGGCGAATTGCAGAAGGCCCACTTCGAAACCCTGGTCAAGTATCTCGAATTGATAAAAGAGGCACTTGAAACCGAAGATGTGGACCCGGTCATGCAGCGAGGACAGACTGACATGACCGGCGTTTAGAAGAGGTGGGTCCCTACCACAGGACCCGGCTTCCTACGCGTGGGGCGGCAAGGTCTCCAGCGGGTCCCCGCCACCATCAGCGCCATCGCCGACGCGATCCGGCAGGCGGAGCAGATCCTCACGGAGATTGACCGGCGCTGGCCGGGGAAGTCAACTTGAGGGCGTAGTTGGTGTAATCGCCTTCCATGAGAAGGCCGGTCAGTGTCAAGAGCGATTTTGGTTGCGTCCTTACCTTGCCTGAGCAGACCGCCTCTGCCGCCATCCTTCCATCCGCACTCTTTGGTGAGCG
>JBASRS010000008.1:0-165300 GCA_049273945.1 Terriglobales bacterium | reverse complement strand
GACGGCGGCGTTCGCCTTTCGGCGAACGCGCACCTCGACTTCGCCGCCTTCTTGCGTGTACTTGATGGCATTGGCAACCAGGTTCACGACCACTTGTTGCAAGTGTGAGCGATCTCCCTCGACATAGACTTCGCTCGCCACCGTGCTTCTCAGCCGGATGGATTTTTCTTCGGCGAGCAATCTCATTTGGTCGGCCGTGGAAGCTGCCAGCTGGCCGAGGTCAAGACGTGTCAGGTCCATTTTTGCTTCGCCTGCATCCAGGCGCGAAATGGCCAACAGGCTCTCCACGATGTGCGACATGCGGTGGGTTTCCTCCAGAGCACTGCCGATCTGATCGGTGAGCGCCGGATTGAGACGGTGGCTCTGCGCGATCCCCTCCAGTTCCAGTTGCAGAATCGTCAAGGGCGTCCGTAGTTCGTGGGAAGCGTCGGCAGAAAACCGATTGATGTGCTGGAAGGCCTCGTCCAGTCGCTCGATCATGCGGTTCAGCGAAACGGAGAGTCTTTCCAGCTCATCTCCGGTCTTGATGACGGGCAGCCGTTCGCTCAGGTTGGTGGAAGTGATACCCTCTGCCCTTCTGGTAATTTCATCGACTGGTCGAAGCGATCGCCTCATCAGCCAGTAGCCGCTGCCCACTGCCAGAGAAATGATGAAAGGCATGTAAACCGCAAAGGTCGATAGCAGTCCGTGCAGCACCACTTCAATTTGCTGATCAGGGATTCCGCTCTCCACAATGTACCGGCTGCCGTCCGGAGTGGTAAATTCCATCGCATCTACCAGCAGTTGATGTCCTCCTTCGAGACGGATCTGTCTGGAGCGCCCCTTCTCGTTCGCGGACGGCAAGGGAACTTTGGATGGATCAAAGGAACCATCCTTCGGCGCACCCGAAAGAAACATGATGCCTTTGCCCTCTCGAATCACGCGGATAAAGTGGCCGTTCACCTCGGGTGCGTAAGCCTCATTGATCTCGGTATCGAGCCATGCGAGGCGTTTTCCAGGAAGTTGTGAAAGCAGCTCAGTTCCAATCGTGCGGCACTGGGAAGCAAGCGTTCTTTGCAGATTCCAGTACAGGTAGCGCTCCAGGCCAAGGTAGACCGATGCGCCAAAAATCAGCAGCGCACCCGCGAGGAGCCCGGCATACCAGGCCGTGATGCGAAAGCGAAGCGATCGGGTATTCACGCTTGCGCTCCATTGCTGATCGTGTACCCAACACCGCGGACGGTGCGAATCAGCTTGTGCTCATAGGGATCGTCCACCTTGTTTCGCAAGTGCCGCACGTAGACGTCCACGATGTTGGTGATGCCGTCGAAGCTCTGGTCCCAGACATGCTCGATAATCATTGTTCTCGACAACACTCGACCGGCATTCGACATGAGGTATTCGAGCAACGAATATTCCTTGGAGGTCAGGTCAATCCGCTTGCCCCCACGTTTCACCTGCTGCGAGAGGCGGTCGAGTTCCAAATCTCCTACCCGCACAACGCTGCTGCGGCTGACTGGCCCCCGTCGAAGCAACGCCTTCACTCGAACCAGCAGCTCCGCAAAAGCAAAGGGCTTGGTCAAATAGTCGTCCGCGCCCGCCTCAAAATTGCCGACTTTGTCAGCGACTGCGTCACGCGCGGTCAGAATCAATACCGGAACATGGACGTTCTGACTTCGAACGCGGCGTAGGACCTGGGTGCCGTCCAATTTTGGAAGCATCAGGTCGAGAATAATGAGATCGTAGTGATAGGTGGTCGCCAGTTCGAGTCCGGACTGACCGTCGGCCGCAACGTCAACCGCAAATCGCTCTGCCATCAAACCGCGCGCGACAAAGCTGGACACCTTCGTTTCGTCCTCGACCAGCAGAATGCGCATAGGGGCTCTCGCATAGTATATTGCCGTTTCAGGATGAACCGTAAGCGAAGTGGAGATGAAAAAGCGTTCAGAAGCGAGGGAGTATCTCAGTACAGGTACCGCATGAGCCGGAGCGGCAAGAGGGGCCCGGCCCATGCTATCCATGCGGTTAGGATCCAGTCTGAACAAAGTTTCATTTACCCTTCATGGGACCTTAATGTTGGCCAACCAGCATCAGTATCCCATCATGATCAACAGGTATCTCGCCGCGGTACTACTCGCCGGCACGTTCGCTCATTCTCAAACGCCCGCGCCGGACCACTGGATCGCCGTTCGCGCAGGCCGGCTTTTTGACGGAAAATCCGAAAAGCTCGCGATCAACCAGGTCGTGCTCATAAAAGGGGACCGGATCGTCGAGGTGAGTCCTGCCGATAGAGTGAAAATCCCCGCAGGCGCCGACGTCATTGATCTCAGCCATGCCACCGTACTACCCGGTTTGATCGACGCGCACACCCATGTGTTCGGAAATGGGCCTGATTTGGAAGCGCAGATTCTGCGCGATTCCTACCAGTACCGCACCCTGACCGCGCTCGCGAATGCGAACAAGGATCTGATGGTGGGATTCACCACTCTTCGCGATCTCAAGACGCTCGGCGCCATGTATAGCGACGTAGACTTGCGCAACGCCATTGACCGCGGGATCGTACAAGGCCCGAGGATGCAGGTTTCTACCCGCGGGATTCAAACTACCGGCGGCTTCCTCATGAACGGCTACTCGGCCGAGGTTCCGCTTCCGATGGCGCTACAGGTGGTGGACTCGCCCTGGGCGGCCCGCGAAGCCGTACGGGAACAGATTGCGCACGGGGCAGATTGGATCAAGTTGTATGCTGCCTATGAATTCCGCTTCACCAAGGACGGGAAGATGGTGATTCCGCCCACCTTCACCGCGGAGGAAGTGACAGCGATCGTGGACGAGGCTCACAAAAAGGGCCACAAGGTCTCTTGTCACGCTTTTGGCGGCGAAGGTCTGCGTAATTGCCTGAATGCCGGCGTGGAGTCGATCGAGCATGGAGTCGACCTTGACGATAGTGATATCAAGTTGATGGTAGAGAAGGGAGTCTACCTTGTGCCGACTCTTTATCACTATCAACTTGATCGTGAGCACGACTTGAAGAAGTATGGTGGGCACAGTGTGGCCGAAGTCTCCGAACGCAGCTTCCCGAAGGCGGTAGCGGCGGGAGTCAAGATTGCCTTTGGATCGGGCGCCGGCCCGTTTCCGCATGGAAGCCAAACGAAGGAATTCGCATACATGGTGAAGTTCGGCATGACTCCGGTGCAGGCAATTCGGGCGGCAACTTCGGAAGCCGCGCAACTCATGGGATGGCAGGATCGCGTAGGCTCGCTGGAAGCAGGCAAGTTCGCCGACATGGTTGCGGTCACCGGGGATCCGACCGCGGATATCACCGAGCTGGAGCGGGTCAAATTTGTGATGAAGGGCGGCCAGGTCTTCAAGAACGAGTTGAAGTAACAGCGGATGAATAGCGCATGAGAAGACGCGACTTCTTGAGAACCGCCACTGGAGTGGGAGCCACGCTTGGAATCCTGGGCAGCTCGGAGCCGGCCGCGGGCAGCGATGCCGCGCCCCAACCGTGCGCGGAGTCAGCATTTCCTCAGGTTCAGAAGCTGACGACAAGTGTTGCCGAGTTCGTTGTGAATACCAAGTATTCGGATATCTCTCATGAAGCCCTGGAGCTAGGCAAGAAGTCAATTCTCGACGGACTTGGACTCGCGCTCAGCGGCTCAAAGGCTGAGACTGCAGGCTTGATCCAGCAGTACGTGAAATCGTTCGGTTTTCATTCCGGCGGCGCCAGCGTCTTGGGATCTGGAATGAAGCTGCCGGCTCGTTTCGCGGCCTTTGCCAACGGCGTCGCAATCCACGTGGACGACTTCGATGATACGCAGCTGGCCGTCGGGAAAGACCGGGTCTATGGCTTGCTGGTTCACCCCACAGTATGTGTCCTTCCGGCCGCACTTGCCACGGCGGAACTGCAGGGGAAGAGCGGCCGAGATTTGCTTGTCGCTTACCAAGTCGGCGTGGAAGTTGAATGCAAGATTGCGGAGGCGATCTCGCCGCGGCATTACCAGGACGGCTTTCATTCCACCGGAACCTGCGGCGTCTTCGGTAGCACGGCAGCGTGCGCCCGGCTGAAAGGCCTTGATGCAGAGAAGGCTGGGTGCGCTCTCGCGATTGCCGCCAGTCACGCTGCCGGTCTGCGCGAGAACTTCGGCACCATGATGAAGCCCTTCCAGGCTGGTCACGCGACAGAAAGCGGTGTAGTCGCCGCCGATTTTGCCGCCCTCGGATGGACCGGCGCAGAACAGATTCTGGAGGCGCCGCGCGGCTTCTTCCATGCGTACGGCGGTGGATACGACCCGAGTGCGATTGTCGACCGCCTCGGCAGCCCTTGGACATTCCAGAACCCGGGAGTCTCGATCAAGCCCTTCCCCAGCGGCTCCCTGACGCATCCCGGAATGACCGAGCTGTTGCGGCTGGTCCGCTCCAACTCGATCCGTGCCGCCGATGTGGAACGGCTAGAGGTTGGCACCAGCCGCAATATGCCCAACACGCTGATTCATCATCGGCCGACCAATGGCCTGCAGGCTAAGTTCAGCATGGAATTTTGTATGGCCATTATTCTTTTGGACGGCAAAGCCGACCTGACCAAGTTCACCGATGCAGTGGTGAACCGGCCCGACGTGCAAGAGATGATCGGACGGGTTCGATTCTATGCAGATCCCGAGGCCGAAAAAGCGGGATACGACAAGATGACGACCATTATCAAGCTCACCCTCAAAGACGGCCGAACGATTACAGGCCGCGCGGACTTCGGCAAGGGAAGTCCCAGCAACCCCATGAGCTATGACGAGGTCGCCGAGAAGTTTCAGGGCTGCGCTGCTTTCGCGGAATGGCCCACTACAAAGACGACCCAAGTCATCGATCTGGTACGCAAGCTTGAAGAATTGTCCGATGTGCGCGCATTGACGTCGCTCTTGAGCAAATAGGTTTCCAACCTTAAGCGGGGTCACGGGATAGCGAGGCAAATTGAAAAGCTACAAGATTGCAGTGATCGAAGGCGACGGTATCGGACGTGAAGTTGTTCCGGAAGGAATTCGCGTACTGGAAGCGGCCGCGCGCCACTTCGATCTGTCTTTGTCGTGGCAGAACTTCGACTGGAGTTGTGAGACCTATCTTCGCACCGGGCGCATGATGCCCGAAAATGCGTTGGAACAGTTGCGTCCCTTCGACGCCATCTATCTGGGAGCAGTGGGATACCCGGGCGTGCCCGACCACGTGTCGCTTTGGGGTCTGCTGATCCCCATTCGCCGCGCCTTCAAACAGTACGTCAACCTGCGGCCGATCCGCCTTCTGGAGGGAATCAAGAGCCCGCTCAGTGGCCGCAGAGCCGGAGAAATCGATTTTTGCATCGTCCGGGAAAATAACGAAGGCGAATACTCCGAAGTGGGTGGGCGCCTGCACCGCAACACGGACCTGGAAATGGCGATTCAGGAAACAGTGTTCACCCGTCAAGGCTGCGACCGCATCATCACCTACGCCTTTGAACTTGCCCGGTCCCGAAGGAATCACGTCACGTCGGCGACGAAGTCGAACGGCATCGTCTTCACCATGCCCTTCTGGGATGAACGCTTCGCGGCGATCTCAAAGAATTATCCGCAAGTTCGAGCGGACCAGTACCACATCGATATCTTGAGCGCTCATTTCGTGAGCCATCCCGACCGCTTCGATGTGGTAGTGGGATCGAATCTTTTCGGCGACATCTTGTCGGATCTGGGCGCCGCCGTTGTGGGATCGATGGGGCTCGCTCCTTCCGCGAACTTGAATCCGGAGCGGGAGTTCCCTTCCATGTTCGAGCCTGTACACGGCTCAGCTCCCGACATTGCCGGCAAGGGGATTGCCAACCCGGTGGCACAGATCTGGTCAGGCGCGATGATGTTGGAGCACCTGGGCGAAAAGGAGGCCGCTCACGCGGTCGAACAAGCTGTCTTTCGAGTAATTGCACGGCGCGATCCTCTCACTCCCGACATCGGCGGAAAAGCCGGAACCCAGGATATGGGAAAGGCAATCGCGGCTGAGGTTTCGACAGTCGCAGCCAGAGTCTGATGATTGGCCGTCAGTCCACGGGCGCGTACACCAGGATTGCTGCATCTTCCTTGTCGTTTGCTGGAGCGGCAACATAGTAGCGATTGAGGTCCGGCGACCAGAACGACGTGCCCGCGCCTCCCCGCGTCGGAATTTTGCCGATGCTCTCGTATTGATCAGCGCCCTTCTGCTGATACACATACACGGAGCCGCTCGGCAACTCCCTTCCTCCCGAAACATAGACACGCTTACGCGGTACGTCGAAATAGACTCCGTCCTGCCCCTCGGCAGTGGGAAGGTGAGCAACTTCCTTGCCTGACTTGGAGTCCATGACAATCATTTCCGCAGGTGTGCGAGTTCCAATGAACAAGCGAAAGTTAGATTCATCAAAAGCCGCATCTCCGGGTCGCTGGCTACTGACGGGCCAAGTGGAAAGCACCTCCCGTTTACTTGTGTCCACTACCTGCAGCTGGTTGGCGACAGAAATGAATACGAATAGCGTTGTCCCAGATCTATTCAGCAACAGCTCCGATGGATGGGCGGTCACTTTGATGTCGCCGATGCCTTGGTCGTTCTTCGCGTCGATAATTCCGACTTCTCCGTACTCCTTTCCTGCATCCTTGCCGCCGTAGCCAACATAGACCAGCTTGGAATTCGGCACGTAGACGATGCGGTTGGGCCCAGGCTCAAGCTTGATCGAGTCGAGAAGTTGGAGAGTATCGCCTCGAAACACTCTCACCATTCCGTCGTCGCCGCTTGCCAAGAATAGCTTATTGAGCTCTTGGATATACAACGCCCCTTGCGGCTTCTTGAACCCCGGTATGCTCCGCGTCCACTTCGCGGCTTGCAAATCCACCACTTCAAACGTGCCGTTCTCGAGTCCTGCCACAAACAGGCGTTTGCCCTGTACGTCCACGTCCATGTGGTCCAGGCGGCCCTTCACATTTGGTATGGAAATCGTCTGAACGAGCTGCAGCGGCTGCTTTACGCTTTCCTGAGAAACTGCGAGCGCGGCGCATGCAAGAATGCAAAACGCTACCGCTGGGGAGTGGCGAGGACGCTTGTGCATCTTGTTCACTCAATCCTCAGGTGCGTACACCCACAGCGCTGAGCCCTGCTTTGAGCTAGCAGGCACGGCCAAATACAGACGGTCGCGTTTCTCGTACCACAGGCCGGTACGTGCGCCGACTGTAGTCGGGATTTTCGCGAGAGGCTGGTAATGATCAGCGTCAATCTGTTGGATCACGCTCACGAATCCCTCTCCTCCAGGTGCATAGATGCGCTTCCGGCCGGTGTCGTAATACACATCGTCGGAGTCGGCGACACAGGGCACGGTTGCAACCATGGCCCCGCTTTCGGTATCGAGCACCACCAGTTGTGCCGGCTTTCGAGTAACTACGAAAAGGCGGCGATTGGCTTCGTCCAGGGCCATCGGATAGTTGGCCTTCCCACTCTTTAGCGGCCAATCCGTCACCTTGTGGGTCGTCCGATCGATCAGTACGACCTTCGCTTTGGTTGCGATGTTGGCGTAGATCACCGGCTTGGAGCTGGCGATCTGAAATGATTCCGGGTGCGCATCCAGCTTGGCAACGTCGTTCAGGCGTTTGCCGGTTGCGGCATCAATGACCGCAATCCCGCCCACATCGTCTCCGCCATAGGCGACATAGACCCGTTTTTCTGCGGGATCGTACCGGACATTGTCAGCATCTTCTCCGATGTCAATCGTATTCAGAAGTTTGAAAGATTCCCCGTCGTAAACCCTCAGTTTTCCGTCCGTACCGTTCGCCACGAAGAGCTTGTCAAGCTCGCCTACATAGGTAACTCCTTGAGGCGCCGCTGCTCCGGTGATGGAGTGTATGTCTCGGCCGGCAAATGTATCCACCACTTCGACCGTGTTGTTGCCCAAAGCAGCACCGATGACGCGTTTGCGTTTCGCGTCGAACGTGAAATGGTCGATCCGGCCCTCCACGTGAGGTAGCGGAATTTCCTGGACCAGAAGCAGCGGCGTGCGTTGAGGCGCGCTGGGCTGGTCCTGTGAGAATGCAAGAGGTCCCAGGGTTAGTGCTGCGAGGCAGAGAATCGCAACGTTCTTCATTCCAGCTCCAATCTAAGGCAGCACGTTATACACGCGTACCTCGGCAGTCTGATTTTCGTGATGTGGGACGCCCAGATAGTAGCGATTCAGTTCCGGCACCAGAATTGCGGTCTTGGCGCGAAATGCGGTCGGCACGTGGCCGACGCGATCGTAGTGATCGGCATCGCGCTGCTGGAATACGTCAATAAACAGTGTTCCCGCGAAGTAGATGCGTTTGCTGGTGCCGTCATAAGCCATGTCATCGACCATGGCCGCAGCGGGCAAGCTACTAACTACCTTTCCGGATTCAGTATCCAGCACAACCAGCTTTCCCGGATCCCGCGTGCCGACAAACAGCCGATGACCACTCTCATCGAGCGCGATCGCGGTCGGCTTCTTTGCCTCTTGCGCCAGCGACCAGGTCGCAATCAGAGTACGTTTGTCGCGGTCGAATACTTCGACCGAGTTGTTACCGCGAATGTCGACGAACATCCGAGGGCCCGACTTTTCGAGGGCCATACCCTCCACGTCATTCGAATCGACCTTGATTTCGGCAACGTTCTTGGCCGCATTCGTATCAATGACGCTGATATAGGCGCTGGGAATGTGGGCATCTTTTCCGCCGTTCACTACGTACAGGTACTGGGTTTTCGGATCATAGGCGCTGGCATCGGCTCCCACCCTTACCTTGACGCTCCCGGCCGGCTTGTAGGAATCGGCCTCGTAAATCTTGATCTCACCCAGGTCTCCGTCCACCACGAACAGCTTCTTTGCGTCGGCGCGGTAGAGCATCGAGTGCGGCGCCTTCAGGTCGTCAATGGAGTGAACCAGCTTGTTCGTTTTCAGATCAAAAACAAGGACCTTTGAGTTCTCTTCCGCAGTGGCAAACAGACGGTTTCCAGCGAGGTCAACGACAAAGTGGTCGAAATCTCCGTCATGGAGTTCTGGTAGTGGGATTGAGTTCGAAAGCGCGAGCGGCGCCTTCTCCTGACCCCAGGCGCCCATTACAAACGCGATGAATACTGCCGAGACAATCAATGTTAACGATCTTTTCACCTTGACCTCCAAATGTGGTTACTCGGAATGCGATTCAAAAGAGAGCAGGTAATGCGCTACATCATTAATGCGCGATGGACATGAAATAGGCATTAAACCAACATTAAAAACGGTTCGTGCTTTCGGATCAGTGCGCCAGCGTGGCACTCTCCCCATGAGTCGAGGGATGCCGCCTAGCTCCCACCGCCAGCATCAGCACACCCGACACGAACAGGCTCGCCACCAAGTACAGCAGGCCCGCCGCAAAGGAATGCGTACGGCTGGCCAGATAGCCCATCACAAGGGGCCCAACAAAACCTCCGAGATTCCCTACTGAATTGATCAGGCCAATCGAAGCAGCGGCAGCGGACTCACTCAGGAAGAGAGTCGGTACCGCCCAGAAACAAGGCTGGAAACCATAGAAAGCTCCGCCGGCCACGATGAACAGCAGAATTGATACGGTCGGGTTGGCGCTATATGCCACAGCGAGCGCGAGAGCGACTCCGCAGAGGAAAACGGGCAGTGCCGCATGCCATCGCCGCTCGCCAGTCCGGTCGGAATGCCAGCCGTTCAATTGTTGCGTGATAAATGCCGCAACGTAGGGCAAAGCAGCCAGCAGCGTTACTTTCAGATCGCTTTTTCCGGAGAGGCGTTTAAGAATGGTCGGCAACCAAAACGCTATGCCGTAGCTCCCGGTCATGGCGCAGAAGTAGCACAGTGTCAGCAAGATTACATCGCGGTGGCGGAGGGCTTCCCAAATGCTGTAGGAGTGAACGCGCTTCTTTGCCTCTTTTTCCCGCTGCAATTCACTTGTGATCCAGGATCGCTCGTCCACGGGAAGCCATCGAGCCTTTTCCGGCCAGTCCGTGAGATAGAAAATGGTGACTACTCCGAACAAGATCGCAGGGATCCCTTCGATGATGAACAACCACCGCCATCCTCTCAAGCCCAGCCATGAGATCCCGAGCAGCAGGCCCGCAAGCGGGGAACCGATAATGTAAGAAATAGGGTTCGCAGCGTAGAACACCGCTACCGCTTTTGCCCGATCCTGGTAGCGGAACCAATGAGTCAGATACACAATGACACCGGGAAAAAAACCAGCCTCAGCGGCCCCCACGAAAAAGCGCACCAGATAAAATTGGCGAGCTGTGTGGATGAAGGCCATCAATATCGTGATCATGCCCCAGGAAATCATGATGCGAGCGATCCAGCGGCGGGCGCCCCAGCGCTCCACAATCAGCGCCCCGGGGATTTCCAACAGGAAGTAACCGAAAAAGAAAATGCCCGCCCCAAAGCCAATCACGCCTTCGCTGAAGCCAAGGTCCCGTGGCATTTGAAGTGCCGCGGCCCCAACGTTCATGCGGTCGATGAAGGCAATCACATAGAGTAAAAAGAGAAAGGGTAGAAGCCGCCGCGCGATACGACGTTGGGCTCGTTGCGCGACCTCGGCGTTGGGAACTGAAGACGAGACGCCTTCTGCTAGCGCAGAAGTGGCAATGTCTTCAGGCATGATTCCTCTTCGGTTTTGCCATCGCATAAGCTCCGACTCAGCGAAGAACCAGCGTGTTCATTCGCTTCGGCACTTCTCCTACCGGAACCGCGGCCACTTCTTTGAGAGTCCTCGTGTCAATGACCGACACCATGCGCGCGGCGGAGTCCGACACGTAGACGAGCTTGCTGTCCGGTGTGAATGTGATCCATTCAGGTACCGCCCCGGTCGACGGATGCCCCAACGAATGGACCTCGGGCAGCTTTGCGTGCCCAATCAACTTGAGGTCGGGCAGCGAATATTTGAAGACGGCGTTGGCAAGGGTACTGTTCACCCACAGCGATTTCCCATCTGGAGCCACGCCGATCCCGTGAGAAGGAGTTCCGGTTCGTCCTTCGGCAATGCCAAAACCACCGGGCTGATCCGGCAACCTGATCCTTGCCACCTCGGCGCGCTTGGCGAAATCTACAACTGCAAAGCCATTAAATCCTGAAAGCTGAACAAAAATGCGCCAAGTCGCTCCATCAACGCCTGTCTCAAAAGCCATGGGCCGGACGGGGCGGTCGAACTTGATCTCCCATACCGCTTTCTCGGTTTCGAGATCAATCACGGTAGCAGCTTTGTTTTCTATCGAACCGCTGACCGCATACTTGCCCTCGGGCGTGACGTAGACGTTGTGCACGCTGCCGTCAACGGGTATGCTCTTCGTCCGCTTTTGGGACGCGGTGTCGATCACATCCACCACTCCTGGTTCTGACCGGATACCCACCAGCACTCGAGCCCCGTCTTTGGTGATGGCGATATTGTTCGGGCGTCCGCTGAGCGGTATTTTTTGCAGGATGTCGCCGCTCTTTCGATCCACGAGGTCGAGTACGCTCTCCGACTCGTTGCTGATGTAGATTCGCGCGCCATCGGGGGAGAACGCAATACCGTGCGGCAGCGGGATTCCGCGTATTACCTGTACAACCTGGTTCGTCCCAGAGTCGATGACGTCAACTGTGTCGCTCGCGCTGTCCGTGACGTAGATTCGAGCGGTTGACCCCGACGAAGGCTCAGAAGTAATCTGCACGCCAGCGCCGCGCACCCATTCTGCAATCGCCAGCCAGTCGGGGTCATTCTGAGAGTCGAATTGCCTGCCGCCGGAATGGAACGGATCTCCTCCGGCTTCGGGCGCCAATGGATGCGTGAGGAGGTGGCTGGCTAGAACATCGCCCGGAACGACCTGATCGAGAGCGCTCTTGAAGTTCAGCTGCGATTGCTCGTTGGTCCAGGTTGTGCTTCCTGGGGACAACGTCTGGAGGTGAAAACCTCTGTTCGGCAGAATGTGGCAACCATAGCAGCGTGCGTGGCCAGGCCGTTCCTTCAGAAAAATCGGCTCGACCCTGGTTTTGAAGAATTGGAAATCAAGAGTGTCGGTTGCAGTGGAATGAGATGCTGCTTGAACGGACGGCGGCGCCGCGCAAGGCGCTTCGGCTGATCCTCCTACCAGAAGCAGGCCACCGAGAGCAGCGACCAACCGTACCAGCTTCGCTTTTCTTAGGTGCTCCATTGCGTCCTATTATGTTCGGGTAGGCACAAGACGGATGCCCAGCGCCGAGAACTGTCCCAGCCCCCTCACTAGTTTCCGACCAGCTGCCTCATCCTCCTCGAGCTAGAAGGAGAATCGAGCAGAGAGCTGTATCGCTCGGGCTCCGTAACGTGACGCAACCGCCAGCGGTTTGCCGAAGTCCGGAGCCGGGCTGGCCACGTAAAACGTCGGCTGATTATCCGGATCGGGCTGCGACGTTGTGTATTGCACCTGGTTCACCGGACTCTGCTGGAAGTTCGGATGGTTCAGCAAATTGAAAGCTTCCGCTACAAACTTGAGGCTCATTCGCTCGTTGAGTCTCACCACCCGGGCCAGATTCACATCGATGTTGTTAACGCCGGGTCCGCGGAACGAGTTAAAGCCTTCTCCTGGCACCATTTTGAAGTTGACATTCGAAACGTCCAGTTCCGGCTCGAACGGACGGCCGCTGGCGAAAGTCATCACCGACCCGAGAGTAAATCCCTTCACGAAATGCTGGGTTGGAGACCATGTCCCGGTCAGAACCAGCCGGTGGGTTTGGTCGAGCTGAGACGGTCCCCGTTGAGACGCGATCGCGAACTGGTTGTAGTAACCGGTGCCTTGATCAATCGTCTTCGAAAAAGTGTAAGAGACGCCGCCCTGGAACTGAGAAGAGTTGTGCCGGAGTGAGATCTGGAGGCCGTGATAAATAGACAACCCGGAATTATCGACCTCATTGATCGTCCCGAAGTTGGGATCCAGAAAGCCGTCAAACGCGCCATAATCAGGCACGGTATATACCTTACCGTTGGGCATCTGTATCGTGTCGGTGGCCACACCGCCCTGCGAGGGCTGCAGCTCCGGTGGGAACAGGTTGATGTCCAGCCCAAAATTTCCATTCGCTTGCCGAGTCACTCCGTTGGAGTTCCCCAACAAATGCAAACCGTGGGTGTACACATAGCCCACACTAAGAGCGGTGCGAGCGCCAAACTGTCTCTCGATTTGGAGGTTCCCCTGTTCTACATAAGGACTGCGGAACTTCGGCGAGAAGACTACCAACGAAGGCGTACCACCAGCACCTGCCGGGAAAGCGGTGAGGCTGTTCGGATAGGTGACGATCGGGTCAGGGTTGCCAAACTTCGGACCCGGAACAAAGAGGAACTGCCGATTGATGCCGTTCGATGTCAAGCCTTGGGCGACGTCAAGAAGATCCTCCATGGCATAGAACAAACCAAACGCGCCCCGGACCACGGTTGTGGTGTTCCGGCCCAGAGCGTAGGCAAACCCTACCCGAGGCGCGACGTTGTTCTTGCTATACGGGATGTTGCAGGTCAACGGGAAGGCAGGGTTACATTGGGGTGGCTTCGAGAGCTTCTGCAAGTCATAGCGCACACCATAATTAATCGTCAGGTGATTGTTCAGCCGGAACTGGTCCTGTCCAAACAGTGAGTACGTCGGGACAGTGAAAAGAGTCGTGCTCTGTCCAAAGGATTGCAGATAGAACTCGAAGTTTCCGGGAGGAACAACAGGGTCTGCATTCGGATCTCCCCCAATATCCACCAGGCTCGAAAAGAAGTAGGCGCCGTGGGGACCATAAACAAAATAGTCGGAATCATGGTTGAGATTGATGTCCACCCCGGCCTTGATCGTGTGACGACCCACAACCTTCGTCAGGTTATCCCCAAACTCAAAACGACGGTCTGAGGTCGAAAGCTGGAAGCGGTTCCCACCCATGGCCACGCCTTTGTCGGGATCCTGAATGATCACCGCAGGGAAAGTCGGCGGCGCATCTGGTAAATCAAAATGGAAGTCGTGTCCGAAGTGGAAACGGAATTCGTTCACGGTTGTGGGGGTGATTGCGGTGTGCAGTGTGAACTGCAGGAAGTGGCTGGTTGCGCCGTCGGTCAGGCTAAGCCCATCTCCGGTTGAGGTAGGAGTGTTGAAGTACCCATGGGGGCTGCGAAAACGCTGGTAGTTGTAGGAGACGTCGAAAGTATTCTTGTCGTTAAGTACACCATTGACCTTGCCGAACATTGTGTTCTGATTGAAGCTGCGCGCATGGGATCCGGCTGCTGCCGATACCAGAGACGCCACGTCCGGGTGATCCGCAAGATAGTTTGGCGGGAGCAGGTCTAGTGACAAGGGTCCCTCATTCACCGTGAGCGGTTCATTCCTAACCTGCCCTTCATAGTTGCCCACCCAAAAGAGCCGGTCATGAACCACCGGGCCACCGACGGTGCCTCCGAACTGTTGCCTGCGGTTGTGCGGCTTTGCGATCCCCAGTTGTTCGTTCACCTTGTCGTTCGCATCTAGCCCGGAGTCCAGAAAGTAGTAGTAGCCATCGCCATGCAACTGGTTGGTACCGCTCTTCGTGACCGTGTTTACCACGCCGCCACCTGCCTGGCCGAACTCCGCGTTGAAGCCGTTGCTGATGACCTGGAATTCCTGGATGATGTCTTCGCTGAACTGGAACGGAATGGTGCGGCCGATCTGTTGTGCAAAGAAAGCATTGTTGTCATTCGCGCCATCCACGGTGTAGTTGTTGTAATTCCCGGCAAGGCCATTGAAACTAATCATGCCAAAATCGCCGTCGGTCGAAACGCCCGGGGTCAGCAATACAAAATCCGTAAAGTTGCGCCCGTTCAACGGGAGCGAAGTGATCGAGTTCTGGTCCACCACGGTAGTCAGGGCCGATTGAGAGGTATCCACCAGCGGGGCCTCGGCGACCACGGAGACCTTTGTCTCTAAAGCTCCAACTACCAACTGACGCCGCAGGTTGGTCGTGGTTCCGACTTTTACCAGTACCTCGTTGCTCACATCCGTCTTGAACCCGGCCTTCTGAATCGTGACCTGGTAGGGACCAGGCGGCAGGCTCAGGAACACAAAGTATCCGGTCGAATCCGACTTCTGCGTATCGGATAGTCCAGTGTTCTGGTTCCGGATGGTTACCGTGCTGTCCACAATCGCTGCGCCGGAACTGTCAACCATCGTTCCTTCCACTCTGCCGGTACCCAGGGAAGCCTGGGCATTTGCCAGAGTGGCGAGCACCAACATAACGGCAAGGACGGAAGATTGGGTCAGTAAACGGTGGTGACTGGGCCTGCTGCTCTGCGACTGCGACATGGGTCCCTCCCAAAGAGGCGTATTGTTTCGGAACTGATTCAATCAGTTGCCACCGGTTTACCGGCAGCGCAGATTGTGTACTCTTCATAACTGCCGGAGACGTTGATTCCCGGAATGTCCGGTATCCAAATCCTCGGTCCCCAATTTGTCGGGGCTCCCGGTACTTTGCGGCTAAGGCACCGCACGGGTCGTCCCGCCGCTTCTCTATATGCAATCAACCCTGCGCGCTCCCCGCGAAGTTTGGATTGGTGGAAGACTGTTTCGCCCGATCAGTTCGGCGCAGCAAAGGCCGAAGCTCTCGGATGTCCTTCACGTTGTCCAGTGCAAGCACACGATCGATCAAGTTCGAGCACACTTTGTCGCCGAGGACAGGCGCCATCAGATCACGCGCCTTCGCGACCACCTCGTCGCGAGTCATCGGGTTTTCAGGAGTGCCGCGCACATGCTCGACCCGCTCGCTGAGCTGCGTCCCGTCAGTCAGCGTAATTTCGACAATGGCCACCCGTACCGGTATCAGCCGCTCGAGTTCCTCATCGGGAACGAGTTGCACCTTAGCCCGCTCGCGGAGGAGGGCAGGATCCTGCATGCGTGCCTTATCGTGCGCTGCATGGAATGACACTGTCTTGTCGATCAGCATCAGCGCCACCAGGTGCTGAAGACAGATATCCGGCATATCGCGGTTGTTCACGGTGTAGGCTGCGCTGGTGGCGGCGCGTACTACCACCTTCTGCACCTGGTCATGTTCGAAGGGCTGTCGCTTGCGCAGATTCTCCAGCGCATCGAGCGGCGCCTGGATGGGTCCACCAGTAGTCCACTTCTTGAGTGTCGTCTGCGTCACTCCGTAGAGCTCGCCGAGTTGCTCGACCATCCCCGCCGGATCAGCCTTAGGATTGTAGGACTCCACGAAATTGTTAGGGCCGGACAGAACATCGTTGACGCCAGTCCAGCCTGAGTGAACCACCAGAGCAGCGTTGACCCCGTTGCGGGCCCCCATCGCGCCGAACAGAAAGGCCTTCTCGATGTGGTCGGTGTCGCGCCGCCAGGCGCCGATGCCGGCGCCAGCCTGCTGGGCGGCATAATCAAGCAGCCAGCGCATCTGCTGGGCATTCAGACTGGCCACGCACCCGGCAGCCGCCGTCGCGCCCATGGTTCCAACCAGGTTGTGCGTTTCTTTCATCCCCGGACCGACCGTCTTCATGGCGCGCATGGCGATGTCGTAGCCAAGCGCCACGGCCCGCAAAAAGTGCGTCCCACTGATGCCGAACTGCTCTCCCGCAGCGAGCGCAGCGGGCACCACCGCGCAGCCTGGGTGCGCTCCTCCGGTGGTGAAATCGTCGTCGCTTTCGTCGGCGTGAGCGAGCTCCCCGTTTGCGAATGCCGCCTCTATGGGTCCGCAGAGAATCGGTGACGCAACTACGGTGGCAATTTTCTCGCCACCGTAGGCGCGAGCGAACTGGATCGCCATGCGTCCGGGGGGCAGCTCCGATCCTGAAACCATGGCGGCGATGGTGTCGAGGATGTGGTGCTTCGTCTCCTGCACCACATTGTCGGGCAGCGCGCGGTTGCGGGCCTCGGCCATGTAGGTGCTGAGCTTCACCATGACCGGGCTGACGTCCTGGGCGACGGCCCTCGCCAACTGTGGAAGCGCGGCAGCAGCGGTAATCCAGGCCGCGTGCTGCAACCAGCTGCGCCGGGTCAGGCTTCGCGGACAGGTTTCACGCCGCATGTCCGCGTATCGATCTCCTCTATCCACTCTTCACCCATGCCACCCTGACTAGAAGACTACTTTGACGGCGAACTGAATCTCGCGGGCCGTGGTGGTCGTGCGCGAAAGCAGGCCCGCGACTCCCGTTGGCGCTCCCGTCCCATCGAAGATGTCTGAGTTGTCAGGCGTGACGGGAGGGGCAAAGTTGGCATGGTTCAGGATGTTGAAAATCTCCGCGCGGAATTGAATGTTGAATCTCTCCGAGATCCGCTTGATGTAGTTGTTCTTGAACACGGAGAAGTCCAGCTCTGTGATGCCTGGACCAATCAGGATATTGCGACCGGCATTCCCGCGAAGGTTGTAGCACAGTGGAAATTGGGCTTGGACCGGGGGTTGCGCTGGATCGCTCGGCTGGATGCTTGGGGGATAGGGATCGCAATTCGCATTCCAGAAATTCATGTCGGGCGCTGTGGGAACCGCGAAGCACTGGGTCTTGATGTAATTGTTGGGGTTTCCGGGATTCGTGAGCGTTTGGCACCCAGGACCGCCGAGGCGGTTCGGGAAGGCCCAATCATCGCTGCTGTTTGTGTTCGCTGGGTCCGACCCAGTGCCCCAGGTTGGCGAGAACGGTATACCGTCGCTGGCTGTAAAGATGAGCCCCAATTCCCACCCACCCAATGCCCATTGAGCAGGCGAGGAGAGCGACTTGGGCGTTGGAAGCTCCCAGGTGCCATTCACGACTAATGTGCGCCCAACGTTGAAATCAGAGAGGCCGCGGCTCAAACTCAAATCGAACCAGTGGAGGCTGGAGATCGAATTACTGAAAGAGTCCCCCGCGCCTGTTGCCGAGCTGGTGTCCATGCTCTTGCTCCAGGTGAAGGTACCTTGCAACTGGAAGCCGTGACTCATGCGCTTCGCCAACTGTGCTTCCAGGGCATTGTAGTAAGAGTGTCCCTCATAAAACATTGCCCGAATTGAGCCGAAGTTGGTGTTCAGCGGGTCGAGCGGGCCCCCGAACGGACCGTCGGGGGGAAGGGGGAGGTTGTGATCGTAGGGCCAGACGTATCCGGCTGACGTTTTCGTCGGGAGAACGAGATTGGCTTCATCCACGCGGAAGGGTTGATGCACGCCCCGCGATCCCACATAGGCAACCATTGCAGCCAGGCTTGGGGTTAGCTGTTGCTGCAGATTGAGGTTCCACTGCATAACGTAGTCGCGCTTAGGGTGCTGAACATACGTTGAGCGCAACGTGTTGGCAGATATGTCGCTGGAATCCACGGTAAAAAACTTAAGGGGTACTGGAAGAGATGGATCATTCGCGCTGATCGAAGTATAGGAGAAAAAAGGAGCTGCCTGTGTAGTCAAGAGTATGAACTGGTAAAGCAGGGGCTGAACATCAAACAGCCCGATGCCCCCACGGAGTGCCGTTTTTCCGTTGTGCGACGGGTCCCACGCAAAACCGATGCGCGGTTCAAAGTTGTGAAGGGTCGGATTCTTAAAGAAGGAACCGGCGCCCGAGCACCCTCCCGTCGGTGGTACCCTGCCACAAACCGGCAACGGGTCCACCAGATTTTGAAGATTGACAATCTTGCCGTCTTTTTCTGTTGGTACCGTGGACATCTCGTAACGCAGGCCCAGGTTTAGGGTCAGGTTCGGCCGCCACCGCCAGTCGTCCTGCACATACACACCGAAGAGCGTCTGTCGAAGATTGCGCGGTGAAAGCGTGTTGGCGATGCCGCCTTGGAATTTAGTGGGATTGTTGGTGAGAAAATCCTGCAGCGTATTGAACCGCCAGATTCCATTTGGATCGGTGTCGGCGAGCACATTGAGCATCATGCGTTCGACGGCAGCCCCAAATCGGATGGAATGGGTGCCTTTGGTCCAGAATGCGTCGTCATAAGCCTGAACTGAATTCCAATGGTAGAAGTAAGTCGGGCTTCCGCCAATTCCGCCGGTAAACGGAGTAACTCCCTCCATGAAAACCTGGGATGCTGCCCGCCCTGCGAACTCGAGGCCGCCCGCTGCGCCCGCTCCCAGATCTGTCCTGGTGGCGTCCGGATTGATTGCCTTCAAACTTTGGTTATTGTTGACGGCTTCATGGTTACCGCCAATACGGATTGAATTCGCAAAGCTAGGCGTGAAAATGTGAGTTTCCTCCACCGCGACGAACTGTCTCGAGGTCAGCGTATCGAACAGGACGTTATTCAAACCGTCGGGAGATGAATAAGGAGTCTTATCGAACATGTACGTCCCGAACAGAGTGTCCTTTTCGGAAAGTTTGTGGTCGACACGGGTCGTGAAGAAGTTTTCGTTGACGACCTGCTGCCCCGCGAAGGTGAATATTCCAATGTCCCCGTTGCTCCCGGAAACGGGACTGCCGGGAAGGTGATAAAAGGTGAAGTACGCTTGTGCGGACGGGTCTACATTCACGTGGAATGGAGTACAGGGATTATCTGGGTTGTCGGGGCTCGAGCACAAATCCCCATTCCGAGCTGCTTCGGAGGGCACTGTCGTGAACGACGTAATGCCCTTCGACTGCCGGATGCCTTCGTAGTCTGCGAAGAAGAACATTCGGTTCTTCAGGATGGGTCCGCCCAGCGATCCCCCAAACTGGTTCCGCTTGAAGGGTGGAGTAGAAAACGCGGGATCATCGAAGAAGTTCCTCGCGTCCAGGTGGTTATTCCGGAGGAACTCATAAGCGCTCCCGTGTATTTGATTCGTCCCGGAGCGCGTAATTGCATTCACGACCCCGCCGGAGGTCTTGCCGTACTCCGCGGAGTAGTTGCTCGTCAGGACAGAGAACTCCTGAATCGCGTCCACCCCCAGGTTTCCTCCCAGGACGCTGCCGGGAGCGCCATTGGCATAGTCGTTGAGGCTCACGCCATCCAAACGATAGTTGTTCTGCTGCGGCCGCGCGCCCGAGATGGTCAACTGCTGTCCGAAACCGCGATTGCCTCGATCCGTGCCGGCCGCGAACGTTGGCTGAGTCTGGATCGCATTCACCCCGGGTTGTAGTTCTGCCAGATCCGTCCAACTGCGGCCATTGAGAGGCAGTTCGCGGACGGTGGTGGCATTGACCACGGCACTGATGTCTGACGTGGTGAGCTGCACCGCGGGGGCTTCAGCCTGGACCTGAACCCTCTCGATCGTCGTGCCGATCTGCATCGTCAGATCCAAAACCGCCGTCGCTCCCACCGTCAACGTGATGCCCTTCCTCACGTCGGTCTTGAATCCGGGAGCGGTGAAGGTCAGTTCGTAGCTTCCAGGCAACAAGTTGGGCGCCGTGTAAAAGCCGTCGGTGTTCGTAGTGACGGTCCGGCTAATACCAGTATCGGTGTTCGTGATGGTGATGCGGGCATTGGGAAGGACTCTGCCGCTGCTATCTACCACCGTCCCTGAAATTGTTCCGCCCGTTACTTGAGCTTGAAGGTTGGCGTGTGTCGCGGTAAAGATGAGTGTCAACGCCAGGAGACTCGCACTGAGTGTTTTCAAAGTTGTGGCACAAATCATTTGGGGGGCCCCCTTTGTGCGCACCGAGCTTAACTCAGCGTTCAAGAGTCAAAACACATTAATTTCCATTCATCTATGGATGCTCCATGAATTTTCGTTCATGAAAAAATCAGGCACGCGCGCATGGTCCGAGGGTCTCGAGTCCAAAAGAAGAATTTCAAAACGCGAATACGATCGTGGCGCAAGGCGTCGTCGTGAAAGAGCGGGTTGGGAGATACGAACTTGAGCGTTTGCTGTCTTTATTGATCTTGTTCACGTTTGCTACTGCCCGCTCCCACAACCTGCTGATCCACCGCCGCGTTTGAGGAGCGATCAGGCAGCTGCGTTCCTGGCAGAATAGTGGCGGAAGAGAGGCTGTCCAGCATGTCTCAAACGTTGTTGGCTCAGAGGACCGGAGTGCATTCAACCCACAATTCAAACCCACAATAGTTCTGACTTACAGGTTCTTCGAAGGGCTTACGCAGCCGTCCGTGACCTGGAAGTTGTTGAATGAACAGGATAGCTACACACTGAAAAGGCTGGCGGCGGTTCAACTCCGTCCCTGGCCACCATCTCTGAAGGCCGATCATTACTTACAGCGGCGAACCATGCTTCGGATCTCACCAACGCAGTCCGACGGTCACGGGGAAAACGGATGTCCGGCCATCGCTCGTGTTCGCGTGGTGGTAGCGGCCCTCGACATAGACTTTGGCGTGCTTGTTGAGGCGGTAGGTGAAGCCGCCGCCGAAGTTGTAGCCGCCGGCGCTGACGGTATTCGAAGACAGAGTTTGCGCGGGGTCAACGAAGCCACCTGTCCCATTGGTGCATGTGATGCCCCACAATTGCCAGGCTGGCTGGCAAACAGCGCCCTGGGGTAGAAACTGGCTGCGCGCTTCCACGGTACGCTGATACCATCCGGCGCCGCCGATGGCATACACTCCCACCTTGCCCTGAAGAGGAAAGTTGAGAAAGGCGTTCAGAGTCGCCGATTGCAGATGTCCGGTCGCGTCGGGCAGGTTTTGCTGCGACTTCACGCTGTCTTTGAACCCGAGGTTGAAATACATGTACTCGGCCTTCAGCCCGAAGCGGCGGCTGAAGTTCACTCCGCCGCCCGCCACGCCGTGATAGGACATATCCGTAAACTTGCCGACATCGCCCAAAGCGGCGCCGAATCCGCCTCCGACATTGAAGTTGAAACGGTTGAAGTTCTGGGCGGTTTGGGCGGGGGCGGCGATTCCAAGTCCGCAAAAGGCAAGTAGGAACAGTATTCGCTTACGCAATCGGGGTCTCCTGTTTCGGTTCGCGGTGACTCCTTATACTTATCACTTTCTCAGGGCAGGGAGCGCTCGCGGGAAGAACGAAATTGTCACCCGTTTACTCAGGCGTCAGTTGTTCCGCGCCGAAGAATGAGGTGAACCGCGCAGCCGCTTGAAAAACACTGGCCAATAGTTGCGCAACATATTGGCGCCGGCGCGGCTGGCCAAATCCCATCCATAGCGTTTGAAGGTCTGGCCGGCGGTGCGTTCTTGCTCGGGCCAATAGGCATTGGCCAGGCCCTCCGCCATGAGCGGGCCGAGCAGGCCAGACCAGTTGGCGGTGTCGTTGCCCTCGTCATTGCGCGTCACCACCACCCGGGTTAGCGCGTACTTTATGCTGCCGCCAAAGGTAGGATCCGCTTGCGGGAAGAAACGCGGATCTTGCCGCAGCATGGAGGCCAGCAAGAACGTTCCGAAGAAGTGGCTGGAGGCGTTACGGGCCATAGCTGCGCCAAACCGCTTGGCATACCCTTCTCCGCCCTGTCCGTAACCCCGGGGCGTATCGTCGGCCTGGTCGATGCCGGCGCTGAGGGCGGAGCCGATGAGAGTAGAGAGCGAGGCGCTGTTGTCCACGAACAGTTTGAATTTCCCTCCCGTCGAAAGTGGTCCTTCAGTAGTGGCAATGTTGGGGAAGAAAATCGACTTCCGGTTGATGGTGGAGAAAACGTCGGCTGGCGGCTTCCGCCGGGCAGAATCGGCGCTTTTGGTGGCGGAAGGGGCGTCGGGATGATCCTGGCCGGAGGCAGGCTGCTGGGCCTGCACAGCGGCGGCGGAGCATAAAACCATCGCCGCGGAAAGAAATGCGCGAAACAGCTCAGGTAACCGGAAGGGCCGGATGACATGGGCGGCGGCAGGATCACAGTGGCATCTGGGGCGCGTTTTTGAATCTGTGGCTTGGGAAGCGTCGATTGGCATCCGAACAGGCTAGCGAATGAACCCCCAACAAGCAAATGTTTTAGTGGGGAGTCATTGCTGTAGGCCCTGCTGCCAGCGTACGATGCCGTTCTGGCCGGTGCGTAGGGAGCGATAGGAGGGCGAAAGTTCGTGTGCCCGCGAGAGCGCGGAGGAGCTTTCCTACTTCTCCTGCAGCGACTCCGGGTGCTTCACGAAATGGTTGATGCGGAGCTGGGCGCTGTCATTGTGACCATGCGCCAGAGCGCGGAACACGGGATCCCCACACCCCTACGAGTGTCCGACGCATCGCCAGCCTCCTTCCCGGCCTGGAACCGGAGACCGCACACCGGGGTTCCGCGCGGTGTTGGCCTCAGGAACGCTCTCCGTTCCGAGCAGCCAGATACTCCAGCAACTCACCCACCGTCAGGCCAGAGTCGAGCAGCAGGATCATCTGATCGGCACTGACTCCGACTTGTTCGCCTAAGAGCACAATCTTAGCGACCGCCCGCTCCAGGACCTCTTGCTGCCCAAAGGTCAGCGATTCGGTCAGATCAGGGCCAGCATCTACCACATGATGGACTTCTCGCATTGGGATGCTCCACATTCTTGCGCGGCGCTGGCCGGATTCCAGCTAAGCCACACCGCCTCCCCGGCGCGGAATCGGGGCCAGGGCACTGACTTGTCGTTATGTTCGTCCAAGACAGCGGAGCTGGGCTGTGATGTTGCTTACTGACGTTTGTGATTGAGAAAACAGGCCCTGTCCCAAATCGGCACGGGACTCAAGCAGGCAGCGCCTACCGCTCACGGGCAGAACGCCAGTTCGTCTAAAGTAGGGGTCCAGCTTGGTGCTCACCAAGACCTACGCTCGACGGCTGTTGCTGGTGCTGGGGTGCGCCGCCGCACGGTTGTACGCGGACAACTCCGACTTTGGCAATATTCGGATTCCGCGGGTCAGTGCCCCTCCCCACATCGAAGAATTTCTTGGCATGGAACCGAGTCCCGCCTGGAAGGACAAACTGGCGAAAGCAGAGCAGTTCCGCCAACGGGTGCCGAGCGATGGAGCGCCGGTCTCGGAGCGAACCGAAGTCTATTTCGGATACGACGCCAAGAACCTGTACGCGATCTTCATTTGTTTTGACAGCGAGCCGCAGCGGCTGCGCGCCCGGCTGTCGCGGCGCGAGGACGTTTTCGACGACGACTTTGTCGAGCTCATGCTGGATACGTTCAACGACCACCGGCATGCCTACGCTTTCTTTGCGAACCCCCTGGGCGTGCAGGCAGATGCTCTCTGGACGGAAGGGCCGGGTAATCCTGACCAGAACTTCGACATGTCGTTTGACACGGTTTGGAACTCAGCCGGCCGGGTGACCGATCACGGGTATGTCATCTGGATGTCGATCCCCTTCCGCAGCCTGCGTTTTGCCTCGAGCGATCCGCAAACCTGGGGCCTGCTGCTGGCGCGCGAAATTCCGCGCAAGAACGAAAAGTCGTTCTGGCCGCAGTACTCCAGCCGCATCATTGGGCGTCTGAATCAGGCAGGCCGGGCGACCGGGCTGGAACAAATCTCCCCGGGGCGGAACTTGCAGTTGATTCCGTATGGAGTGTTTCGTTCGTTCAAGGAGCTTGACCTGCGCGATCCTAACGATCCCAAGTACACACAGAGGGTCGCGTTTGGACAGATGGGCCTGGATGCAAAGGCGGTATTGAAAGACAAGTTCGTTCTCGATGCCACGGCCAACCCGGACTTCAGCCAGGTCGAATCGGACGACCCACAGGTTACAGTCAATCAGCGCTTCGAGGTTCAATTCCCGGAGAAGCGTCCGTTTTTTCTGGAAAACTCCAACTACTTCCAGACGCCGATTCAGCTGCTGTTCACGCGGCGGATTGCAGATCCCAAAGGGGGCGTGCGCTTGACGGGCAAGGACGGGCCCTGGGCAGTGGGCACGCTGGTGGCGGGCACCGATTCACCGGGAGAGGCGGTTACGCCTGGCGACAATCCTCTGTTTGGGAAACACGCGCTGTTTGCGATTGGGCGCGTCAGCCGAGACATTGGCAGCCAGTCTTCGATCGGACTACTTTACGCCGACCGCGAGGCGGGCGGCTTTTTTAATCGTGTCGGGAGCATTGACGGGCGCTTCAAACTGAATAAGAACTGGGCGGCGAGTGTTCAGGGAGTGGTCAGCGCGACTATCAATCCAGACGACCCGAACTTCAACTTGTTCAATACCACAGGCCACTATCAGGCGGGATCAGCCGCTGAAGTGATACTTCAACGAGATGGGCGCAAGCTGAACTATTTCCTGGACTATGCGGACCGCAGCCCAGACTTCCGAACGCTGACGGGATTCGATCCGCAGCCGGACATTCATAACCTGTATGAACGCCTCCAATACAGTTTCCGCCCCGAAGGCAAGCGCCTGATTTCGTGGGGTCCGATGTTTGAGCACTACATCACCTACGACCATGAAGGAAACGAGATTGGTTCCGGCTACTTCCCTTCCCTGTCCCTGGAGCTGGTGGGCGGGACTTTTTTCAACGCCTTCTATGCCAAGGAAATGGAACGCCTGCGGCCACAGGACTTCGACGGCCTGGACCACATTCAGAAATACACGCGGCATACCACGGAATTCAATTTTCAGACGAGCTACTTCCGTAAGTTTACGTTGAGCGGAGACGTCCGCTTCGGTGAGCGCGTCAACTATGATCCGCCGCCCGTGAACCCAGGGGACCAGTCCCATCACATTCCGCCATTTCTGGCGAGCCGCACCAGCGCCAACCTGCAGGTTACGGTGAGGCCGAGCCGGTCGCTGAAGATCGACAACACCTATATCCTCTTCCGCCTGCATCACTGCGCGACCTGCGGAGATCGGCTGGGAAGCATGAACAATCACATTGTCCGGACGCGGGTGAACTATCAGTTCAACAAAGAGCTTTCCTTTCGGTTCATCGGACAATACAGCTCGGTGCTGGCCAATCCGAGTTTCACGTCGCTGCAGACAACGAAGAATTTCAATGCGGACTTTCTCATCACCTATCTCGTCCATCCCAGCACCGCGATTTACGTGGGATACAACAGCAATCTGGAGAACATCGTGAATCCACCGCAGCTGGATAAGAACGGTAACCTGGCGCGAGGCGGGCGACTGGTCAATGATGGGCGCAACTTCTTTGTGAAGGCGTCGTATTTGTTCCGGTTTTAGCGGCGCGCAGAAGCGCTACCGGCCGCAAGGGACCTCAGCGGCTCAAAGCCGATCCTCAACGTCACGCTTATCGCAGCGCTGGAAGCGCTGCGCCACCCAAAGTCAATGGCAAGATCGAGCGCTTGCGGTTAGCGCGCCGTTGCGGTTGCGCAATGCTGATCGAAGGCGGCTTTGAGATCGGTGGCGATGGCGTGCGCTTCGCGAGTTTCGATCTGGCTGCGCTGCATCATGTAAACGAGTTTGCCGTCGCGAAGAATGCCGATCGAGGGCGAGGAGGGCGGATAGCCGGTGAAGTAGGAGCGGGCGCGTTCGGTGGCTTCCATGTCCTGGCCGGCGAAGACGGAAACTACTCTGGCGGGCTTGGTCGCGTTCTGCAGGGCGAGACGGACGGCGGGACGCATGCGTCCGGCGGCGCATCCGCAAATCGAGTTGACCACCACCATTGTGGTGCCCGGGCTTGGCAGGACCTGATCTACTTCCACTGCGGTGCGCAGCTCTTCGATTCCCAGACGCGTCAGTTCCTCCCGCATCGGAACCACCATGATTTCCGGATACATTGAGTCTCCTCTTCTCTTTCACTTTCTGTGCGATTCGGTAACTTCATTCTAATATGCCTGCGGATGGAGTCGTGAGATGCTCGGAGGCTGAGGAACGAGTCGGCCTCGCCCCCGCAGGGGCTGAAGCCCCAGATGAAAAGGAGCTTTCATGGCAGCGCTGAAAAGCGCTGCGCCACCCAAGAACCTGAGTTCTCTGAAGATTGCTAGAGTGAAAGCTTGTTATGACGATTCAGGAAAACGTTCCTCTCGCACCCCTGACCACCATGCAAGTGGGCGGACCGGCGCGATATCTGGTGGAGGCGGCGAGTGAAGATGACGTGGGCGGAGCGGTGGATTTTGCGCGCGCAAAGGGATTGCCGCTGTTCGTGCTGGGCGGCGGGAGCAATCTGGTGGTTGCGGATTCGGGCTGGCCGGGACTGGTACTGAAGATTGCGATCGGCGGAATCACGCAGCACGAGGAAGACAGCGCCGTGCTATTCGATGCGGGTGGGGGCGTGGATTGGGATGAGTTCGTGGCGCAGGCGGTCGCCCAGAACTGCGCGGGGGTGGAATGCCTGAGCGGTATCCCGGGCAGCGTGGGGGGCACGCCGGTGCAGAACGTGGGAGCTTACGGGCAGGAAGTTTCGGACACGATCGAATCGGTGCGGGCGTTTGATCTGAAGGCGAACGGCGTTGTGATTCTGCCAGAGGAGGCGTGCGGCTTTCGCTATCGCACCAGCGTCTTCAACAGCACGGAGCGCGGACGATACATCATTCTGCGCGTGACCTACCGGCTGAGACCGGGCGGCACCCCCAGCCTGAAATATGACGACTTGAAAAAGCACTTCGCGACGTCGGGGAGTCGGCCGTCTCTGGCCGAGGTGCGCGCGGCGGTCCGCCAGATTCGGCAGAGCAAAGGCATGCTGATCGTGTTGGGAGACGCGGACTGCCGCAGCGCTGGTTCATTTTTCAAGAATCCCGTGCTCAGCGAGGCACAGGTCAGCGATCTGGCGAGGCGCGCTTCGGCCAAAGGTTTGAAAATCCCCAGCTATCCGGCGCTGGATGCGCAACACAAGGTCTCGGCGGCCTGGCTGGTGGAGCATTCCGGATTCGCCAAGGGATTTACTCTGGGAGCGGCAGGGATTTCACAGAAGCATGCGCTGGCGTTGATCAATAAGGGAGCCGCGAGCGCGGCGGACATTGTGCGGCTAGAGAAAATGATTCAGCAGGGCGTTGAAGAAGCGTGGGGAATCGTTCTTGAGCAGGAACCGGTGTTGGTGGGATTCGGCAAGGTACCCGGCAGCAGGATCAGCAGCGCGCTGTAAACGCCGGGCAGGAAGCGGCCCATGTAGATCGAAGACAGTATGTGGGCTATATCACCAACGCCACACGCTTGTCGGGGAGTCCAGTCTCCCCTTTGCGGCAGTAGTAGCAAAACAGGGCGGCCTCATCCCGGCGCAGCCCGGTCCCCCATGCCGGCCCAGAGGTGCCCGCTCCCGCAGGGATCCGCCCAGACGGGTTATCGGCAGAGCGCGGTTCTTCTTGAGTAATTCTTCCCGAACGAAGCGTGTGCGCTGGTAATCCTGCTGGCAGTTTTGTCGCAATCGACCGGCGGGCGAGGGCGCCCGCCCCACACTAGCCGGCGGCGCTACAGGTCAGCCAAGCGCCTTGCTTCCTGAAAGATCTCGACGAACATCCGGCGAGTGAGCTTGCCGGTGTTGGTGTTTTGATTGGAGGGGTGGTAGGAGGCAAGCAGAGTCTTGCCGTTGGTCATCTGGTAGCTGGCGGCGTGTTTGAAGACGTAATGTTTCTTGGTCGAGATAATCTCATGCCGCTTCAGATAATTGAGGTAGGCATCGAAGCCGATTTTCCCCAAAGCGACGATCACCCTCACTTTCTTTAATCCATCCAGTTCACGATCCAGAAAAGGTGCGCAGTTTGCCAACTCCTGCGGCAGCGGCTGGTTGCCGGGAGGCGCGCAGCGGGCAGCGGCGGTGATGTAGAGGTCGGTTAGTACCAAGCCGTCCTGGCGATCAGTAGCCGTGGACTGATTGGCGAACCCCGTCTCGAACAACACCGGATACATGAAGTTTCCGGAAGCGTCTCCCGTAAACGGACGGCCGGTGCGGTTCGAGCCGTGGGCGCCAGGAGCGAGGCCCATGATCAGAACGCGCGCGTTCGGGTCGCCGAACCCGGGCACTGGCTTCCCCCAGTAGTCCCAATCGCGGTAGGCGCGGCGTTTTTCCTTGGCGATCTGCTCTCGATACGTGACCAGACGCGGGCAACGAGTGCAGGCTACGACCTCCGCGTTCAGAACCTCGAGCCAGTGAGGAGTCGGCATTCGTTCCATTGTAGTGACTAGTTAGTAGAAAGCAGGCCCTCAGGGGCTGAAGCCCGATTCACACGCGCTTCTACGGCACGGCTAGAAGCCGTGCCCTTCCCATGATCGATTCTGGGGGCCTTCGTCCCGGAGCCATACTCATTACTTTGGTGGGTAGGGTACCGCCTTCTTGGGTTTGACGTTCGCTTTGGCGAGTCTTTACACTCAAGTTTGTGGCAGTTGGCACGAGGGCGGAGCGGCCAGCGCGATTCCGCCACGAGCCGCGCACCGTTTGAAAGGCGATTGTGAGCCCCACGGAAACCAAAGAGAGTACCACCAAGCGCGAGATTGAGGTCGAGATTCCGGCGCAGGAAGTGGTCCGGCAGACCGAGTCGCTAATCCAGAAATATCAGAAGGTAGCCCGCCTTCCGGGCTTTCGCCGCGGCCATGTGCCGCCTTCCATCATCAAGCAGCGCTTTTCGGAAGAGATCAAGACCGATGTGGTCGAAGCCCTGGTTCCGCGGTATTTCCGGCAAGAGGCGGAGCGGCTCGGCATGCATCCGATTTCGCAGCCGCGTGTAACCGATCTGCACCTGCATGACGGAGAGCCCCTGCGCTTCAAGGCCGCATTTGAGATTCTGCCGGACGTCAGAGTGGACGGCTACAGGGACCTGCGCGCCGACAAACCGGAGATCACGGTCACAGATGCCGATGTCGAACAGGCGCTCGCCGATCTGCGCGAGCAACATGCCAGCTTCAATCCGGTCGAGGGCCGGGCGCTGGCGGAGGGCGATTTTGCCCAGGTCTCGCTGGACGGCACGCCCAAATCGGGCGAAGGGCAGCCCGTGCACATGGATGAGGTGCTGGTGGAGATCGGCGGCAAGAACACCATGCCCGAGTTCACTGAAAACCTGCGCAGCGCGAATGTCGGGGAGGAGCGGACTTTCGATGTGCACTATCCGGAAGACGCCCAGGACAAGCGGCTGGCGGGCAAGACCTTCCTCTACACCGTGAAGGTGCAGGCCATCAAGCAGAAAAGCCTGCCCGAGTTGAATGAGGAATTCGCCAAGCAGTTGGGCGACTTCGCCAGCATCGATGACGTTGGGAAACGCGTTCGCGAACAGATGGAGTCCGAGCGCCAGCATCAGGCGGAGCATGAAGCCAAGGACAAGCTCGTGGCGGAACTGGTCCGGCGAAACGAATTCGAAGTGCCGGAATCGCTCATCGAGCACCAGATTGACATTCGCCTGGAGCGCGGACTGCGCGCGCTGGCAGCCCAGGGATTGACCGCCGAACAGATGAAGAAGATGGATCTGCAGCGTCTGCGCGCGGGACAACGCGAGCAGGCGATTCAGGATCTGAAAGCTTCGCTGCTGCTCGAAAAAGTGGCCGACGAAGAGAAAGTTGAGGTCAGCGATGAAGAGGTGGACCGGGAGGTGGAATCGCTGGCAAAACAAACCAAACAGACAGCGGAAGCGGTGCGCGCACGTTTGACACGCGATGGTGGCCTCGATAGAATCCGGACAAGAATCCGCAACGAGAAAACCATCGATTTTCTGTATCGCCAGTCCGCCTGAGACGGACATTTTCGATCCTCCCCCGAGATGCCAACACAGTTCTTCGGGGCAGGAGTGTGGAAGGTGAGCGTGAACGAGGAGCGAATGATGCTGGTACCCATGGTCATCGAGCAGACCGGGCGAGGCGAACGGGCTTACGACATCTACTCCCGGCTGCTGCGCGACAACATCATCTTTATTGGCACGCCGATTGACGACAATATCGCCAACCTGGTGATCGCGCAGATGCTGTTTCTGGCGCAGGAAGATCCGGAAAAGGATATTCAGCTGTACGTGAATTCGCCGGGCGGATCCATCACGTCGGGCATGGCGATCTACGACACCATGCAGTACGTGAAGAACGACGTCACGACCATCTGTATCGGGCAGGCGGCATCGATGGCGGCGCTGCTGCTCTCGGCGGGCGAGCCCAAAAAGCGGCTGGCGCTGCCCAACTCGCGCATCCTCATCCACCAACCTTCGATGGGTGGACTTTCCGGGCAGGCGACCGATATTGATATTCATGCGCGCGAAATTCTGCGCATGCGGGAGATTACTAATCAGTTACTGGCCAAGCACAGCGGGCAGAAGCTGGATAAAGTAGAAAAGGACGTGGAGCGCGACTTCATCATGAACGCGCAGCAGGCGAAGGAATACGGAATCATAGACGATATCATCTACAAAACGAGATGAGGGTATGATCGGCTTTCCGCGCCGGTCAGTTCCTCCAGGTGGTTGGCGCGGTGGTTTAACAGGGGCCGGCTGGATCAGACCAGCGCTGGAGCGGTGGTAGGAGAAGGAGTAGGGCCGAGTGAAAAACAGATCGAGTTCGGACGAGATTTTGCGATGTTCGTTCTGCCATAAATCGCAGGACGCGGTCGCCAAGCTGATCTCGTCTCCCAGCGACTATCCCCGGGCTTATATTTGCGATGAGTGCGTTGCGGTCTGCAACTCGATCCTCGAAGATGACCGGACCACAACCCCTCCGTCCTCCATTCCGAACCAGCTTCCCAAACCGCAGGAAGTGAAGACTTTTCTCGACGAGTACGTTATCGGGCAGGAACAAACCAAGAAGAAGCTGGCAGTCGCCGTCTACAACCACTACAAGCGCATTTACATGAACCGCCAGCGCACGAACGACGGCGTAGAACTGGCCAAGTCCAACATTCTGCTGATCGGGCCGACGGGGACGGGCAAGACGCTGCTGGCGCAGACGCTGGCGCGGATGCTCGACGTTCCCTTCGCCATTGTGGACGCGACCACGCTCACCGAGGCTGGATACGTCGGCGAAGACGTTGAGAACATTATTCTCAAGCTCCTGCAGTCGGCCGAAGGGGACGTGAGTCGCACGCAGACGGGAATCATCTATATAGACGAGATTGACAAGATCGGACGCAAGGACGAAAACCCATCCATCACCCGCGATGTTTCAGGCGAAGGCGTACAGCAGGCGTTGCTGAAGATTCTCGAAGGTACGATCGCCAACGTTCCGCCCCAGGGTGGCCGCAAGCATCCGCACCAGGAGTTCACGCCGGTGGACACGACCAACATCCTGTTCATCTGCGGCGGCGCTTTCGTAGGCCTGGAAAAGATGATCGGGCGGCGGATGGGAAGAAAGGCCTTGGGCTTCCGTTCGGGTGAAGAGTCCGATAAGGAACAGACGGCCGCCCCTTCCAAGCGTAACTTTGAGCTGATCTCAGACGTGCAGCCGGAGGACCTGATCAAGTTCGGGCTGATCCCGGAGTTTGTTGGGCGCTTGCCGGTGGTTGGCGTCCTACAGGATCTGGACGAGAATGCGCTGGTGGAGATTCTGACCCGGCCCAAGAACGCCATCGTAAAGCAGTACCAGAGGTTGTTCGAGTTCGAGAATGTGCGCCTGAAGTTCAGCGAAGATGCCCTGCGAGCGATCGCGCGTCAGGCAATGGCCCGAAAGGTGGGTGCCCGCGGCCTGCGCATGATTTTGGAAGAACTGATGCTGGAACTGATGTATAGTCTGCCGAGCCAGAAGAAAGTCAAGGAATTCGAAGTAACGCGGGAAATGGTAGAAAAGCGGGATATCTCGCTGGCGGTAATCGAAAAGGCAGCCAGCTAACGGAGAAATCTAAGTTTGTCGAACCCTAAGGAAAAGTTCGAGAGCAAGAAGCTGCCCATGATGCCCATCCGGGACGTGGTCATCTTTCCCTACATGATGACGCCCTTCGTGGTGGGCCGGGAATCGAGCGTGCGCGCGCTCGAAGAGGCATTGGCCGGCGATAAGAAAATCTTCCTGGCGACCCAGCACGATGCCAGCATTGACGAGCCGAAACCCGGAGACATTTTCCAGGTGGGCACGATCGTCAATATCGTGCAGAGCCTGAAGCTGCCGGACGGGAACATCAAGGTGCTGGTGGAAGGCATCGAGCGCGGAAAAATCCTGCAGATTACCGATACCGAAGGCTTCATGCAGGCCACGGTGCGCGTCGCCCGCTATGCCACCGAGACCAACGCCCAGATTGAAGCAGGCATGCAGCGCGTCACTTCCCTGTTTGAACAGTATGTGAAGCTCTGCCAGTCGCTGAACTACGAGACCATGATCGCGGCGGTGCGGATGGAAGATCCGGCCAAGCTGACCGACACTATCGCAGCGAATCTCCAGCTTTCGATTGAAGAAAAACAGGCGCTGCTCGAGATTTTCGATCCCGCCGAGCGGTTGAGCCGCATTGGCGACGTGTTGGATGTCGAGATCGAAAAACTCAACATGGACCGCACCATCCAGTCGCGCGTAAAGCGGCAGATGGAAAAGGCGCAGAAAGAGTACTACCTCAACGAGAAGATCAAGGCCATCCAGAAAGAGCTGGGCCGCGGCGAGAAGAGCGAGTTCGACGAGCTGAAGAAGAAAATTGAATCGGCGGGAATGCCGAAAGACGTGCGCGACAAGGCGTTGCAGGAACTGAAGAAGCTCGAAGCCATGCCGCCGATGTCGGCCGAGTCCACCGTTTCGCGCAACTATCTGGACTGGCTGCTGGCAGTGCCGTGGAAGAAGCGGTCGAAGGAAATCCGCAACATTTCCCGCGCTGAGAAGGTTCTCAACGAAGATCATTATGGGCTCGAGAAGATCAAGGAACGCATTCTTGAATTTCTCGCGGTCCGCCAACTGGTAAAGAATCCCAAAGGCTCCATCCTGTGCTTCGTTGGCCCTCCGGGCGTGGGCAAGACTTCGCTCGGCATGTCGATCGCCAAGGCAACCGGGCGCAAGTTTGTACGGATGTCGCTGGGCGGCGTGCGCGACGAGGCGGAAATTCGCGGGCATCGCCGCACCTACATTGGCGCTCTGCCGGGCCAGATCATCCAGATGATGAAAAAGGCCGGCACCAAGAATCCAGTCTTCATGCTCGACGAAGTGGACAAGATGTCCATGGACTTCCGCGGCGATCCGTCGGCGGCGCTGCTCGAAGTGCTCGACCCAGAACAGAACTTCATGTTCGTGGATCACTATCTCGACGTGGAGTACGACCTCTCGCAGGTGTTTTTCATCGCGACGGCGAACGTGATGCACACCATCCCGCCGGCGCTGCAAGACCGCATGGAAGTGCTGCGGCTGCATGGCTACACCGAGCCAGAAAAAGTCGAGATCGCCAAGCAGTTCCTAGTCAAGAAGCAGATGCTGCAGGCCGGGCTGACTGGGAAGAACCTGCAGTTTTCCGACGAGGCAATCAAGCACATCATTCGCTCGTACACGCGCGAGGCCGGCGTGCGAAATCTGGAGCGCGAGATTGGCAACGTCTGCCGTAAAGTGGCCCGCAAGGTCGTCAAGGAAGGCGCGGCTTATTCGGTCACGATGACGGGCGAGAACATCGGCGATTTCCTGGGGGTGCTGAAGTTCCGCGACACGCTGGCGCACGAGAAGAGCGAAGTCGGGCTGGTCACGGGTCTCGCGTGGACGGAGGTCGGAGGTTCCATTCTGAGCACCGAAGCCACCGTGGTTGACGGCAAAGGCAAGCTGACCCTCACCGGCAAACTGGGCGACGTGATGCAGGAATCGGCACAGGCGGCCATGTCATACATACGTTCGCGGGCAGCGCGGCTGGCTTTGCCGCGCGACTTCTATCGCAATATTGATGTCCACATCCACGTGCCCGAGGGGGCGATCCCGAAAGACGGCCCCTCAGCCGGTATCACCATCGCAACCGCCATCGCCAGCGCGCTCAGCCGGATACCCGTCCGCCGCGATCTCGCCATGACCGGCGAAATCACCCTGCGCGGCAAGGTTCTTCCGATCGGCGGGCTGAAAGAGAAATTGCTGGCGGCGCATCGCGCTGGATTGTTCGAAGCGATTCTGCCCAAGGAAAACGAGAAAGACCTGGCCGAGGTGCCGGAAAATCTGCGCAATGCCATGAAGCTGCATTTCGTCGAGAACATGGACCAGGTGCTGGCGTTGGCGCTGGAGTCTCCGCTGCCGCAGATCTCGACCGAGACGGAGACGATGGCTTCGATCACCCCTCCGACACCATCGACGGGAGAGATTCCGACGACGAGGCAGTAGAAATCAGTGGTGAGTGATTGGTGGTTAGTGGTTAGAAAAGGCTCGCTTCCGCGGGCCTTTTTCTTTGGCAGCGATCACGGGCTAAAATAATGAAGTGATGGGAGTCAGACTGAAAGGGACTGCCGGACTCGTAATCGCCATCGCGGTGGTCGCGCTTCTGCTCATCGAATTTCCGTCCTACCGCGTGTTCTTTGGGATCAGCGTTCTCATCGGGCTCGTCATCGCGGGCGGGCTTACTCTCTGGTACCGGCTGCACCCGATTAAAGACGAAGACGCGGAAAATAAACGACCGTTGGGGCTGTAAGCCAGTTCTCAGTTCCCAGTTCTCAGTGCACCAACGTTGGCTGTCGAGCCTGGCACGGTCAACTTGCAATTTGGCTGGATGAACTGGGAACATGATGACTGAGCACTGGCTTGATGCGCATCCTCTCCCGATTCCTGCTGGCGGCTTCCGACGAGCGGCACTTCCCTGCGCCCTCGCTACCGGAGGTCGCCTTCCTGGGCCGGTCGAATGTCGGCAAATCGAGCGTCATCAATGCGCTGGTGGGAGCCAAGCTGGCGCGCACCAGCAACACGCCGGGGCGCACGCGCAGTATCAACTTCTTCGAGATTCGCCGCGCCGGTCAACCCAAACCGGAGTTGCTGTTCACGGACCTGCCCGGTTACGGATATGCCAAGGTATCGCGGGAGGTGTCGCAGGACTGGGCGCGGTTCGTGGATCCCTACCTGCGAGAACGGCCTACCCTTACCCTCTGCCTTGCGCTGGTGGATTCGAACGTCCCCGCACAGGAAAGCGACCGCCAACTGCTGGAGTTCCTGGAAGCGACTGGGCGGCCTCATGTCGTCGTCGCCACCAAGTGCGACAAGCTCTCGCATAACGAACTGCAGCGGGCTATCAAGGAGCTCGGCCAGGAGTACGCCGGCGCCACCATCATTCCCTTTTCGGCGAAAACTGGGGCCGGGAAAGACGACCTTTGGGGCCTGATTCGCCGGTCCTTGTCGCAGGCCCCGGCGGTCTAAAGTTCTCCCTGAAATTTTCCGATCAGAGTAATGAGAGTACTTTTGGAGGCAGCCTACAGGTGGATCCTCACGTCTTTGCCGAACCGCCGGGTTCGACGGCGGACTCCCGCAAGACCGAAGAGGGCGTCAACTATCTTCGCCGGCTGAAGGCGCAAGGGGGCGGAGAGGAACCGTCCGCTGCGGCTTCGGGAACGACCTCCGCCGCTCCCAACCCGCAGACCTCATACCCCGGCAAGGAACGGCGGCGCAGCCCCCGTTTCGGGTGCGCGGGAAGCGTGGAATTCAAAGCCGAAGGCAGTGACGTGCGCATGTGGGGGACGATGACCGACGTCAGCTTGCACGGCTGCTACGTCGAGATGAGCACGACCTTTCCCGTCGGCACAAAAGTTGACCTGATCCTCGAGGCTCTGGGGATTCGTGTGCGCGCCCAGGGTACAGTACGCGTTTCGTACCCGTTTCTTGCCATGGGGATCCGCCTGATGGAAATCGAGCCCGGGCAGCAGGTGCAACTGGAACAGCTCCTCTCGGCCCTCGCCGGCTCACACGCACCTCCCAATGCCGGATTGGCCCAGGCCAGCGCCGCGGCGGATGCCGTCGCAGCGGCTGATCCAAACGCCTTCCTCGCCGAAATCAGACGGTTCTTCGAGAGCAGCCTGATTCTCTCCCGCGAGGAGTTCCTCCAAATCGCCAAGCGGTGCCGACGCCCCTGAATCCATTTCAGGAGTAAACTTAGGCCGGAGGCCGTTATGCGTACCTTCGGCCTGGCCTGCCTGCTTTCCCTGGTTCTGCTGAGTTCCGGATGCGGCAATGTTTTTGTGCGCGCTAACTGGAACGGTGGCAACCAAACCGTGAGTGGTGTTGTGTCCCTTGTTCAGTTGACCGTTGTGATCGACAACCACAACGTCTCGACCCAGGTCACGGTGGTTACACTGCTGGATAACCTGGGCGCTTCGAATTTCTCTTTCTGCGGCGATCAGCGCAGCCAGTTCCCGGTGGACCGCTTTGCCCAGGCAACGTTCGCTCCGGGCCAACCGTGCTCAACCCTGCTCGCGGTCGTGATCAAGATCTGAGCCAGACCGTTACTCCGGTGACGGCCGCCGGGCGTGGGAGTCCTCGGCCCCGGCTTTTCATCCGCTATGATGAAAGAGTATGGCCAAATATCTTGTGACCGGCGCCGCCGGCTTCATTGGATCATCCCTGGTGCGTGCTCTCCTCGATCGCGGCGAAGAGGTGCGGGGCATCGACAACCTCGCCACCGGCAAGCGGGAGAACCTGAGCGAAGTTCTGAAGCGGATGGACTTCCGCCAGGTGGACATCCTCGACCTCGATGCCACGCGCCAGGCCTGCGAAGGGGTGGACTACGTGTTGCACCAAGCCGCGATCCCATCGGTTCCCAAGTCGGTGTTAGACCCGCTGAGTAGCAATCGCGCTAACGCGGATGGCACGCTGAGCGTGCTGGTGGCGGCGCGCGATGCCAAAGTAAAGCGCGTCGTATACGCCGCTTCGTCGTCCGCGTATGGGGATACTCCGACACTCCCGAAGCACGAAGCCATGCATCCGAATCCGATCTCGCCTTACGCGGTCGCCAAGCTGACGGGCGAGTATTACATGATTTCCTTTTATCGCTGCTACGGGCTGGAGACGGTCAGTCTGCGGTATTTCAACATTTTTGGCCCGCGGCAGGATCCGTCTTCTCCCTACTCCGGAGTGCTGGCGAAGTTCAGCATGCAAATGTTGCGCGGAGAGCAGCCGATGATCTACGGCGATGGCGAGCAGAGTCGCGACTTCAACTACATTGACAATGCCGTCTCCGCCAACGTGCTCGCTTGCTCGGCACCGGCGGCGGAATGCGCTGGCCGCGTCTTCAACATCGCGACCGGACGGCGCGCCACTCTCAACGAAACTCTTGAATTGCTGAAGCCCCTGACCGGCTATACCGGAACCGTGAAGTATGGGCCGGAACGCGGTGGAGATATCAAACACTCTCTCGCCGACATCACGCTGGCGCAGAAGCATCTTGGCTACCAGCCGATGGTGAGTTTCGAGGAAGGCCTGCGCCGGACAGTGGAGTGGTATCGCAGTGAGGCTCGAGCCGCTGGGGCCTAAGGGTTGCGGCCGGCAGAGTTACGACGCCGGGCGTTGTTCTTCCGGGGCTGACGCGGGCGCCGACCGGGAAACCTCCCACGCAATCAGCTCATTCAGGTCGTAGTGGAAAGGGCCGTAGGAACGAAAGTTCTTCTCGTCGAACAGTCTTTTAACGCCGCAGCCCAAGCAAACCTGGTAGGCGTGGCCCTGGGCGCGCACCGGCCAGCTCATCTTGCGATGCCAGCAGCCGCGCAGCAGCAACAGGGCGACTCCGGCCACGCCGGTCGCCATCGCGCCGGCAGGCCATAACCAGCTGGATTTCTTAGACTTGTCGGAATTTTCTTGCTCTGTCGGGTCCGCCACAGAACTCCTAACTCCTGTTGTCAAGCATAGGACGAACTGGGCGCGAGGGCAAATGCAGTTGCCAGTTCCCCGGTTGCCAGTTGCCCGGTGCTGGATGCGGGCAACCCGGCTATTGCCAACTGCTATCCAAAGGTGCCACCCGTCCTTGTACCATTGGACATTGCGGTATGTGGCGGAGGACATTACCCTTAGTACTAGAGTGCGTGGGGTTTGCCAGCCGAACCACGGGCAACAATGAGTCCGATTGACAGCCGGCAGGCCGCGAATACGATTAATGGGTAGTTTCACGCTCTCCGCAACCCCAGCATGAGTGCTAATCCAACCCGCGTTGACTCGGAAGCGCCGTCGCGTGACGAGCCTGGCTTTCCCCTGCAGGCGGGGAATCGGGTACTGGAGTCCCTGGCGCGGCAGGAAGCGTTGCGCGCCCTGCTGGCCTTCTCCGATCTTCATGAGCGGATCCGGAACCGCCGGGCGGAGGGGACGGCCTCGGCCTCCGATTGGGATTTGTTTCAGACTGAGCGCTTTGTCCTCGACGAGGTGCTGCAACTGATTTGCGACCGGGCCCTGGCCGTTACCCACGCCGACGCCGTACTGCTTGCGCTGGGTGAAGGATCTGAGCTGGTTTGCCGCGCAGCGGCTGGGACGCTCGGAGGGGAGCGCGGTACTCAGTTGCTGCGCGAATCCGAGTTCCTTCAGGACTGCCTGGATTCGGGGCGGATTCTGCGTTGCGACGACTGCGCCGTGGACGCCCGCGTCGAACTCGACTTCTCTCGCCAGATCGGAGCCCGCGCCACGGTTATGGTTCCGCTGCATGGCCAGCGTTCACGCATGGGCGTTCTGCAGGCCTTCTCCAACGTACCGTTCGCGTTCAGCGATGACGACATCCGCTGCCTCGACCTGTTTGCCGAGTTGGTTCTTTCCGCTCTCAAGCCCGAAGATCAAGACCGGCGCGTGAATTGGCTGGCGGATGTGGTGGATGAAGTTCTGTACCCAAAACCGGCAGCGCCGGCACCAGAGGCGACCGGTGGTATCGAGACGAGACTCGAAGCCTTGGCTCCCGAGCGATCCTTCACGGCAGACCACAGTTCACTTCCCGAGCCGCCGAACCAGTCGCAGGAGGCTGACGCGGCCATCCAGGATTTCGCGAGCGAGGAGAGCGAGACTCCGGCAGAAGAGATTGCTGCGCCATCGTTCCTGGCCAGCCTCGCCACCTCGAGAACTCCGCATCCGGGGTTAAGTCTGGTGCTTGTGTTGGTGGCGGTGGCAGCGCTGTTTTCTGCGGGAGTGTGGTTTGGCATGTGGAATCGTGAAAACCAAGTCGCGAAGACCGCGGTTTCACCGCAGACCGCCGTCGCGACGCCCACTTCGAACCCTCCGCCAGTCCACGATCATTTGATGGATCCGGGAAAGCTCGTATCGGGCGAGCCGACACTCTCTTCCGCGACCAACGCCAAGCTGGCAGTGCTGCCGAAGGTCACCGGAATCCGCCACTGGTCGACTCCCATGGGGAGCACCGTGGTGATTGATATGCAAGACCAGGCACCCTATGAGGTGCATCGTTTGATGTCTCCCGAGCGTATCTACTTTGACCTGCACGACACGGCGTTGGTGTCGGAGTTAGAAGGCAAGAGCATCGAAATTGGCGATGCTTCGCTGACGCGCGTGCGGGTCGCGCAACCGGTCTCGGGCGTGACCCGGGTCGTGCTCGACACGCGGGACGGCTCGAATTTTTCGGTGAGCATGGAGTCGAATCCGAACCGGTTGGTGGTTGAACTCCGCGGAAGCGATCGGGCCCTGGCAGCGAGCCGGTTGGAAGTGCCCGCTTCGGAGGGGCGCTCGTCCGCGCAGGCCTTGACCCCGCTGATCGTAAAGCCAGAGGACGCTCCTCTGCGGGCGAAGGCCGGCAGGCTCCGCATCGCGCTCGACGCGGGACACGGCGGCTGGGATCTGGGCACAGCAGGACGCAAAGGATTGCTCGAGAAGGACCTAGTGCTCGACGTGACCCGGCGCCTGGGCAGGCTGCTGCAGGCTCGGCTGGGGTCGGAGGTCATCTACACACGCACCGGGGACTCCTACCTCGCGCTGGATGAGCGCGCCGACTTTGCCAACCAGGCGCAGGCCGACCTGTTCGTCTCGGTGCACGCCAACTACAGCAGTTTGGCGTCGGCGCGCGGCGTGGAAACCTACTATACGAATTTCTTTTCGCCGCCCGGATCGCGGGAAATCGAGAAGCGGGAAAATGGAACCGTTCCGCAGCCGACTCCAGTGGCCCTTTCAGCTGGAGAATTGCGCGAGAGGATTGAAGAGTCGCGGCGCCTGGCGGCCAGCATCCAGAGATCTCTCTACGCGACCTTGGCAGCCAACAGCCCCGGCATTCGCGACCGCGGCGTCAAGGACTCGCAATTCCTCGTGCTGACCGGCACGACGATGCCGGCAATTCTCACCGAGATTTCCTTCGTGAGCAGCCCGGCCGACGAACGCAATCTGCAAAGCGAAACCTATCGCCAGCAGATCGCGGAGGCGCTCTACAAAGGCATCGCGCGCTACGAAGCCGCGTCGCATCGCGTCAAGATGGCCGAAGTGCAGCAGAACGCGGCGCAGCAGAGCGCGGCACGGCAGAACGCGGCGCGGCGGTAAACGGGAGGGCACGGCTTCAGCCGTGCCGATTCGCTCTCCCTTCCCTTGTCATCCCGAGCCAACGCGAAGGAGCGAAGCGACCGAGCGCGCCGCGAGGGATCTGCAGTTCTTTCACGTCTTTGTCGCAACTCACCTGACGACACTCGAACTGCTTGCAGCGTCGAGCTTTGCGTCACAACGCAATACAACGCGGCTGCAAGCATATCTCAATTCGTATCTGCTACGTAATCCGCTACGTCGATTCCGGGGTGGGTCTGGCCATTCCGGCGGGGACCGGCGACACTCGCTGCAAGAGGTCGCTCATGTGAAAAAAGTTGAATCGGCAATTATGATGGACGCGCCGATGGATTCCGCGCAATCTCTACCCTCTCTTGAGCGAGCGAGAGAAGTGTTCGAGCGGATCAAGCCTGTTCATTTCTCTCCGTATGCCTACCAGGACCTCGTTGACAGGCTTTCCGTGATTGCCGTTGTCGTCGGTCTCAGGGAAGTCGCAGCTTTCGGGTTCGCCGAGGAGAACAATCGGCAGGCGCTAGAGACGATGCGGACCCAGCTCGCCGTCGCTGGTTTGCGAACTAAAATCACGCGCGCAATCCGCCCCGTCCGATCCGACATCCACGGGCCGAGAGAACTTCTGGAAGCGTTCGAGGCCCAAAAAGAGGTCGACTACAGGAGGAACAATACCGGACGTCTCCTGTGGGTCGGCCTGAGCCTCCCGGCGAATAAAATCGCGGACGTAGTTCATGCGAAAGCTTCATCGGGAATGCTGCTTGCTTATCCGCCGTGCTGCATCGCCGCAGACAAAGTAGGGACTTTTCGCGCGCTCGACCAAGCTTCCGTCGATGCATGGCTGGAATTCTCCGGCAGGAATGTTTCAGAGGCGGTTCGTCTCATCAAGGCGGGAAAGTATATCTCGCTGCCCGAGTCGGCGTTCGAGAGTAACTTCCCGGCGAGTGCAGCAAAGTTCCCTTTCCTCGCTCACATTGCCTGCACGAAGTGTCTCGAAGAAAGCGAGTCGCCATCAGCGCGCTTAAACCGCACTCTCCGCGAGCTGGCCGAAACTCTTTTGCCACAATTGAGGACTGTGATAGAACGTCTGGGGCCGCTGCTTCAAGAGCGGGAGCCGTTTCGATTGGACGCCGTGTCAAAGGGTATTGATGTTCGGGAGTACTCTCCCCTAAAGAATCTCGACCGACAGAGTGCTTCTCTAAGCCTTGAGCTTCACAGGGACGTAGTCGGCTGGTGATCCCTTAGCGGAGTCGCGCTACACTTGTCCTCTTTGAGCGAAGCTCCTCCAACGTGATTCGATAATTCTCGCGTGGAGTATACTTACGGGCCGAGGACCTGGGCCACCGGCGGGAACCTTCTTGATTCGCGATTGAGGAACTTCGCTCGTCAAAGGAGTCGAACATGCGAATACCATTCACACACCTTAGAATTTCCTTCAACAGTATCATTAGAGTGTTCAATTGGCTCGTCGTAATAGCCTATGCGATCGGGATCGCCATTCATGAGCGGTTCCCGGAAGCCATTGCTTGGCTCACCCCTGGAGTAAAAACAGCCGTTGCCCTGGCCGTATTTGCTCTCATGGCAGATCGGATACTAAGGGTGCACAGCGTTGTCTGTGAGTCACCACTTAGCATACACAAAACGCGTGAATCCGCTTACAAAGAATTAGTGCAGCTTGTCGCCAAGTACTCGCCGAAACGCGTTGATCTGATCCAATTCAGTGGGAAAACTGCGGTTGACCTAATAAAGACTATTGCAGCACTTGACCGGCCGGTACAAGTTCGACTGTTTCTTGTAAGCCCGGATCAGGCAGCCGGCTTTGACCGCGACATCGAGTCGGCGGTCGGCTGGCACATAGGCCGCATCAACGATACTTTAGCTGAAGCTAGCATCGCACACCAACAGCACCCGACGTGCGAAATCAAGGCGTACCATTACACATCACCTGCCGGCCCATCAGTGGTCGTTATAGATAGTTGGATCGCCTCGCTAGGCTGGTACCATTGCTTCTCAGATGCGTCGCAAAGTGGAATAATGAGAGTGCGCGGACATGCTGCACCAGCCGTAAACGTCACTGACGCACGTAGCCCTCTACTCTGGTTCGCTCAAGAGCAAATTCGAAACATTGAGAAGACTGCAACTGCTGCCCAGCTACCAGCTATACCCGCAGTCGGTCAATTGTAGATTAATCATTCCGTCGGTTCCTCTGAACTGGTGTGGACCCGTGCGCTCTTGCACTCGCGACGCGGGCCCCGGCCCTGGGTGTAGCAAAATCCCCTCGGTGCGTAATACCCCTTCAAAACGGAGGCCTTCGCGGGAGCACAAGCCCGGCGGGTGAGCGTGCGCGATTCTCCGCCGCGATCACTCTGTCCCCACTCCTCCGTACTTCGTCAGCCACTTCAACTCTTCCCGCACCTTGATCTTGCCGTGCCACGGATTCTTCCCGAGCCCATGCCCTTCGCCGGGAAAGATCAGCAGTTCGCTGGGGATGTTGAGTTCATGCAGGGCGCGGTCAAGAAGATAGTTCTCGGGCACCGCCACGCGGACGTCGTCCGCACCGCCGACCATGTGTGTAGGCGTGCGTACTTTGTCGATCTGATAGATTGCGCCTTCACTGCGATAGCGGTCCGGGACTTCCCAGGCATGCCCACCCAGGAAATAGACGTCGTCGAAGCCGGTATCATCGTTGCCCCAGTTCGCGACGTGCTCCACGGCGCCCGCGCCGGTCACGGCGGCCTTGAAACGCGTGGTCTGAGTGATCAGCCAGTTGGTCATGTAGCCGCCGTAGCTGTAACCGCCGATGGTGAGGCGGTTGGGGTCGGCGATGCCGTCTTTCACTAGGGCATCCACGCCGGTGAGAATGTCTTTGCCCGGGCGGGAAACGATTTCGGGGACAATCTGCAGCGCGAACGTATCGCCGTAGCCGGTTGAGCCACGGTAATTCGGCTCGAACACCAGCCAGCCCTGGGTTGCGGCGAGACGGTCCCATTGGTACCAGTCGGCCTCGAAGTGATTGCCGTCGGCATCCTGCGGGCCGCCATGGATGAAGACAAACACAGGCAGGTTCTTGGCCTCGAATTTTCCCGGAGGATACATCAGCATGCCTTCGACCGGTGTGCCGTCGTCGGAAGTCCAGCGATACGGCTTGGCTTTGGGCAGGTCGCGCTCGGTGAACAACTTGTTGAACGAAGTGATCGGCCGCGCCTGGGCCAGCTTGTCGGGGCCGTCAGCGACGTAAACTTCGGTCGGACGCTCCGTCGCGGAGTATAAGAAAGCGATTCGCTGCGTTTGGACGGTCGACGCCGGGATTTCGTAGGTTCCCGCCCATCCCTCACGTTTCACGATGGCCGCCTTCGGATTCGCTTGCGATTGCAACTGCACTTCAGTTCCCAGCCGGCACGCACACAGCACAGAACCGTCCGGCATCGGCGTGTAGCGCACTACTTGACCCTTGTAGTCGGCAAACCAGCGCTGGACCTCGCCGGAGCCGGCATCCACCCAGTAGAGACGCGGCTGAGGATCCTGGTACTTCCCTTCTACCGATCCCAGCTCAGTCTGAAAGAACAGGTGGCGATTGTCCGCCGCCCACTCCAGATTCACTTCCAACGCTTCGTTGCGGGTCAGCCGGCTGGGCGATGCCTCGCCGGTGCCGCCGGCCAGATTGACCAGGTAGATCTCGTATTCTTCGATCTTCTCGTTCCGCTGCGAAACGGAGGTGCTCATAAATGCGAGGCGGCTGCCATCGCGGGCGATCGCCATCTGCTCGACGCGCCAAGGCGTGCGCGCGAGGACGACCGTTCCCGGCGTGGTTCCGGAGTCTTTCTCGGCTTCGGCGGGCTCTTTCACACCGAGCGCGGCATGGCGAGCCAGGGCCTCGTCGAGGCTGAGACGGAAAATCGCATCTCCGCGCTCATCGCTGCGGAAGCGAATCACGTCTTTCCAATCTTTCTTGTGCGCGTCATTCTGATCTTTCGTCCAGGGCTGGCGGATGGCGAAGTAGATTGCCTTTGAGTCCGGAGCCCAGGCGAAGGCGTGAACTTCCTCGTCGCCGGACGTGATGGCGAATGCTTCACCCCCGTTGGGCGAAATCAGAAACAACTGCGCGATTTCTTTGCTTTTTTCGTCGGCGGCATCTCCGTCTTTCCCGCCGGCAACCTTGCGCTCGGAAAGAAAGGCGATCCATTGCCCGTCGGGGGACCATTGCGGCGTGCTGTCGCGGCCGGACTGCGTCAACTGGATCAGGCTGCCGCTGTTTCCGTTGATGCGGTAGAGCCATAATTCCGAGCGATAGATCTGCTGCTCCCAGTCGGCTCTCTCCGCGGCGAGAACAACTGAGTTGCCGTCGGGAGAGAGTTTTACCGCCGTGAATCCGACGGAGTTGAAGAACTCATCGAACGTGAGTTTCGGCTTGGCACCCTGAGCAGAGAGCAGGGCTGACGCCAGAAATGACCCGAGGACAAGAATTGGTGTGCGCATAATTTTGGAATTAGAGAGGTATACACTGTGCGCGTTGGTCGTGGCAAACGGGAGCGCTGTTCGCTATTCGTCGTTCGCTGTTCGCGGTACGTCGTTTGCCGTTCGCGATTCGCCTTCCGGGTACGAACCGCTCTCGTCACTCCACCGGTTTTGCGAAAAGCGAACAGCGAACGACGAATTGCGGATCATGGTTTCATCCCCGCCAGCGTCTCCAGGTCGTCTTTCAGCCCCAGGTATTCCCAGCGCTGCAAGGCGATCGGAACGTTACCGTTGCGCCACAAGAAATCGTGAAAGGCCTGCAAGTCAAATTTGTCGCCTTGCTGGCGACGCGCTTCAGCGAGGAAGCGCAGGATTTGTGTTTTACCGATCTGGTAGGAGATGGCTTGTCCCGGAGACGACGCGAAGAATGCCGCTTCAGCGTGGGCGGTGCGCGAGTCCATGGGGACGGTCTTCTGCAGATACTCGGCTGCTTGCGCGATGGTGAACTCGCCCAGCGCCAGCTTCACGTCCACCTCCACCCGCAGCGCGCGCAGGCGGACCATGTTGTAGATGATCTCGCGCGAGCGCGGGCTGTTGTCGAACAATCCAGCCTCGAGCAGCATCTCTTCGGAATAAAAGCCGATGCCTTCATTCGCTCCGGAATCGTAGTAGTGGCGGCGGATCGGGTTGGGGTGCGCCCAGGAAAGCGCGAGTTGAAAGTAGTGGCCGGGCACGCCCTCGTGCACGATTCCGGTGCGCGGATCTTTGGCGTCGGCCAGCGCGAAGTATCCGAGATCGGGGCTGGGGGGATCGATGTAGCGGACGCAGTTTTCCTTCAACCGGCTCGGGCCAGTGAAATCATCGGCCTCGCCCACGCCTTCCAAAGGCTTCATGTACCCGGGCATGGGCTGCCAGGTGTACTGCTGCAACCACGACGGTACGGACAAGATGTGCTTCTCTTGCAAGTACTGCCGGATTGCTTGTTCATCATGGCGTTCACGCGCAATTTCCTCCTCTATCGAAGAAGGAAGCCGCAGTTCGGGCCCGCCGAAGTTGCGATGCTCTTCATACGTCTGAAAGGAAACCGAGCGGGCCCACTCGTTGCGTCCGATCTCAAGCAGTTGCTGAGGCGTGTAAGGCAGGAGTGCGACGTTCTTGAGGAAGTACACGTAACTCGCATTGCCGATCGCAGTCTGCGACGACATCGAGGCCAGTTTCCCGCTGAGCCAAACCCGGTAACCTTCCAGCGCTTGAATGGCGGACTCCGCGGCTGAGTCAATCTGCTTTTGCGAGGTCGCATCCAGCAGCGGCTTCAGCTCGCGCACCGAAGTGAGCAGGCGCCCACGCATGTCCTTAAGCTGCTCCAGGGATAGCTCGGCAAATGGCCGCACCGGCTCCGCGAGGTTCTTGCGAGCGTTTTCCAGGATTTTGGGCGTGGCATTTAAGGTGGCGACGATGTTCGCGCCCCGCTCCTCGGAAAAGGGCGGCGGTTGAAGTAACAGATGAAAGTATGCCCCTAAAGTCTGGTCCAGATAGAAATTAGGATTTCGCCGCCAGCCCAGCTGGAAATCCAGTTCCCAGCGCGCCCGGGCGATCGCCGACCCGATCAGCCGGTGATCCACCTGGCGAGGCACCGGCCACTGCGAAGCGTCCATTGCGTTCCAGCGACGGTCGAATTCGGTGACCTGCTTTTCATAGGACTCGACCGCTGCGGGAGACCAGTCCGGCACCCAGCCCGCGGGGCGATCCAGGCGCGGAATATCGTCGGTGGAAACTGGCATCTCGGCGGCGCGCCATGCCCAGAAGTCGCGAGCCAGATCGTCGAGAACGTCGGCGTGTACAACCGGTGCGAGAAGGACGGTCAGCAGCGAAACACACAGCAGGCGAATCATCATATTCAGGGTCAGTCCTCTTTCAGGGTGCGGGCTGAGCGGTGCGCAGGGCGTCATCGAGCGACTGGTTGTTGCGCGGCGGCTCGGTCTGAACGCGCCAGCCGTCGTCATAGCTGCGGAAGCCGACGGTAGAGCGGTAGCGCACGCCACTGTCGTACAACGCGCTGCCGACTTCGTTCATGGCCACCCAATGCCACAGGAATTCCACGTCGGCAAAATTGCCGGCCTTGCTGACTCCGATAATGTCCACCAATTCGCGGCGCGCCACTCGGATCGGCATCAGACTGCCGCGGCGGGTTGACTCCGAGATCAGCGAGCGGAAAATGTCTACGCCGGCCGGCGACAGCACTACGTCCCAGCAAGGAGGCGGCTCGACTCCGGGGGGACATTTTTGCTGCGTTCCGATGATCCATCCCCGGCGCTGCAGCACGAGCGAATCGGGAGAGTTGAAATCTTTGTTAGAGACGATGCCGGTTCTAAGCCAGAAAATCTGCGGTGCTTTGAACGGGTCGGATGCGGAGATGAGGTCTGCGGCGAGACGCCGGGTAAGAAAGTCGCGTGGAGAACAGGCGAGCGCCGAACACAACACCATTGCCAGGAGCAGTGTTTTGAGGGTCCCCATGAATGCCGATTAATGCCGCGTCAGGATTCTAACCAATTGCGCGCGCCGGCGCGGGAGAAAAGGACTGGCGGCGATCTGTCCGTCGAATTGGCGGGACCAGCGTCCCGGCACGAGCGCATGGCACGCCGGGCAGGCGCCTTCGGGAGTCAAACGATATTCTTCAATCAGGTAGCCATAGCGGTGGATGAGCATCTGACCGCACTGATGGCAGTGCGTGTCTTCCAGATCACCTACCTGCCCGGGAAGATTCCCGGCATACACGTGGCGCAACCCGGCTTCGCGCCCGATAGCGGCCGCGCGCAGCAGATCTTCGGCGCGCGTGTCGTCGGGCGAAGTCATCTTGTAGTCCTTGTGAAAGGCCGTGACGTGCCACGGAATGTCGGGCGACACACTGCACAGGAACTCGGCGAGCTGCCGCAATTCATCGTTTCCGTCGTTAAAGCCAGGGATGAGCAAGGTGACGATCTCGAGCCATATTCCCATGTCGTGCAGGCGGCGAATGGTGTCGAGGATCGGCTGAATGCGTCCGCCGAGTTGGCGATAGTGGTGGTCGTCGAAGCTTTTCAAATCGACTTTGTAGAGATCAATCCAGGGACGCAGATACTCGAGCACCTGTGGAGTGCCGTTGCCGTTGGAGACGAATGCAGTCAGCAGGCCAGCCTTTCGTGCGGCACGAAAGACGGCCACGGCCCACTCGCTCGTGATCAGAGGCTCGTTGTAAGTGCTGACGAGCACTTTCGCGCCTTGAGCCACTGCATCCTGGACAAGCAGTTCTGGAGTGGCTTCGAGCGGTGGTGAAACCGCATTGGGATCGCGCAGGGCTTGCGAGGTCACCCAGTTCTGGCAATACGAGCAGTGCAAGTCACAGCCCAGCATTCCGAAGCTGTAGGCGAGGGCTCCGGGATAAGCATGAAAGAAAGGCTTCTTCTCGATGGGATCGCACTGCACTCCGCCGACGTAGCCCCAGGGAACGTAGAGCGTCCCGCCGCGATTGTAGCGAACCTTGCAGACGCCGGGCTGTCCGTCAGGGATCGGGCAGCAGTGTCCGCAGGAGTAACAACGCACCCGATTGCGATCGAGCTTCTCGACGAGGTGGGAATCGGCCTCTCGAACGCGCTCATTCAGGATGTCGCGGAGGGTGGCCACAAATCTATTCTACGGCGGAGGGAACGGCTCTGTCTGTCTGGACTTACTTCGCTTCCGCCTTGGCCGCGTGGTGCTGGCGGAGCCAGTCCTCGGCTTGCTGGCGAGCGACGGTGATTTGTGATCGACTCATCTGGGAGGCCAGGCCTTCGAGCCGGGATTTGCTGCCAACATCGCCCTGGGCCAGCGCCAGAACTGACCAGAAGTAGGCCTTGGAAAGGTCTTGCGGAACGCCGCGGCCCGCCCAATAGTAGGCGCCCAAAGTCGCTTGAGCCGTAACATGTCCCTGTTCCGCCGCGCGCTGAAACCACTGCACGGCCTGCGTGTCATCCTGCGGAACGCCTTCTCCGGTGTGGTAGCGGACACCCAGATTCCATTGTGCATCCGCGTTTCCCTGCTCGGCGAGCGTTCGCGCACCCTCGAGAGTTTTTGTCTGGGTGCTGGGATTGGCCGTATTTGGCACAGAAGCGGCAGCCACCACCTGCTGGCTCTTGGACACTTCGGGCTTGCTGAACCAGAGTCGCTGGATGGTGGGAGCCAGCAGATATCCCAAGACCATAGCTGTCATGGCGGCGGTTAGACCCAGCAGCACGAGGTGGAGCAGGCGAACTGGAACTCCCTTTAACGGCTCCTGCGCTTCTCGTTCTGGTTCCCACAGGGCCTCGCGAATCGTGTGCATGGTGGGATCGGTCTCAGCGGCGGGCGCTGGGAGGTGGCTGGTCTTTGCCTCCTGCTGCGGAGCCGTGTCCGCTGGCGCCTTTTGTGCCTTGGGGACAATTTCCGCCAGCCGGTCCAGCGCCGTCTCGTGGACTTCGGTGAAGGCGTGGGCCCGAGCCGAGAAAACCTCGAGCAGGCCCACCACCCGGAAGTCGGAAAAGATCGGAGCGGCCAGGATCGAACCGATCCCCAGCATCCGGCAGATTTCGCGATCGACGCGCGCATCGGTTTCGGTGTCGTCGCATGAAACCATACGGCCGCTGCGAACGCATTCTCCGGAGAGCCCCTGTCTGACATCCACGGGCGCTCCCAGGGGCGGAGCGGGCTCTCCGGCACGCGCCCGGCAGATCATCTGGCCGTCAGTGAGAAATGCCAGGGCTGCGCCGCTCGCACCGGTCAGACTCAGGACGCGCTCGGTGACGAGATTGAGGACTCCGTTGAGGTCATCGCCCGCGGCCCGGACCTCGAGGCGCACTGCCTCGACGGCGGACAACATTCCGCTCAGATCCGGAACCGGGGTCGCAACAGAAGGCGGCAGAACCGGCTGCGGCCGAGGCGGCTTCTTTTCCGCGCGCTGGGCAAGTTGTCCGGCGCGAGCGGCGTGGATGGTGCACCCGATCAGCAGGTTGATGAAAAGCCACTCTTTAAGAAGCCGCCGGGACGGGTCAGGAAGTCCGTCGAATTGGATGCCGCTACGGCCGGCTCCGTCACTCCAAACCACACGGCCGCTGCCCTGGATAAAGGCCTTGGTTTCGGGCATTTCCAAGGCAAGACTCATGGTGCGGTTTACTTCCAACCGCTCGCTGGTCTGGACGGCGAAACCATCCTCGTGCAGGTCCAGCAATTCGCTCAGATCGAGCACCATGCCCGTGTTCGGGCTGTTGAAGCTGGCGTAGACGGGAGTGTGCAGCTGGTGGCGGATGCGGCGCCGGCGCTCTCCGGCGGGGCCCCCCGGGGTTGGATCCTGCAGCCTGATAATGCTCACTTCCATGGGGTCACATCCATGGCAAAAACAGACATCCATATTAACCCAGCCGTCAATATCAGGGGGAACGGGGCTCGAAGGGGCGGTAGGCCGTCTAGAGATTGGCTGCCAGGTACTGAACGTCGCCCTGGGCGGCGCTTTCGAGCACCTCGGGCGCGGTCAGCACCCGGTCCAGCGCGTCGGCCAGCGCAATGGGAAATTCCGATGTGACAAGGTTGACATCCAACTGGAGATCCCGCTGGGTATAGACGCGGTACACCACCAGCGACCCGCGCCGCCGGTTCGAGGTGGTGACTAACTCCAAGGTCAGCTTCCACGAAGGCAGGCCCGACATGGAAACGATATGTGGAAACTTAGTCCACTGGAAGGGCTTGTACGCCTCCCCGAACGCGAGTTGATCCTCGGGCAGGACCTTTAATTGAAGCTCGAACGCGTCGAAGTCGTTGCTATCGAAGGCGGCCAGCAGAATGCTGCGCACCTGATCGAAATCGGCGGCCATCTTGAGTTCCTCGACCGCGCGGCGAACCGAGAGATTGTTGATGACGATCTGGCGCTGCTCGATCGTGCGCTGGGCTACGCGCCGCAGTTCGCCAAACTCCAGGTAGTTCAGATGCTGAACTCCCAGCCAGATGCCGGTGCCGACAACGGCCAGTACCAATCCGAGCGTGCTCCCGGTCGGCCACAGCAAGAACAGGCTGAGCATGGCGAAAACCGCGGAGACCGCGTAAAGCACAATGACCACCTGCCGGTGCGATAAACCCCGCTGCAACAGCTTGTGGTGGATGTGTTCGCGATCGGCAGTGAAAATCGGGCGTCCGCTGATCAGGCGCCGCAAGATGGAGAGCGCTGTTTCCAGAATCGGCAACCCGAAAGACACAACCGGAATTGCCACGGCCACCAAGGTTGGCGCTTTCTGTGCGCCCGCCAACGCCAGCGCGCTCAGCAGGAAACCGATGAACAGGCTGCCGGAGTCGCCCAGAAAAATCGTCGCCGGATTGAAGTTGAAGCGCAGAAATCCAAGAATGGCACCGGCCAGCGCCACGCTCATCAAGGCGCCCAGCCAGGAGTGACTGACCAAAGCCACCACAAAGAAAACGAGGGTGGAAAAGAGCGCGGACCCGGCGGCCAAACCATCCAGGCCATCGATCAGATTGAAGGCGTTGGTGATCGCCACCACCCACAGCACGGTGAGCGGCCACCCGACGAACCAGGGAAACGTGTGAGCGCCGAACAGAACCGGCAGATCGAGGATGCGCATTCCGCCCAGGAACAGCATGGTGGCCGCGATCGCCTGCACGGAAAACTTCAAATAGGGGCCAGCGCCCCGGAGGTCATCGTAGATGCCGAGACAGAAGATCAGGCAGGCCGGAATGTAAATGCGCAGAAGGGTTGCCGGGGCGAGTCCCTCAAGCAGGCGGGGATATAACAGGGCAAGCCCCAACCACAGGATCAAACTGAGGGAAAAGGCCAGGAAGATGGCCACGCCGCCCAGCCGCGGGAGTGCGGCTTCATGCACATGGCGTCCGTCCTTGGGAAGCGTTACCCAGCCTCTTCGCGCCGCCACGTCCCTAACTTGACGCGTGGCCGCGAAGGACACTACCAGTGAAACCGCAAATATCCCCAAGAATAGAAAGGTCAAAATCGGATATTCCTTCCGGCCAAGATTCCCTCAACTCAGTGCTGTGGCGCGGAACTTCTTATGCAATTTTCAGGACTGGACTTTCTCTCTTCGATGCCTCGAACTATACAACCGGTTGCTGAGCGGGAGCAATGTTTCGGGAACACATCTCTGTGGAAAACTTCCTGCCTGTGCCGAGCTGGTAAACACTCGCTCGTGGTCAAGAGCTCGCGTAAGCCTGTGTTAGACTCGAGGCAACGCATCCATCCCAGGAGTCAGGTATGTTTCGGCGGACCCGCCGTTCTTATTTGCGGAGCGTGCACCTGTTTGTTTTCAGTTTGCTGAGCCTTTCTCTTCTGGCTCAGACGCCGGTCCCGGGCAACGATCCGACGCCGCAACCGCCGGCCAACGACACCGCTTCGACCGAGCCTGCCCGGTTCGTGGCCAATGCCACCGCCAAGCTCTACGCCGGCGATCTGATTGAACTCGGCGTGTTCGGAGTGCCTGAGCTGAACACCAAGGCACGCATCGGCAACAACGGGGACGTGTACCTCCCCTTGATTGACTACGTGCACATCGCCGATCTGACGGTAGACGAAGCGCAGGAACTGATCCAGAAACGGCTCGCCGATGGAGGCTACGTCCGCAATCCGCACGTGTCAATCTTCGTGAATGAGTCGGCTTCGCAAGCCATTAATGTTCTCGGGGAAGTGAGCCGTCCCGGACCCTACCCTGCCATCGGAGAGCGGCGGCTGTTCGACCTGATCTCGGCCGCGGGTGGTTTATCGGAGAAAGCGGGCCGTAAAGTCACCATCATCCACCGCCAGAATCCCAGCCAGAAAGTCGAGCTTTCTCTGGCCTCGAATCTCGACGAAGATACTCAAAACAACGTGGAAATCCTCCCCGGAGATACCATCGTCGTGTCTCGCGCGGGGATCGTATACGTGGTGGGAGATGTGGCGCATCCCAGCGGATTCATGATTCAGGACGACACTCTCACGGTGCTGAAAGCGCTGGCCTTGGCCGGAGGCGGCACCCACACTTCTTCTCTCAACAGCGCCCGGATCCTGCGGCAAACACCCACTGGAATTCAGGAGATTCGGGTGCGCCTCAAGAAAGTGATCCAGGCGAAAGCGCCGGATACGCCGCTCATCAAGGGAGACGTGCTGTTCGTGCCCGGGAGCGCGACGAAGGCCCTGGCGTACCGGGGCGCGCAGGCGGCATACTCCATGACGAGCGCTCTCGCCGTGATCGCGGTTCGCCCCTGATTTCCGCGGGCGTCGTCTCTCAACTCAATCAGCGGTTTCGTAGGGATTCCAGCACGGTAACGTAGCTCTGCGCCGTTTGTTCACGCGAGAGACGGGAGACGATGTACCGGCGGGCGCTGCTCCCCATGCGGCGTCTCTGCTCGGGGTTGGAGGCAAGAGCGCGCACCGCTTCGGCAAGCGCGTTGCTGTCTTCAGGCTCCACGTACACACCGGCGCCTGCTTCTTCTACGATCTGACGAGCTTGTCCATCTACGGCTACAATCACCGGCCGCTCACATGCCATGTACTCGAGCAATTTCGTGGGAATCACAGTCTTGAACAACTCGGCCTTTCTCAGCATGACGAGGCACACATCGGCGCCCGCGATGTAGGCGGGGATTCGCTCTCGCGGTTGCTGGTCGAGGAAACGGATGTTGGTCAGTCCGCGCGCGTCTGCCAGTTGCAAGATGCGCTCCTTCTCCGCCCCTTCCCCGATCAACAGGAATATGGCGTTGGGGAACGTTGCCTGTAGTTGGCCCGCAGCGGCAATCAGCGTGTCCAGCCCGTGGGCCGTGCCCATGGTGCCGATGTAGCAGATCAGGAATCGGTCTTCCGTCCCGGGAGCTTTGGTGGCGGGACACGGACGAAAGAGGGCGGTCTCGACTCCGTTCTCTACGACCGAGATCTTCTGCTCCGGAACCTGCCAATGCCGAATGAGGTGATCCTTGAATGCCGGCGTTACGACCACGATGTGGCGCGAGCGCCGGTACAGGAAGCCTGCGATGACGCCGAGCGTGCGATGCAAAGCGCTTCCTTCGCCACCAGCGCCGACAGCCGAGAGCGACTCCGGCCACAGGTCGCGCACTTCGAAGACAAACGGCACCCGCTTCCACCAGGCCAGCCACCATCCCGCGAGCGCGACCAGCAACTGGGGCGAGGTACCGATCACGACGTCCGGCTTCTCAATGCCTAGCCCGGTGACAGACGCTGAAACGCAGAACGAAGCGTAATTGCGGATCCGTTCGTGTGCTTTCCGGTTGGGCAGCGGCCAGAGCCAGGTTCGGACCACCCGCACTCCGTCCACGGTTTCCTTGTAAAGCAAGCGGTGCAACCGCGAGCGCCACTCCGCCGGAACTACGCCTGTCGGATGGTTTGGAAACCCGGTGAGAACCGTTACATCGTGGCCCATCCGGGCCCAGTGCCGGGAGAGCTCGGCGGCGCGCGCCGCAGGCGCTCCCATTTCCGGGGGGAAGTATTGCGAAACGTAGAGAATCTTCACGAGGCTCTGGACAGAAATCCTTCACAAGCGCGCTGGGGGACCAAGGTCCCTATTGCTCGAAACGATGGTTTTGAAGCCCTCTGACCGAAATGGACTTACCTGAGGAACGCGATTCATCCAAGGCAAACGTGGCCAGCATGGTGGTCACAATCTCTGACAGGGGGAGCGGAGACTCTGCTCCGGCGAGGAGGGCGGCGACAAAAGCTTCCCACTCACCCTGGTGGCCTTTGTCCTGACGCAACCGCGATCGGAACACTTGCTTCCGCCCTCGGCCCACGAGTTCCAGCCGGCGAAAATCTTCCAGCACTGCCACCGCGCCGCCGCCGAAGACTTCGACTCGTTCTTTCGAATACGACTTGTCCCCGTTGGCCAAATAGCTGATCGTGCCTTGCGACCCGTCCGCGAAGCGAATCGAACTGACCACGTTGTCGTTGCTGTATTGGCCAGGGTTGGCGAGGCTGTGGGCTTGCACCTCGATCGGCGCTGCGCCCCCCAGGAACGTCAGGAAGTCCACAAAATGGCAGACTTCCCCGATGACGCGGCCTCCGCCCTGTTCTGGATCATTCAGCCAATGATCGGCAGGAACAAAGCCGGCATTCACGCGGTAGTGCAACGCCATTGGCTCATGAATCTCTCGCAGAAAACTCTTGAGCCGAAGAGCGAGAGGAGCGAACCGGCGGTTGAAACCGACCATCAGAAGCGGCTTGCCAACCGATGACTGGGCCTCGTAAATCCGCAGGATGTCGCTCAACTCCTCTTCATTCAGGCACAACGGCTTTTCACAAAAGACGTGCTTGCCGGACTGCAACGCAGCAGACACTTGCCTGGCATGCAGGTGATGGCGGGTGGCGACGACGATGGTGTTGATGGCCGCATCGTTGATTACGCTGTCTTCGTCGGTAGCACTGTAGTGAAATCCGAACTTCTTGGCGGCGTGATGGGAATGCGAGCCAGAGGCGGCGCACACCCCCACCAAGGTCACACCACCAACTCGCTTGATCGTCGGCAATAGTGTGCTGGTGGCGAAGTTGCCTGCCCCCAGCAGTCCGATGGCAACCGACTTGATGGCGGCAACTGCAGTACCTCTACCCTTCCCGGCCATTGGGACACGCGGAATCTCCTGGGCACCGTCCGGGTAAGTGATCAGGACCCCGAGGAAAGCTTGCTGCGTTTCCCCCGTGATAAGGTCATACGCCGATTGCGCCTGGTCAATCGGAAACCGGTGGGTAATCAAAGCGCCCACATCTACTTTTCGATCCGCGAGAAGCTGAAGGAACGCTTCCATGTTGCGGGTTTCGGTCCAGCGCACGTAGCCGATGGGGTAATCCACACCTTTTTGTTCGTACGCTGCGTCATAACGCCCGGGCCCGTAGGAACGTGAAATACGAAAGTCGAGTTCCTTCTCGTAAAAGGGCCTGCGCTCCAGGGCCATGCCGACCGTGCCGACCGCCGCGATGACGCCGCGATCCCGCGCCACCTCGGCGGCCAGATTCACGGGATCGCTGCTGCTCGTCTGCGCGGTAATCAGGACGGCGTCCACGCCCCGTCCAGCAGACTGCTGCATGCACAGATCGAAAAATCCGCCGGACGAGTCACTGGCAGTGTCGGCGCCCAGACGCAGCGCCAGGTCAACCCGTCCGCGGTCGATGTCCATAGCCACGACCCTACAACCGGCCGCTTTGAGGATCTGCAACGTTAGTTGTCCGAGCAAGCCGAGTCCGATCACGCCGACAATGTCACCCAACTTGACGTCGGCGGTTCGCACGCCATGCAAGGCGACTGCCCCGACCGTAGTGGCAGCCGCCTGCTCGAAGCCCACATCGGAGTCGGGAGGGATCCGCGCCAGCAGCAGGCGAGGGACACACGCGAATTCGGCGTGCACCGCGTGACCAGCGCCGGCACAAGCGACCCGATCACCCGGGCGGATGTCCGTAACGCCCTCGCCCACGGCGACCACCGTTCCAGCGCTGCTGTAACCCGGGGCACTGGGTTGATCCATCCGGCTGCGGACCGCGGCCACGGCTGACGCCACGCCGTCCCGGCGGACCTTATTCCAGACCTCGCGCACCAGGTCGGGACGCATCCTGGCCTTCTGCAGCAAGTTCTTTCGGGCAAATTCGGAGGAGGCGCGCTCGGTTCCGACCGAAACCAGGGAAGCAGCCGTACGAACCAACACGCAACCCGCAAGCAATTTCGGCGCGGGAACGTCCACGACTGCGATCTCGCCGCCGCTAACCTGTTGGAGAAGCTGTTTCATATCGTGTCGCGCGGAACGCCGCAAAAACTACAACCTCCGCCATTGTACGATGGCTAGCCGCTCACACTCGCAGTTCGCACCGGGGCCAGACTCACTTGATAAAGCGCCGAACCGTCGCGCGACAAGACTAATTGGCTATCACACTGCTGTGGTTGGAGCGTTTCGCCCGCCAGAATCGTGGTAACAATTCGAACGGGCAAGGGCGCTTGCACACGGTAGCGGAGAGAAATGGCCGGACAGCGCTCGCCGTAGGTGGGTGATACCCAACCAAGCAACTCTTCATCTCCGCCCATCGTGTCCCCTGTCAAACTCTTCCCGCCACGGATCACTGCGGCGGTTCCCGGAGAGCTGGAAAAGACGTTCCAGCGAAAGCGCATCTTTTCCGCTGAGAGAACCGCGCACAAGCGTGAATCGGCAATCACCTCGAACGGCAGGTCTGGCAGTAGCCAGTGCAACCGCAGCTCGTGCTCACCGACGCCTAGCAGATCATCCACAATCACCCAGGCGTCTTCAGTGACACACTGGACCATCCGCCGATGTTTCACACCAAGGCGCCGGTAACCGTCGTGCTCACCCTCAAAACAGTCCAGAGAATCCTCGCGCTTGGTGGAGAAGGATCTGCCCGACGCCTGGGCCCAATCCAGCCAGAGGAAACGGCCGGCGCGCCGCATCTGATCCTGGCGATCCACCATCACTGTGTTGTGAACGGCCGTGCCCGCCAGGCCGTTGTTCCACGGCGGCTCGCCGTTGTAGAGATACGTCCCGGCGTCGCGTGCCAGATTGAGTCCGTGATACCACAAGTCCACGTGCAGTTGATCGGCTTGAAACGGCCGCCGCGTGTAGGAGCTAGCTCGAACCAGCGCCCAGGATTTCTCCGTACCAAGACGGTGATAGCCAGTAACGGGTGGGGCTGGGCGAAGGGGTTCGAGTTGCACTGCCTCCCGCGACTCACCGCAAAACCAAAGTGCCGTTTCGTCCCAGGGCCCCGGCTTCGGGCCTGACGGGCGGCCTATAACGCTCGCTCCGAGTTTCAGCAGCGGACGAAAGTCGCGGTAGTCGCACGCAGCCAACGGAAGTATCAAGCTGCCGTCGTTGGCTCCGTGATTGGGTGCGTGCCCCGATTCCTCATCCACGAATCCACGGATAAATTCCAAAGCCGCGGCCACGCGCGCGTGTATCTCCGGTTCGAGCTGGATGCCGTGAATTTCGGCGAGGCGAAGAGTCCAGAGGAGCAGGTGAAGAACCATCCGTTGATAGTTGAAGGAATTCTGGAGATACACTCCTTCGGGAGTGATCTGGTCGAGAACCGCTTCCCGCAGGAGCCGCGCACCGTGTTTCTGCCAATCGACCGCGTCCTTCAGCTCAGGGTAGAGAGTTCCGGCAGTCCACAAGCCGACGCCTTCGCTGAACAGATGATTACTGCGCTGCGATCGTGCGTAGCCCACGGTTCGCATAGTGCGCCAGGCATGCGCGGCAATCATCGACAGCAGCAGCGCTAACCGTTGCGGCGTCGTTGCGGGCGAATGGAGGAACGCGTAAAGAGCGAAGGACCAAACCAGAATCCGGAGCGAGGATTCCTGCCCGCAGATCCAGAGCGGCCCTGACATGGGCGGACTGTGGCCAGCCCAGTCTTCGATCGCATTCCAAAAGGCCTCGGGAAATCGCTCGTCGCCGCTGATGGCATAGGCACGAGCCAGCGGATAGACGAAAAAGAACCTGGACGGCTCCAGGATGAACTTGAGATCGCCGTAGTCGTCGGAGGCAAACCGCATCTCTGTCCACGGGCGATGGGGCGAGACGCACTGGCCCGTAACCGGATTGTGGAACCAATTGGGAGGAAAACCGCAGGCAAATGACAGCCGGCCAAAGAATGGGAGGTTGCCCTCCAGAATTCTTCTCGCTTCTGCACTGACTGACTCTTCCCCCTCCTGACCAAGAATTCGCTTCAGCTCCGGCGCCAGACTGCGAGAATCCGAGAAGAAGAAAGGGCGGCCACCCTGGCGACGAATGCTCAGGAGATCTTCCGGCGAAGCCTTCCGAGCGATGTGTTGAAGGTCCCACGATTCCCAGCCTCGCACCGATTGCATGCGGCGCGACATCAGCCCGCTGCCGCGCTGCAGCTCATATTCCAAGCGCAGGACACCATCGCGCGCCCCGAATGTCCGGCCGATCTGCAACAGGGTGCCGAGTTTACCCACAGCGCCTGCCAGCCACGGGATTCAACCGGCCTTTCTTCAGCCGGCGCGTGGCCTCAGCTTTCAACTGCTCATGCATCACGAAGAATTGACGGTCCGTTTCCCGCTCGGCCTGCGGGACAGCCGAGACTGTGCCGCGGTCAAGGCCGGCCACGGCCTCTGCGATTAACTCGATCCCCTCCGCGATCATCCGGTTGCGCAAGTCGGCCAGCGAGTCGCAGTCGGCGGCGACTGCGAACTCGCGGCGCACGAGGATGGGGCCGGTATCTAGGCCGCTGTCCAGGAAGTGAATCGTGATGCCAAGGGGAACTCCACACAGGAGCGACCACTCCGGACTACTCATGCCGCGGATTTCGGGCAACAGGGCAAGATGTGAGTTCAAAACCCCAAGACGAGGAATCTTCAGCACCTGGTCGCGCAGGATGTTTCCGCCCGTGAAGATCGCAAGATCGGGGGACCACTGGTTTAGTTGAGCTATGGCACGCGGTGAGTTCTGGTCTCCGCACGTCACGACCGGAAACCCATAGGCACGGGCCACCTCCCGCAAGCCGCGGAATACTCCGTCACCATGCCGCAATGGCCTCTCGAGATAGGGGTTCAACACCTGCTTCCGATTCGTGGCCTTGCCCGGGGTCAGTTTGGCGACGGCATAGTGGAGCGAACCGCGCAGGCCCCACTGTCCAAGCTTGCGCAACAGCGTGCTGCGGTCCCAGGATGGCAGTGTCAGCGCTCCAACCGGCGCGTATCCGACTTGCGCCAGGCGAGCGGCGACGGCACAGCCGGTTTCGCTGTACGGACTCGAAACTAGAATAACTATGCGCATCCTGGCGCCTCGAACGCATGCATGAGACGCCGCTCCAGCATGAGTGCGTCAGCCAGGAATTTGCATCCCCAACTGATGTAGCGCACCGGTTGGTACGCTCCCCAAATGGGATACGATCCAGCCACCCCGCCCACGACTCCGCGCCGACCCTTCAGTGGGAGCAACTGCTTCAGCCTCTCGTTCATTTTGAGGGCCGCATTGAGATAGCGCAGATCGCCAGTCACTTCGAACAGGCGCAGCCAGACGCAGGACATCTGCGCGTCGCCGGTGAGACACGAAAACCGCTGCCCACTTCGGAAGTCCGGCTCGTAGGTCCCCAACAATCGCTTGTGGGTCTCAAACTTGCGCAAGAGAACCCAAGCCGGCTTGGCGGCCGCCTGAATCACATCGTCGCGGTGGCGCAGGATGCCGCACTCGAGCGTCCCCTGGATCACGTAAGCAATAAAGTGCAGGTAGGCAGGATGTCCATGCAGCTTGAGGCCGTCAATCCAGCCGCTGGGTTTGATGTGCGCCAGCACCCAGTCCATGTTTCTGTCCGCGGCCGAGGCGTAAGCAGGATTCCTGGACTCCCCCGCCAACTGGGCTAGCGCCCACGAAACCATACTGTAGTAGGTGTGGGCGACGCCCTGGTACGCAGCGGGCCCGGTCCAGGAACCATCCGCTTGCTGGATTGCGGCCAACCAGCCGCCCGCAGCCGACGCGCGTTCCAGGATTTCTGCGTTCCCGGTCTCAGCATGGGCCCGTACCAGTCCCTGCAAAATCTGGCCGGTATTGAACACGGAGGGCTGAGCGTCGTCGCTGTCGTGGAGTCCGCCGGGGAAAGCGCCGGACGTCATTTGAAGCGACAGCAGCCAGCGGGTAGCGCGCTCAGCGGCATGGCGCGCGGCAGGGTCGGCGGTCAGGCGGACGAAATCGTACAGCGTCGGAATAATGTAACCGGTCACTTCAGGATACGACGGGGCATATCCGGTCAGGAGACTGTAGTACGCTGCGATGCCGCCGTCGGGACGTTGTGCGTCGAGAATCCAGCCAAGTAAGGATCGCAGCGCGTCCGCTGTAGGAACGGTTGTGGCCGCATACGAATACAGGTGCCGATGTCCGAATCTGGTCCGCAGGTCGTCCGAAGCGAGCTTGGAAAACAGCGGGAAAACACGTTGCGGCGCGCGCAGCAGCCCCGCGGCTTCGCTCAGAACGCGAACGGTTTTTGTGGTCATGAAGTTTCGGCTGGAACTGGATTCAGCACGGTTCATCCGCGCCTGCGTTCGCTCGAAACACCCACTTTCATGCGCTGATCAATTGAGGCGCGCCCATCGGTCGCTGAGCGAACGAGCGTGCTCCGCCGTCGAGAAAGAGTTGCGTCCAGATCTCCAGCGTCAGCAGTTGCCAAATCTGCATGGACCAGTCTTCCTCGCCACGACGATGCTCGTCCACATAGCGGCGCACTGCCTCAGGGCGAAAGAGCCCGCGGTGGCGGACTTGGCTCTCCGACAGCAGATCGTCCACCATGGGGCGCAATTCGTTCGCCAGCCAGTAGTCCACCGGCGCGGCGAAGCCTGCTTTCGGCTGCTGCAAGACCTCTTCCGGCAGCATACTACGCATCGCTTCGCGGAAGATGTACTTGGTCACCGGACGCCATTTTCCTTTCAGCTTCCACTCCGGACGAACATTCCACGCGACGAATTCCGCGAGTTCGCGGTCCAGAAACGGCACGCGCACCTCGACCGACGACGCCATGCTCATTTTGTCGTTGTAGGTCAAGTTCAGCGTGGTCATGAAAATCTTGGTATCGAGATAGAGCATCTGGTTGAGGAAGTCGGCGTGCCGCACTTTGTCGAATGCGGCCAGATGCTGGCGGGCAGGATTGCCATTGCGTTGCGGCTCCCAGTCCTGAGGGTAAAGCGCAGTTCTTTGCCACTCATCCAGATAAGTGCAATTCCTGATGAAGGCCTCGACTGGATTGAGCGGCACACTGCGCGCCATTTTCTTCGCGAGCCGGACGGAGCCTTTCAGGCGAGTTCCGCGCAAAGAGGGCAATCTGAGCACGAGCTGTTCTGTCGCGGAGCGCGCGAAGCCCGGAACCCGCTGATACTGTTCAGCCCACGCGTGCGCCACGTGCTTGCGGTATCCGGCGAACAATTCGTCGCCACCCACGCCAGAGAGCATCACAGTTGCCTGTTTGCGCGCCTCGCGGCAGACCAGATACGCGGTGATGATCGCCGGATCAGCAGTCGGCTCGTCCATATGCCAGGTCAGATTCGGCAACAATCCGACCACATCCGGTTCAACGACAATTTCATGGTGCTCACACCCCAATTTTCGGGCGAGGCGTCGCGGCACGGCGGGATCATCAATGGTCGTCTCCCCGACGCGGTATTTCTTCGGGAATGTGATCGTGTAGGTGCGCACCGGCTGCTTCCGCGCCATTGCGGTCACGATACTCGAGGAATCGAGCCCTGCGCTCAAGAACGCGCCGATTGGCACATCGCTCACCATTTGCTGCTCGACTGAGGCGCAGAATCTTTCCCGAATCTCCTGAACCAGATCACTCTGCCTGGCTTTGAAACGGTGCCCTGCAGGCGGGAACGTCAGGTCCCAGTACTGCTTGATCTTGAATTCGCCGTTCTGCCAGACCGCATAATGTGCGGCGGACAGCTTGCGGAGTCCTTCAAACATGGTCAGCGGATCAGGCACCCAGAGAAACGTCAGATACTGGTCGAGCGCCTCGCGATTCATGCGGGCTTCAATTCCCGGCACCTCGAGCAAGGCCTTGATCTCGGAGGCGAAGGCCAGCCTCCCGCCGCGCTCGCAGTAGTAGAGCGGCTTGATTCCGAAATGGTCGCGGGCGAGGAACAGCTTCGGGGAAGAATCGCGCAGGTCGCAGATGGCAAAGGCGAACATGCCGTTCAGGCGGTTCAGGCAGTCTTCGCCATACTCTTCGTAAAGATGCACCACCGCTTCGGTATCGGTATGCGAGCGAAAACTGTGTCCTTTCCCCTCCAGCTCACGGCGTAGATCCGCGAAGTTGTAGATCTCGCCGTTGTAGGTGATCCACACCGAGCCGTCCTCGTTGCTCATGGGCATGTGGCCGCCCGGAGAAAGATCGAGAATGGCCAGCCGCCGGCTTCCCAGCCCGATGTAACCACCGTCGGGGAAACGCCGCTCCCAGAGGCCCGAGTCGTCGGGGCCGCGGTGGGTCTGAACATGCGTCATACGGGCGAGCGTTTCCGCATTACCCCAGTTCACGAGTCCGCTGATGCCGCACATGACTTAGGCTGCCCTCCTTGAGGTCCTCAGCTCATAGATCTTGGCTTTGATGTGGAAGAACTGAATACCCTGGAAGACGCAGTAGATCAGGCCTGGGACGCCATCCAGAAATCCCAGCCGAAATAGATATTTGTAGAGAAAGAACAAGACGGGCGACCCGGGGATCATGAAAAAGTGCCGACGCAGCCAGCGCCGCCGCTGCGCCTGCGTCCCCCAAAGCGAAGGCGGAATTTCTTCTTCGCCCCGGCCCCCGTCGAGCCAAACGCGGGCCTCCCAGTTGGAATACTCATTGTGCTTCTGGATATAGCGCGCCAGGGACTCGACATTGTGGTGCACGAGTGGGTGGCTCAACTTGCGCGTTGCGCCGGTGACGGTAACGTGTTCGTGCACTTCCATATCGGCCATGCTCGCGTCCTGGTCTTCCAAGCGGCATTCGTAGCGCCCGCGCCCTTTGCGAAACAGCGAGAGCTTCCAGAAGCTCGCGCCGCTGTGACGCAGGCGCCGTCCGAGAAAGTACATCTCGAGCGCAATGTAGTAGCCGGCGATTTGCGGGTCCTGAATCGCCTTGTTCATTTCTGCGCAGAGTTCCGGTGTCAGAACCTCGTCGGCGTCGAGCAGCAAAATCCAGTCATAGGCGAGCGGCAGCGTATCCATCGCCCACTGGCGCTTCTTGGGCCAGCCGCCCGCATAATGGAACTGTACGACCTTCGCGCCATACGACTTCGCGATGGCCGCCGTGCCGTCGGTACTTCCGGAATCCACCACATACACTTCACCCGCTGCCTTCAGCGACTCCAGGCAGCGTGGCAGGTTATGGGCTTCGTTACGAACGGGGACGATCACCGTCACGGGAAGTCCCGGCGGCGGTGCGCTGGAGTTCGACACTTCGGCTTCTGAGTTCGTTTCGATCACGTCATCCACGGCAGGTAGAAGGTCCTACTATCTTAGCGTGCCGGCACAGGATTTTTCATGAGGAATGCTGTGCTAGTATCGCCTTCGGAACCATGCCCCACGCTTCTCCTGCTCGTGAATTGAAGAGCGCCGTCCGGGAATTCTGGAACGCCGATCCTTGTGGTTCGCGCTATCTGGGAGACCGCGAAGACTTCGAGGCACACGCTCGGGCGCGTTATCAACTCGAACCTCATATCCGCGATTTCGCCGGCTTCGCACGATCCAGCGGCCAGCGCGTGCTGGAGATTGGCGTGGGAATGGGTGCGGACTATCTGGAATGGCTGAAGGCCGGAGCGCATGCAACCGGGGTAGACCTCTCGGTGGCGTCGATTGAGCGTGCTCGGCGGCGCTGCGAACTGGCCGGCTGCATGCCAGACCTGCGCGTCTCCGATGCCGAGCATCTGCCGTTTGCCGACAGTACTTTCGACATCGTGTACTCGTACGGCGTCATGCATCACAGCCCGGACACGATGCAGTGTATCCGCGAGGCCCGGCGCGTTCTGAAACCCGGTGCGACCCTTCGCATCATGATCTACCATCACCCGTCGCTCACCGGATTCATGCTTTGGCTGCGCTATGGACTGCTGCGCCGTATGTCTCTCCGGCAAACGGTCTATGAGTACCTGGAGAGTCCGGGCACGAAATCCTACACGCAAGACGAGGCCCGCAATCTGCTGGAAGGATTTGAGCAGATCGAGTTACAGCAGGTCCTCAGCCCCGGAGACCTTTTGCTGCATGAGCCATCGGCCCGATTCCGGAGTTGGTTTTACCGGTTGCTTTGGGCCTTGTATCCGCGAACGATTGTGCGGCGAGCCGGGCGCAGACTGGGACTCTTCCTGTTGATTTTGGCTCGCAAACCGGCTGCCTGAAGTCCGCTCACAGATTCTGTTCACACCACCGCTGCAGCACGAACAGCGACCACGGCCGCGACCACGAGGTTTCCCCGGCCAGAAAGCGGTGCCAGACATCGCGCACGGCACCGGGGTTGAGCGACGTCTGGCCCCGGTGGCCGCTCAGCAGCGCGTCTTCGACGACCGGCCGCATCTCGCCGCGCAGCCATCGTTCGAAAGGCAGCGTGAAGCCGCGCTTGGGACGCCTCACAATCTCCCTCGGCAATTCAACACCGAGACTGGCGAGCAGCAGGCTCTTTGGCAGCTTCCCCTGTAACTTTCTCTTCCCCGGGATGCGGAAACAGGCTTCGACCAGCGCACGATCGAGAAACGGGACACGCAATTCGAGTCCATGCGCCATGCTCATGAAATCGGAGTCCCGCAGCAGGGTATTCCTCATGTACCAGTGCGACTCCAGGTAGGAGACGCGGTTGACCGGATCCAGAGCTGCGCTCTCGGCGACGGATTCCCGCAGAACGCATTCCAGCGCTTGTTCTGCCTCCTCGTACTCTCTCGCCCGAAACAATGCTCTTTGTTCCGTGCGCGCAAACAGACCGCGCACAAGAAAGTACGGATGCACAAACGAGTCCTCGGGCGAGGCCAACTCCGCCAGCTTGCGGTTGCGGTCGGTCTTACCCGCGACCATCGCGACGGAAGCGGCCAGCGGCCGCCGTGCCAGCACAGGCAGACGCCGGAAGCGTGCAGCAAAGCTCTCCATTTTCGGCACGCGCCGAAAATTCGAGTACCCGGCAAACATCTCATCGGCGCCCAAGCCGGTCAGCGCGACCTTCACCCCGGCCGCCCGCGTCTTCGCCGACACCAGGTAGGTGTTGATGCCGTCCATAGTGGGTTGGTCCATGGCGCGCAACGCGTCTGGCAGCGCGGCCAGCGTGTCGTCCTGCGAGACCGGGATTTCCTGGTGTTCCGTGCCGAAACGGCGGGCAACTTCCCGCGAATACTGCGCCTCGTTGAACTCTTCTTCGCGGAATACCAGCGAGAAGGTGTTGGCGCGCACGCCGTGGCGGCTGAGGACCGCGACCAGGCTGCTGGAATCGATTCCCCCGGACAGGAACACTCCGACCGGAACGTCGCTGACCAGGTGAGATAACACTGCGTCGCGCAGGATCTCTGACAGACGCTCGGTACCCGTGCCGTTCCGCTTTTGCTCATCCTCGCCAACCCGGCTCGCGGCTGAGCGAAGAGGACTCCAGTATTCCCGAGCGCTTACCGATCCCTCCGCCACTGTGAGCACGTGCCCCGGCGGAACCGCCCGAACTCCTTCCACGATCGTCCATGGTTCGTACACGGAACCGAATGCGAGATAGCTCAAGGCTCCGGTCGAGTCCACTTTTCGCGGCACCAGCCCGGCCTGGAGCAGGCTTCGCACCTCAGAAGCAAAAAGAAAAAACCTTTCCGACTGGTAGTAGTAGAGCGGCTTGATCCCCATGGGATCGCGCGCCAGCAGCAGCCGCTTTCGCGGAGAATCCCACAGCGCAAAGGCAAACATACCGCGCAGCCGTACCAGGCAGTCCTCGCCCCAAACGCGGTAGGCAACCAGGATTACCTCGGTATCGGACTGACTGCGAAAGGTGTTGCCCAGCTCCTCCAGCTCCCGCCGGAGTTCGCGGAAGTTGTAAATCTCGCCATTGAAGATGATCCAGTTCCCCGTGGACGGGTCCTGCATGGGCTGACGCCCGAGCGGCGACAGGTCAATGATGGAGAGACGGGTGTGGGCGAAGCCGAGCTGGCCGAATTCCGCAGGGCTGTCAATCACGACCGTGCCGGCGCCGTCCGGTCCACGATGCGCGAGCGTTCGCGTAGCTTTCTCCAAGATGTCGAGAGAGGGCCAACCGCCGCGAGCGACAACGCCGAAGATTCCACACATAGCCTGGAAGTGGCGACTACCTGTTCATCATAGCGTGAGCAAGAAGTCAGACAGGAGAATACCTAGCGGAAAGCCGTGAAAAAACTTCCAGCTATCCCGGGTAAAGCAGTTTTTGGGGGGTCATCACGAACCATTCCATGATGGCGGGGCGCCTTTCCGCCAAAATCTGGCGCCGGTCGTGCACGCTGTACTTCTCCAGTTCGTCAAAGCGATAGCTGTGCGCCTTCTGAATGTCATCGATGCTCTTGATGGATTGAATGTGATGCGTTCTATCAAAAACGCGGCGCAGACGTGTGCTGATGTCGATATCAATAAAATCGTGCGTTTCGATGATCAAGTCATGGTTGGCCAGGAATTCAGCTAGTTCGGGGGTAAAGAGGCGGCCTTCGTAACCCTCGCAGTCGCAGATGACGAGCGCTTTGCTTCCCAGGGGAACGTTTTTCAAGGTCTCTGCATCGCAGAAACCCCCGATGTGAATGCGATCGGCTAGACCATTGAGTCTGGCCATATCCGCACAGATCCCGCGCGCGTTTTCGTCGGTGTCGAAAGCATAAATGCTGGCTTTCGTTAACCTGCGTCCCAGACCGACGGCGTAGTAACCTTCGGCGCATCCGATATTGACGATGGAGGTGTAGTTGTTGGTCAACAATCCTTCCAGGACGGGATGCAATTCTGATTCGTACGAGCCCAGTAGTTTCGGTAGAAGTGTGCTTCCGACGGACTGCGTCATCGGATACCGCAATCCGCGGAATGGCCCATGTACAACGGTCATTCCTGCAAACAGTTCTCCCGCAAAGCCGGTAAGCTTGCCGTTGCGTTCAGCGATCTCACGCACGAAACTCGCGTGACCGTACACCCGGCCCAGCTCCTTGGAGAGCGCACCACAGGCCCGATACAGGAACCAAGCAAGGGGATTCTTCGCGGTATGCTGAACAAAGCTCTTGATGACTGTTTTCATTGACTCTCGAATGCTCTGCCCGGCGGCGCCGGGAGTGTGCTGTGCAGCACGAAGGATACCTCCCGATATACTCAGGTGAAATGGCGGACTGGAACGAAGAGTCGGAGCGCAGGGTGGCATGGGTTCTTCTGGGCATCACCGCGCTGAACTGTTTTCTCCAGATTGCGTGGTTCTGGCATTTTCGCGCTCATAACATCACGATGGATGCGGTCAACTATATCGGGTTGGCCCGGCATCTTCTGGATGGAAATTTCACCGCGTCCCTGCATGGCTATTGGAGTCCGCTGCTTTCATGGATGATTGTAGCGGGTTCATGGTTCACACAGGACTTCACGCTACTCGGACACGTGCTGACGATCGTCAGTTTCCTGGTGTGCCTGCCATTGCTTTACGCACTGACTTTCCGCTTGTGGCATTCCCACCTGACAGCTTCGTTCGCCGTACTGTGGTTTTCGATGGCGCGGGGAGTGATCGCTACTGCAGTCTCCATGATTCTGGCGGATCTCCTGTTCACAGCCTGCGCGTTGACCTACTTTATCCTCCTCATCGCTTGCCTCCGTCAAGGCACACGGTTGCACTGGCTGCTGCTGGGTGCGGCTCACGCCATCGCTTTCCTGGCAAAGGCGTTTGCCATGCCCTGGCTTTCCGTCGCTACCGCGCTGGCGGTGCTCGCGAGCAACCGGAAATCGATCCGGAGGACAATTGCCTCGCTGCTTTTGGCTTTTTTGGCCCCGGCCATCATGTGGCTGACGTGGGGCGAGGCCCTAAGAACGAAGTACGGAGTGTTCACGACCGGCTACCAGTTACGCGCGAGTCTCATGACCGGCCTCAAGCGAATGCTGAACCACCGCTTGCAAGGAGACCCGTACGAATTCGTCAACACTACTTCTGACAAATACATGGTCGCGGAGACGCCTTGGCCGGCTTTGCAGAAATTCAAAATGATGAACCCGGAACTCCTACCCGTGATTCTTGGGAATGAACGCCGCAATGTCCCGGCAGCTCTCAAGGAGGTCGTGATTCTGCTTTCTCCGGGTGGAGTCCTGGGGCTGATCGTGGGGCTCACCTTGCTTACCCGATACCGCGCTTCTTACTCGCCGGAAGCCGCGTTCGGGTGGATATCCGCGATCAGCCTGGCAACCTTGGTGGGTGCGTATGGAATGCTGGTATTCGATACTCGATACCTCTGGCCTATCATCCCGATACTCATGGCGATCGTCTCCCACTTTATGGTGGCAGGAGGAAACGGCCAACCAGATCGCCTTCGGGCCGCTCCTACCTTGCGAAAGATTTCTCTCGGCCTGCTGCTGATCAGCACGGCTTTTTCTGCTTTCTACTGGGCATCACCTTTCCGCACCGCGAGCCGCGACTACCAGATGAGTTGCTATCACGCCGCTGATCTCCTCAAAGCTGAGCAACCGGGTGGTGACAGTCTGGTAAGCATCGGGAATGGACCTTACCCTGATCATGGGATCGGGTTTGAAGCCGGGGTCTATGTCGCATACTTCGCCCGCAGGCAGCTGGTCGCCTTGAATTCCGCTCTCCCCGAGGGTGAGCAAGCCAACCAGCTGTCCGCGGCAGTGTTGGGCAAGAACGCGGACGCAGTGCTGGTGTGGGGGCAACCGGAGACGCGCGCCTATCAGACGATTGTCGATCAGCTTCGGAACTCGCCGGGAGTTTCTTGGGATCGTGCGATCCTGGATCCGAAGATGGGCGAGGTCGGAAGAGTAATTTTCTTTTCCCGACGCTGACTCCGTAGAATGCAAGGACTGCGGCTTTTTCCTGCGAGTTGCCAGCCTCTCCGGCCGCCGTTCCCGTGGTACGATCTGGCCCTTACCTCGATCAGGCGGCAAAGACATGTCTCAAGTTGTGGCGGTCAAAGCCAACGAGAAGCTGCCGTCGCCCTGGCGCGTTGAGCCGTCGCTTCGCGAGACTGTCGCTGTGTGTCTGGCATCAGCCGCAGTTTTTGTGGTGTTCATCTCCGTGATAACACCCTATCCGGCTGTGGTGGACAATTTCGGAGACAGCTCCGCATATATGTCGATCGCCGCGGCCATCCGCAAATGGGACTTTCGCGGAGTCCTGGTCAAACATTTCTGGGGATACCCCTATCTCATGGCGGCGATTGCCACGCTCACAGGCATCTCCGACAGGACAGCCCTGCTTTTCGTTTCGTCGGTATCATCGCTGGTGGCCATCGTTCTCGCCTACCGCCTTTGGGGCGGATGGATCGCCACCGCTTTCTCGATCGTCAACTTTGATTGGTACCAGCGTTCGTACCTGGGTGGCTCGGAGCCGTTGTTCGTCGCTTTGTTGTTCGGATCATTTCTGGCAATCCGCCGGGAACGCTGGTTGCTGGCCGCTTTTCTGGCCGCTCTCGCCACCATCACCCGGCCGCTCGGGATCTTTCTCCTGCTGGGAATCGGGTTGCAGTTGCTGTGGCGGCGCGACGGGAAGCGGTTCGCTCTGTGCCTTGTACTAGCCATGGCTATTGGCACACTCTATGTGATTCCCCTGATCCGTTATTTCCACGATCCGCTGGCCACGGTTCACAGCTACCAATCGGCCCAGGCTTCGGCTACCGTGCCGCTGTTCGGCTTTCCCTTTTATGCGATCGTCAAAGGGACCATGCTCTATCCCGCGCCACTCTCCAATCTGCTGCTGACCTTCGGGTGGATTCTTCTGATATTGATCGCGATCGTGGCCATGCTCTGGACGGAGCACTTCCGCAGCTACGCCCGCGAACATCTGCCGGAAATCATCTTCGCGGCGCCCTATCTGCTTTCGCTCTATTGCTACAACTATCCCATGTGGGCGAGAGGCAGTTTTCCCCGCTTTGCGATCCCGGTCGTGCCCTTCGTCTTTCTCGCGTTGGGGCGCTGGATCCCCAGGGACCGGCGGATTCTGTGGGCGCTCGCCCCGGTGACGGCCGTGCTGGCGGCGAGCTCCGCCGTGGGTATCCGAAACGTGGTTCACCTGCTTCGCCTGAGACCGTAGCTCCTGGTTGGAAACGTCTCGGTAGCCAGCGAGGCCAGGGCAGTCTATGTGAGGGCGCTCGATGCACGGCTACTTGAACGCTTCGACAAACAAGGAGTGCGGGAGTTCCATCGAGTCTCCCGGTTCAAAGGGCGGCACCTGGTTGCCATACAAGCGGCTCTTTCCCTCCGCCGATTCTTCCACCTCCCGGAAGCCGGCATTGCGAAGTACCTCCTCGAGATATCCAAAATCGAACGCGGTGCGATGCTGTCCATCGCAGAAGACAAAATTGGAGAACCTTCCGCCCAGCGAGTCAAAGTGCCGCGGAAAGGAGTCATCAAACCACCCACTGCGTTTCTCGCCGTAGGCGACGATCGCACTCGCCAGGCTAGGAACAATCAGGCGCATGCCGCCACCCGGTTTGAGCACGCGTACGCATTCCTGGAGAAGACGTTTCAGCTCATCCGAATAGAAATGCTCGAACATGTGGGTCGAGTAGATCGAATCCACGAAGGCAGGACGGAACGGAAGCCCGTTCCTGACATCCAGCCATAGATCAATCTTGTTGAAGGGGTTGCCGTCAATGTTGAGGAAGCCTGGAAGGTACTTCGTGCCGCAGCCCAAATGCAGGTGCCGCGCTCCATCCGCCGGACGCGCCCGCCGCAGGAACCGCTGGACAAAGTAATTGGGAAGAGTAGCTTTGGCGATGCCCCAGAAAACAATGTCTTTATAGCGTTGATGGAGCAACCCATCCTCCGAGAATGGTGTCGGCCAAATTATAAGAGCACACGCTTCCGGACGCGAGGGCCTGTACTTGTCCAGTCGACACGCGAGCCGAACGGCCTCTGCTCTGGCTTGCCATTCGGGGCGCTCAGGCAGGTTTGCGGATCAGTGACTCCGCCCAGTCGAGCAACCGCTCCACATGAGCGCTCCAGCTGAAATCCGCCGATCGTTGCAACCCTTTCTGTCTCAGCTCGCCTTGGAGCGACGGCGAATCGAGCAACTGGACCAACTTGTCGGCCAGACTGGCGGGAGAAAATCTTGCGAAAAACAAGGCCGCGCCGTTCGTGATCTCCCGGTGCACGGCAAGGTCGGAAGCCACAATTGGCAACCCGCTGGCCATCGCTTCCACCAGCGGATGAGCGAAGGTTTCGGTGTACGCAGGAGTCACATAGACGTCACATGACCGGTAGAGATGGTGCAGCATTTCATAGGGAATCGCACCCAGTTGAACCACGTCCTGCTCGATCCCAAGCTCCTTTAGCAGGGCGCTCGCTTCTCGAGTCTGGTAGCTGCCAGGATTCTTTCCCGGTACGAACTCGCAGGTCAGCGCAAGCCGGATCCTTCTCGCTGGCTGGCGTTGTTTCAGCAGCGCCAGTGCCCGCAGCAGCGTTTCGAAATTCCGGTAATAGTTGTAGTGGCTGACAAAGAGCAGGCGCACGGCTCCTTCGGATTCCTTCAGACGCTCCTGAACGGCAGAAGGCAGCGGGCTTGCATTCTGAAAGAAATGCTCGCGGTCGAATCCGTGATGAAGGGCGAGGACCTCCCGGTTTGCCCACGCGCTGAGTTCGCGGGCAAAGGCCTCGCTCGGGGCCACACTCAGCTCGGCCCGCTGAATAGACCTGCGGGCCACAAATCCTTTCAGCCGAGTGTCCGCCAGCAAGCGATAAGCGCGCCGACGCCGCAGATCGCGTAAGAAGTCGAATGAGGTATAGAGTGAATTCCGGCTCAGAAGAATCTGCGGCACCGGGGCATTCCAGATGGCAAAGTTCCCCGTGGACAACATCACGTCTGCGCCCGTCTTCCGGATCAGCTTCGGCACTTCCGTCTGCTCCGATAGAAACCGCAAGAAGAGTGGCTGCTCATCCGGGCCGGCGAGAATGCGCACGTTGGACGCCGCCACCAGTTCCGCCCCGGCCTGAGCACCGGCCAGCACCGATACCTCGACCTTCGGGTGCCGGGCAAGATGAGGAACAACATTGCGCAGATAGGTCAGGCCTCCGCCCGCCGAGGCCCCCAGGGCGTGAATGAATAAGCGCATGTTGACTTATGGCCGGGTAACCGCCGGGGCCGTCGCGTAGCGAAACCGCATACCGTGGACAAACGCCGTCTGGTGAGGCGCAGATTCAGGGACAAGGTCCATGAGCAGGAAGGCGAAGCTCCAGAACAGAACCGTAAGGTAGTACCCGACGGCAAAAAGCCAGTCCTCGAAGAAGGCGTGAGCTAATCCGGCGATCAATACCATCGTGAGGGGGACGGAGTAATGGGCAGCGTTGCCCGTCCGGCGCAGGAAGAGATAGACACGGATTATGGCCTGTATCAGCAGAAATATCAGCAGCGTAAAGGGCAGGATGCCGAGCAGTCCGACCCATTCCGTAATCGCCAGGTAACTGCTTCCATGCTCGCGGTTTGTCAGCGAAGTGGAACTGAACTTGCCGCCTTCGCCGAAGGGCTTGTCTCCGGAAGTACTCGTGCCGAACCCGCTTCCGAAATAAGGGTTCTCCTGGATCACCTGAAGCGTCTCCCGCCAGGGAGTCAGCCTCGATCCAAGCAAACCTTGGTCTTGATGTCCCTTGTAGATCACCCCTGTCACCAGAGAGTTCTTCAACTCGTCGAAATGGGCAGGAACGGCGATGGCGGTAATGGCCACCACGCAAGCGGCGCCGACGAGGCCTTGCAGGATCAGTTTGTGCCGGCGCAGGCCGAGAAGCAACACGAGCATGGCAAGACAGGCGGCCAACATCGCGGCACGCGTGATCGAGAAGTAGACCAAGTAAAGGGCTCCCAGACACGCCACCGCACGCCGCAGCCGCAGATTCTTTTCCTGAGCTACCAAAGTTCCCCATAACAGCAAGGGGACCGTCACCACTCCCTGCACTGCTCCCAGCGAGTTCGTGCTGCCCCAAAGGGCGTAACCGAGGATCAAGTAGGAAACAGCACTGCCATAAACGCAAATCTCGCATGCCAGCAACAGTCCCCGGAAGAATCGGTCCGGGTGCCGCAAAACCAGCCGCGCCCCCAAAGAGCCGTACAAGAACAGCAGCAGCAGACTGAAAACCTTCATGAGGGAGAATTGGGGCAGCGCGGACACCATCGCCGAAGCCAGGGCGCTTGCCACGCAGAGCAACGCGGCAACATGAAATGGGTTGAAGCGCTGAAAGCCCATGCGCAGGCCGTGCACAATTCCGGCCAATGCTCCCGCTCCCAGAACTACCCAGCGCGCCATCGTCCACGGCGCCGACATGGGCAAGTCCATCCCCGCCCAAAGAAACGCAATCATCAGGAACGGGAAGAAGAGCCGGTCATAGGACCACAGGCAAACCAGCAGGATTTGCAGAAAAATGAAACCCGCCAAGTACTGCTGGTTGTTGAAGTAGCCGGGAAAGGAACGCGCCAGCACAACGAGGGCCAGTACCAACAGCACCGGCAGACCCGCGATCACGAGCCGGAAAGTCCTATCCACGGCTCTCTCCAACGCTGCCAGTAATCGCCCGGACCACTCCGTCCGCCCAGGCCTGGGGAGTAAAGCGCAAGCGCATTTCGAAGGTGAGATGACTCATCTGCATTCGCAACTCCGGCGCGTCAACCAGCTTCCGCATCGTCCGCGACAGACCTTCCGGGTCACCCGGCCGGACAACATATCCATTCTCTCCGTCGCGCAGCATGTCGGCAACACAGCCCGCCACACTAGTCGCGATCACCGGCAGTCCACATGCCATCGCCTCGTTCACGACCAAGCCCCAGGGGTCGCTGAGAGTCGGAAACACCAGCGCCTCCGCCAAAGCATAAAATGCGGCCAGTTCTTCCCGGTGCAAGAAGCCTGGAAAGACTATCTGACCGGGATCAACGTAGCGGTTACGACGGACTAGCTCTTCGCGCTCCTCTCCGTCGCCGGCGAGCACCAGCCCCACCGCTCGCCGCGTCTCCTCCGGCAGTTTCGCATAGGCGGCCAGCAGATCAAAGACGCCTTTGGCTCGCACGAACCTTCCTACATACAGGAGATAGCGTTGCGGTAATCCCAGTCGTTTCCGCCGGTCCGGGTCCTGGCGCGCGTCCGCCGCGGCTCTCGCGAAGCGTTCTACATCCACTGCGTTTGGGGCAACGAAAACAATGTCGTCCGAGACATCAAAGGTTTTCAGGTACGCGGCCGCTGAGGTTCCAGGAACAACGTGGCCCTGACAGGCGCGAATGAACCTTCTTTTGGCTGCTTCCACCCACCAGAAGTTTCTTCTTGCGTCCACGGCATTGCTCTCGGACCAGAGCAGAAAGGGCACACCCTGTTTGCGTGCCCAGCATAGCACCTGCCACATGGCCAGATAGTTGTAGCCGCCGCCCAGAATGACTTCCGGATCGCTGTCTCTCAAGGCTGCGCACACCCCGCGCGTCACCAGCATGTTGAACCGGCCGATCCGGGCGCGATACGACTTCAGCACTTCATAGGAGAACCGGATTTCGTCGCGATAAACCTGCCACTGCCGGAGAGCGGGGTCAGTCTCTGACAAAAAGATCACGTGCAGATCGACTTCCTCTCGCGCCGCCAACGCGTTGAACACTGGAATGCGGTAAGGCGCGATGATTTCCGTCAGGATGACCAGGCGGCGTTTCACTGCAGGCTCTCCCGATAGATGGCTTCCAGGCGCTGTGCCTGGTGCCGCAGAGTGAACGCGTGTTCGATCGTGGCCCGCGCGGCGGCGCCGATCTGCCGGCGCCGGACGTCATCTCGCAGGAGAATTCGCAGCCCGTCGATCAGCCCCTCGCGACCTTCCGGTGGTACCAGCCAGCCATTTTCTCCGTGCTGGATGATCTCTTCGATTCCCTGCCCCACGCATCCAACCGCAACTTTGCCGGATGCCATCGCCTCCAGATAGACGCAGCCCAATCCTTCGTAGCGGCTGGGCAGAACAAATACTGTGCAGCGGCGGCAGGCCTCCGCGACTTCGCTTCGGTTCTGGCGGCCTCGAAACCGAATCGCCGGCCGCACACCGAGTTTCTCCGCAAGCTGGCGAACCCGCTGCAACTCGGGCCCGTCTCCGATCACTTCCCACGCCAGACCGGGAAACTCGGGCCGCAATGCGGCCAAGGCATGCACGATCAATTCGTGCCCCTTGGTCGGAATCAGGTTGCCGACAGTCAACAACAGAGGTATCGCGGGATCCTCTCCCAGCGAGAATTGTGCCGGATCCGCGCCGTTGTACACCACCGAGACCGCGGCGCGTCCGCCCATCCCGTCCTGCACCTGATCGCACACGCGCCGGCTGACGCCGATCACCCGCCGCGCCGCCGCGTACACCCGTTGGGAAACTTTTCTGCACCAAATCCCCGGCCATCCCGGGACCTGGCGCGAAGAGAAGACGTCCAACCCGTGCACCGTGACGACAAACGGAATCTGGAAGCGCCGGCTCAGCAGTGCGGCGGCATGTCCGCAGGGGAGCGCCCCGTGGGCATGAATCAAGTCAATTGGAGACCGGGCGCCCAGTTCGCCGAGCGGTCCGCGCAGCCGCCGATACAGGCCCACTCCCGCGCTTGCCAGGCCGATGGCGCCCGGCAACGCGGGGTAGCGATACCAATCGGCGTCCGGAGCTGATGCGCTCTTCTCCGGCTTCCGCCGGTAGAAAGGTTCAACCGCAAACACGGTGGATTGCACGCCCGCCTTCACCAGCTCTGCCAGGGGCTCTGCGACAAAACAGCCGCCGCTCTCGTTGCCCCGCAGGGGATAGAAAGGGGTGATCGTCAGCACGTGAAGTGGGTAGGTCCGGGAAGAGGGTTCCGGGGCCGTCACGCGCTTTCCCCCGCGACTTTCTCGAATGCTTGTGCCCACTCGGCGGCCGCGATGTCCCAGTCAAAACGGGCGGCGTGTTCGGCCGCAGCCTTCGACATCGAAGCACGCAGGGATTCATCCTTGACGAGCAAGTCGAGCTTCTGGGCGAGTTCGATTTCGCCTTCCACCAGGAAGCCAGTCTGGCCATGGAGGACTGCATCGGGGCGATACGATCTCATCGCAATACAGGGCAGCCCGCATCCGGCCGCCTGCAACAGGACCTGGGGATGGCCTTCGAGTTCACTGGGAAAGAGAAAAATGTCGGCGCGGCGCATTTCGTTGCCGAGCTGCGCTTGTCCCAGATGCCCGAGAAAATGGACATTCGCACAGCCCAGCTCGGACGCCAACTGCCGGCACCCTTCTTCCTCTTCTCCGCTTCCGGCAAGCCGGAATTCTACCTGCGGCCAGCGTGCCGCTTGCTTGACCACCAAGTCAACGCGCTTGTACGGCCGGAAAGACCCGGCAAATAAGACCGTCAAGCACTTCTGCGATTCGCGGTCCCTCGACTCCGAAGGAAAGTAGTAACGCCGATCCACTCCGTCGTAGATCGTGTCGGCTGGAAACCCGAGATTGTTGGTAACTAACTGCGTGAGATATCGGCAATTTCCGTAAATCACGCTGGCTTGCTGAAGGCTGCGCAGCTGTCCGGGAGGTGGTGGAACTCGCACCACTCCGCCTGAAACCATGTACGTCACCACCGCGGTGTGCAGCCGCAGTCTGCGCCGGAGCACAAAGAACTTCTCATCCAGTGGGCCTTCCCGGGGGAAAAAATAAACGTCGGGAACATCGGCCAGCATGCGAAGCAGCGTGCGCCAGGTGTTGCCGCGCTTCCGCCATCGCCACAGACGAGTGTTCGGACGAGCTGCGATTCGCGGGTCTGGTTCCTGCTCGCAAAACATGGTCATGTAAAAGCGCTGGGGATCCAGCCGCGCGACCACTTCCTTCACCGTCAGATTCTGCGCGTTGGTGCCGGCCTCGTCCGCGAAGTGAGGCGTGAAGATTCTGATCAGGCGGGAAGCACGGGGCATGGAACGTCTGTCGCTCAAGACGCCAGAGTTTCAGAATGCATTTTGGAGTGCTTCCATTCTAGCCCAATCTGACGGACTCTGGCTCGAATCGCGAGCTCGGCCTTGGGCTGGCGCGTGCTGCCTTCCAGGTGCTGCAAGGCGGCGCGCAGCAACCGGGCGCGCGCAGGCTTCTCGGCTGCGCGAGGCAGCGGCTGGAGTTCCTGAGGATCTCTCTCCAGATCGAACAGTTGTTCTTCTCTGCGATCGAAATCCAGCACCAGCTTGTATCTCTTGTCCTGGACGACCAGCAAGCGGCCACCCCAGCGCTTTTTCGCGTCCATAGGATTTGTGCAACGAACAACGGACTCCGAGACTGCCAGCTCCCAGCCCCCGCCTGCCTGCACTTGGGACCAGTAGCTGCGACCTTCGAACTCCTCGGGCACGCCAATTCCGATCGCTTCGAGAACGGTCGGCGCCAGATGAATGTGGCTGAAAGGAGCGGCCGAGAGCGGCTTCTTGCCCGTGCCCGGCACTCTCAGCAGCATCGGCACGCGCAGCATTTCCTGATACGGCTGCGAGGGAAGATGGAAGCGCCCGTCATGATCCAGAAACTCCTCGCCGTGGTCGGCGGTCAGGACGAACGCGCACGAATCCCACCGAGAGAAGCCCTGCAGCGCCTCGACTAATTGCACCAACTGGGTGTCAACCCAGCGAATGCCGGCGTCGTGCAAGAAGACGATCTCATTGCAGTACTTGCGCAATCGCTCTGGGCCCAGATCCGCGCGGTTCCAGGAGGCATTCAGATAGCGCCCCTGTTCGGGCTGAATATGCTTCGCTCCCATCGCCTCGAGGGCCTTGCCGGGCGGATAGTAGGGGGCATGCGGATCCATGAAGTGCAGCCAGAGAAAAAACGGCTGGTTGCCGATCGAAGCCAGCCAGTCACACGCCTGATCCACCAGAACGTTGGCCGCGGGAAAACGCCTCAGGCTGTCCCAACTCGCATGCTTTGGAGCGGCAATTCTCTGGCAGTACTGGAAATAGAGGTCATCGTACAACCTGCCGAGCGGACCCATCTTGTGGGCCAGTTCCGCGACCCATTGGTTGAACTGATTCCGCGCCCCCAGGAGCGGTTCAGTCAGCTTATGGCCCTGGCCAGAGCGTGGCAGCTCTTGAGAAAGGAAGTCGTGGAAAACTTCGAAGCCCTGCGCGTAGCCGAAACGGCTCGAGAGATAAGGATTGGCCGCAATGTACGCGGCGGTGCGGTAGCCAGCCTGCTGTAGGGCGGTGGCCAGCGTCGGCTCTCCGGGCGCGATTCCCACTACCTCCCTCCCAATCGCCAGCGGGAAACGAGAAGCCAGTATCCCGGGAAACGAATAGTAGGTCGGCGCGCCGGTGGCGATCGCTTTGGGAAACACTAGGCTCTCCGCAGCCAGGCGATCAAGAAACGGTGTCGTGGGTCGCGTGTAGCCCATGAATCCGGTGTGATCGGCGCGCAGGCAGTCCACCGTAACCAGCACCAGAGATTTCGGCTCGGCTTGGCTCACCCTTCCGCTCCTTTGCGCGCCTTGGTCACCGCCACCACGACTCTTCCCCTCCCGCTCTCGTAGCTTCCAGTTTCGACAATCTCCAGCAGTTGCCGATCGTTGACATAGACAAGATTGGGGAAACGCTTCTTCAAAGCGCCCAGGAACTCCCGCAGCGTCAGCAATGTCTTCTGCCGGAACGGCGCGAGGGTGGAATGAAAGTTGATGGAGTGGACGGAAATAATCAGCGGCAATCCGCGTGCCAGATACTCCTCGGCTTTCTTGACACAGTCTTCCGAGCGCAATTCAGGATTGAGCGCCGGCTCAAAGTCCAGTGAACGATAGGTGTGCAGAAGCCCATGCGCGTCAAAGTGCGGAGCGGGCATCGCCCCCGGCCCGTTCTGTGCCACGCGAACCCCCTGCGCTTTCCACAGACCATGGGTCGTTGGCTCCGCGCGATATCCCGGAGCGCAAGCGGAAACGGCGCCTTCGCCGAAAAATTTCCGGAAGCACTGGGCTGCCCAACCAATCCAGTGTTCCTGCTCTTTCTCCGGGATGAAGCGTTCGGAAGGCAGTCGCTCCGGATCCCAGTACTCGTAGCCCACCCACGGCATGCGCCAGTGGATGTACGGAGTCTCCGATTTCCATAGCGTCCGGAGCAGCTCAGTGCGTTCGCCGCCGCGCGTCAGCGCATGACCGACGGCCTGCTGGCAAAAGTGCGTCGTACCGTGCAAGGCGGGCGAGAATACTCCCACCTCAATCCCTGCGCGGTAGGCATTGTACAAACCAGGCCGGACCCAGCGTCCAGGCAAGCCTTCTGTCAATGGTTTCAGCACAATGTCGCGGAAGCCGGTCGCCGCGCTGGCCGGAAAATCCACGTTGGCAACCACGAAATTCATTCCGAGGCAGGGCGGCTGGCCGACTGAATCCTGCAACGACCTTAGAACCTCCGCCAGCGCGTGAACATCTTCAGCCGTCTCCAGCGAATAGAGATCGTACGGGCGCTCGCCCAGATTCAATCCTGCGGCACGAAGCTCTTCGCGGCCCTCCGCATCGCGCACTCCCACCCGTCCCCAGTCATCGCTCTGGAGCAGAACCAGGGGACGGCTGAAGCGGAAGCCCGAAGTCTCTTTTGTGCGAAGCCTTCGCACGGTTGCGATTATGTCCATGCGCCCGCCGGTTACAAATATCCCAGGTCGCGCAGCCGATCCTCAATCACCTTTCGCTCCTGCTCCTCGGCTTGCGCGCTTCTATTCGACGTGACCTCTTGCAAGACGAACGTCAGGAACTCTTCCAGGGTCGCGAACTTTGTGCCCTTGATCAGTTGCTCGGCGGCTTGGCAAAGCTCCGACGGCAGCTGGACTTCACGCGACGAGTTCATGCTATTTGCCATATTCAGCCAGTGGTAGCGGGCACACTGCCCGCCGGAGGATCGCACAAAGCTCGATCACTTTTGGCTGACCAGGTCCCAGCTCAGTGGAGTGCCCCGGGCAATGTCGAGCGCTGCCGTCTTGCCCAGCACCTGCGCCAGATGCCGGGTATGTAATCCGTCACCTGGGCGGATCGAGCGAACATTTTTGGAGGTGAACTTCTCACCTTTCTTGAGGTCGCGCACCACGAACAATGAGCGCCGAAACACGCGGCTACGCGACTCGCGCTCACTCACGCCGAAATGGACGCTTCCCAGCGCCTTCTCCGCCGTGCGTACCCCTTCTACCATCGCTTTGAACTCTCCCGGCTCAAGGGAGAACGCGCTGTCGGGGCCGCCCGCGGCCCGCGACAGCGTCAGATGTTTCTCGATGATGCACGCGCCCAGGCTTACAGCCGCCACGGGCACGGCGATTCCTATCGTATGGTCGGAAAGCCCCACCGGCACGCCGAACCGGCGCGCGAGCTCGGGAATCGTCAGCAGATTCATTTCTTCCGGCGGCGATGGATATGCACTCGTGCACTTGAGCAACGCGATTTGCTTCGCCCCGGCGCTGCGGGCCGTCGTCACGGCCTCTTCAATCTCTTCGAGGGTTGCCATCCCGGTGGACATGATCAGGGGCTTGCCGGTGGCCGCCACTTTCTGAATCAGTGCCATATCCACCAGTTCGAACGACGCTACCTTATGGGCGGGAACGTTCATAGTTTCCAGGAAGTCGACCGCGCTGTCATCGAATGCGCTCGAGAAACACTGCATGCCGAGATCGTCGGCAACCTTCTTTAACTTCGGCTGCCAATCCCAGGGCGTGAACGCTTCCTGGTAGAGATCGTACAGACTTCGGCCATCCCAGAGCGTGCCGCCACCCACCTGGAAACATTCCCGATCGCTTTGAATGGTGATGGTATCGGGAGTGTAGGTCTGGAGTTTGACGGCGTCGGCGCCCGCATCCTTCGCGGCCTGAACAATGCGAACCGCCGTCTCGAAATCCTGGTTATGATTCGCGGAAAGCTCGGCGATGCAATAGGCCGGCTCTCCCGCCCCGATGCGCCGCCCGCCAATTTCTATGTGTCGTGTCATCAATGACTGGTCGCGGGCCGGAGTGAACGAATCAACTCGAAAGCTTCCGCCGCTTGAAATCCCGCTACACTGCCCCAGCGCATGGCGATGGCGCGCACCGCTTCGGGCGAGCGGGGATGGGGAAATTTTCTCGTTTCCGTGTCGTAACATTCGAGCGCAGAGACCTTGGTTTCAAGCGTCGCGCTGATGTCCACGAACACGCTTGGCCGGAATGATGGCTCCAGGCGCTGGAACGCCCATTCTGTAGAAGAAGGAACCTCGAACGCGTAAATCTCTCGCACGCCCTGACCCGGAATTGGTCGGGTTGCCGTGAGGACTGCGCGGTGGACAACTCCGTGATCGACATTCAGGTCTCCCGGATGATGGGTGTAAATCACCGCCGGGTTGAATTTTTCGATCAAGTCCTCGACCAACTTCACGACTTCCAGCAACGGGACCGTATCCAGGCGATTGTCGGGCAGTTTGCAGAGCACCAGGTCTTTGGCGCGTACCTTGTCGGCGGCCTGCTGGGCGTTCGTGTGCAGATGCTTAAGTTGTTTCTGGTTCGCCTGCTCCCGTTGCTGGTAACGGGAGGTCATCCCCTCGGCCAGAATCGCGATCCGGACCTCGCGGCCTTCGTTGGCGAGCCGGGCCATGGTCCCGCCGCACCCCAGAACTTCGTCATCGGGATGAGCGGCCACAACCAGGACCGAGTCAGGAGCGCGCATCTTGCATCTCCACCATCATCACCCACTTCTCGTTTACGAATTGTCCGTGCTCTGCAAAGTGCCGCTCCAGCAAGGCTTCGAAGGCAGGCCTCCGTGCCGCATCATAAAAAGTGGTGTTTTGCCAATAATTCAGAACCCTCTCCGGCGTCGCCCAACGGACTTGGTTCACCATGGTGCTGACCCGCACAGACTCGTACCGCAGCGTGGCCCCTGGAATGACCGTTTCCAGCATGAACCGCTGGCTGGAGAAGAGGACGGCCTCTGCTAGCGTGACACCGCTCGCCTGGACCAAGTCGAAGAGTTGCTTGTTATTTGGTCCGTAAGGCCCGACCACTACCATTCGGCCGTGAGGTTTGAGCCACGCGAATGCCTCATCCAACGTCTTTTGTGGATTCTGACTGTAATAGAGGCCGTAGGCGCAGAATACCAGATCAAAACTCGGACGCCTCAACCCGCGCTGCTCCAGCGCCGGGGACAGCTCATCCAGGCTGGCTTGCACGGTTGTCAACTTCCTGGATCCTTCGCCACTTGCCTTCCCGGTCAGCGTTTCCAAAGCTGCTGCGGACATGTCGAGCGCCACCAGCCGACCGCGTTCGCCCAGTGAACTCAGGAGCCGCAGCGTCTGCCCACCCGTTCCACAGCACAACTCCAGGATCTGATCGGAGGGTTCGATCCGGGCCCGCTCGAAAATCCAGGCAACCAGATCAACTTCCTGCGCATGCCGGTTCTCAGCAATTCTCTGCTCCAGAAGTTCAGCCTGAGTAGCACGGCTCGTCATCGTTCATCGCTCCTCGCGACGTCATTGCTTCAGCGGTCGCTCCCGTCAATCCGACAGCTCGGCTATGAAAAACGCCGGGCAGCCTAGCCCAATCCCTCGGTATTCGCTTGACTGCTGTGCTCGTCTCCATCGCTCTCTTCCTCGAACTGGATGCGGATATACACTCTCCGGCCCTCCAACCGGAAAAAAGCTCCGGTATGCGGCGAAAATGTCCTGGCCCGCAAGATCCTCAGGAGGTGCTCCGCCTGATAGCTCTGCCCGAGATGAATTTCGTCAATCTCCGCCACGTCGGCCCTTTTGTGGAAGGTCGCTTGGTCGCTTCGCTGCGCAACTCGTTCTGCGTGTCCACTATGAATGCCTGACCACGCTTCCCGCAGCAGTTGCAACCCGGCAGCCTCCAGCTTGTGGTAAAGACTCTCCCCGGTATCGGTGCACGAGACTGGAACCTCCTTCTGCCGAACGATGTCGCCCGTGTCGACTCCTTCGTCGATGTAGTGCAGAGTGACGCCGGCGGGGGTTCCGTCCACAATACTCCACACGTTGGGGTACATACCTCGATTGTAGGGAAGGTACGCGGGATGGAGGTTCAAGCAACCTTGCGGCAGCAAGGCCAAGAAATCCCGCTTGAGCAGATACCCGAACAGGACCGACATCCCCATCTCTGGCTTCAGTTGGGCAATCCTCTTCAGGCTCGCAGGATTCCTGAGATCGTCGGCGGTAAACACCTCGGCCTGCCGCGCGCTGGCCCGGATCTCCTTTTCGAACTTGGCCCGTTCCGGCGCGTGTACCACGACGCCGACGACTTGTTCCTGTTCTTGCAAATATTCCAGCGCTTGCCAGCCAAGATAGTTGTTTACCAGGCAAATCAGGCGCACGGCGCATCTCCCGTCTGCATCACGTCGAGTACCCGTTCCCTGCCCCGGCCGTCCACCAGTTTCCGAGCGGCCCGTGACATCGCAATCCGCGCGTCGGCGCTCATCAGAAGCTGATGAGCACGTTGCGCGAGCCATGCGGAATCAATCTCTGCCGACGGCCCCGCGTTGAGCCCCGCCCCCACGACGTCCAATTGCCGGGCAATTGGGCGCTGGTTTTCCGCAGCCACGACCAGGATGGCCGGCAGACCCAGCAGGCACATCTCCCAGCAAGTCGAACCCGCGGCCGCGACCGCCAGGTCCGCCCATTCCATCAGCTCTGCCATGTTCCTGGCATCCAGAATCACCTGCACCCGTCCCCCATGTTCTGCCGCCACTTCTTTTACCACGCTCGCGTTGGTTGCGCTGCCCCCCACAACCACACGGATCTGCAAAGCGTTCCCGGGCAGCTCCGCGAGCTGGCGGAGGATGCGTGGAGTGAAACCGCTGGGATCGCTTCCTCCCATCGTCACCAGGAGTCGCGTTCCGCGCGCAGGAATCTCTCGGGTCCACTGGCGATAGGCGGCAAACTCATTTCTCAGCAGGGCGTACTGTGGGCCGAGAAGCAGGCGGGTATGCTGCCCGCGCCGCATGTACATCGCTTCCGTTGCATGGACATTCTGGTTGGCGACTACATCCGCCGAATAGTGTTCCACCAGGCCGTTGTCATCCACAACCAGCAGGGGACGGAGGCGCTTGAGTTCGGACTGGTAGTGGGCATCGAATTGGTAGCCATCGAGCACAATCCAAGAGGGCGACTCTGCCGCCACCAGTACTCTTGTGCCCCGCAGGTCCTCCCCGCTGCCCGGACTGCCGGCTACCTGGGCGATGCGGCAGCTGTTTTCGACCAGTCGTTGTTCGACGGCTGCCGTGGCCTCCGCCATGCCAAACACCACATTCCCGCCAGCCTGGCGCCAGCTCTGGGCCAAGGCCAAACAACGCATAACATGGCCGCTGCCGATGGCGGCATTCGCATCCGCTCGAATCAGAAGTGTGCCCGGATTCATTGCCCTTGCCGCATCCGGAGAGGAACAGGGCCCGCTGGCTCCCTCCGTCCTGCCAATAGATCCTGAAATCGTTGCGGTGTCATTGCCTCCCAGCAGTCTGCGACGATCCTCCTGTCGAGGTGGTACGTCGCCAGGATCTTCGGGATGCTCGCGATCTTCTCGGGCGAGCGCAACCCGACCCCCACTCCGAACTTCCGGTATTGGGCGAGGTATCCGTAGGGCCAAAGATCCAACCAGTCACAGAAAAAACATGGAACGCCGTGAACCACGCACTCCATGGCCACTGACGACTGCACAGTTAATCCAAACCAGGTCCGCCGCAGCAAATCGGGCCCGAATCGCCCGGTGACCCAATGGATCGTTCCCATCTGCTCGCGCGTGAGCACCTCTCGCGTGAGGCTCTGACGGTCGGGCAGATTCTCCGAGGGATGCAGCTTCACCACCAGCCTCTTCCCCGTTCGTTTTGCAAGATCGACCAAGCCGGGAACGACATCGCGGTAGATCTCGTCAGTTCTGCCCGCGGTCATTTCATAGGGCTCAGAAAAGAATACGATCCAATCGCCTTCCTCCCCACGCGTCTTCCCTAAATACTCGGGCGTGCCCGGAGCACCGACCTCCACCACAGACGGATCCAAGCCACAGGTATGGACCAGGTAGTCGTATTCCATCCTGCCCTTGGCCAGGATTACGTCTGCGTGGACGGTCTTGATCAGATATCGTCCGTCGAGCGCTCCATGATGGCAGGTAATCGTCGGCAAGCCGCGTTTGTGCCCGAGCAACAGCGGAATGTGAGTGTGCGGGTTGAAGTCGTCCGAGCACAGCACGGCTTCGACCGGCTCGGTGTTGAGCACACGGAGCCAGGCATTGCGGATCGCCAATCCGTCGGTGAACCGGCGCGGAAAGTCATCCATGAGTCGCAGCCGTGCCAGCCCCGCCAGCTCTGGCTCCGACTCCATCTCCGCCTTCAACCACGCCCAGCGCGCCCGAATGTCGCGGCACTCGTCCGCGCTGGAATCGCCCGCGTAGGCAGCCAGCCACGCCTGTCTCACGTTGTCGGGAACTTCACGCAGTCTTCCGCTATGCCGGGTCGAAACAAGCAGAAAGCGGGTGTCGGGCACGAGGCGCGCGTATGCGGCTCCGGTCAAAGACATGTTGATATACGAGGACGGCAGCAGAACGACCGGCTGGTGGCTGCGGCGCCCCCGCCGATGCCAATGCTGCCGGACACGGTACCCGGCATCGTACTTATCTCCCAGGGTCTGCACCACCTGGGCGCTGGGAAGCCTCCAGAGACGGTTCAGATAGTGCCTGAGACCTTTGCGCAAAGGCGCCCCCGGCGAGGGAAGCACATGCAAACGCCCAGCAAGCGATAGTCGCAGCGCGTCAGCCTCGAAGCCGTCGCGAGTAATCCACGCTTCTCCGTGTGGCGGCAGATCGTTCGCCAACTTTCGCAGCAGAACCAGGGTCTCCAGTTGGTGGTGGACGAGTAGGGCTGTCAGCTCCCACCAGTCCAACCCTTCCCTATCCACCAGGCGACCCAGCCCCAGTTGCAGCAGCTCGCGCACCCTGCGGATCTCGTTGTACCCGTCCCGCAGTTCATCAATCGGCCTCACGGGACAGCCGAAAGCGTGGCTCCAGCGCTCACATGCTGCCCAACCGCTGCGCGCCAAGTCAAAGACCACATCCCAACGCTGGCCGACCCAGGGGCCGGATAGAGGAGCATCCTCAGGGTGCAGTAGCAAGACTCTCATTGCCGATGGCGGGATCTCTGCCCAGGATTGTATCAGTCACTCCCTAAGCCCAGGGCGCACCATTCGGTTGGAGGCCCTTGAGATCTGCAGTCTGCATTCACCCTTCGTGGAGGGCTTTCTGGGCGACGTGCCGGTTGATTTCCGAAAGACTGGGTTCGCGCTCCAGCAGCCTCAGGACATCCCGCCATCCCAAGGTGTCGCGGCCCCCAAGTCTGCTGTACACGGCTCGCAGGAACTCCAGGTCTGGTTCAGTATCAAGCGTCCAGCGCAGGTCTCCATAGTTCTGTTCGCCCTTGACCGCGAGCACCTTGAAGCGCTCCGGATTCTGGTAGATGTAGGGCGTCACATGCGCGCGTTGATACGGTTGTGCTGCCTCGCGCCAAGCAATCTCCAAGGCCTGCATGCTGAACACTTCGGTATCAAGGCCGCGCGGATAGGTGCGAACCAGGGTATTGCTGGCATAGTCCGGACGTTCATGGAGAAATGTCGTCACCGTCTCGTCCACGACTTCGGGATCGATCAGCGGGCAATCAGCGGTGATCCTCACCACAACTTCCGCCTTTGAAAACTGCGCCGCTTGATAGTAGCGGTCGAGAACATCATTCTCTTCCCCTCGAAATGCGTTCGTCTTCAACCGCTTGCACTCGGCAACGATCACATCGTCGCCGGGCGTGTTGCTCGTCGCCACGATGACCTCGCCGATCGTGGCAGCCCGCCTTAGCCGCGCCAGGACTCGCGCCAGCGCAGTCTCCCCTTGCAGGTCCTTCAGCACCTTGCCGGGAAGGCGGGTACTGCCCATGCGCGCCTGGATGATTGCCGTGATTTTCATAGAATCACCGCGCACCCGCGGTTTAGATCAAGACATCGAATGCTCTGTCCGGGACGTCAGGAGTTCCGCGCTGCTCCGATCCGAAAAATCTTCGCCAGAGTTCCTGCCACTCCCCGTTCCTCAATGATCTTTTTCATGCGCTGGGCGCCATGGACCAGCACCGACCCAGGGAGTTCCGGGAAACTTCCCACCTTGTGCGCCTTGCGGCGTCCTACCAGCCGGCCCACCAGCTCTTGCTCATACACTTTCCCCGCAACGTAAACGCGCGGCTTGGCGCTCTTGTTTAACACCGTCAGGGCGGCCTTTACATGGCTGGGCTGCATTTCGAAGTTGACATGGCCATGCAGGACTTTGACCTTGCCATTCAGATATCCCTGGCCACGGAACTTGCAGTTGTATTCCCGGGTGAGGGTGGCGATACGCACATCGCTGCAGTACGCGGCCACCCGGAAGAAGGGCTGATCGTTAATCTTCTCCCCGGGTTTCTCCTCCAGGTACGCTCGGTAGAGATCCCCCCACTGCTGGAGAAGACGATCCACCTTCTGCGCGCGTTTCAGCATCAGGATACCCGTGTTGAACTCGGGAAAGCTCTCCGGAACATCCGGACGCGGATAGCGCTGGAACCAGTCCGTGTTGAGGTATTCCTCATGCGTGGCCGCGCAGTCAAAACGGTCGAGCAGAGTGAACAGTTCTGAAATCGGTTCCACTACATATGTATCGGCGTCGATAAACAGTGTCCGGTCGTAGGGCGATTCCCGCATAAATTGGGTCTTGTCATAAAAGCCGTCCTGTGTGGGCTCCACGCGGACAACCCTCTCAAAAAACGGGCTCTCGACCGGAAACTGCGAGAATACTGTGATCGGCAACTCCGGCATGGCACGCTTCAGACTCGCGGCGGACGTCAGAAGCAATCCCAGATATCGCGAGTCTTGCGTGATGATGTAAATCGCACCCTGTGACATTTTGGGTATTCCTGAACCGGCAATCCCGCGTATGCAGACAAATAAAACCGGCTGTCCGTTACCGGGAGAAGAAGTTCACTACCTTGCTCACCGCCGCGATCACGTCGTTGACGTCCTGATCGGTCATGGCGTGAAACATGGGCAGGCTGATCAGGCGTTCGTAGGCGTCCTCGGCGACTGGGTACTCGCCACCCTGGTAGCCGAAATGCTCGCGATAGTACGGGTGTTTGTGAACGGGAAGGTAGTGGACATTTACGCCCAGGTTCTCGGCGCGCAAGGCGCGAAAAATTTCGCTCCGCCCCGCCGACAAGGCTTCCAGCTTCAGCCGGATCGGATACAAATGCCACGCCGGCTCCATGCCGCCTCGCACTACGGGAGCCACCACCGCCGGCAGTTCGCGAAATGCTCTTGTGTATCGCGCCGCGATTGCCCGCCGCCGCGCCAAGTTCGCCTCCAATCTGTCGAGCTGCGCGATTCCCAGCGCGCACGCAATATCCGTAAGCCGGTAGTTGAAGCCGAGCAGGACCATCTCATAGAACCACTGCCCAGCCTGCTGCCGCTGCCGAGCTTCGCTGCTGATGCCGTGATTGCGAAACCGCCGCAGTGTCTCCGCCAGTGCCGCATCGTTGGTCGTGACCATGCCGCCTTCACCGGTGGTCAAGTGCTTCACCGGATGAAAGCTGAACACGGTCAGGTCGGCGATGCCGCCCACGCGCTTTCCGAGATGCTCCGCGCCCAGCGCGTGGCAGGCATCCTCAAGCAGCAAGAGTCCGCGCTGCGCAGCCAAATCCCGCAGGGCTGCGAGATCCGCCGGATGTCCCGCGTAGTCCACCGCAATGATCGCTTTCGTGTGTGAGGAGAGTCTCTTCGAAACTGCCAGGGGATCGAGATTGAGCGTGTCGGCGCTAACGTCTGCGAATACCGGCGTCGCGCCCTGATAGAGGACGCAGTTCGCGGTCGCGCAGAAAGTCATCGGCGTGGTGATCGCCTCATCGCCGGACTTCAGTGCCGCGGCAAACGCCGCCCCGTGCAACGCCGCCGTGCCCGAACTGAAGCTGACGGCGTGCTTCGCTTTCACCCATGTGGCAAACCGTTCCTCGAACTCGCCGACCTTCGGACCGGTGGTGAGCCAGTCCGATTTCAAAACCTCAACCACGGCCTGGATGTCTTCGACGTCCAAGCTCTGGCGGCCGTAGGGCAGCAACGTCTCCCGCACGGGAGTACCGCCATGGATCGCGAGCGTCTCCAGCTTTGTGGGTGTGGCGCTCATCTCTAAGCCGAGGTCGGAAGCGCCTCAGCGGCGCCCGTTTCGGGCGCAACCAGTGCTTCCAGCTCACGCCGCGTCAGCCAGCGCTCGTTGGTGTCGCTCGAGTACCGGAATCCTTCCGGCAGACGCGTGGCGTGAACCCAGTTCTCCGCCTTCCACCACGGATGTGCAGGCTGAATCACGAACATTTCTTCTGTCTCGAGCGTATTCCGCGCCTCGTCGTCGGACACCAGCACTTCATGCAGCTTCTCGCCAGGGCGAATTCCGATGTACTCCACCTCGCAGCCGGGCGCAATCGTCTCCGCCAGATCGAGCAGCCGCATGCTGGGAATCTTGGGGACGAAAATCTCGCCCCCGTGCATCTGCTCGAGGCAGCCGATTACGAATCTCACCCCGTGCTCGAGCGTCAGCCAGAAGCGCGTCATGCGCGGATCGGTGATGGTGATCTTGCCGCGTTTGCGCTGCTCGAGAAAGATTGGGATCACGCTGCCCCGGCTGCCCACCACGTTCCCGTAGCGCGCGCAGCTGAAACGAGTGTGCTGCGTGCCGGCATAGGCATTTGCCTGCACGAACATCTTTTCCGCGCACAATTTGGTCGCGCCGTAAAGATTGATGGGATTCACCGCCTTGTCGGTGCTGAGGGCCAGAATCCGCCGCACGCCCGCGTCAATGGCGGCGTCAATCACGTTGCGCCCGCCCATGATATTGGTCTGGATGGCTTCAAAGGGGTTGTACTCACAGGCCGGCACCTGTTTGAGCGCGGCCGCGTGGATCACGATCGTGATCCCGGTCAGCGCCCGCTTCAGGCGATCGACATCCCGCACGTCGCCGATAAAGTAGCGCAGGCTGGGATGGTTGAAGCCCGAGGCGCGCATCTCGTGTTGTTTCAGTTCGTCGCGGCTGAAGATCACCAGCCGGTGCGGCTGGTACTCCCGCAGCATGATTTCAACGAACTTCTTTCCGAACGATCCCGTTCCGCCCGTCACCAGCACCGACTCCTGCGACCAATTCACCATGGCTTCCCTTTTGCTCCGATGCCTGTCCCTTCGGACGAACCGAGCCGGCCGAGCAAAAAGACATCGCTAGTCTCGTTCGCGCAAGTTCTTGTGCTGGCTAGTATAGCGGAGGATTCCTGGGAGCGTCCTCGGGCAGAAGCGAAAGGGTAAAGCTGAAATTTTGGCTGACTATCTTTCCACTGATGCTAGAATCAGGTAAATCCTTCATAACATGTCGCCTAGGTCTGCCCGCAGGTGAAATTGGAAAGGGGCGGGTGCAGCGCGTCGCCGAGTTCAGTCGTGGTCGTAAGGAGTAGTGATGGCATTAGGGCCCCTGGTTCCACACAACAACGGGTTTCGCGAAATACAAACCGCCGAGCCCACTGAACTCATCAAGCCCGTTGGCCCCGGGCTTTACACCGTGCTGCCCTCCCAGGAGTCTACCCTACGCGAATACTTGCGCGTCCTGATCAAGCGCAAGTGGATCATCACGGCCTGCATAGTGGGTATTTTCGCCGCGGTCGCCATCGCCAGCCTGCGCCAAACCCCGGTGTATGAGGCGGTCGGGCGCATCGCGGTCAACAAGGCGGACTCGAACCTCATCACTTTCAAAGATTCCATGCCGGTCATGGACTACTATGACCCCACCGATCTTGATACCGAGGCACGCATTCTGCAGAGCGACCTGCTGGCCTTGCAGGTGATCCGCCAACTGAATCTCGACAAACGCACCGAGTACGGCGGCCAAACGGCTCCCAAGCAGCCCAATCTGGTCGCCGATCCGCTGCAAAACGATTCCGCGCGTACCACCGCGCTGCTGGGAGGTTTCCGCGGGAACCTCAAGGTTTCGCTGATTCCGAACACACGCATAATCGAGATTCATTACCGCAGCACCGACCCCACACTCGCCGCCAATGCGGTGAATGTCCTCGCCGCCACCTACGTGGAGCAGAACTTCAAGACCAAGTTCGAGTCCACGATGCAAGCTTCCGACTGGCTGTCGAAACAGCTGGTGGATCTGCAAATGAAGGTGGAGACCTCCCAGGAAAAGTTCGTGCGTTATCAGAAGGAGCACGAAATCCTTGGGATCGACGAAAAGCAGAACATCATCACCCAGAAGCTCGACGAGCTAAACAAGGAACTGACCGCCGCCGAATCCGACCGCATGCAAAAGGAAGCGGTGTATCGCATGACCCAGACCAGCGATCCGGATGCAGTCGCATCGGCAGTCAGTTCCGATCCGGCTGCGACCCTGGCCGGCACGGGCTCGTCCCCCCTTCTGGATAAGCTGCACCAGCAGCAGGCGGACCTCAAGATTCAGATCGCGGAACTGAGCACCCAGTTCGGTCCGGCTTACCCGAAGGTGGCCCAGCTCAACAGCCAACTCAAGGAAATCGACCGGCAGCTCCAGGGGGAAACGCGGAAAGCCGTAGATCATCTGCGAGGCCAGTATCAGACGGCTTTGCAGCGCGAAAGCATGCTGCGGAATGCTCTCGAAAAGCAGAAGCAGGAAGCAAATCGGCTCAACGAGAATGCCATCGAATACAGCCTTCTGAAGCGCGACGTCGAAACCAACCGCCAGCTCTATGAGGGCCTGCTCGAAAAGCTCAAGGAAGCGGGAGTGACCGCCGGCTTGCGTTCCAACAATTTCCGCATCGTGGATGCCGCCCGGGCCCCAGCCGCGCCGGTGGAGCCCAACATTCCGCGCAACCTGGCCTTTGCATTAATGCTCGGAATTACCTCCGGAGTGGGCTTGGCCTTCCTCCTGGAGAGCATGGACAATACGGTGCGGACAACCGAACAGGCGCAGCTGATCTCGGCGCTTCCGTCGCTGGGCATGATCCCTCTCGGGTCCAAGCCGAGCAGCAATGGGAACGGCGGCAAGCGCCTGGCGTTGACCTCCTCCAGGGAGGTGGTGGAACTGGTCACGCAGGTCCGCCCGCAATCGCAGATGGCGGAGTCCTACCGCGCGCTGCGTACTTCACTGCTGCTCTCCAGTCTGGGAGCGCCGCCCAAGGCCATCATGATCACTAGCGCGCGGCCGCAGGAGGGGAAGACCACCACCGCCATCAACTCGGCCATCGTGCTCGCCCAGAAGGGTGTTCGGGTGCTGTTGGTGGATGCCGACCTGCGCCGCCCCAGCGTTCACAAGACCCTGGGCATGGGCCCGCGCAGCGGCCTGAGCAATGTGCTGACCGGCAGCGCCACCTTGGAGCAGACGATCACGCCGTCTCCCATCCTGCCCAATCTTTTCGTGCTGCCGGCGGGCTCACCGCCGCCCAACCCCGCCGAACTTCTCGCCTCGTCCAACATGAAGGACGTTCTGAACGAGTTGCGCGAGCAGTTCGACCACATCGTGATCGATACGCCGCCCACCCTGTCCGTCACCGACGCGGTGGTGCTTTCGCCGCGCGTGGACGCGATCATCCTGGTGATCCGTTCCGGCCAGACCACCAAGCAGGCGCTGCGGCGCGCGCGCGATATCCTGATGCAGGTCAACGCGCACGTGACCGGCGTCCTGCTGAACGCTGTCGACCTGACTTCGCCGGATTATTACTACTATTACGAGTACCAGGGGAAGTACAGTCACTACTATCAGGAAGACCCGCCGGAAGCGCCCGCGGAGCCGCCCGAACAGCCGCAGGCTGCCTCCGGCGGCGCCTGACAGACTGGGTTCACCCTGGGCTCAGATTGCCTGATGATGGTCATTCCGCTTGAAGGCCGCCAACGTTGGCTGTTTGCTGCATCGGCCTTGCTCACCATCGCTTACCTGTTGCTGGCCGGAAAGGAATTTGCCGCCAGCTACTTCGCTTTCCGCACCGATTTGCCCAGCCTCGAGCGCGCCGTGCGGTTGGCTCCCGGGAATGCCGAATACCGCCATCGCCTGGGGCGTTACTTCGCTTTTGTCGCTGCCAGCCCGCAAGCCGCGCTCGATAATTACCAGTCCGCTGTTCGGCTCAATCCGCACCAGGCCCGCTACTGGTTTGACCTGGCCGCTGCCTACCAGGTCGCCGGCGATCAGGCCGCCCAGGGAGAAGCTCTGGAGCATGCTTTGCGGGCCGAACCCACCGCGCCCGACGTCGCCTGGGAAGCCGCCAACTTTTTCCTGGTGGGCGGAGACGTGGAGCGTGCGCTCCGTGAATTCCGCGTGGTTATCGAAAACGACTCTGCGCTTGCCCCGCTCGCGTTACAATCCTGCTGGCGGGTGCGTCCCGACGCGGACGCTCTCCTCCGCGACGTGGTCCCGCCGCGCACCGATTCGCTGCTCGCCTTCCTGTCACTGCTCCTCGGCAAGCACGACACCGACAACGCAATCAAGGTCTGGGACCGGCTCCTGCAACTGCATCAGAAGTTCGAGACCCATAATTTGTTCGACTACGTGCGCTATCTGATTCTCGCCCACCGTCCCGAGGCCGCCGTGGCCGCCTGGGAGCAGTCTGCCGGCCTGCTGGACCTGCCCGCCTACCTGCCCACCGCGGACAACCTGATCGTGAATGGCGATTTCAATCTCGACATCCTCAACGGAGGCTTCGACTGGACCTACCAGACGCAGACCGGCGTCCGACTGCTGCTCGATCCCGGTGATTTTCGTGAAGGGCATCGCTCCCTCGCCATCTCCTTCGAGGGTCCTGGAATTTCCGACGCTGGTATCCGGCAATGGATTCCGGTGCGAGGCGGAACCGCCTATGACTTCACTGCGTACTACAAGTCTTCCGAATTTCAAGGAGCGGGAGGACCCCAGATCGTTTTGCGGGATTTTTACACCGGCCAGGCCTTGTTCACCAGTGATCCGCTCAACGGCGCCGACTTCTGGAAATCCGTCCACGGGCGTTTCACTGCGTCCGCCTCTACGGCCCTGCTTGTCCTGAACATCGAGCGCATCCCAGCAGGAAGCCCGATCCGCGGCAAGCTCTGGCTCGACGATTTTCAACTCTCTCCGGAGAGTTCCGAGGCGCGCCCGTGAGTTCGGCGCTCGCCTACCGGCCCGAACCGGATCGCGTCGCCCCGCAGCCGCGTCCGGGCCTGTCCAGTTCCACGTTGCTGGCGGGCGCCTGTGCGGTTCTTTTACTTGCCCCCCTGGCGTTCGGAGCGGTGCAGCCCTGGGCGATATTTCTCTTGGAGGCGAGCGCCACCCTGCTCCTGCTGGCCTGGGGGGTTCGACAATGGACCCGGCGAGAGCTCAAGTTCACCCCGCATCCGCTGTATGCGCCCATGCTGGCGTTCGGCGCGCTGGTTCTGGTGCAGTGGCTGGCCGGAGTGACCGCCTACCGCCACGTCACCTACTCGCTTCTGCTCCTGTATCTCAGCTATGGCATGCTGGCGTTTGTCGTGACCCAGGCTCTGGAGCGCTCTTCGCAGCTCAGACTGCTCGCTTGGGCCGTTTGCGGCTGCGGAGCTGTGCTGGCATCCTTTGCATTGCTCCAGGGCATTGCTCCCAACGGCAAGCTCTACTGGATCTGGCCTTTGGAACAGGGTGGCCTGATCTACGGGCCCTACGTCAACCACAATCACTACGCCGGGCTAATGGAGATGCTCACTCCTTTCCCGCTGGTGTTGGCGGTGTCCCGCTTCCCACATGGAAATCGCAAACTGGCAGCGGCGGCGGTCGCCGCCCTGATGGCCGGAACCATTTTTCTTTCCGGTTCGCGGGGTGGCATGCTCGCTTTCGGAGTGCAAGCCGTCGTGCTGGTCTTGCTTCTGCGCCCGAGCCGGGGTGACTGGAAACAGCCCGTCGCCCTGGGCGTTTTCCTGGCGGTGATGATTGGCTTTCTCGTTTGGATCGGCGGCAACGAACTGACCCGCCGCTTGGCTAGCATTCACTCGGAAGCCCGTCAGGAGCTCAGCGGGGGCGTGCGGCTGACCATCGATCGCGACTGCCTGCGGATGTGGCGGGAACGGCCTTTCCTGGGATCAGGCCTGGGGACCTTTCCGGTCGTGTACCCGCGATTCCGCAGTTTCTACACGAGTTTCTTCGTCAATCAGGCCCACAACGACTACCTGCAACTATTAGTCGAAACCGGAATCGCCGGATTCACGATTGCTCTGTGGTTCCTCGTGCTCACCTTCCGTCGGGCCTGGCCCAAGCTGGAGAACTGGACCGAGACCGCTAACGGCACGCTGACGGTGGCGGCCCTGTTGGGATGCATCGGGATCCTGGTCCACAGCGCTCTCGACTTCAACCTGCAGATCCCCGCTAACGCCGCGTTGTTTTTCGTCCTGTGCGCCATCGCCGCTTGCAAGCCACTCCAGGAATCGCAACGCCGCCGCCGGCACAACCTGATCCTCGATTCTACCCCGAGACCAGCTGAATCCTGACGGACGCTCAATGGCAGAATCCGTGCCGCCAGGCGGTTACGCGGGATCGCGACGCTGCCTGCTCGTGCCCACACCCCGCGCTAAACGTAACGCTGTGATATAGATCACTGGCCGGAGGCGGTTTGGTCCAAGACCCCCGGCGGTGCGGTTACCCTGTCCGGCGGGCTTGGGAGGTACCTACTTCTTACCGTGTTCTCAAGGGATTCGGGCTTTTACGGCGATGTTTTCCGTGATATAACCGCCCTAAGCTGCTCATCAGGCTCTGTGCTGGGAATTCGTCATGAATCTGGCTGCCGAAAAACTCCAGGGCCAGGATAGAGGAGGAGTCGTGTCCGAAGCGCGTACCGGAAAAAGGTTTCCGCTGGAATTGCCGATCAAGATTCATAAGGGCGATCCCGCGGGCGACACCAGCGGCGTGACCGGCAACCTGAGCGCGGCCGGAGTCTACATTCGCGCCGACGCTGCACTCGAGGTCGGCTCACCGGTCGAGTTTGAGATCACCCTTCCGCCGGATGTGACCGGCGGCAAAGAAGATGTCGTCATCCAGTGCCGCGGCCGCGTCGTGCGGACCGACGAACCCGCGGCCGGCGCGCCCGGGGACAACCGGGGCGTGGCCTGCGTCATCGATTCGTATGAGTTCGTTCGCAACTCTTAACGTGGAGCACAATCCATGCTGAAGCTCATTCTGGCCGACAATCAGGCGATATTCCGAGCCGGCATCGCCAAAGTGCTGGCCGTCGAAGACGAAATGCGCATCGTAGCCCAGGCGCAGACCACCGAGCAAATGCTCATGGCGCTCGATAAGTTCCGGGCCGCCGTGCTGGTGATCGCGGGAGGCTTCCACTCCGACTTCAATGCCGTCCTCGCATCCGCCAACAAGAACAAAACCCGCGTCGTCATCCTCGCCGACACCGGCGAAAGCGCACAACGCTACATGGCCGCTGGAGCGCACGGCGTGGTCTATCGTAACGTCACAAGCGCCGCTTTAGTGGACTGCGTTCGCAAGGTCGCTCGCGGCGAGACCTGGGTGCAGGATATGGCCGTACCCAGCGAACTGACCGAGAACGACATGGTCGGGTTGAGAGTCCGCGACCGCCTGACCGCCAAGGAACTGCGTATCGTCGCGCTGATCGTCCAGGGATATAAGAACAAAGAAATCGCGACCCAGCTCGGCACAACCGAACAGGTCATCAAGAACTACCTGCGCAACGTGTATGACAAGATCGGGGTCTCGGACCGGCTGGAACTGGCGCTGTTTACCATTCACCACCGCATTTTGAACGAGGCCGCATCGGCGGTGGCTAACGCCGTGCCGCAGCCGCCGCAGGGAGCGGGCGTTCCCAACTAGAACTTGTTCGCTGTGAAGAAGGCCGCCCGCGGGCGGCCTTTTCGTTTATGTGGGGCGGACACTCCTGTCTGGCGCCGTTGCGGGCTTTACAAGAACGGCAAGCTCTCCAGTGTTGACAAGTGTTACGTTACAGGCTACACTTCACTTAGGTGAAGATACGGAACTTCAGCCACAAGGGCTTGAAGAAACTGTACGCGGACGATAGCGTCCAGGGCGTTCCACCTGATGCGGCGGATAAGCTCCGCAAGATGTTGGCATTTCTCGACGACATGGACGGCCCGGAAGAATTACGCTCGCTGCCAACCTGGAAGGTGCACACGCTAACCGGTGACCGCAAGGGCACGTGGAGCCTCAGCGTCACCCGCAATCGGCGACTCACGTTCCGTGTCGACCCCGAAGAGCGCGAAATCTGTGACGTCGACTTGGAAGACTACCATTGAGACTGGAGAAGCAAACGTATGCCCATTAAGAACCCACCTCATCCCGGAGACTTTATTCGGACCGAGATTATCAAGCCTACAGGTTTGTCTGTTACGGCGGCAGCTGCTGCGCTTGGGGTTTCGCGGCCCGCATTCTCCAGTCTGCTCAACGGCAAAGCTGATCTTTCGGGAGACATGGCACTCCGCATTGAGAAGGCATTCGGAGTAAGAATGGATACCCTGATGCGGATGCAAGCGTCCTATGACATTGCGCAAACTCGCAAGCGGGAGAAGCAAATCCACGTCCGGCGCGTTCAGCTAGCCGACGTCCACGCGTGAAGAAAGTCTGCTATCTCCAAGTGGAAAACACTCCCTTCCGCAGGGCTTGTCCTACTTGCCGTGCCGCCCGCTCGGCCGCCGCATCACCTCGACCGGAGCGATGTCGTGGTCTTCGAGGAAACTTTCCAGGCTCTCGCCCTCGACATGCTCGATCTTTTCCAGCAACCGCACACACCGATTCCAGCGCAGCACCGCATCGTCATTGTGGGGCGGGCGGATCTTCTCGGCCTCTGCAAAGCACCGCATCGCTTCCTGAAAGGAACCGACCAACATATGTGCCGGACGTCCGGCCCGCATCTGGGCTTTGGCACGCCGCTCATGCAGCAGCCCCATGTAGTAAGAGCGTTCGTAGGGATCGACAAGGCTCAGGAAGATTTTCTCCGCCTCGGCGTAGCGGTCTGTGGACTTCCCTTCGAACTGATCGGTGATAGTCAGTCCCAGCAAGCGCTGAGCGATCTGGTTCTCAGGATCGGCCGCCAGGATGTCGTGGCAGATCGACTCCGCCTCTTCCGGTTCGTTCAGATAGCGATACAACTCGATCTTGGAGATGGCTGCGGCAATGCCATCTTTCGAGATGGTCTTCAACTTGAGCTCCATGACACCCTCCGTGTCCGAAACTCTTTCACTTCACTAGATTCTCCACAGCATATACCCGCCTATTGCCGTTCCCAACAAGGCCCCGCCGTAGCAGAAGGCAAAGATGACTTCATTTAGATGCTTCACCTGCAGTCCGTCATACAGTGTAAAGCGAAAGCGGTGTGCCCAGTGGAACAGAGGCAGCGAACATAGGACAAACAGATAGATGCGCGCCAGCGGCGATTGCGCCAGCGCTAGCAAATGTTCGTAGCTGGGCCGCGGAAGCCATCCCAGCGGAATCGCCAGGCCAAACAGGAACAGGTGAATCGGGATGAAAACTGCGGCCACCACTCCGCCCGCGCTGAACAGCAACCAGAAGAACCCGTCGTTTGATGGTTTGCTCATGAGGTCCTCAGCACAAACCAGGCGATCGCTGCCGAAGCGACCACCCATAAAACATAGTTGGGAGCGGCCACCAGAAACTCGGGAACGCGTTTTCCGCCCACCCGAACCGCCATCGCGCGCGGTGCCAGATTGAACCAGGTAATCGTATGCAACAGCAAGAAACAGAAAGCGATGAGGTTCAGCGCGATCAACCAGGGAGACTGCAGACAATGCGTGAAACGGGAGTAGGCATCGGGCCCGTTGAGGAGGGCTCGCAACAAAAGCAAAGTCATGACCACGGACCATGCCACCGCCACGCTGGTCAGCTCGCGCAAAATGAACAGCAGATAGCGCCAGGAATCCATCCACCAATAGGTGGACACCGGCGCCCGGTACCAGCGTGGATGGAATTCCGTGGAAGGCTGGATCGTCATGAGCGGACCTCGTTGCTGTGCTCGTCATGCCCGCGCGGCAGCACAAACGCTTTCACCCACTCCAGCGCGGCTTTCAGCTTGTACTGCTGGATTGCGCCCGCCGGGTCAACATGCTTCGGGCAGACCCGCGTACATTCTCCTACGAAGGTGCAGCCCCAAATACCTTCGGGGTGCGCTAGCAAGCCCAAGCGTTCGCGCGCGCCCTGATCGCGGTTGTCCAGGTTGTAACGTTGCGCCAGGGCAATCGCAGCCGGCCCCACGAAGGTCGGCTCCAGTCCCACCACTGGACAGGCCGAATAGCACAACGTGCAGTTGATGCACATGCTGAACTGCTTGTAGAGGTCCAACTGCTCAGGCGTCTGCAGGAATTCGCCGGCACTGAGTGGTGGCTCGTCCTTGCGGATCAGCCACGGCTTTACACTTTGCAGCTTGACCAGGAAATCGCTGAGCGCGGTGACCAGGTCGCGGATCACCGGGAAGTAGCGGAGCGGTTCGACCCGCACCTTGGCGCCGTTTCCGTATGAGGAGAGAAAAGTTGCGCAGGTCAGCTTGGGTTCGCCATTCACCATCATCCCGCAACTGCCACAGACGCCCATGCGACAGGACCAGCGGTAGGTGAGCGAGCCGTCCAATTTGTCCTTGATGTGATTGAGCGCGTCGAGCACGACCCATTCTTTGCGGAAGGGCACCTCGAAAGACTGGAAGGAAGGCTTTTCATCCCGCTCCGGAGCGTACCGCGCGATTTCCAGGACGATCTTGTCTGCCATGTCACCCCGCTTGCTTGATTGCGGCTCCCGGCTTTTCCTCCGGCTGCCCGTACACCCGCTCTCCCGGCGGCCAGCGGGTGATCTTCACCGGCAGATACTCCACTCTCAGCGAACCGTCGGAGTTGCGGCGAACCAGCGAATGCGCAAGAAATCTCTTGTCGTCGCGCTCGGGAAAATCCGTCCGCTGATGCGCGCCGCGGGACTCGGTCCGATGCAAGGCGCATTCCACGATCGATTGCGCCACGTCCAGCATGAATCCCAGCTCCAGAGCAGAGGTCAACTCGGTATTGAAGGTCTGGCTGTGGTCGTCGAGGCTGATGTTGGCGTAGCGTTCCTGCAGTTCGCGCAGCTTGTTGCCGGCCTGGGTCAGCGTCGCTTGTTCGCGATAGATCCCCGCGCCGCTCTCGACTGCCTTCTGCATCTCATCCCGGAGCGTCGCGATGCGTTCCCGGCCACCGGTCTTGTGCAGATACTGCCGCACCAATCTCTTCTGCTCGTCGGTGGCCTGCGCCAGGACGCCGCCGTTCGGAACCTCCTGCCCCGCGGCAAACTCGGCCGCGGCCCGGCCGGCCCGCGCGCCAAACACCAGGCACTCCGTCAGCGAATTGGAACCCAAGCGGTTGGCGCCGTTGATGCTCACGCAAGCCGCTTCACCCGCGGCAAAGAGGCCCGCCAGCGGAGTCGCCCCGTGAATGTCGGTGCTCACGCCGCCCATCATGTAGTGCACCACCGGGCGGACGGGAATCAGTTCCGTGACCGGGTCCAGGTTCTGGTATTTCATACAAAGCTCGCGGACAAAGGGCAGCTTGGCGTTGATCAATTTCTCGCCAAGGTGCCGCAGATCAAGATGAACCACCGAGCCATACTCGGACGGGATCGTGCGCCCCTTTTGATCTTCCTTCACGAACGCCTGCGACAGCCGGTCGCGCGGACCCAGTTCCATGGAGCGCAGAACGGGCTTTACCTGTGGCTTGCCCAGATTGTAATCCTGAAGATAGCGATAACCGTCCTTGTTCAACATGTAGCCGCCCTCGGAGCGGGCGGCTTCGGTGATCAGGATGCCGGTGAACGGCAGGCCGGTGGGATGGTACTGCAGGAACTCCATGTCCTTGAGCGGCGCGCCGGCGCGTTGCACGAGCGCCATGCCGTCGCCGTTCTTAATGTTGGCGTTGGTGGTGAACGGGAAGATGCGGCCACAACCTCCAGTACAGACGATCACAGCTTTGGCGGTAATGGCCATAATCCGGCCCGACATGATCTCGATGGCGACTACCCCTTGTACACGGCCGTCATCCGCTAGCAGCCGGGTCACGAACCACTCGTCGTAGCGGGTAATCGGCTGGTACTTGAGGCTGGTCTGAAACAAGGTATGGAGCATGTGGAAGCCGGTCTTGTCGGCGGCGAACCAGGTCCGCTTCTTCTGCATTCCACCGAAGGCGCGCACCGCGATGTGACCGTCGGGCTCGCGGTTCCACGGACAGCCCCACCGCTCCAATCGCAGCAATTCCTGCGGCGCCTCCCTGACGAAGGCTTCCACGGCGTCCTGGTCGCACATCCAGTCGCCGCCCGAGATCGTGTCGTAAGCGTGCTCGTCGAGACTGTCGTCGGGCTTGGCCACTCCCGCCGCGCCGCCTTCGGCCGAAACCGTGTGGCTGCGCATGGGATAGACCTTGGAAACAACCGCAATGCTGAGTTTGGGATTGACTTCGGCGGCGGCGATGGCGGCGCGCAGGCCTGCGCCTCCGCCTCCTACGAGGAGAATGTCATGCGACCGGATTTCCATGGATACGCACTCGCGGCCGCACTTGGAAAGGTACCTCGCTTCCACCCCGGACCTGAGCGCGCACATTCTTTCAAGAATTGAGGGCGGAAGCAAATGGATTATTCAACCCCAGAATGCGTCTGTCGCTGTGAGAGCCGCGGCAGAGTCGTGCGGCACCGCTAACCAGCGGGACGAGTGGTTTCATTGACTTGCCTGTTCCCTACACGTAACATTTTGCAGCCAATGATCGGCCAGACGGTCTCACACTACCGCGTGCTCGAGAAGTTGGGCGGCGGCGGTATGGGCGTAGTCTACAAAGCCGAAGACACCAACCTGGGCCGCCCGGTTGCACTCAAGTTCCTTCCCGAGGAGGTCGCCAGCGACCCCCAGGCCATGGAGCGCTTCCGCCGCGAGGCGCGGGCCACCTCCGCGCTCAACCATCCCAATATCTGCACCATTTATGACTTCGGCGAGCACGAGGGCCGCGCTTTCATCGTCATGGAATATCTGGATGGCATGACCCTGAAGCACCGGATCGCAGGCCGCCCCGTCGATACCGAGATCTTGCTCGCCCTGGCGATTGAAATTGCCGATGCACTCGATGCTGCCCACAGCGAAGGCATCGTCCATCGCGACATCAAACCCGCCAACATTTTTGTCACCAAGCGCGGCCACGCCAAGATTCTCGACTTCGGACTGGCCAAGGTCACGCCTGCCCTTAAGCCGGTCGCAACCCCGGAGATCACGATCGAAGCCACTGCGGGCGTGAGTGCTGAGCACTTGACCAGCCCCGGCACCGCGGTGGGAACGGTCGCCTACATGTCTCCCGAGCAGGTGCGCGGGAAGGACCTGGATGCGCGCACCGATCTGTTCTCGTTCGGCGTGGTGCTGTACGAAATGGCCACGGGCATGTTGCCGTTTCGCGGCGACACGTCGGGGGTGATCTTCAACTCCATACTGGAACGCGCACCCGCGCCTCCCCTTCGGCTTAATCCTGATCTGCCACCGCGCCTGGAAGACCTTCTCAACCGGGCACTGGAAAAGGACCGTGAATTGCGGTTTCAGCATGCTTCGGAGATGCGGTCGGAATTGATGAGGCTGCGGCGCGATACCGAATCGGGACGAGCGGCGGTCGTGAGCTCGGAAGAGGAAGTTGCCGCCAGTTCATCGCATGCTGGACTGGCAAGCTCAGTAGTTGCTGCACAGGCCTCAGCCGCCCCGGCAACCGAATCGAAAGCGAACAAGACAGTCAACAAGAAGATCGTGTGGTCGGCAGGCGCTGTCGTGCTCCTGCTTTTGACCGCATTGGCAGTCTGGGAAGCCAGGCACCGTACCGTGTCTTCAACCGGAGCAGCCAATCCAACAACGGTCGCAGTGCTTCCCTTCCAGAACATAGGCGCAGACAAGGACACCGACTTCCTGCGTCTCGCTTTGCCCGATGAAGTTGCGACCAGCCTGAGTTACGTGCGCTCCTTATCCATCCGGCCGTTTGCCACGACCAGCAAGTACACGGCGGCGAACCTGGACCTGCAGCAGGCCGGCCGCGAGATGCGCGTCACCGATATCGTAACCGGCCACTATCTGAAAGAGGGAGACCAACTCCAGATCACGCTGGAAGCGGTGGATGTAGAGAACAACCGCACGCGCTGGCGTGACACCTTGAACGTGGCCGCTTTGGACATGATCTCCATGCGCGGAGAGATTACGGCGAAGGTCAGACAAGGGCTGGTTCCAGCTCTGGGAGCCAGCACCGATAGCGCCGAAGCTGGAACGCGTCCACGCAACGAGGAAGCCTACGACCTCTATTTGCGTAGCGTCTCTGTCCCACACGATCCCCAGCCGAACAAAGAAGCCATCTCGATGCTGGAACGGGCGGTGGGCCTGGATCCCAGCTACGCTCCGGCATGGGCCGCTCTGGCCTTTCGCTATTATTACGATTCGGCGTATTCCACCGGAGGGGAAGCGGCCTTCCAGCGCTCCAATACGGCCCTTGAACGGGCGATTACCCTCGATCCAAACTTCGTTCAAGCCGCCGGTGCTCTCATCACCAACCGGGTCGAGAGAAGCGAACTGGCGAAGGCCTACCGCGACGCCAAAGATCTCGTCCGACGCCGCCCCGAAAGCGCTCAAGCCCACTTTACGCTGTCGTACGTTTCTCGCTACACCGGCGACTTGAACCAAGCGGCACACGAATGTGAGACCGCTCTCTCCCTCGATCCGGGAAACTATCTCTATCGGTCCTGCTCTGTCACCTTCGAGATGCTGGGCAATCCCGAACGCGCAATGGACTTTGCCAACCTGGACGCGGGATCGGACTGGACACGCTTCCACTTGTCAGGCATCCTCCTCCGGCAAGGCAAGCCGCAGCAAGCGTTGGAGGCCGAGAAGCAAGTCCGAGCGGACGTGACTGGGCACAAATTGCTCATAGCTTGCCTTGCTCCCGCCTCGCCTGCCGAACTGGGCCAGGTCGCCCATCACGTGGAGAACGACGTCTCAAAGAACCCTGACCCCGAAGTCTCCTACGCAATCGGAGCTCTGATGGCCTACTGTGGTCAGAATGAAAGCGCCTTCCACTTACTCAAGAGCGCCATCGATCGCAACTACTGTGCCACTGACGCACTGCAGTCTGATCCCTTGCTGGCAAAGCTGCGTGGCACTCGCGAATTCAGCCAGCTGGTCTCGGCTGCCAAAGCGTGCCAGGACAAGTTTCGTGCCGAGACAAAATGAGCTTCTCGCCCGCCGACCGCAGCACCACCCCAGCAATGCAGGATGCAACGATTCGCCTCGCGTCCTTCGAACTCTGGCCGTCAACTTGACTTGTAGCCCGCGACCACCCACAATTCGTACCCGTCTGGCAAGTTCGAGAAAGAGAGCAGCCTATGAGAGCCTTGAGGCTTTGCAGTTGCGCGTCTCTGTTGGGCGTGTTGCTCATCACCGGGGGGTGTTCGGGCGCCTATGTCCCAAAAGGCAATGAACAAATCACCAAGGAAGTAGTAATCAAGGATTGCACGGCCGTGCCCTATACGGCCACGGTTTTTAAGGACGATACCCTCACTTGGAAAGTAGATCCCGCGGACACGAATACCTACACGGTGACGTTCCCCGGAGCCAAGCCTGTTCCCGCGGCTTCCTTCCCGGTAAAGTCCACCGTGCCCGCACCCCAACCGATCAAGAGGAGCCTGGCCTGTATGGCTAGTTGGAATTACTGTTACTACAACTACACGCTGACGAAGGGTCAAGATCCTTGCCCCGATCCCGGCGTTCACATCATTCCCGGACCCTGAGCTATGGCTTTGGCAGGAGCGCCTGATAGCGTGGGTCGCCTCTCAGGTGGTCGAAATCAGGTGTGTCGCGGATCACGGTTCGGGGGTAGCCTGCGGCAACCGACTTGTTCAGGAAGTCGAGTGCCTTCTCCGTGTCTCCGAAGTGGTTGTGGAGAATAGCCGCGCGAAATAGAACATCGGCGTCTGTCGGTGCGATCGCGAGGGCCCGCGCCATCTGTTCCCGGGCCTGCCGCTCCTGGTCGACCATGGCGTAGTAGTCCGCGGTGAAAGCCAGGGTGAAATAATCCTTGGGGTTCACTTCAAGCCGCGGCCGGGCTAGTTCAATTGCTACGCGATAGGCGCTGATGGCCTCCTGACGACGGCCCGAAATCTGGTACAGCGCGTCGCCCAGGTTGCCCCAGTTGAGCCAGTCCCTGGGATCGATCTTCAGTGCCTGTTGCAGGCTCTCGGCGGAATCCGCATAGCGGTGCGTGTAAAAGTAGGCCGTCCCCAGGTTGCCGTACGATTCATACGACGGGCGTATAGCGGTGGACCTCTGCAGAGCGTCAACCGCCTCCGGATATTGCCCAAGCATCAGATAAATCGCGCCGAGGTTGGAATATCCCCGAGGATTCAAGGGAGCGCGCTTGATTGACTCCTGAAACATCACCTCGGCATCAAAGTAGCGGGCCTGGTTGAAGTAGAAAGAGCCAAAAGCGTTGTACACCCCCCAATAGTTGGGACGCAATGCGATGGCCTTGCGGTAGGCTCCTTCCGCGGCCGCTACCTTACCTTGCTTCTGATACGCCTCCGCCAGCAAGCGCAGCGTCTCGTCACTGGTGTGGTCGAGCTCGAGTGAGCGCTGGAACTGCTGCACCGCCTCCTCGTAGCGTCCGGTGGAGAAATAGACGTTGCCCAGGCAGGTGTGCCCTTCCGCCAGTTGCGGGGTGATGGCGAGCGCGTGGTCGCACTCGGTCTGGGCCTTGTCGAGCCAGTCCTTGCCCCGGTTCTTCCACCGAAAGCCCGCGGTATAAGCCAGCCCCATGGCTGCATACGCTGGAGCATAGTTCTTGTCCACGCCAATCGCCTGTTCGAACTGCGCAATCGCGCTCTCGATGTTGTCCGGGTGCTGATAGTCCTCTAAGTATCCGCGGCCCCGCAGGTAGAAGTCGTACGCGGCCGGCTTTGTATCCGGACGCCTCCGCAGGGTCTGGCGCCGCCCGGCTTCGATCGCCAGCGGCAGTTTTTCCAGCACTTCATCGAAGAGGTTGTCCTGCAATGCGAAGATGTCGTCCGCGTCGCCGGTGATGGTGTTGGCGGCGATCTGGGTATGGGTGCGGGGATCCACCAGGCTCCAGGCGATTCGGATACGCGAGCCATCCTGCTGCAAGCTGCCTTCGAGCACGAGATCGGTGCCGAACTCGCGCCGCGCCTGATCGGAGGTTCGCACTCCCTGCGCGATCAACTCCCGAGTCGAGACCAGTTGCAGATGACCCCCGTCTACGGCCTGCACGAGCTTCGCGGTCACAGTCTGGGTGAGCCCTAAACCTAGGGCGTTGGTTGGCGGGTCGTTGGTAACCGATTCGAAGGGCAGAACCGCCATCATCCTTTCTTCGGGGGCGGGCGGCTTCCCCTGATGAATTTTCCACCAGATGCCCGCGCCGATGAGCACAACTGCTGCCGCTGCAACGATCGGCCACCGTCCCCATCTCGGCGAGGGTTCTGGTTTCGAGTAGATTGGCATGGTGCCGGTTGCCAGGTTGGCGAGGTCGATACGCAGATCGCCGGCCGATTGATAGCGCTCCTTCGGATCCTTTTGCAGCGCGCGCAAGATCATCCGGTCCAGACCCTCGCTGATCTTGGGATTCACGTCGCGAGGCGGTACGGGCGTCTGCTCGATGATCGCGGCGATCAGTTGCGTCCCAACCAAATCGCCGAAGGGCCGCTTGCCGGTGGACATCTCGTAGAGCACGGCACCCGCCGACCAGACATCCGCGCGCGCGTCCGGCTTTTGGCCTTTGAGCTGCTCCGGTGCCATGTAGGGCAGGGTCCCGGCATCGGAGTAGGTGTCGGTGAGAGGTGCGGTGACGGTCGCCTCCGTCTCAGTTTTCAGCAGGTAGGCCAGCCCGAAATCGAGAATCTTGAGCTGCCCCTCCTGTGTAACCTTCACGTTGCTCGGCTTCAGATCGCGATGAATCACGCCTTCCCGGTGCGCAGCTTCCAGACCGGAGGCGAGCTGCTTGCCAAGTTGGAGGACCTCACTCTCCGAGAGCGGCCGGCCTGCGAGCTTCGCTTCCAGGGTCAGGCCCGGCACGTACTCGGTGACGAGGTAGTCGATCCCGTTTTCCTGGCCGAAGTCGAAGGCCATGGCCACGTGCGGATCGGTGATCTTGGCAAGGCTAAGGGCCTCGCGGCGAAACTGGCGGCGCGCGGGCTCGCTCAGCAGCGCCAACTTGGGAAGGATCTTGAGCGCGACATCGCGATCAAGCTGTTCATCGCGGGCGCGAAACACTACTCCCATGCCGCCGGCGCCGATCTGTTCGACGATGCGGTAGTGGCCAAGCACCTGGCCGATGGTCGGAGTGGTCGCGGGCATCTGCCGGATACTAGGCTGGCGCTGGGGGGAAGGTCAACACGGGCCCCCGAAAACGAGCGGCACCGCTTGCGGCGGAGAGAAGACGAAGCGGCGTTTACTCGGGGTCTTTGGACTCCAGCCCGGCGCGCTCCAGCATCCGGCGGAGGGCTCTCTCACCACCCGCTCCGCGCTGCGTATCCACGACGTTCCCATCGCGATCGACCACGACGTAGATGGGGTAGGAGTTGGCGGCATACATGGCGGCCAGATTGGTATCGTCGGTCAGGACGATGCGGCACTTGCGCGGGTGCTCCTTCAAGTATTGCAGAACCTTCTTTTTGGATTCAGCCACATCCACGGCGAGCACGATCAGTCCCCTGTCGGCAAACTCGGTGGTGATATCGTTCACCAGCGCTTCTTCGCTCTTGCAGTACGGACACCACGTCGTCCAGAACTGGAACAGAACGACCTTACCTTTCACCGAAGCGTTCGTGAACTGCTCGCCCTCGAGCGTCTTGGCGTGAAAGCGAGGCGCCGGCTCGCGATCGTCCGACCCTGCAAAGGCCGGCGCGGCCACCAAGACGGAGAGCGACACAATCCAACTAAGTAACAAGCGTCTCGTCTTCATGAGCGCGAACTATAACATGATTGCGGGAGGCTCGTGGATATAACCTTTGCTTCTCCGAAGAAACTTCTTCTGATCAGCATCCCCCGGGGTAGATTGTCCCGAGCGGAGCCGCCTTCCGCCCCCGGCAGGCACTTCGGACGTGTGCTATACTCCAGGCCCAGCACCGCCGAAGGGCCTCCCCCAAGGAGATGTGGTATGGCAATCGGCTCTGACCCCGGTCCATTACGAAGTCTCGCTCTTCTCGCCGGTCCTACTTTTATCAAGCACGCAAAAGCGGTTCGGGCGGAGCTGGAGTTTCTTCATCATTCCGCGGGACTCTTATTCCCTCAGGTTATTCAACCCGATCCTACCGAAATCTACTTATCTCTGACCTCGTTTTGTAACCTGCGCTGCATTGGATGCCGCTACGGGCGTGACTTTATGGCAGGGACCCAACTCTCCCTGGAGATGGTGAAAGGAGTGCTGGAGGATTGTGCGAAGTTCGGGATAAAGAATGTCCGTCTGTACGGTGGGGAACCGCTCCTGCATCCCGATCTCGCCAAGATGGTGGAATACTCCGTCCAATTGAAGCTGCATCCGTTTCTCACCACGAATGCGATTCTGTTGGAGAAGAAATTCGATGAGCTCTATGACGCGGGCCTGAGAAGAATCAGCGTCGGCTATTACGGCACCGGGGACGGTTACGACCAGTATGTGCAACGCAAAAACAAGTGGCCTCTGGTTGAGCGCGGAGTAGCCTATGCCCGCGAGAAGGGCGGTCAGAATCTCACGCTCTCTCTGGGCTGGCTCTTGATGCGCCCAACCTGCAACCTCAAGGATCTTCAGGATGTCTGGGAATTTGCTGTGAAGTACAACACTTCTATCGGGGTGAGCCTTATCCACTACTCACTTCCCTACTTCAGCGAGGGGCCGGACCGGGAATTGCAGTTCAGGCCTGAAGACGAGCCGGCCATCAGAACCGTCGTTGCCGAACTGCTCAAGCTCAAGAAATTGCGGCCGGAATTGTTGCAGCAATCAGAGATCGCTCTTCGCTCGATTCCCGACTGGTTGCTGCGCGGACCTGAGATGAAAATTCCCTGCGACCGCTACAAGCTGTTATGGGTAGGTCCGGACGGCACGGTGCAGATGTGCTATGTAACCTTCAAGCTGGGAAATCTGCACGAGAAACGGCTGGCAGACATGCTTTTTACGCCGGAGCACAAGAAATCGGCGCAGGCAGCCTTCCAATTGCAGTGTCCTAATTGCCATTGCAGCTATCACAGCCGGACCGAACTCTACCCGCCGAGTCGTTTGCGTTATGCGTCATAATAGCGCGAGGTAACCATAGTGCGGCGCGCAATCTTGATCCTCGGTTTCGGATCTGTGCTGGCCTTGGCGGATTCCCACATCGCACCCCGCAAGAATCCAGTAATTCTAGACTGTGGAGCGCGGGTGCCCTGGAACTGTGAAGTAGAGCGAAGTCTAACCGTCAGACTCAGTCCCAACTGGAATTCTTCGCTTCTGTTAAGCGCGGGAGGTGAAGATATCCAGCTCCAGATCGTGCGGGCAACCTGGGCTACGCTTCGGCGGGAGTCCGAGCCCCGGACTCGGGTGTTCCTGCCGGCGACATTGTCCGGAACCGGACTCCTTGGGAATCAATCTCAGGTATCACCCTTGGATCAATACCAGGATCTGGTGATGACCGTCGTGAGAAAGTTGCTGCTTTCGGACCATCCGTGGCACAAGAAACTTTCAGCAAGATGCCGCAACAACTCTGGAGCGCCCGGTTGTGAGCCTCGGTAGCAGTCCCGGGCTAGGAGGCTCCCTGCCTGCGCCAGGAACGCAGATTGATTCCGTAGAGCACGATGCAAAACAAGTTGGCAGGAATGAATCCCGTTTGCGCCGTGCGAACCGCAATCAAACAAATAATGACGCTATTCAGGGCTGCCAGGATCCAGCCTTCCCAGAACCTTCGCCCCACCAGAATCGTCGAAATGACGGTTAATATACAGGACAGGTAATCGAGCCGCAACACGGATGGAAACCTCCCCAGCGATCATTCTGATCTCGAGGTACGTCACATTCTGTGATGCTTGCCCTTTCCCGCATAACGGAAGGAGCGTGTCGGTGGTGCGCTCAAGAAAGATATCGCGGCGCAAGCCGGCGTAAAGCTACTATGTGTCCCTTGGGTAGAAAGCCATTCTGGAACCCGAGGTTCAAAATGAAACTTCGCCATTTGACCGTTCCCACGCTGATCGTGGCCTGGTGTATCAGTCTCGCTGCCGCGGATCAGCCAGAAGATGCGGTTGACGAGTACGTACGCGCAGAAATGGAGAAAAATCACATCCCGGGCTTGTCGTTGCTCGTAGCCCGCAACGGTCAGCCGATCCGGACGCAAGGATATGGGCTGGCGAACGTCGAGCTGCAGGTTCCGGTGAAGCCGGAGACGGTATTTCAGTCGGGCTCGGTGGGCAAGCAGTTCACGGCAACCGCCGTCATGATCCTGGTCGAGGAGGGCAGGATCGGGCTCGACGACCCGCTGACTAGATTCTTCCCGGATGCTCCCGCATCATGGAAACAGGTCACCGTCCGCAAGTTGCTCAGCCATACCGCCGGCTTCACCGATTACCCGAAAAGCTTCAATTTCCGCAAAGACTACACCGAAGACGAAGTGCTCAAGATCGTTGAGGGCATTCCGCTCGCCTTCCCGCCGGGCACGAAATGGAGCTACGCCAATCTGGGATACGCCACGCTCGGGATTCTGATCCACAAAGTCACGGGCAAGTTTTACGGGGATTTTCTCCAGGAGCGAATCTTCCGGCCGCTCGACATGAGCACGACTCGCATTATCAGCGAATCCGACATCATTCCAAATCGGGCGGCGGGCTACCGGCTCGTAAAGGGTGAACTGAAGAATCAGGAGTGGGTTGCGCCCATGATCAACACGACTGCCGACGGCAGCCTCTACTTTTCGATTCTTGATCTTGCCAAGTGGGACGCTGCGCTCTACACCGAAAAGCTGCTGAAGCGTTCGAGCGTGGAGCAGATGTGGACTGTGGCCAAGCTCAGCAACGGTCAACCCAACCCGGATCACTACGGCTTCGGCTGGTCCATTGAGAACAAGAATGGCCATAAGGTCATTGGACATGGCGGCGCATGGCAGGGTTTCAAGACGCACATCTCGCGCTATGTGGATGACAAGCTGACAGTTGTCGTGCTGATCAACCAAGCCGACGCCGAGCCGGGACCGATCACGGACCGCGTGGCGGAAATGTATTTGGCCGGAGAGGTGAAATAAGAAAGCCGGAGGCTTTTCGCCTCCGGCTTGGACGGGTCAAAGACCCGTCCCTACACCTTCTCGCCCACACTCTTTGCCTGCGTGAACAGGTATAGGTAGTCCGGGCCGCCGGATTTGGAGTCGGTGCCGGACATGTTGAACCCGCCGAACGGGTGCGCGCCTACCATCGCGCCCGTGCACTTACGGTTCAGGTACAGGTTGCCGACGTGGAACTCGCGCACGGCGCGGTCAAGTTTCTCGCGTGAACTTGAATACACGGCGCCGGTGAGTCCGAACTCGGTGTCGTTGGCGATTTCGAGCGCGTGGTCGAAGTTGCGCGACTTGGTCACCACCAGCACGGGCCCAAAGATCTCTTCCTGCTCGAGCGTCGATTTCGCCGGAATGTCGGCAATCACGGTTGGCTGGATGAAATAGCCTTCGCCCGCTTCCGTGGCGCGGGCGCCGCCGGTGATGAGGCGTCCATCTTTCTTGCCGATCTCGATGTAGCGCAAAATGTCTTTCATCGAGCCTTCATTAATTACTGCGCCCATGTTCACGTTCTCGGCGGGATCGCCGATCGTGATGCGTTCGACCCGCGCTTTCAGCTTCTCGAGGAACTTGTCGTAGATGCGCTCGTCGATGATGGCGCGCGAGCAGGCCGAACACTTCTGGCCCTGAAAGCCGAAAGCGGCTTGGGCAACGCCTTCAACTGCGGAGTCGAGGTCGGCATCCGCGTCGACGATGATGGCGTCTTTGCCGCCCATTTCGAGGATAGTGCGTTTGATCCACATCTGGCCGGGCTGCTGCTGGGCTGCAGACTGGTTGATGTGCAATCCGACTTCGCGCGAACCGGTGAAAGCGATATAGCGCGTCTTGGGATGCGAGACAATCGCATCGCCGAAGGTGGCGCCACCGCCGGGGCAGAAGTTCACCACGCCCTCGGGCATGCCGGCTTCTTCCAGCAGTTCGATAAACTTCGCCGCAATCGTCGGCGAGTCGCTCGACGGCTTCAGGACCACCGTGTTCCCGCTGACGATCGACGCCAGCGTCATGCCGGCCATGATGGCGCACGGGAAATTCCACGGCGGAATCACCGCGCCTACGCCCAGCGGAATGTACATCAAGTGGTCGCGCTCGCCCGGCAACTGGATGGGCGTCTCGGCCTTGGCGAAGCGCAGCGCTTCACGGGCGTAGAACTCGCAGAAGTCGATGGTCTCGGAAATATCGGCATCGGCCTCAGCCCAGTTTTTCGAGACTTCGAACACCAGCCAGGCCATGAATTCCATCTTGCGTTCGCGCAGCAGATCGGCCGCACGGAAGAGCAACGAAGCGCGCTCCTCGACCGAAGTCTGGCTCCAGCTTTCGAACGCCTTCAAGGCCGCCTGCATGGCAGGCTCGACATGATCCTTGCCGGCCTTCTGATGAACTCCGACTACTTGCGAGGGTTTGGAAGGATTGAGCGAGCGGATGTTGTCGGTGGTCTTGATGCGCTTGCCGCCGATGATCAGGTCATATTCGCGGCCCAGCTGGCCGCGCACTTTCTCGATGGCGGCGCGCATCTTGCGCGCATTCTCTTCGCGGCTGAAGTCAAAAAATGGCTCAGTGACGAATGGCCCTGCATGCAAATCGACTCGCGGGCGCGGGGGAGCTTCGAGGGTTGCCATAGGAATAATCCTTTCGAATCTGGGAGCTTGGGTGGTAGGGCGTTCCCTTATATTTTACACCCTATACCAGGGTCGCCCTTCTACGGGACATTCACCGAGTCGCGGCGTTGGGCGCGGACGTACTTAACCGCAGCCGTGCGCTCCAGCTTGTCCCAGGCAAAGGGACGGCCCTGGATCGCGCGTTTCAGAGTCCTGAGCAGAACTACAGAAAACAGTTGCCGATAAGCGAAACGCTGCAGCCAGACCTGGCTGAGCAGCCAGCCGTCTTCGCGGGCTTCGGGCCGACGGCGCTCGAGAAGGAAGGCGATCGCAGAAGCAATGAAGTCAATGACCAGGAAGACAGCGAAGAAAATCAGCAGGCGCTGGAAGTCCGCCGGATCCGCCGATTCCGGATGGAAAAACCTCTGATACAGATACAAGAGCGTGCCAATTACAAAACCCAGATCAATGAAAGGTGAGACCAGCGGCAACAGAATCTGAAAGATGAGGATGTTGGGCAGCGCGACCCATCCGAGAACTCCTTTGCGCGCAAAGACGCCGTGATGCTTCCAGACCGCCTGCAAAATTCCGAATGACCAACGGAAGCGTTGGCGCATGAGGCTGTTGGCGTTAGTCGGGGCTTCCGTAAAGGCGAGCGCGAGGTCTTCGTATTCGACGCGGTAGCCGTTGCGAAGCAACGCCATGGTAAGGTCGGCATCTTCGGCCACGGTATCCACATGGAAGCCGCCCGCTGCGCGCACGGCGTCAACGCGCCAGGCCCCGATTGCACCCGGTACGACGCTCACTGCGCCCATCGTGTTGAGGGCACGCCGCTCGAAGTTCTGGCTGGTGATGTATTCCAGGGCCTGCCAGCGCGTCCACAGGTTTACGCGGTTGCCGACTTTGGCATTGCCAGCCACCGCTCCCACTCTCGGGTTCAGGAAGTGGGGCACCAGCCTGGAGATGGCGTCGGGAGCAATGATGGTGTCAGCGTCGATGCCAATAAAGATCTCGGCCTCGCGGATGTGCTCGAGACCAAAGTTCAGTGCGTCGGCCTTGCCGCTGTTTGGCTTGGTGAGAATTACTACCGGGCCGGCCGCCTCTTCGGCTCGGAATGCTCTTCGAACAACATCCAGGGTGCGGTCCTTGGAACCGTCGTCAATGACAATCACGCGCAGGTTGGGATAGTCGGAATCGAGCGCTCCCTGGATGGTACGTTCGATCACCTTCTCCTCGTTATAAGCGGGAATCAACACCGCAACCTTGGGCCTGTAAGCCGCTAGCTGAGCGGGAGTTCCATAAACGCGCGAGCGCAGGCGATCGTAAATTGCGAGCACGCCGATCGAGATCAGCCGCCCCGTCATGAGCACGTCGCCCAAGAAAAAGATGGTGGCAATGCCAGTAAGAGTCGCGGGAATCAGCCAGAAACCGATTCCGTTCAGCCGGGCTGACCAAAACTCATTGGCGCGCAGTGGCGGCATTACGTCAGCCTTGGTCTTTCCGAGCAGCCGGTAAACGGGAACGAACTCGAATCCGCGAGCGCGGGCGCCTTCGATGATCAGGGGCAGCGCCAGCACAGTTTTGGCGCGGTCGCCGCCCCCGTCATGCAACAAAATGATGTTGCCGCAACCCTGATCATAGAGACGGCAGGGGGGCAAATGGGCCAGCACGGCGGCGGCGATTTCTTCCGCTGAGCGCTTCGGATCATCGCGCCAATCGTTGGGATCGATCTTGTTGCCGACGGTGATGTATCCCAAGTCCTGCGTGATTTCGAGTGGCCGCACCTGATCTTCGGTATCCGGTTCCTGATCAATCGAGTAGGGCGGACGAAACAGAACCGTGCGGATCCCCAACTGGCTGGCGAACAGGCGCTCAGTCAGGTTCAACTCGACCTGCATGTAGCGGGAGCCAATGTTGCTGATGTCGGGATGCGTAAAAGTGTGATTGCCGATTTCGTGCCCCTCGCGATAGATGCGGCTGGTCAAGCCTCCAAACTTATCCGCCTGAATTCCAATCAGAAAGAAAGTCGCGGGAGCATGTTCGCGCTTCAGGACATCGAGAATCTTCGGCGTCCACTCGGGATCGGGGCCGTCATCAAAGGTAATCGAGAGTTGCTTCTTGCTCGCGCCATAACGCGCGACGCGATAAGGCTCCGGCAGCGACTTGAACGTTTCCCCATCGATCAGCCCGGTCGAGGCGTCAGTGGTGAGATCGCGCCGCCCATCGGCGGGGCGCGCCTCGATGCGCAGGATTTCACCCTCCCCCTCCATGTCCACATCCTGGCCGGGCGGAACTTCGCGCAGCTTATCCACCGCCGCCGCTTCCCCGGGCACGTCCCAGACTCGCCACAATGAGCGGTCTTCGGCCCCCAGACGCCACAAGGCGAAAGTGTTGATGCCAAGGGTCTGCGCGGAACGCATCTGGTTTAGGGCCGTCACCGCATCCAGAAACCAGACGTCGTGCCGCAGGTTCTGCTCATCGAGATAGCTGAAGTGCGGGTTCAGGCTGTCGCCATCGAAGTCGATGTCTTCTTCGGAATCCCGCGAGCCCAGCCAGGCATCCTGCACCGACACGTTCTTGTCGGCGAGTCCGGGCGGCAGCTTACCTTTCTCCGGCTTTTGCACCCAGTCGTAGCCGTAATTGCCGATCGCGCAAATGAGCTTCTCCTTCGGGATGATCTTCAGCGCGGCCTGCACGTTCGACGCAAACCACTCCTGGGAGGCCACGGGACCAGGAGTTCCGCCGGGATAGTGTTCGTCGTAGTTCATGATGACGACACCGTCGACGGCGGACGAAATGGCCGCATAATCGTAATCTTCATTGCGCACTTGCACGCTGGCGTACAGCTTCATTCCCTGGGCGTGCAGGTCCGAAGAAAGTTCCCGCAGCAACGCGACATATCCCGGCTGACCCTTCTTGGGGAAAGATTCGAAGTCCACCATCAATCCCTTGTAATGATCGGAGGCCAAGAACAAACCGATCTCGCGGCGGAAACGGGCGCGGGCTTCCGGGTCGTTGAGGAAATCGGCAATCCCGGGGACGAAGTCGGTGCCGTCGAAGTTCTGCACCACCGGAAAGACATCCACGCTGGTGCCTTCCGACTTCAAGAATGGCATCACGCGATCATCCACGGAATGGAGTGTCTGACCGTGGACCACATCAAACATTTTGTTGGTTTCCGGATCCACGCCTTGCAGGTGACCGTCGGGCGTCAAGACCTGCAGCCACACCGGGAAAAGCAGATCGATCTGACGGGCATACTCACGCAAGGAAGAAAAGCTCGCGGCGTCCCAGGAGACATAGAATGCAGCACGAATGCCTTCTTCGGAGTTCAGTTTGATCTGGGAGGGCGCTTTACGGGAGTGCCGGCGATGTCCGGCGCGGGCCAGAGCGGCCAAGCGTCGCTTCTCGCGGGCCTTCTCCTTTTCCCTTTCTTTGAGCGCGTGGTAGGGCCGCTTTTCCGTCGCCAGCGAGAGATCGGGCAGCGGCTCGCTGCGCAGCGCGGTATAGATAAAGAAAATCAACAGCAGCGTAAGAGCAACGGCGGCCGCGTCGAAGACCCGCCGGATTCGCTTCCAGCGGGCCTGCTCGGGATCGTAAAAGACCTGTTTCGGCATCGCGCAGTCTGCTCCTTCATCGTAAAGACGCGTGGGGAAAGGGTCAAACCGCCCTGCCTGGGTGTGGAAACGGTTGACGAAAAGCCGGGTTGGTGAAAGAGTATCGGGCCGATGAACAGAATCACGCTCGGTGTCATCTGTGGAGTGGTGTTTGGACTGCTGGACGCTGCCCTGATGCTGCCCATGTCCTTCCCCGATAAACGGGTTGCGATTACGGGAGCCTTCCTTGACCGCTTCGCCATCGGATTCCTGATTTGCGTGGTGGATCTGCCCCTGCCGGGCTGGGCCATTGGATTGATTGTGGCTTTGCTGGTCAGCCTGCCCAGTGCCGTTGTCACCAAATCCTACGCACCGATTCTCGGCATGGGAGCGCTCGGCGGAATCATCATCGGCCTCATCCGCGCACGGTTCGGCCACTGATTCTGGATCTGTCGAATTCCCTGATCGACACTGATGGCATCGGCAAACAACCGGAGCTGGCCGCGCGCAGAACGCTAAGGGGCGAATTGCTGCGCTGTCCCGCCGTTCGCGATATATTGCGAGCGTGCTCAGCCTGGCGCGCCAACATCGCCGGTTCTTTCTGGGAATCGCTCTGGCAGGGCTGGCGCTGCGGCTGATGTTCTTCGTTTACTTCCCTGCCATCACCGACGACTCCCGCATCTATGCCGACCTCGCCACCAACTGGTTGCAGCACGGTATTTACGGGACGACCCAGTCCGGCGAAATTGTGCCCACCGATGCACGCCTGCCGGGCTATCCCGCTTTTCTGGCTGCCATCTTCGCTCTGTTTGGAGTAGGCAACTTTCGCGCTGTCATGCTGGTGCAGATGGTGGCGGACCTGGGCACCTGTCTGATCCTCGCAGACCTGGCGCGCCGAACCGTTTCCGCGCAGGCCGCGCGGATCGCCTTCGCCTTCACGGCCCTTTGCCCTTTTCTGGCGAACTATTCGACGGCAGTCCTGACCGAAACGCTGGAAGTCTTCTTCACGACGCTGGCGCTGGATTGTGCAGTCGCGGCCCTCGATCATTGGCATCAAGGCCGCACCCTTTGGAGACCCTGGGCCGCCGCGGGCGCATCCATCGCCGCGTGCATTCTGCTGCGTCCCGATGGCGGCATCGTGCTGGCAGCCGTCGGCCTCTACTTGGCAGTCCAGCTGTGGAAGCGCAATCGGGAACACACGAGCATCCTTCCTGTGTTGAAAGCGGGCATCCTCCTCAGCCTGTGCGCGCTGGCTCCACTAGTGCCGTGGACGATCCGCAATCTCCGCACCCTCCACCATTTCCAGCCGCTCGCCCCGCGTTACGCCACCGAGCAGGACGAACTGGCTCCACGCGGCTTCAATCGCTGGGTCGGGACGTGGATTGTGGACTACGCTTCAGTTGAGGAAGTCTACTGGAACGTACCGGGTGAAAAGATTGATCCGGAGAAGCTGCCGGCACGCGCCCTCGAGCCGCCGCAGCGCGACGCAACCCTGGCCCTCATCGCCGACTACAACGAGTCCCATGACCTGACGCCGGAACTGGACGCGCGCTTCGCCCAACTGGCAGCCGAGCGCGTTCGCGATCATCCCATCCGCTATTACGTCGTGCTGCCGGCGTTGCGCATTGCGGACTTGTGGCTCCGCCCGCGAACGGAACTCCTGCCGTCGGACGTGCGCTGGTGGGAGTTCAACGACGATCCCAAGGGTTCGATCATCGCCGTCGGCGTCGGCCTGCTCAATCTCGCTTACGTGGTGAGCGCCCTGCTGGGAATGGCCTGGAGACCATCTGCGGTCCGCTACGCCGGAATGCTGCTTGGTTTTGTCGTTCTCCGCTCCGCATTCCTGGGCACTCTTGAGAACCCCGAGCCGCGCTATACGTTGGAGTGTTATCCCGTAATAATTCTTTTCGCTGCCAAGTTCGCCTCGGGCTGGCGGCCGCGCTCGGAACAGGTCTAAGCGAGTCGATCCCGGCACGCGGGATTGAACCCCGCGACAAAACTGCCGGTCAGCGCTGTCGCGCCAGCGCTCTCTCCTGGGCCGCCTTCGCCGCATCTCCCATCTGCTCGTAAGCGTCCGCCAGGAAAAGATGGGCCTCGCGCGAATCCGGCTGTACCTCGACTGCTTTCTTCAGGTTTGGCAGAGCTTCGGCCGGCTTGTGGTGAAGTGAAAAGATTCGCCCGCGCAACAGGTTGGCGCGATAGTGCCCGGGATCGAGACCGAGGCAAATATCCAGATGCTCGATTGCCTCCGGCACGCGATCAATGCGAGCGTACACCGAGGCCAGCGAGAATTGCGCGTCCGCCCATTTCGGAGCTCGCGCCACGGCGGCTTCGAACTGCGGCGCAGCGCCTTTCCAGTCTCCCGTTTCAAACAAAGCCAGTCCGAGTTCGTAGTGCCCCAATCCGTTGTCCGGCATCAACTGGACTGCCTTCTGGAGAGGGCCTATCGCCTCTGCGTAATTCTTAAGACGCGCTTGGGCAATCCCATATTGCATGTTGGCCACGGGAAGGTCGGGCTGCTCCGCCAGGGCCCGCTTCAACAGCGGGATGGCCTCTTCGTAGCGCCCATCTTCCACGTCAAACATGGCGTCGTGCAGCAAGTTGGAAACTTGAATCTTCGTCTTCGGGTCGGCGCCGCCGAGCTTCTCGCTGTCACGCGCTTCGCTCGAAGCAGACGCTACATAACCGAGCGCTTGCAGCTTCTGCATCTGCTCGGCGTCCGGTTTTGCCAGCTCAACCAGAGTCTGGCTGGTCTTGGAACGAAACTCGTCGAGCTGGGAGCCGATGGTGTCGGCCACGGCCTTCGCGCCGGGAGCCAGGTTGTGCGCCGCCTCAGGATCGGCAACCTGGTTGTACAGTTCGCGTTCCGGAGCTCGAATGTAGAGATACTTCCCGGTTCGCAGGGCACGCAGCGAACTCCATCCAAATGCGCGATGCGGGTAGTCGGTCTCCGCATATGCGGACCGCTCGTCAGGAGTCGCAGCGCCAGGCCCCTTGGCTACCGGCTTCAGCAACGCTGACAACGATTCCCCCTGCATCTCTTTCGGGATGGGGATTCCCATCTCTTGCAGGAGAGTCGGCGCGACATCCACCAAACGCGCACGCGTATCGACGCGCCTGCCCGCGGCGTGGCTGGCCGGCAGCTTGAAGAGTAGTGGCACGTGGAGCGTTTCGTCGTAGAGAAAGATTCCGTGCGTGTTCTCGCCATGAGCGCCGAGCGATTCGCCGTGATCTGCCATCACGGCAATCAGAGTCTCGTCGTAGAGACCGTGCTTGCGCAGCTCATCGAGCAGCTTGCCGACGGACGCGTCGGCGTACGCAATTTCTCCGTCGTAAGGCTGCGCAGAAAAACGAGCTTTGAACGGCGCCGGTGGATCGTAGGGATCGTGCGCGTCGTAGAGATGGACCCACAGAAAGAACGGTCCATTCGGCAACTGGCTGAGCCAGCCGAGCGCATGATTCACGACATCCCCGGCCCGGCGTTCGACAGATTTGTAGCGGTCGGCGCCGTGGCGACGCAGATGGAAACCAGCATCGTAAACCTCGAATCCACGATCGAAGCCGGGCGCAGTTCCGTCGAGTGGATCGAGAATCAGCGAGCCGACGAACGCTCCGGTGTGATATCCCTGCGCGCGCAGCAGATCGGGAAGATACGGCAGCCGCGAGGAAAGCGGGATTCCAAAATCATTCACGTGATTGAACTGCGGATAGGTGCCGGTAAGGATCGTGGTGTGCGATGCCGTTGTGATGGGAACGTGAGAGTAGGCGCGGGTGAATACAACGCCCTGTTGAGCCATGGCATCGAGGTTGGGCGTGAGGCCGCGCTTCGAACCCAGGAAGCCCATGCGATCGGCGCGCGTGGTATCGAGGGTGATGAGGAGGATGTTGGGGCGGAAATCGTGGGAATGAGGGGCGGGAGCGGAGGCGGCCAGTGCGGAACTACCGAAAAGTAAGATCTCAAACAGCCGCCGGGGAAACGACATAACGAAAGCAAGAAAAAAGGAGTCTACCATAGGCAGACTCCTCGGCTTGCTCGGCACCTAGAACTTGATCTTAATGGCCAGATTCATGTTTCTTGGGCCCCCTTGCGCAATCACCGGGTTGCCAGCGGCCACATCCGGCGTCTCCGCCAGCGTACCGAACCCGCTGTCGTTAATACCATTGTCGAAGCTGAAGCGAGAGAAATTCGCCCGGTTCAGGACGTTGTACACCTCCCAACGCAATTCCACGCTCACTCGCTCATTAATTTTGGTGTTCTTGGCCAAAGTCATGTCCCACTGACTCAGACCCGGCGAGATCAGAAAGTTGCGGGGCGTGTTTCCGACCGTGCCGTCGTCAGGAGTAACGAAACTAGCCACTAGATACGCGTCCGGATTGCGTGTGTTGTAAATAATGGGACCACCGCCAAAGTTCCCGCGTATCGCAGTACCAGTCAATCCCTGCCCAGATGGATCACCGCTGCCGTTCTTAAAAACACTGAACGGATGGCCACTGAGCGCTGTGTAAATGGTGCTCAACTGCCAACCTTTGCCAGCAAACTTGCCGAGGTGTGGGATAGCAGGAAGGTCGTAAACTCCGCCAACGTTGAAGTTGAGGCGAACGTCGTGGTCGCAGAGACCGCGGTTATCTCGAAAATTCGGATGGGCCAAGTCCGGGCTGCCCACCGGATTGTCATTGTTGATTTGCGGATAGTTGCCCTGGCCGCCACGATTCACCGAATTCAAGTCGAAACACTTGCTCCAAGTCAGGTTGTACTGAGTATCCAGACCATGCCAGGCGCGCTGGTTGTAAGAAACTTGCAGGCTGTCGTATTGGGATGTGCCTGCGTTTGTCGCGGTGATCAGATGCCGTATCAATGGACCTCCGGTCACGGGATCCAGAAATACGCTTGACAGCGGTCGATCAGGATCGCATGCTGCTTCTGACGAGCACACCCCACCAAGTACCGGGTCGATACTTCCGATGGGCGAAGCATTGGCGTCGTAATAGAGTATCAAGTCTCGACCACGCTGGCCCGAGTAGGTCACCGTGAGAACGTTGTTTCTCAGCAGTTCTCTCTGAACGCTCAAATTGAAGTTGTGATATCGAGGAGTCTTGAAATTCCGGACCACACTGAACGCGTTGAACGGAGCGACTCCGGTTGATGCTGTCACACCAAACAATGAGCCATTCACCGCCGCGTCGAAGCAGACGTAATCGCCCGATCTCACTAAGGGATCGGAATCAAAACACGTCGCAGCCGGATCATTAGGAAGAGTACTGCTGAGACCAACGCCCGCATCCGAAGCATTGTTGACGTTGAAAAATCCCAGATTTGCCTGCGTAAAGACTCCGGTATGGGCGTGGGAGAAAGAATAGGGCGAGGCTAAGGCTCCGAAATTGGCTACGTCGTACGTCAGGGAGTAGCCACCCCGGACTGCGGTTTTGCCGTTCCCAAAAACGTCCCAGGCAAAACCCACATGTGGCCCAAAGTCGCCGTGGTCCACGTTATGGATTGCTCCGACGTCCTTGCCCACCTTGAGAAAATTCTTCGCCGGGTCGAACACCGCTTCCAGGTTGTCGGTATCCCGCACCGTTCCGTTGATTTCATAACGCAAACCGTAGTTCAGCGTTAGACGAGGTTTTATTTTCCAGTCGTCCTGTGCGTAGAAGCCAATGCTGTTCTGCGTGATATGGCGGTGGGTGTCGCCGAAGCTGCGACTCGCAAAATCAGCCTTGCCCAGCAGCAACTGCTCAACATCGTTTTGCACATCCTCGCCATAGCCGTAATACCCCGGAGAGATGCCATAGGGTGCGTAGTAACTGAAGTATCCGACCGTCAGGCCAGTTCGGGCCTCGTTCCGAATGCTATTGGTATAGGCGCGCTGGAAGTTTCCGCCCAATTTTATGGTGTGATTTCCTTTCACCCAGGAGAAATGTTCCGACCAATCCCAAGTGGCGTCCGGACGGGTCACCAGAGGATAGCCCTGCACTCCGCCGACGTATCCACCGTACCCGAGGTGATACATGTACACATAAGGAATGCCAAAATCGGCAGCACCGAGTGGACCCGTGTCAATTCCGAGACTATTGGGATCAATCGACTGTCCCACCGTCTTGGGATCGATCTTATTGTTGACATCAATGAGCTGCGCAAATCGAGTGTACCCGAGGCGGCTTTCCAGAATCTTGTTATTCCCAATGTTCCATGTCCAACTGACACCTGCCATCTGCGCGCGCGAGGGAGCAATCGAGTTGAACAAATTTTGCTGGAAGTTCGGATTTGGCGGAAGGCCGGCGAATGGCGGACCGTTTTGCAAGCTGTCCCCAAAAATGTAGCGCACGGCCACCGAATTGTTCTGATTGAGCTTGTAATCGAACTTGACTCCGAACTCGTTATTGCTGGCTGTGCTCGGAGTGTGCTGGGTGAAAAGGCCGACGCCATCCAAACCGGGAACATCCTTGGGATCAACGCCTGGAGGCACTTCGGGATTCTGATCGGCGGGATTTGTGTCCACTGGGAAATAGTCCAACAAGGCTTGTCCGACCGGATCAATGTTCAGACCGTTGGCCGCGATGTCCGCCTTCGCCGCGTCAATCGCGAATTGGGTGGGAACCCTCCTGCTTTTGATCGATTCGGACTTGTTGCGTTGGCCTTCGTAGAACAGGAAGAAGAAGGCCTTGTCCCTAATGATCGGCCCGCCGGTGTTGGCGTGAAACTGGTTGTTGTGGATGGGAGTCGGGCGGCACTCACCGGGTCCCTGACAGTTGTCGGAATTATGGTTAGCGAAATAGTTATCCGCATCGCCAATCCCGTTGTGGTTCACCCAAGTCGCTCCTCCGTGCCAGGTGTTGGTGCCGCTCTTCATGTTCAGCAAGATCGGCGCCCCGCCCTTGACGCCAAACTCTGCAGAGGGTGTCTCCTGCACGCTCAATTCCTCGATGGCATCCGGCGGGAACGTAACCGCCGGGATACCGAGAATGCCGGTCTGGTTGATGGCCGAGTCGCCGTAGTAACGGTCGTTGTTGTAAAGACCGTCAATAAAGTAGTTGTTGGACGTTGTCCGCGCACCGTTGATGCTGATGGCGAGGAATCCGCCTCCCGGATCGCGCTGCACGCCGGGAGTAATCGCCAGCAGCGAATTGAAATCCCGCCCGTTGATGGGAACGTTCTCGATCTTTTCGCTGTCAACGTAGTTGTTGTTGTTCGGCGAGAGGTCCACCAGGGGCGCGCTGCCTTCCACCTCAACCGTATCGGTGCGTTGTCCGACCTGGAGTGCAAAGTCAGAGTGAGTCACCGCTCCGGTGGCGACCTCCGCCGTCCGCACGACGGTCTTGAAACCTTGCGCGCTGGCACTGACCTTGTACTTGCCAATGGCAAGATCCGGGATGCGATAGCTGCCGGTGCCGGTGGTGGTCGCAGTGCGTGTCTCGCTGGTGCCGATGTTTTGCGCGGTGATAGTCGCACCCGGCACCACGGCACCGGTACTGTCGGTCACATCGCCGGAGATCGTTCCGGTGATCGTCTGCGCCAGCAATGCAGAACTGAAAGCGAATGCAAGAGACAGAAATCGAACGGCGGACAAGAATCGCGAAAACCGCATAAAATGCCCCCTCTGACGTCGCGAACGAAAGAACCGCATTCGGAGCGTGTGTGCCGACTAGTCTATTGGGCTGCGCGAGAAAGTCAATACGCGGTGATCAGAAATAGCCCTAAAATGACACGAGCTGACCCCTGGTCAGCTCAATAGACACGCTGAAACATGCTGCGAACTCATGTGAGGTGTTGTATTTCACTTACCCGAGCGGCGAGTCGGTCATGCGGAACTTTGTGCGGACGTGCTCGGAAAGCAGTTCAATTCGCGTTCCTTGTGCGCCGCAAGAGCAAATCGTGGCCAGCAATGCGGCGAGGCCCTCCTCTCACGCACAAACTAAGCGCCCCGAATCAGAAGCTGTAGCGCAAAGCGAACTGCATGACGCGCTTCTGACTCAGCGTCTGGATGAAGTTGCCGAACGAGGTGCTGTTGGCTAAGGCTGCGTTTCCGCTAGCAGCGTCAAAGCGAACTGAGTTCGTCGCGTTGAACACCTCCCAGGTGAACTTCAACGCTTGAGACTCGGTGATCTTCCAAGATTTACCGAGTCCGGTATCGAGTCCGAAGATGCCCGGACCGCGCAGTTCGTTCCGTTGTCCCGACTCGCCCGGGAAGGCGAACCGGAAAGCCTGGATGGCGGTGGCGGGATCCTTGAACACGTTGGGCTGGCCGTTGACGATGTATGTGCCCGTTTTGGGCCGTCGGCCGTTCATGACCGCGGACGAGGTCAGTTCCCAGTTGGTTGCCCAGAAACCAAGACCAGGGCCGATTGTGAAGGGCAACCCGCTACTCCAGCGCAGCAAACCGGAGAACTGCCAGCCGCCAACAATAGCATTCGCCCAGCGACTCATTCCGGAGGCATAGGCTTTGCCGCGCCCAAAGGGAAGCTCGTATACCCAGTTGGCGTTGATCTGGTGCCGGGTGTCGAAATCGGAAACGGCACGCAACTGTTTGGGCGACCATGAGTTGATAATCTGGCTGGCGAAACCTCCGCCCTCGAACTGGTTGATGCGCTCTGCGTTGGATCCCACGTCAATCGACTTGGAAAAAGTGTAGTTGAGATCAAACTGCAGGCCATGTGTCATGACATGCCGTAGGCTGAATTGGGCGGCATGATAGTTACTGTTTCCCACGCTTCGCCAAGCGTACAGTGACGACCACTGGTTGTCGAAAAAGTTGAAGGGCTGTCCGCCGGCTGGCTGACCAGCCAGCTGGGAACAGGCCGGTAAGCACAGCAGGTCGGCAACAAACAGACCTGTGGTCTCATTCCCCGCGAAGCAAGAGTACATGTCGTACATTGCCTGCGTTGCTGTGTAGTTGGTCGCGTTTGCATCGTTACCAGGTGCGCAGCCCAAATTACCTGGATTACCCGGCGGCCCGAAGCCCAGATTTCCTGCTGCTGCCGGGAACAGGTTCTCCCAGTACGGAATGGGCGACAGGCTGTTGATATCGGTGCCCGCGTTTGCCGCTTTGGTAAGCGCGGTCGCCGCGGCGAAGTAGTCCGTTTTTGACGCGGGATCCACGATGTCCAATGGCATGGCCAGATCTTCTTCTTGCAGTAGCCGGTGAGCCATCCGTCCCACGTAAGAACCCTCAACCACAAAGCCGTGAGGAAGTTCGCGCGTGATGGAAAAGTCGATCACGTGAGAGTACGGGGTCTTGAGCTTGTCGTCCAACCCCCAGGTGATCGCAAATGCAGTGGTCGGCGGCGTGACCGGAAAAGTCCCACTAGGCGGCGGCGCCACGATCGAACATGGCGAGACCGGGCAGTCGGAGGTTGTCTGCGCGCTTTGCGTGGGGATTGTGAACAGGTCGCTGAAACGAGCAGCAGTATCCACGTCCTGCACCGCCGCTGGATTCGATATGGTGGTGGTTAAACCAAACGATCCCTGGCGATCAAAGGTGTTGGTGATTCCTTCCCCGAAATGGTCGTAGTAGATACCATAACCGCCACGAATGGAGGTCTTGCCGGCTCCCCCAAAGAGCTTATGGAGCATGCCGCTATCGGAACTGGGCGACCATGCGAAGGCGATGCGGGGCGCAATGTTCTTGTAGTCCCAGGCCCAATAGGGTTGCTTCCCGTTGGCCTGTCCGGAGAGATTGAACTGCACGACGGGAGCATAGGTCTGGCCGGCGAGCATGGCCTGCCCGCGCTTATTGAACCAGTCATGCAGGCTCACCGAAGGCGCGACCTGGGTACCGGTTGTCTCGTACGGCGGTTGCAGCAGGGTGTAGCGCGCGCCGAAAGTCAGGGTAAAGTTGGGGGTGACGCGCCAGGTATCCTGGCCATACAACTCGAACTCGTTGGCCCGGAAATGACGCGGCACAAAGGCGCCTTCAGGCAGCACGCTAAGAGTCTTAGTGAGGTTGTAGTTCGCGTCAACCTCGGTGACTAGCCCCACCAATGCTGCAACCGGGGAATCATAGGAACTGGAGAAGGCGCCAGCCACCGCCGGAAAGCTGAGCGAGGCGAACTGGGGGGCTGCAGGATCCAAGCTCGATTTCTTATTGGCGATGGCCGCATTGTCCAGCCACGACACGTTGGTCGTAGCCGTAAAGAACGACGTGGAATCGGATGACCGGATGTTATCGATCCTCCGGTAATTGCCGCCGAATTGCAGGTTGTGTTTACCTCTGGTCCAGCTCACGTCATCGACAAAGTTGTGTACGGGCACGTGGGTGCTGAGGGAAGTGTCAAACCCTTGAATGTTGTCCAGTCCGCGGAAGTGCACAAAGTGCTGATCCTTCAGCCCCACAGAACCCGTTCCTTGTCGGATGAAGCCGTATCGGAAGTTGTTGATGAGGTTATTGCGCAGCAGCGCCGTGTACCCGACCGTCAGGCCTTTGGAGTTGTTAAGCCCGATCAAGTTGGTCGGCAGCCCGGGAAACTCCGGTCCGGCGTCTCCGGTTTGCGAAACACTTTCATTCGGCAGGGCACCATGGTCGTTGTTCAATCCGCCACGCACGAAAACCCGATGGTTGCCATTTTGCGTCAGGTTAAAATCGAGCTTGGCTATGTAGGTATCGGTCTTTCTGGGCGCGGGACCAGAGAAGGTGAAACCACGATAATTCAGGCCGTCTCCTACCGAATCCGTATTGGGTGATGGATATTGCTTGAAGATGGCCATAACAGCAGAATTGGGGCCGGGACCTAGTGGGCACGTCCCACTGGGAAATCCCGGCACGGGAGTGCTGCAGTTAGGATCGAGCTTCGCCAAATCAGACGCTTGCAACGTGAAAATGCCACCGGCTGGACAATTAGGATCGGTCGCGTTGCAAACGTAGCTCACAATCCCATTGCGCAGATCGTCGCTGGGTACGATGCGCGTGATTTGCTGGTTTTCGTGCGTTCTCTGACCCTCATACGCCGCGAAAAAAAAGACGCGGTCCTTAACAATAGGTCCGCCAACGGTTGCTCCGAAGGTGTTGCGTACAAGATGCGGAGGTTCATTCGGAAGCCCTGACTCCAATTGGGATTTCTTATTGAACCAATCGTTGGCCTCGCCTATCTTGGAGCGGTTATATTCGTAAGCCGAGCCGTGGAAGCGGTTGGTCCCGCTCTTGGTCACCAGGCTCACCTGTGCACCGGACGAGCGGCCCGAATCGGCATTGGAATTACTGGTGGTAACCCTGAATTCCTGAAGCGAGTCCAGGGTAGAACGGACAGCCCCCTGAAACGCAAGCCCTAGTAGTTGGTCATTGTTGTCTACCCCATCGAGGGTCACATTCGTCTGGTCGCTGCGAGCGCCATTCACGGAGCCCCCACGGCTGTCTGTGCCTTCCTTAACCACGTCCTTGGGAGCGATAAAAACCACACCGGGCTGCAGGCTCAAAATGCCGACCGGGTCCCGCCCCTCGAACGGCAGGCTCTCCAGTTTCTCGGTCCCGAAGGCGTGGCCCAGTGTCGCATCCGTGGTGTTCACCAGTGGCGCCGTGCCACTAACCTCGACCGTTACCGTCTGGCCTTGAACCACCATCGTGAAGTTGAGCGTGGCCGGAGTGCTCACCATGAGCCGCACGCCTTCCTCCTTACAGGACTGCGAACCCCGTGGCGGCCACAGTCAGCGTGTAGGTTGCTGGTGGGACCTCGATAAATTGATACGCACCGTCGTTACCCGATTTGGCGGTTCGCGAATACCCCGTCGCAGGATTGTTGAGTGTGACGGTTGCGCCCTGCAGAACCGCCCCTTTGGGATCGGTGATCGTGCCGCGCAGGGACGTAGTTGCCGACTGAGCAGAAGCCAGAATGCTGACGGCGAGGAAAAACCCAACCAACAACGTAACTACACCTGAGCCTGAACGCATGGGAGACTCCTTTACCACGGATTTCCTTGTTGACTTCTAAAATGCCCCGCATTGTACACCCGTCTTGCCTCCTGTGCGTTGCTTGAACCGAGTTCCATCTGAGCCGCCCCCGACGGTCTCGATCAGCACCAGCACGACCCGAAATTGCCCGGGATTCCAGCTCACTCTTGCAGTTCCGCTGGGAGGTCTTCAGCGCTTTCAACGACATTCCATTCGACACGGCGAACTCGACCGCGCTCGAAGCGCTGAGCCCTCTGACGCCGCGAACGACGAAAGTGCATTCGGAGCGCGTATGTGGCGACAAGTCTATTGAGCTTTGCGGGAAAGTCAATACAAGGTGATCAGAAAAAACAATAAATTGACACGGACGGACTCCTGGCAGATCAATAGACGTGCTCAAACACGCTGCGAACTCATGTAAAGTGTGTACTCGACTCTACCCGAGCGGCGAGTCGGTCATGCGGAACTTCGTGCGCACGTGCTCGGAGAGCAGTTCGATGGCGGAGCGGTTGCCATCTTTGTCCGACTGCGCCAAATACTTCATGGCTTCAACCAGCATCTTCTGGCCATCCACGTAGCGGCTGTCGGAAGTGCGCTCGCGTTTTTTTCTCCCCAGGTCGGGAGGAACCGGAATCGTAAAAACTTTCGCCATGAAAACTCTTTCTAGCCCTCAGCAGTCAGCAATCAGCATTCAGTCCTTCGACCTTTTGCTCTCGGCTGCAACCGCGGTTTGCTGAATGCTGAATGCTGCCGTTTCGAGCAGTATATAGTCAGCCCACTCCTTTTTCAGCTTGATTCTGCCGCTTCGCGCGATTCGCCGCGTTCTTCCGTGATTTTCCTATCCTTGCGGGGAGATGAACCGCGTTTTGCCGGTTGTCTTCAGTTTGAAAGCGTTGTCGGGGAGCTTGTGGTTGATCTGGATCTCGGAATACTTGGCCAGACGATAGTCGCCGCTAGGCTCGAAAAACTGTTGCTGCAGCGAGACTCCGCGGGCCGGATCGATCCACAGCAGAATGCGCGCGACATTGTTGCGCAAGCGCGGCGACTTGGGGATCAACTCCAGTTTGGCCGCCTCGGTGCCGTTGACGGTCTCCGTTCCCAGATATTTCACATCGTACGACTTGAGCAGATCATGCCCGCTGCCGCCGAAGCCGAGCACCAGGAAACTCTCGAGGTCGGCGCGGCTCTTGCCGGGATTGTATTCGGTTACCTGATCGATTTTGGGCTGGTACACCTGCACTTTTCCGCCGCTATAAACGACATATTTCTTGTCTGGCTCCGCAATGTCGGCCGCCATCTGGGTTTCGTCGTCCTGGCGGCGGAAATAAATCTTCCCTTTCTGCGTGTCGGTTTCGTCGATGACTTTCTGGTATTGGTCCCAGACGAAGGTGGCTTCTGTGCTGCGAAAGTTCTTGGCCGCCGCGTCCATTTCGGTCAGAACACGGTCCACTCCCGCCGAATTCTGCGCCCACGCGCCAGCCGAAAGCAGGCCAACCATCAGCGTTGTGAGCACGGCTCTGGTGTGCTGAATCCTCAACCTGTCGCTCTACTCCTTCTCGACCCAAACTTTGTAACTTTGCACGCGTCCCGAAGCGTCCTTCACCGCCTCGTACCGTGTGATGCTGACTGCCCCGGAGATCGGCTCAACAATGTGCTGCAACTGCTGTCGAATATCGACGCCATTGCGCTCCGTGATCGCCGAAGCCTGGATCTGGTAGATCAGCCCGCCCTGCGGGTCGGGAATCACCACTACCGCTTTAGGATGCGGATTGCGCTCCACTGGCTTGTCGTTGAAGTTGATCACATACGGCGAAACAAAGACGAACAGCAGAATCAGCGTGACCATGATGTCGTAGTGGAGGCTGCCACGCTCATAGGACCACAGGATGTATCCGCGAATTGTGCGCCAGATCGCGCCCATGGGGAAGACGGCCGCTTGGGGCGCCGTCACGGACTCGGAACGCTGCAAGTCTATTTCGGAATTCATTGGATGGCAAATGCGCGCAGCGCGCGGATCAAGCGCTCCTCGCCGGGATGCGGTCGGCACCCATGTACGGTTGGAGCGCTTCCGGAATGCGCACGCTCCCGTCGGCCTGCTGGTAATTTTCCACGATCGCCACCCAGGTCCGTCCCACCGCGAGGCCGCTTCCGTTCAGCGTGTGCACGAGTTCGGTCTTATTCTTGCCCTCCGGACGATAGCGGATATTCGCCCGACGAGCTTGGAAGGCCTCGAAATTCGAGCAGGAAGAGATCTCGCGAAACAATCCCTGTCCCGGCAACCAGACTTCGATGTCGTGGGTCTTCGCCGAAGAGAATCCCAGGTCGGCGGTGCACAGCGTCACCACGCGGTAGTGCAAGCCGAGCTTCTGCAACACCGCCTCGGCATTGTGGGTCAGTTTCTCGAGTTCGTCGTAGGAGGCCTCGGGCCGGGCGAACTTCACCAGCTCGACTTTCTGAAACTGGTGCTGGCGGATGATGCCGCGGACATCTTTGCCATACGACCCGGCCTCACTGCGAAAACATGGCGTGTAGGCGGTGAGCGAGATGGGAAGGCGTGCCCCCTCGAGCACTTCGTCGCGATAGAGATTCGTGACTGGCACCTCGGCGGTCGGAATCAGCCAGAGATCTTTCTCTCCGTGCGGCACCCGAAACAGGTCCTGCGCGAACTTGGGCAACTGGCCGGTGCCATACATGGATTCGGAATTGACGAGGTAGGGTGGCAGGACTTCCGTATATCCGTGGTCACGGGTGTGGAGATCGAGCATGAAATTCGCCAGCGCGCGCTCCAGTCTCGCGCCCAACGCCCAGTACACCGCGAACCGTGCTCCCGAAATCTTGGCCGCACGCTCCAGGTCGAGAACTCCCAGTTGCTCTCCGAGCTCCCAATGCGGCTTGGGCTTGAAATCAAACTTAGGCGGCGTGCCCCAGCGCCGGGCTTCGAGGTTGTTGTCAGGGCTCGAGCCCACGGGCACGCTGGCATGCGGAAGGTTCGGGATGGCGGTCAGGATGTCGCGCAGGCGCGCGTCGGTGTCGGCGGCTTTCTTCTCGAACTCCTGAATTTTTTCGCGCAGATCCTTGGTCTCCTGGATCTGCGCGGTAGCATCCTGCCCACTTTTCTTGAACTTGGCAATCTCGTCGGACGCGCGGTTACGGCGCGCTTGCAGCGTCTCAGTCTGCGTGATGGCCTGGCGGCGTTCGGTGTCCATGGCTCGGAAATCCTTGAGGACTTCGGCGGGATTCATTCCACGCTGGCGCAGCTTTTCCTCCACCAGCGCAAGGTTTTCGCGGACAAAGTTCAGATCGAGCATTCGCTTTTACTGTAGCTGAAAAGCGGGATGGAATGCACGCGGCAGCGTTGGCCACGCAAACGACTTCAAGATCTTTAACCGCAGAGTACGCTGAGTTCGCAGAGGAGAAACGGGAAAGAGCGAGAATCGTGTTGGCCGCAACCAACGCCAAGGGCAGTAAGGGCACGAAACATGACTTCCCGCCTTTGCTCTGCGAACTCCGCGCCCCTCTGCGGTTAAACGCTCTTCTCCTGTAAACTAACTCGCGATGAGACTCCCCCGTCCCTGGTTCGCCGCGCTCGTATTGCTGGCATGGATTCCCGCTGCCTGGGCTTCAGCCTACAATGGGCGTCCCAAACTGGTAGTCGTGATCGTGATCGACCAGTTCCGCGGCGACTATCTCGAGCGCTATCGCGATCAATTCGGCGAGGGCGGTTTCCGCGTCTTCTTGGACCGTGGTGCCTATTTCACCGACTGCAACTACGACTACGCGAATACTCGCACCGGCCCCGGCCACGCGACCCTGTTCACCGGAAGCTACACGATAGGACACGGCATCCTCGCCAACGAATGGTGGGACCCGCAAAGAAGGAAACGTGTGACGTCCGTGGAAGACGAGGACACCAAACTGGTTGGCATCGCGAGCACCGCACCGGGAGCTTCTCCACACAACCTGCTGAGCGACACGCTGGGAGACGAACTGAAACTGGCCACCGGCGGCAAGGCCCGCGTGTTTGCAATCTCCCTCAAGGACCGCGCCGCCGTTCTACCCGCGGGCTTTTCGGGCGACGGCGCTTACTGGATCGATCCGAAGAGCGGCGCCTGGATCACCTCAACCTATTACCGGCAGGATCTTCCCGAGTGGGCACGCAACTTCAATGGCAGCCACCGCCCCGACAAATACTGGAATCGCGAGTGGAAGGATAGTGACGGCAACATTCTCGGATCGACCGCCCCGCGCAAAAATAAGGACGGCACGGCTGCGAGCTTTTACGACGTGATCGGATCGACTCCCTTCGCGAACGAATACCAATTGGAGTTCGCCAAAGAGTTGGTTATCTACGAAAAACTCGGGGCGGGCGCGGCCACCGACCTGCTGGCCATCAGCCTCTCCGCCAACTATATTCTGGGCCACCAGGTCGGGCCCGACTCTCCCCAGATGCGCAGCATGGCTCTTGAGCTCGACCGGCAACTGGCGGAGTTCATCGGTTTCCTTGGACACCAAGTCGGGCTGGCGAACGTCTGGATGGCACTTTCAGCCGATCATGGCATCGCGCCGCTGCCGGAATTCGCCAAGACCCTCCGATTGCCTGCTGCCAATCTGGACGATGAGGACGTGCGCAAGCAGATCAATTCCCTGCTCTCGCAGAAGTATTCGAAAAAAGCGGACTACGTGCTCGATCTCGATTACCCGCTCGCCTGGCTGAACGACGAAGCGTTCGCTGGCCACAAAGAAGCGGACGCCGAAGCTGACGCCGGCGAAGCTATGAAGCAGACTGGCTTCCGGGGATATTTCACGAAGTCCCAGCTTGCCCGCGGGGAGACCCCTAACACGGAATCCGGACGGCGTTACGCCCACAGCTACTCGCCGCACGGAGGCTGGTACGTGTTGGGAATCCCCAGCCCTTTCCACGTGGGAATCACGAAAGGCACGGATCACGCCACGCCGTTCTCCTACGATACCCATGTGCCGCTTGCCTTTTACGGACTCGCTTTTCAGCCGGGAGTGTACCGGACACACGCAGAACCGGTCGATATGGCCGTCACTCTGGCTTCGTTGCTGGGGATCAACGCACCGACGCACGCAACTGGACGCGTGCTCACCGAGGCGCTCCAGAGTCCACGCCGGCCCGCCATCACCGCTGCAGGAGAAACGCCATGACGCCCGCCGGCCCTCCAGACTTGAGCGTCAGCTTCGCCGGCATCGAACTGAAGAACCCGGTCATTGCCGCTTCCGGAACTTTTGGATACGGGATCGAGTTCGAGGATATCGTGCACCTCGAAAAACTCGGCGGGTTCGTGGTCAAGGGTCTGTCGAAAGAGCCGATGACGGGTCATCCGCCGCCCCGCCTGTTCGAGACGCCGGCGGGAATGCTGAACGCCATCGGGCTGCAGAACATCGGCGCGCGCGCCTTCCTCGACGAGAAGCTCCCCGCCCTGCGCCAGAAGAAGAACATCGTCGTCTTCGCCAACGTCTTCGGGTACACCCGGGCGGATTACGAGCGCGCCCTCGAAATCCTGAACGAGGGCGAAGGTATTGCGGCATATGAGTTAAACGTCTCCTGCCCCAACACTGCGCAAGGCGGAATTCAGTTCGGCAGCGATCCCCATCTGCTCGACGAAGTGGTGCGCACGGCCAAGCGCGTGGCAAAACGGCCGCTGATCGTGAAGCTCTCTCCCAACGTCACCAGCATTGCCCAGATGGCCCACGTCGCCGAGGAAGCCGGCGCGGATGCTGTCTCGCTGGTCAATACCTTCCTCGCGATGGCGATTGACGCCGAAACCCGCCGCCCGCGAATTGCCAATGTAACCGCCGGCCTTTCCGGCCCGGCCATCAAACCGATCGCGCTGCGCATGGTGTACGACGCGGCCCACGCGGTGAAGATTCCGGTGATTGGCATGGGCGGAATAACTACCGCAGTGGATGTCATCGAATTCATGCTGGCCGGTGCCAGCGCCGTGCAGATGGGAACCGCCAGTTACTTCGATCCGGTGGCAACAGAAAAGTTGGTGGAGGAACTGGCTGGCTACTGTCGCGAACACCGCATCCAGAAGATTCGAGAAATCACGGGCGGGCTACTGACGGATTGAAATGAAGCTGCTCCCTGGATCTCATTCCTACCCAGGTGCTGATCCGGGTAGGGCTCCGGACCCCGCTGCGATTAGAAAATGGATTGTTGGTGTAATGGCGATGTTACGCCAACGATCCTCAGCGCGATCGGAACCACCCAAAACCGTAGTACGTGCGAAGAAGTCGGCGGCAAGGGGCTGTGAGGTTGTTGGTGTATAAAGCTGATTTCATTGCTGCTTGGAGTGAGCTTGCAGCCACTCTGCCGAGAGCCTTTTCCCTTCGGCAACCTGCTCGGGGGCTAGTATCTGTTCGAGCTTGTGGAGTGCGGCCTTGTTCTGCTCGACTCCGCGCCCAGCGGACACAGCGAACCACTTGTAAGCGGCAACAAGGTCAGGTGCAGTAGTACCTAAACCTTCGGCCAAAAACACGGCCAGGTTCGTCTGCGCGGCCAGGTGACCGTCCTCAGCCGCCATGCTGAACCAGCGAAGAGCTTGCGCGTCATCTCTAACGAAGAGGTCGCCGTGGTGTAGTCTTTGCGCGAGCTCGTAGGCAGCATCGGCCGAACCGGCCTGCGCGCCGACCTCCGCAGCTCGCGCCACTGCATAGGCATTGTCATCGTAGAGGAGACTTAGCTGATATCGTGACGGGAGGTGCCGGACCACCAGAGTCGACCCGCTTTCAAGCCGTTGCAGTGCACAACCTAGCCCTCCCGGTCGCTCATCACAATCGAGGCCTGGTATTTCCATGCACCCAAACTTAATTACGCTACCTAACAATGGATCGGCGCCCGTTGTCCCAATTCTTGCCAATTTTACTTGCTCGTTGGCGATGGTTAATTCCGTGAGGAGCTCTATGGACGTGATCGGCCCCCAAAGGTAACCCCTCAGCGGAATGTTCTGACCCTTCCAATTTGCCTCGTTTACGAGCAGCGCCATTGCCGAATTTGCACTCGCCCCGGCAAAACGACAGGGCCGCATAAGGGTGATCTTGGCGGTCAACTTCGTCCCTCGGGGAATGGTGGTTGCGCTACTCATCCGCGCATCGCGGAGAACCCTGAGGATTACCTTTTCACCGGCTACCAGTAGCCTCATATCGATGGGGTCTTGCAACTCCGTGGAAATATCCACTCTTTCATCGCGATCCGCGCTTGGAGTTGGAGCAGGTTGCTGTGCGAGGCAGAGATCAGCGGAGACGACCACCGCAAACAAAAGAATGTCTCGCAATGACTTCATCAGAGAGGCTGATGCGGCGGTTATTTTGATTCACGGCGACACTAGTGTCAAGAGAACTGTTCGATCTTGTAAATAGGCGATTACACTCACAACCCGGTTGTTAATGTCATCGCGATTTTACGCTGACATTCAGTAGCTCGCGCTCGCTTATCGTCCGCTCGAGTACCAGATCGACCCCGGCGACTGGTAGTTCATTCCCTCGCCCCAGGCCACGTGGGTATCGCCGTGGCTGTCGATGGCCATCCCGAAATAGTCACCGAACGGGAAGCGGAAGCCCTTCTTGCTGATATAGCGATAGCCGCGGACATAGCCCGAGAGCCGCGTCTCCTCCGACCAGGTCGCGCCGCCGTTGGTCGAACTACGGTAGTAAGTGTTCCAGCGCGCCGCGCTGCGCGTGTCCATCCAGGCCACGCGGACATCGCCGGCGCTGCCCGCCACAATCGCGGGGAATGCGTGTTCCACAGCGCGGCCCGCCAGCGAGACGTTCACCGGGGGCAGCCAGTTTTCTCCGCCGTTGGTGGAAGACGAGAAGTAAATACGTTGCGGCCCCATGCGCTGGCTTCCGGAGCTCCACAGCGCATAGAGAGTTCCGTCTGCGTCAGACGCGACGGAGATCTGTGCTCCGAGGTAGGCCTCCGCACAGTCCGAGTCTTCACAGCCAGGGGCCGCTGCTGACACGTCGAGCAAGGCCGCGTTCCAAGTCTTACCTGCATCCGCCGACTTCGCGATATACAGATTCACCAGACCTCGCGCCCCACCTGCCTTGGAATAGGACGCCCAGGCGAGATAAGCGTTGCCGGCTGGATCGACAGTGGTACCGCCCAGCAGAGACCATCCCGCACGCTGCTCGCTGTTCACGCGCGTGTTGGTGAAGCTGCGTCCGCCATCTTGCGAAGCGGCGATCCAAACATCCTCTTCGTGATTGAAACCGACATAGACACTTTGCCCGCGCACTCCGAGCGCAGGTTTGTCCAGTTCGACCGGGCCGCGAACGGCGATGTTAAAGGCCCACGTAACCCCTGAATCCACCGACTTTGCGACCACGATCTCGCGTTTTCGATTCTGCAGCCAGGCAGCATAGACTGTCCGCCGATCGGCCGGATCAACCACCATCTGTGGATCGTATTGGCCCGATCCCGAATCGAGCAGAACCCGTGGCGCTTGCCAGGTCCTTCCGTTGTCGTTGCTGACGACCAGCAGCATGGTGGGCGCGCTGCAATCCTTGCAATCCGGTACCTGCCCGTAATGCGGATAAAGGACGTACACCCGCCCGCCGCCATCGGCCGCCAGGACAGGTTCCCATTGGTCACCGGTCGAAAGGCCGACTCTCTTCTGCGCAGAAAATTGGGGCGGGGCCGCCCATGCCAGGCCGGCCAAGGCGAACACTAGTACTACGAGTTTGGAGAAACCAGAGTGCAAGCGGATGGGCAGGGGGGAATCGCGCCCTTAGTCGTGAACTGTATCCTGAAACCACTTCCGGGTCAACGGGTTAGCCCGCCGTCAGCAGGATTGGGGCCCCGGAGGTAACCACCAGAGTGTGTTCGAAATGGGCCGAAAGGGCACGATCTCCGGTACGCACGGTCCAGCCGTCTTTGTCGGTGAATACGCGCCCGGAGCCACTGCTGATGATCGGCTCCACCGTGATTACCAGGCCTTCGTTCATGATTTGGCGGGCCTCCGGATCGGGATAGTTCGGGACACGCGGAGCTTCGTGGATAGTGCGCCCGATGCCGTGTCCTCCTAACTCGCGAATGACCGCGAACCCGGATTTGCGCACCTCGCGTTCCACGATCCGCCCAATCTCGAATACCCTAAATCCCGCTCGCGCCACCAGCATGGCTTTCTGGAAGGCGCGCTCCGCGCAGGCGATCAGCCGCTCGGCTTGCGGGCTTACCCGGCCGACCGGCACGGTGATAGCGGCATCAGCCATGTAGCCGTCCTTTTCCGCGGTAACGTCAAGCTTGACGATGTCCCCTTCCCGCAGCTGGCGGTCGCCCGGAATGCCATGGACGGCCTCGTCGTTCAGGCTGATGCAGTTGGCGCCGGGAAACTGATAGACCATCGCGGGAGCGGAATGCGCTCCATTGGCCTGCATGACACGGTCGCCGATCTCGTCCAGATAACGGGTGGTAACGCCCGGCCGGACTTCGGCCTTCATGGCGTCGAGAACCTGGCGCACAATGCGGCCCACTGCTTTGAGAGAGTTCAGTTCGAGCTCATCCTGAATCGACATCCTGAATTTCCTCGATGGCTGGATCAGCCGGACTCGGGTCGCGGAATTCGCGGCCAGAATAGCAGCAGGAGGACGAAGCCTCCCGCGTAGTAAGGCCAGACCTGGGCGCGCGTGAAGCCCATGACGCGCAAGCTCAGCCCGAACAGCGCAAGCGCCTCGCACAGCGCGTAAGTGACAATGTATCCCGTCTTCCAACGGGATATCATCACGGCATCACCCGGCTTTTCTCTCAGCCCTGCTTCGGACTGCAACACCAGTGTTTTTCTGACCACGAGTATCACGCCCACAACGCTGATGGAAGCGAATGAGATGGCGTAGAGCATCGTTGCATCGGGGTTCAGATTGCGTCCTGCCATTTCGCCCACCATCACATACACCCCGATGCTTGCCAGCATAGCGATCTCAATCAGGCGAACGGTCCGAAGTGCTGCCCCCATGGTCTAGATTCTGCTCCTATTTCCCGCAACCGACAAATGGGAAAGCTTCCGAAGAATCCGCCTGAGTAATGTCGTCGCCATCACGGCGCCCGGTGGTGATGCCCGGAACCAGGTCGCATCCGGACAAAAACCTGGAACGAAACAGGATTGTCACCGTAAGCCGAATTCAGCGCGGAGGGTTTCGAATAGAACGTAACGTCCGCTCCCAGCGCCAACTGCCAGAGCCGATTCTGGACCACATCGCGCGCTCCACCCAACGTGTAGGCGCCGATGCGGAAGGCAGGATGCGACGAAGCGTCCGGAAACAGCTCGTCCTTGTCCACCAGTTCGACCCGTGAGAACGCGTAGTTGCGCGCCTTGAAATTGAGCGTGGACTCCAGCAGATAGCTGTTCAGATTTCGGCTTTCGGCCGCCTTGTGCTTGCGTCCCCAAATCGCGGAAGTGGACCACGCGCCCCCCTCGAAAGGCCGCACGTATTCGATAGAAGCGCTCTGGCGCCGTTCACTGCCGGGCTCCAGGGCTTCGGGATGCTCCAGCCGGCCGTAGCTGTACTGCGCCGTCCAGTTGCGTGATGGCGCCACGCTCACGCGTGCCGACCAGGAATCGAGCGCAGCAAGCTGTATCGAGTAGCGTTGTTCGTTCGGCTCGCGGCCATTGAACAACGACCCTTCGATCTTGAACCGATCTACGATCACCCCCGTAGTGACCACGCCAAAGCTGGTGTGGGTAGAATCCTGCAAGTGGTGGGAGAGCGGGGCCAAGGGCAACTCCGCGGCTGACGCGCGGTGCATGAACGCCACCGGACCGAGCGCGGGCTCGGCGACCGGTCCGCCGTAAAACAGCCACCAGACTTTGTCGCTGATCGGACGCGTGTAGTAGAGCGAGAGCTCTGCAAAAACGTTATGAGGGTGTTGATGGTCCACCAGCGGCTCACCATGATAGGTCTCGCCGGTCTGGAAAAGTTCCGGAAATCCAGGATGCGGCGCGGTCAAGGACTCGGCCGATAACATCTGGCGAAACAGGATAGTGCCGCGTCCTAGCGGATATTGCTCCATCAGCATCAGCCAGTTCACCGACTCCGCTTCCCCTGCCCCGCGCGGCCCTCCTTGCTGGTTGTAGTCCACAAAGAGCACTCCGTGCGCCATCAGATCCCAACCGCCGCGAGACTTCATCCACAAATTAGCCGGGACTGCGGAAGGTTGCCACCCCGTGCCAGACGAGGCGTGCGGTGACGGCAACCAGTCGGGGGCGGACTGCGGCATGTCCATGCCTGCCATCCCCGATTGCGCCTGCATCGAGTGGTCGTGTCCGGCCGCGCTGTGGCCGGCGTCTTGCGCCCTGGCGAACGAAGCCACCAGGGTTGCGCCAACAAAACACAAAATGAATATCCGCACGTCAGATTCCTCGGCATGGGAGAAGAAACAGCAAGTCTCCGAGCGTCTTCGGCACGCTCAGAGCCAGCTTTTGATTGCAAGAAAGTGACGGGGACTAGATCCGGAGGGAGGTCGGGCCCGGTGGGTCGCCGGAGAAGAAGGTCCGTTTTTCCCAACCGCAGGGCGCCATTGCATTGATCCGAGGCGCAACGAAGAACTCGGCGCGTGCTTCCTGAAGAATCGGTTGAGGTGGATGAGAAGGTTGCGGAACGGCGGCATCATGACCCGTCAGGCAGCACTTGTAGCTCGTGGGCTGGGGCGCCGGGGCGGGGTTGCCATGCCCGTGGCAACCGACAGGGCGTTCCTGGGGGCGCGGATCGGGCAGGAAGACCTGAGCCGTCAGAGAACTTACTGCAACCGCGGCCAAAAAAAGAAACGCGAAAGACTTTGAAAGGCGTGCCATCGCTGAACCGTTAGATGCCCCCACCAGCACATGAGTTCACGCGATCATTCACGAGCCCGTGATTTTCATGCGCAACTCTTCCGGCAGTTTCTCCCGGATCTCGGGAGGCAGACGATCGTGCACACGGCGCGCACCCAGCTTGGCCACATCCACGACAGCCATAGGAGCGGGAGTGGCCACCGCCACCGCCAGCCAGATAAGCGCGGACAAGGCAAAGCCCGCCAGCGCCGCCACCTCCAGCCAGAAGGCGTGCCGGGGACCGAAATGCCGGATGACACCGAAGGCTAACAAGAAGACCGCCGCCGACACCGAGGCCAGCACGATCAGCGAGATGTCAATGATGCGGTGCAGTTGCTGGCGGCTGCGGCAGTGCTGGCAATCCGCGAAGTGCCCGTCGTAGTCGCCGCGCATTTCCGCGGCCAGGCCGGAGATGTCATAGCGCCATCCAGCAAGAATTTTCCCTACGATGGGTTCAACGCACAGACTCATAAATGCTACAGCCGGATGGGTTCGAGAACATCCGACTGGCTAGCCAGCAGCACGCGGTTTTGCCACAACCCCTGCCGCTCCCGCAGGGCATGTTCCGCCGCTGCGCGCGCGATCTCAGGATGGTTATTCTGTTCTGATAAGTGAGCTAACACCACGTAAGCTGCCCCTCCATCATAGTCGCTGGAGAAGAATTCCGCGAGAGCGTCATTCGACAGGTGGCCGACCCGGCTCATGACGCGCTGCTTCACGGACCACGGATAAGGCCCGGAACGAAGCATCTCGAGATCGTGATTCGATTCCAGCACCAGCACGTCGCATCCACGCAGATGATCGCGCACGCTCACCGGCATGTAACCCAGGTCAGTGGCGAATCCAATCTTGACTCCCTCCGCGCGGAAGGTGAAGCCCACCGGATCGGCCGCGTCATGGGGAATCGTGAAAGGCATGACTGCGATGTCGCCAATCTGGAAGCTGCGACCGGAGGCGAAATGTTCCAGCCTCGGCAGTGCGGGAGTCTTGCCCTCCTCGTCGCGCACTGCCCTGCCCCATTCGCGATGGGTGGGCTCGGTCAGGAACACGGGCACATTCAGCGTGGCGGCCAAACGCTCTAAGCCGGCGCTGTGGTCGGAGTGCTCGTGCGTGATCAGAATGGCCGAGAGTTGGTCCGGACGCTCGCCCAACGCGCGCAGCCGCTTGAAAGTTTCCCGGCAGGAAAGACCTGCGTCCACCAGGATGCGCGTTGTGCTACTCGCGACCAAGGCACAGTTGGCCTTGCTGCCGCTGGCCAGCAACGAGACGGACACGGCCATATGTCCGCAGCTTACTCTTAAGCACTGTGGAAACGGGAGTACTTTTTGAGTTCTCCACGACCGTTTGGCTTGCGCCCTACTTGCTGGGGAAGAGGTTGTCCACGACGCTTCGGCCAAGCGCGCCGCCGTAGGCGCCCACGATCCCGGGCAGGAAAGCTAGGAAGGACTCGTACATCTGGGCCCGCTCCGGCTTCTGTGCCACGACGAAGTACGCCAGCCACTCGATGATCGGAACGAACAAACCGATCAGCAGCACCCAGCGCCAGGGCTTCCGTGGCCGCACGAACCCCAGCACCATGCAGGACGCCAGCACGATCATGGCGGTGAACAGCAGATCGCCCACCTTGATGTCGATCCATCCGGCGAGAACTCCGAAGGCTGCTGCCAGCAGGTATTGCAGGGAGTCGCCGCCAGATGGTCCTTCCGGAAGAATTCCGCCCCAGGCTGTCGTCATATGGCTTGATCTTACCTGTAGGAATAAAAACCGCGCCCGCTTTTCCGTCCCAGCCAGCCGGCATCCACCATCTTGATCAGCAGCGGACAAGGACGATACTTGGGATCGCCCAGACCGTCATGCAACACACGCATGATGTCCAAACAGACGTCGAGGCCGATAAAATCGGCCAGTGTCAGCGGCCCCATCGGGTGCGCCATGCCCAGCTTGAAGACTTCGTCCACCGCCTGGGGAGTCGCGACTCCTTCCATCACCGCATACATCGCTTCGTTCAGGAGCGGCATCAACACGCGATTGGAGACGAAGCCGGGCGCGTCGTTCACTTCGACCGGCGTCTTGTCCAGCTTCACCGCCAGGTCGCGCACCGTTTCGAACGTTGCCGGCGAGGTTGCCAGGCCGCGAATTACTTCCACCAGTTTCATCACCGGCACGGGATTGAAGAAATGCATCCCAATAACCTTATCCGGGCGTTTGGTGAGTGCCGCGATCTTCGTGATGGAAATGGACGAGGTGTTGGATCCCAGGATGACTTCCGGCCTCATGAGGCGGTCCAGGTCGTGGAAGATTTCTGCCTTGATCTCGAATTTCTCCGTGGCGGCCTCGACGATGAGGTCGCAAGCGGTGAGCTTTGCCCGGTCGAGAGCAGGCGTGATGTGGCTAAGGGCCGCCGCCTTGTCAGCCGCTGTGATCTTATTTTTCGCAACTTCGCGGTCCAGGTTCTTGCCAATTGTGTCCAGCCCGCGCTCGAGAAACCGCTGCTCCACGTCGCACAGGACGACGTCGTAACCGGACCGGGCAAACACATGAGCAATGCCGTTGCCCATGGTCCCCGCGCCAATGACTCCTACGCGCTGAATTGGCATGCTTGCCTCGTTAGATGCTAGAGAACCGAAAAGTTTAGCAGAGCGCAGTAGCAGAAGGGCCGTTTAACGAGCATTACGTTGGTGACGGACCCGTGAAACCGATGGGGTTGTCATTAATCGCTAAGAGGTAGCTTATAAACATGCAGACGCTAACCCCCGACGAGATCGCCCGTCTGAGTCCGGAGGAGCGCCTGGCCCTGATTGGCCAGCTTTGGGACAGCCTGCACGACGCTGATATCCCCTTGCCACCCGCACAGCAAGCCGAACTCGCCGGGCGGCTAGCCACCCTCGACCAAGACCGGGAGCAAGCGGTCTCCTGGGAACAATTGCGGGGCGAACTGAGCCGACGCCGCCATTGATTCTGCCCGTCATCTTTACGCCGCCGCCCGCACTGAACTTCTCGCTGCGCAAGATTGGTACGAAATGCAACTTCCGGGGTTGGGGGGAATTTTCGCGGAGAGCTCGAACAGCTGGCAGACTTCTAATGATCCGAACTGGGGCAGTGTTGCCAACCGCTTCGGCTATGAGGACGGAGCGCGCCGCGCGGGAAGACATCGAACACCACAAACGGTACAACTCGAAGCCACGCGGCCGGTTCGGAGGTCGCGATCACGGCTATCGCCGCGAGTTCGGCAGCAAGGACCGCTACAAGGCGGAGTACACCGCTGGCTCCTATAGCGGCTACGACTCGGTGATGCGACACCGTTACTAAATCTGCGTTGAATACAAGATGGCCGCCGAATCTTCGGCGGCCATTCCCTTTGAAAGCACAAAAGTTCATTTTTCGGAGGCAACTTTCAAGCGGGTCTCGGCACGCTGCAAGGCATCTTCAGCGCGGCCGTAGTCAAGCTCCGGATCGTTGCTCTTCAGGCGCTGCTCGGCGCGTTCTTTCGCCGTCTGTGCGCGCGCCACGTCGATCTCCTCCGGACGCTCCGCGGTTTCGGCGAGAATCGTGACTCTATCCTGGAGAACCTCGGCAAACCCCCACGCGACCGCAAGGTTCCTGGTCTCGCCGTGGGCACGGTATGCGATGACGCCCACCGCCAACTCGGTAATCAGCGGAGCATGCCCCGGAAGGATACCCAGATATCCACCCAAACCTGGAATCTGGGCTTCTTCCACTGCTTCCTTCACCACCAGTTTTTCCGGGGTGACGATTTCGAGTTGGAAAGTGTCAGCCATGTTAGCCTTCAGCCGTCAGCCGTCAGCCCACCACGACATTCCTGATGGCTGAGCGCTGATGGCTGATTCCTACGCTGCCGCTCCCTTCAATTTCTCCGCCGCTTCCAGCACTTCATCAATCGTTCCTCTCATGTAAAAAGCCTGTTCGGGGATGTCGTCGTACTTCCCTTCCACGATGCCGCGGAAACCCTTCACCGTGTCGGCGATTTTCACATAGCGTCCCGGCGTACCGGTAAACTGCTCGGCCACGTGGAACGGCTGCGAGAGGAACTTCTGAATCTTGCGGGCGCGGGCCACCGTCACCTTCTGGTCTTCGCTGAGCTCGTCAATGCCGAGAATGGCGATGATGTCCTGCAGGTCTTTGTAGGTCTGCAGCGTCTTCTTCACCATCTGAGCGACGTCGTAATGTTCCTGGCCGACAATACGCGCATCGAGAATGCGCGAGGTCGAAGCCAGCGGATCGACCGCCGGATAAATTCCAATTTCCGTCAGCGCGCGCGACAACACGGTGGTGGCATCGAGGTGCGCAAACGTCGTCGCGGGCGCCGGATCGGTCAAGTCATCAGCCGGCACGTAGATCGCCTGCACCGAGGTGACGGACCCCTTCTTGGTCGAAGTGATGCGCTCCTGCAGTTCCCCCATTTCCGTCGCAAGGTTCGGTTGATAACCCACGGCGGAAGGCATACGGCCCAGCAGCGCCGAGACTTCCGATCCTGCCTGTGTGAAACGGAAGATGTTGTCAATGAAGAGCAGGGTGTCGGCGCCTTCTTCATCGCGGAAGTATTCGGCGACCGTCAGACCGGTCAGCGCCACTCGCAGACGCGCCCCGGGCGGCTCAGTCATCTGGCCGTAGATCAGCGCGGCTTTCGATTCCTCGGGCTTGCCGGGCTTGATCACGCCCGATTCGCTCATCTCGAGCCACAGGTCATTGCCTTCGCGGGTGCGCTCGCCGACGCCGGCAAACACCGAAAATCCTCCGTGCTGCTTGGCGACGTTGTTGATCAGTTCCATGATGACGACGGTCTTGCCCACGCCCGCGCCCCCGAACAGGCCGATCTTGCCACCCTTCAGGAAGGGCTGGATCAGGTCCACGACTTTCACGCCGGTCTCGAACATTTCTGCAGTTGTTGCCTGCTCGTCAAAACGAGGAGCCGGGCGGTGAATCGGCATCGTTTTGGTGTGAGCGATCAGCCCCAGTTGGTCCACCGGCTCGCCGATGACATTCATCACGCGGCCCAGCGTGCCGCGGCCCACCGGGACGGAAATTGGTCCCCCCTGATCAATGGCTTTCATGCCGCGCACCATGCCGTCGGTGGCTGACATGGCAATGCAACGCACGCGGCCCTCGCCAAGGTGCTGTTGCACTTCAAGAACAACGTTGATGGGCGAAGGTCCCTGGAAGCCGTCGCTGACCACGCGCAGCGCCTGATAAATGGGAGGCATCGCTCCCGCAACAAACTGCACGTCCACGGCGGGACCTGCGACTTGGATAACGCGTCCGGTATTTTCGGGCATAGAACCTCAAAACCAGCAGTTAGCACTTAGCATTTGGCTTGGAGCACTTGGGTCTGGCTAAGTGCTGAATGCTAATTGCCAAGTGCTGCCTTACAACGCTGCCGCGCCGCTCACGATCTCGATAATCTCTTTCGTGATCTTGGCCTGGCGGGCGCGGTTCATGACCAGCGTCAGCGAGTCAATCATGTCTGACGCGTTGTTGGTCGCCGCATCCATGGCGGTCATGCGGGCGGCGTGCTCGGCCGCCACCGACTCCTGCAGCGCATGGAAAATCTGGATGCCGATGTACTTCGGCAGAATCTCGCGGAACAGTTGCGCCGGCGGCTGCTCGTAAATGTAATCCACCGGCAGGGCGCCGAACCTGGCGGCGGCCTCATCCACGGCCCTCGTGTCCACCGGGCGCACGCCGACGCCCGCAGTCTTGGCCGCTTCCAGTCTGCGTTTGCGCTCTTCTTCCGCGGCCTCTTCCGCCATGCGCACATCCACGACGCCGATCTCCTTGATCGGCAGCAGGTGCTGCGCGATCAGGCGCTGCGTGATCACCGACTTGAACTCGTTATAGAGAATGTAAACGCCGTCAATCTCGCCGCGTGAAAAACGCTCGACCACCTTTGTCCCCAGCCCGGACGCAAACGCGAACTCCAACTTGCCAAGGACGCCCACATGCTCACCCGCAATCTGCACCCGGCCGGCGCGCGGAAGGTTCCGTTCGATAGTTTCGGCCGATCCCGCCGCTTCTGCCTCGGCTGTCGGTCCCACCGGGAACCGCCGCCGCAGGAAGTCGCGCCCCTTGCGCCCGATGCATTCGACGTCGATGTTCTTTTCCGCATTCGACTCGATGAACCGGGTGACGATCTTCAGAATATTCGTGTTGAACGCCCCCGCCAGCCCCTTGTCTCCGGTCACTACGATCAGAAGAATGGTTTTTTCAGGACGCTCCGCCAGCAGCGGATGTAGGGGCTCACCGGTTACGGGATGGTAGATATCGACCCGCGAGACCAGCGACTTCAGAACATTGGTCAGCATCTGCGAATAAGGTCGCGCCGCCAGCGCATGCTCCTGGGCACGGCGCAACTTCGCGGCCGAGACTGTCTTCATGGCCTTAGTGATCTGCCGCGTGTTGACCACGCTGCGGATCCGGCGCCGGATGTCGAGAATGTTGGCCATTTTGCGTAGAGACGCGGCTTGCCGCGTCTCGGTTTCCTCTGCGGCGGATTCTCCTGCAGCAAGACGCGGCAAGCTGCGTCTCTACGACAAGACTATTTCGCTGCCGCCTGCCTTGCCTCCACAAACTGCTGTTTCGCCTCTTTAATGACTCGCGCCATCTCCACCTTCAACGCGTCGTCGAGAATCTTTTTCTCCATAACCGTGTTGAGCAGACCGGGACTGGTCGTCTCTACATACTTGTAAAGCTCTTTCTCGAAGTCGCGCACCTGGTCCACCGGCAAGTCGTCCAGGGCGCCGCTCGTCCCGGCAAATATGATGAGAATCTGCTTCGAGAACGGCAAAGGCGCGAACTGCCCTTGCTTCAAGAGTTCCACCAGCCTCTGCCCGCGGCTGAGCTGCTGTTGGGTCGCCTTGTCAAGATCGCTGCCGAACTGCGCGAACGCCGCCAACTCACGGTACTGCGCAAGTTCGAGCTTCAAAGTTCCCGCCACCTGGCGCATGGCCTTGATCTGCGCGCTGCCGCCGACGCGGCTCACCGACAATCCAACGTTCACCGCCGGACGCACGCCCTGGTTGAACAAATCGGTTTCGAGATAAATCTGTCCGTCGGTAATCGAAATGACGTTAGTCGGGATGTAGGCCGACACGTCGCCCGCCTGCGTCTCGATGACCGGCAGCGCCGTCAGTGATCCGCCACCGTTCTTGTCGCTCAGCTTGGCGGCGCGCTCCAACAGACGCGAGTGAAGATAGAAGACGTCTCCGGGATAAGCTTCGCGTCCCGGCGGACGCCGCAAGAGCAGCGAAATCTCGCGGTACGACGCGGCGTGTTTCGAAAGATCGTCGTAGATGCAGAGCGCGTGCCGCTTGGTATCGCGGAAGTACTCGCCCATGGCGCACGCGGCGTAGGGAGAGATGTACTGCATGGGCGCCGGTTCCGACGCCGAAGCTGCCACCACGATCGTATACTCCATCGCACCCGCATCTTCGAGAATCTTCACCACCTGCGCGATCGATGAACGCTTCTGTCCGATCGCGTTGTAGATACAGATCAGGTTGTTGCCCTTGCTGTTGATGATGGTGTCGAGCGCGACCGCGGTCTTGCCCGTCTGGCGGTCGCCGATGATCAGTTCGCGTTGTCCGCGGCCGATTGGGATCATCGAGTCAATAGCTTTCAATCCAGTCGCCATCGGTTCTCGCACCGGCTGACGGTCAATGACGCCGGGCGCAATCCGTTCGAGCGCGATGAACTTGTCGGTCGAGATCGGGCCCTTGTCGTCAATGGGCTGGCCCAGCGAATTCACCACCCGGCCGACCAGCGCGTCGCCCACCGGCACGCTCATGATGCGCCCCGTGCGCTTCACCTCGTCGCCTTCCTTGATCTCGGTGTATTCGCCGAGCAGCACCACGCCCACCTGGTCTTCTTCCAGGTTCATGGCAATGCCGGCCAAGCCGTGCGGGAAGCTGAGCAGTTCGCCCGCCATGACTTTGTCGAGGCCATAAACGCGGGCGATTCCGTCACCCAGCGAAATAACCGTGCCCACTTCATCGACCGCGATTTTCGTCTCGTAGTTCTCGATCTGCTCGCGGATTAGTTGCGAAATTTCGTCTGCTTTGATCTGCGCCATATGAATCAGCTTCGAGCTCCGGGCTCCGAGCTGCGAGCAACCTTACATACCCAAATTGCTCGAAGCTCACAGCTCGCCGCTCGTAGCTAGCTTTCCACCAGCTGCTCCCTGATCCTCTCCAACTGTCCTTTCACCGAGCCGTCGTAGATCGTGCTGCCCACCTTTACCACCGCACCGCCCAGCAACGAAGGGTCTCGTTGGTAACGGGCGCGCACGCGCTTGCCCGTCAGTTTGGCAACCTCGCCTTCCAGCAGTTTCTTCTCAGCTTCACTGAGTTCCCGGACGCTAATCACCTCCGCGTCGGCAATACCCAGGCGGTTATTCAATTCCTGCGCAACCTGCTTCACGATGTCGGCCAGCAGGGGCAGGCGGCGGTGATCGGTTACAACCGCGATGAAGTTCCGCGACGGGCGCGACATGCCCAACCGTTGCGCAATGGCGTCGAGCACAGCTCGTTTTCGGTCGCCAGGGATGGACGGGTTTTCCATGACGCGGCGCAACTGGAGGCTTTCCGCCAGCAGCGCTTCGGCCGCGCGCAGTTCCTGCAGCATGAGCGCGGGATCGAGCTTGCGGCTGACGACCACATCGGCGAAAGCTCGGGCGTAGGCGCCAACCACGGAAGCCATGGCTATTGACGGTCCTTTCCGCCGTTCCCGGAAGACAGCTTTCCGGCAAAGTTACGAACCAGACCCTGGTCGGTCGCGGTGTCAACTTGGATCTGCTTCCGGGCGAGCGCAACCGCCAGGTCGGCAGTATGCGCCATCAATTCCCGCCGGGCTTGCTTGACAGCGGCCGCGATCTCCTGCTCGGCCGACTGCACCACTTTGCGAATGTCTTCTTCCGCTGCTTTCCTTATCCGCCCTTCCTCGCCTTCAGCGTCTTTCTCCGCCGCGGCCTGCATCTGTCCGATTTCAACATCCAGCTTGCGCAAACGAGCTTCGATTTCGGCCAGCCGCCCTTGCGCATCCTGGCTGGCGGCCCGCGCTTCTTCCAGAGCGCGCTGAATGGCTTCCGAGCGATTGCGCAGGGCGGCGGGCACGGTCTTGCGCGCAAACCAGTAGATCAGGAAGGCGATAAGCAAGAAATTGAAACCGACGGCCACCATGTGAGCCTGATGCACGGTCATGCCGCTTCTCTTTGCCAGGTAGCGGATGGCGGCGGAGTGCTTGAGATTCTCGTTCTCTTCTTCTGCCGCTTCGCGGGTCTCTTTGGCCAGCTCACCGCCAATACTCTTGTCTTCTGGCGCCGCCTGGGCCGGTTTCGAAGAATGTTCCTGGGTATGTTCGAAAGCCCTGCTCGGCACCGGCAAAAGCAGAGACAGCAGCGCGAGCTCCAGCACTGCCCGGACAAATCCCCGCGCGCTCATTGCCCACCTACTTGGCTCGGAGCGGCCACCGGACGCAAGACAGTTCGCACAATCTCCGCCGCTAAACGTCCGGCTTCCCCCTGCAGGGTTGCGAACGCTTGCTGCTTATCCTGCTCGACGCCGGCGCGCGCCGCTTTCACCTGTTCTTGCGCCCGGGCACGGGCTTGGGCCAGGGCTTGGGCGCGAGACTGCATCGCCTGCTGACGACGGGCTTCCAGGCTCTTGAAAATTATTAGCCGGGCTTCGCGCAGGCGCTGCTCGTAGTCGGCGGTTCGTGCTTCGGCGGCCGCGATATCGGCGCGCGCTTTCTCCATGGCCCCTTCGGTCCGGTTCCGGCGTTCCACCAGCACTGCCATTAGTGGCTTATGAACCAGCACCGTGTAAAGGACGTAAAGCGCCCCCAGGAGAATCACAGTGGGCACGGCTCCGAGCAGTAATCCGCCTAGTTGTCGGATCGTCTGGTCCATTTTCTGCTGATCTGGCTGGAAGATTAGGGCTTCTAAAACCAATCAAATTAACACTCTGGCGACGCTAGTGTCAATGCCGGGGGGGGGCGCTACCCCCGTACATTTGGGGCTGCCGGAAGTTGTTCTTGACAATCGAGTCGGAGGGTTTACGATGTAAGTATCACCTCCGATCCGCTTCAGGATCGAGTGGGCCGATAGCCAAGGAAAAGTCACCGCTTCTTGGCTGGCGGCCCATTTTATTTTGGGCTTCCCTGCTCGCATCTCGCCGAACGCCGCCGCTTCCGCATTCAGCCCGCGTGGTCTTTTTCTCGCGGCAGAAAAAATGACGCACCCGTTACAAATGTATGACAAGTCACCACCCTGTCAGCCGATAAGGTGTTGGCCGTACGACTTCCCGGGCCTGAACCGGGGAGCGAACCAGCCTCGGCAATCTCTCAGGAGGTATTGCATGCCTTACCAGCATTCGAAGCGTCCCGCGGCTCTGATCGCACTTGTGTTCACTCTGGTGTTGCTGACCACCGGCAGCGCACTGGCTCAGCACTTTACGAGAACCGATTTGACAGCCGACAACCCCAACGTCGCAAACGTGCCGAACATTGACCCGAACCTCGTCAACGCCTGGGGAGTAGCGCGATCCTCCGGTTCCCCGTGGTGGGTTTCTGACAACGGAACCGGGCTCTCCACCCTCTACGACGGTACCGGCGTAGCCCAGAGTCTCGTGGTCACGATTCCACTGCCCAATGGACAAGCCGGCACAGCGGCGCCGACCGGAATGGTTTTTAACGCCTTCAACGGTGCCTTTGAAGTCGTCCCTGGCCAGCGCTCCATCTTCATGTTCGTTACCGAGGACGGCACCATCGCCGGCTGGAATCCGAACGTGAATCTGAACAGCGCGGTGATAAAAGTGGATGACTCCGACGAAGGCGCAGTCTATAAGGGGTCCGCCCTCGCCATGACTAACCACGGTCCTCGTCTCTACGTCACGAATTTCACGACCGGCGCGGTTGACGTCTACAACTCAAGATTCAAAGAAATTGATGTGGACGGCGGCTTTAAAGACTCCAAGCTGCCTGTAAATTACGCGCCTTTCGGGATTCAGAACGTCGGCGGCAATATCATCGTGACCTTCGCGCAGCGCAGGCCCGGCTCGAAGGACGAAAATCACGGGCCCGGAAAGGGCTATGTCGATATCTTCGATACCGATGGCCATCTGCTGCTCCGGTTGCAGCACAATATGACTCTCAACGCGCCCTGGGGCATTGCCCAGGCGCCCGGGGACTTCGGAACCTTCAGCCACCGCTTGCTGATTGGCAACTTCGGCGACGGCACTATTCACGCCTATAACGCCGTGAGCGGGAAGCTCGAAGGCGTGCTTCAGGATGCCAACGGAGCGCCCATTTTGATTGAGGGACTGTGGGCTCTCAGTTTCGGAGGCAACAACGCCAATTCTGGCCTGGCCAACGAACTCTTTTTCACCGCCGGTCCCAATGATGAGGGGGACGGACTGTTCGGCAAGCTCAGCCCGGTCGGCAGCGACCAACGGGGCAACTCGGAGTAGTCCTGGAAGAGTCTGGCTGGGTTCTCTATCTCTATCTCTCTCCAACCCGGCCAGACTCGTTTTTTTTCGCTTCGCGATTCGTGCGAACCGCTCGATGCAAAGCGGCGGAGACTAAGAGTCTCCGCCGCCTGTTTTGAAATTGTGGGTCAGAGATTACGCTGAGACAATCTGTTCAGCCATCACGCGCGCAATCTTTTCGAGCACGAATTGCATGCTGGTGCCGGCGTCCACGGTCGCATCCACTTCGTGGTGACGTCCGCTGGCATGCATGACCAGCACCTTCGTCCCTTCGTGCGTCTTTTTGACCATGTAGGGCAGGTGGTGGCGGTCGTCCTTGGTCAAAGTGGAACCGAGAATCACGAGATCGAAAGCATCGCGCCGGAGCGCGTCCTGAACTCCCTGGCGGCCGACGGCGGTGGTGACGTGGTGGCCGGCTTTTTTCATCGCGGCGGCCTGAGTTGCTAGCATCTCTTCATCGGACTCACCGTAAAGGATCTTGATCGTGGGCTTGGCAGACGTAGCGGGCAAGGTAGCTCTCCTTGAACTCTCGCTCGGAGCTTAGCAAGCGGGACACAGCCTTCCGAGGTCACGGAAGATCAGGTACGGGTGGGGGAGTAACGGCCGCTATTCCAGACCCTCGCAGTCTTCCGCTTGCGCTAGCGGGGGATATCCACCAAACATCTTGTGATCCAGATCACTGACAGCTATCCTCACCTGCGGCGAAAGTCACCTGCAGTTGTGACCCGGGGTCCAGACGCCCCAGGAAAGAATACTCAGGAGAATCCATGACCAAAAAGCTGGCTCTGTTCGCCTTCATTCTTTTCATCTTCGCTCTTATCCCTGCTCTGTCTTCGGCTCAGGACGGCGCCGCGACCTTCAAGGCCAAATGTGCGATGTGCCACGGTCCCGACGGAAGCGGCAAGACCGCCATGGGAGAAAAGCTCAAAATCCGCGACCTGCACTCCGCCGACGTGCAGAAGCAGACCGACGCCGAGCTCGCGCAGATCGTCACCAAGGGCAAGAACAAGATGCAGCCCTACGAGGGCAAGCTCACGAAAGAACAGATCGATCAGGTCGTGGTCCAGATCCGGGAGCTTGGCAAGAAGAAATAGGCCCGCAAGTGCTGAGAGAACCGAGAATAGAAAACAATCCAGGCCCCGGGGTTGAGCCCGGGCGCCGCCGCTTCATCGGAGGGCTGCTGGGCGGCGGCCTGTTCGCCTCCGCCCTCTCCTTCTTCTACCCCGTGCTGCGCTACATCGTTCCTCCCACCGTCATCGACTTGGGAGGGGACGAGGTCGTCGCCGCGAAACTTGGGGAACTGAAACCCAATAGTTCGAAGATTTTCCGTTTCGGCAGCCGCCCTGGCCTGCTTCTTCTCACCGCCGACGGCGAATATCACGCCATGTCAGCGACCTGCACGCATCTGAGCTGCACCGTGCAGTACCGCAACGACCTCCATCAGGTCTGGTGCGCGTGCCACAACGGACTCTACGACCTGGTCGGGCGCAACGTCTCCGGGCCTCCGCCGCGTCCTCTGGAATCGTTCCAGGTCCACCTGCGCGGCGACGAAGTTGTGGTCAGCCGGAAGCGGGAGGCTTGACGCTTGCTGACCCGCGTCCGCAACTGGCTTGACGAACGCTTTGGACTGGACGAGCTCACCGCTCCCCTCCGTCACAAGACCGTACCCTTGCACAAACTGTCGTACTGGTACTTCCTGGGCGGAATCACACTCTTCCTGTTCGTCATCCAGGTGTGCACGGGAATCCTCCTGCTGCTGTATTACCGCGCCAGCGCCAACGAAGCATTCGAGAGCGTGCAGTACATCATGACCCGCGTGCAGTTCGGATGGCTGGTGCGCTCGATCCACTCCTGGGCCGCCAACCTGATGATTTTCACCGCCATCGCTCACATGTTCAGCGTGCTCTTCCTGCGCGCCTACCGCAAGCCACGTGAACTCACCTGGGTCAGCGGCATGATTCTGTTGTTCCTGGTAATGGGCTTCGGTTTCAGCGGATACCTGCTGCCCTGGAACACTCTCGCCTTCTTCGCCACCAAGGTCGGGACAGAAATCGCCGGCCAGGTCCCGCTTATCGGCAGACACCTGATGATCTTCCTGCGCGGCGGCGAGGAAGTAACCGGCGCTACCCTCACGCGCTTCTTCGGCTTTCACGTTGCCGTGCTGCCCGGAATCACCACGCTTCTGTTGCTGCTGCACCTGGCCATGGTGCAGAAGCTCGGCATCAGCGTTCCTCCCGCTGTGGAAGAGCAGTGGAAAGCGAATCCGGCGCAGGCCCGGACGATGAAGTTCTTCCCGAACTTTGCCCTGCGCGAGTTGATGGCCTGGTACATTGCCCTGGGCGTGCTGGGCGCTTTGGCGGCGCTTTCTCCCTGGGGGCTGGGCACCAAGGCTGACCCCTTCGCGCCCGCGCCCGCCGGCATCAAGCCCGAGTGGTATTTCCTGTTCATGTTTCAGACACTCAAAATAATTCCGGCCAAGATCGGCCCGATCGATGGCGAGGTTCTCGGCATCCTGGTGTTCAGTCTGGCGGGAGCCGTCTGGCTATTGCTTCCCTTCTTCGGCAATCTCGGCCGGGGACGCGCGCACCGCTGGATTCTCGGCCTGGGTATTTTTGCGGTTGCCTACATGGTGGCGATGACGGTTTATGGATACGCGGCGAAATAAGCGGCTGGCTCGATTGGCTTGGCCGCTCCTGGCGGCGCTGCTGGTCGCAGGCCTCGCTCGCGCGGAGCAGCCCAATAGTTGTGTCGAGTGCCACTCCGCCCTCGATCCCCCGCGGCAGGTCACCCAGGAGCAATTCGCTCAGGACATCCACGCGCAAAAAGGGCTCACCTGTGCCGCTTGCCACGGCGGCGATCCCACCAGCGACATGGACGCGATGAGCAAGTCCGCCGGCTTCCGTGGCAAGCCCGCGCGCAAGGATATTCCCGGCATGTGTGGGAAGTGCCACTCCGACGGCGCTTACATGCGGCAATACAACCCGTCGCTCCGTACGGACCAGTTGGCCCAATATCAGACCAGCATCCACGGCAAACTTCTCACGAAAGGCGATACCAAGGTCGCGGTCTGCACTGATTGCCACGGCGTCCATGGCATGCGCCCCGCCAGCGACACGCGCTCCAAGGTTCATCCCACCAACGTCGCGGAGACCTGCTCGCGATGCCACGCCGATCCTGCGCACATGAAGGGATACTCCATCCCAACCGATCAATACGCCGGCTACAGCGCCAGCGTGCACCATGAGGCGCTCGCCGTCCGCGGCGATCTGAGCGCTCCCACCTGCACCACCTGTCACGGCAATCACGGCGCGGCGCCCCCGGGAGTGGGAACAGTACAGAATGTTTGCGCCACCTGCCACGTGTTCCAGGCGCAGTTGTTTGAAAAGAGCCCACACAAGGCGGCGTTCGCGGCCGCCTCATTGCCCGGATGCGTGACCTGCCACAGCAATCACCTGATTGTCCACCCCACGGATGCCCTGCTGGGCACCGGCGCGGAATCGGTCTGCACCAACTGCCACACCGCCGGGGATGCCGGCTATCAGGCGGCCGACCAGTTCCACCAGCAAATCACCCGTCTCGAAATCGCAGTCAAGACTTCCGATGAAATTCTGAACCGCGCCGAGTCCGATGGCATGGAAGTCAGCCAGGCGCGGCTCGAACAGGACCAGGCTCGCGATGCCCTTACCAAAGCCCGGGTCACGATCCATGGCTTCAACCTTAGTCGCCTGCAAGAGGACACCGCGGCGGGTCTGAAGATTACCGAGAAGACCTTTCAGGAAGGCAAAACCGCGCTGGCCGAGCGCGACTATCGCCGCAAGGGGCTGGGAGTTTCTCTGTTCTTCATCGTGGTGGTTGTGATCGGACTGCGGCTCTACATCCGCCACATTGAGCGCGGACAGAGCGCGTAAGAGCTAGTTGCGCCCCCTGAATTGTCATTCCGAGCGAAGCGAGGGATCTGCAGTTGGCTGGAACTTACGGAGAACCACTGGCGGAGAGAGTGGGATTCGAATCCGCTGACAACCGTTAAACAAAGGACATAGCAGAGCACAGTTGGCATTCTTAGTCCTTGTAAGGCATTGCAGGATAAGCAACTGATTTCCGAAATCATTTTGCGGGCTGCTGGGGCTTCGCTAGGGGGTATCCCCCCTACCTAGGTAGGGTCCAAAGGAACGATGGCAAGGAAGTGCGAATTCCGGAAGAAGAATGGCGAGCGCTGCGGCGCCGACGCGCAAACCGGCAACGGTCTCTGCGTCTTTCACGATCCGGCTAGGGCATCTGAGGGTCGCAGAGCGAGCCGGCTTGAGGTGTATGCTACGGCGTTTCCGACTCATGTCGGCAAATGGCAGCTATCAACCGGAGGTGTTGATCCTAAGCTGGGCGCGATCTGGACGGGCACGGGGTCTGAAACAGAAGTCATTTTCGGGGATATGCAATCGCATTTGATCTCCGTGCCAGTGCGCGCGGAAGGAACGTCCTTGAGCCAGGGCGCGCAGCGCGTGCTGCTTGGCGGGCGATCGCTGGCGAGTTCGCGCTTTATTGATGTAACGCGTGACGGCAAGCGGATCCTACTGGGACTGCCACAAGAAAATGCCAGTACGCCGCTGACATTGCTGCTGAATTGGACTGAAAATCTAAGGCGTTGATGCTGGGCAGATTCCGGGTCTCGTCTCCGAGCATATTCTGGAAACTTGGAAAGTCCATTTCCTGGAGTCGCAGTCGATTGCTGTCAGATTACGGGCAATGCGGAGGTTGGCTGCGTTTTCGGGATTCGTACCGACAAACGCGCTTGTCGTTCGTGATCGCCATCGCAAAAAGTGTTTTTTCGAACATGCAACGACGTATCGGTGGATCTGGATTTGAGGGCCCGCCCATCTTTGCAAAACTTGTCAGTTTTGCGAAGAATACGGACATCGATTGCGACCGAGTCGACTCATTTCGGAGCATAGGGAAGGAATACAACAATGTCCTATCAGCCTATCGAGAATTACGGAATCGTCGGCAACATGCGGACAGTTGCCTTGGTAGGCATGAACGGCTCAATCGACTGGTACTGTTACCCACACTTTGACTCGCCCAGCATTTTCGGAGCGATCTTGGATGACAAGAACGGCGGCTGTTTCCGAATTTCTGCCGACTCTGACGGCGTGCGGCACAAGCAGTTCTATTGGCCTTCCACGAACGTCCTGGTTACGCGCTTCCTGCTGACGGACGGAATTGCCGAGTTGGAAGACTTCATGCCGGTAGGGCTGCCTTCCGACTCGCCTGAGTATCGTCATGTCTACCGCCGCATTCGCTGCGTCAGGGGATCAGTGCGTATTTCCGTCGCTTGCCGCCCCGCTTTCGACTATGGACGACAGACCCACGACACGCTGATAGAAGCTAACGGAGCGACATTCAAGACGGGCAGCTTGACCTTGGCTCTCTCAACTGCGGTGCCGCTCAGGAATGATGGATGCGGAGGGGTGTCCGCCGAGTTCATGCTGTCGGAAGGAAAATCACAGGTCTTCATTCTTAGGGACGACTGCAACGAGGGCGGTGTGCCCTGTCCGCCGTCCGAAGAAGAGGCTGAGAGGTTGCTGCGGGGCACTGTGAAATTCTGGCAAAACTGGCTCTCCGCCTGTACTTACCACGGGCGTTGGCGAGATCAGGTGCACAGATCAGCCTTGGCGCTAAAGCTTCTTACCTTTGAACCTACCGGAGCGATTATTGCTGCCCCCACCACGAGTTTGCCTGAGGTCATCGGAGGGGCTCGCAACTGGGACTACCGCTACACCTGGATCCGTGATGCCGCTTTCACGGTCTATGCATTCTTGCGCATCGGCTTTAGAGACGAGGCGGCTGCCTTCATGGGCTGGATCGAAGATCGCGCTTCCAAGCACGTCCGTCCGAGAGCACCCGGCGCCGTTGTCTTCACAATCGAAGGCGAAAACCAGCTTCCCGAGCAGACATTGGATCAATGGGAAGGCTATCGAGGGTCCGCTCCGGTGCGCATCGGCAACGCAGCCGTTTTGCAGTTCCAGGGAGACATCTACGGCGAACTCATGGACGCGTTTTACTTGTCCAATAAGTACGTGAGTCCCACCTCATACGACGTTTGGGTGAAGATCCGCACGCGTCTTGAGTGGATCTGCGAAAACTGGCAACTACCTGATGCCGGCATTTGGGAGATGCGCAACCGGCGCGAACATTTCGTCTACTCAAAAGTCATGAACTGGGTTGCTCTGGATCGCGGCCTCCGGCTCGCCGACAAGCGCGCCCTTCCAGCCGACCGCGCTAAATGGATGCGCGAACGGGACAAGATCTATGAAGAAGTGATGACGAAAGGCTGGAACGAGAAGCGCCACGCGTTCACCCAGTTTTACGGCAGCGAGGACCTGGACGCGTCGCTCCTCATCATGCCTCTGGTCTTCTTCATGGCTCCGAACGATCCGCGGATGATCGGTACCATAAACGCGATTCTAAAGAATCCCCGCGACGGGGGCCTCCTCAGCGACAGCCTCGTATATCGCTATCCACCGCAACCCCGCATCGACGGACTGCCGGGCGAGGAAGGCACTTTCAACATGTGCTCCTTTTGGCTGGTAGAGGCGCTCACCCGCGCCGGCCGGGCATTTCCCGACAAACTGGATCAGGCCAGGTTGCTGTTTGAACGGGTGCTGGGCTATGCCAATCATCTCGGACTTTACGCGGAACAAACCGGGCCGCAAGGCGAGGCGCTGGGCAACTTCCCGCAAGCGTTTACACACCTCGCGTTGATCAGCGCGGGATTCAATCTTGACCGTATGCTGGGCAGCTAGAATGACACGATGCGAGTCTTGCCATGAAACATCATTAGGAGACGTTCATGCCGGATCTCAGACAAGGATGCGCGACAGGAAAGAGTGTGGACGATACAGCGCCAGCCGATGCCCTGGTTCTATTCGGAGCGATGGGGGACTTGGCTCACAAGAAAATATTCCCTGCGCTTTATCACATGGTCCAGCATCGTCACCTGGATGTACCCGTGATTGGCGTTGCCAGGGCCGGACGCACGAACGAACATCTCAAAGAGCGCGTGCGCGACAGCATCCAGCAGCAAGGAGGCGAGATCGATCATGAAGCCTTGGCCAAACTGCTGAAGTTGCTTCGCTATGTCGGCGGAGATTATGAGAAACCTGGGACCTTTGACCTATTGAAGAAAACGCTTGGCTCAGCCAGCCGCCCGGCGCATTATCTGGCAATTCCCCCCAATCTCTTTACAAGCGTCGTCGAATCTCTCGCAACATCGAGCTGCATCAAAAATTCGCGAGTCGTTATCGAGAAGCCCTTTGGACACGATCTTGCTTCGGCCCAGCAGTTGAATGCCGCACTTCATGCGGTGCTTCCGGAATCGAAAATCTTTCGGATCGACCACTACCTCGGTAAAGAGGCAGTCCTGAATCTTCTGTTCTTTCGCTTCGCCAATAGTTTTCTGGAGCCGATCTGGAATCGGAATTACATCGCGAGTGTGCAAATCACGATGGCTGAAAAGTTCGGCATCGAGGGGCGGGGTCAGTTTTACGACGCTACCGGGGCCATTCGCGATGTGGTCGAGAACCACATGCTTCAGGTTGTAGCTTTTCTGGCCATGGAGGCTCCCACTGGGCTGTATTGCGACGCCATCCGCGATGAACAGGTCAAAGTATTCCGCACCATTCCGCCGTTGGACCCAAAGCATCTGGTTCGAGGCCAGTTCAATGGCTACAAAAAAGAAAAAGGAGTCGCACCTGATTCAAAAGTGGAGACTTTTGCCGCGGTGCGCCTGGAGATTCAGTCATGGCGGTGGTCAGGTGTGCCATTCCTGATTCGCGCCGGAAAGTGCCTGCCGGTTACGACTACCGAAGTACTGGTCAAACTCAGAAAGCCTCCGCTCGACATTTTGGGGGACGAATCGAGCAATCATTTCCGCTTCCGCCTCGGTCCAGGAGAAATCTCGCTTAGCCTCAGCGCCCGAGTGAAGCGCCCCGGCGAAGAACTTGTCTCCAAGCCCGCGCATCTTTCCACAGTCGAGGAACCCACCGCGGACGAGGTTGATGCGTATGAGCGTCTGCTCGGGGATGCGATGCGTGGAGATGGCATGCTGTTCGTTCGGGAAGACGCGGTGGAAGCTGCGTGGGCGATTGTCGATCCCATGCTCGCAAATGAAGCAGCCCTGCATCAATACGAGCCAGGCTCGTGGGGTCCTCGTGAGGCGGACCGCTTGGCTCTCGACGTGGGCGGCTGGCACAATCCCGAAGAAAGTAAAGAGAGCACAGCCCATGATCCGAAAGCCGCGTAAAGCAGCGGACTTAATTCGTCGTCGCAAACAACGATATCCGCGACGAGTACGGGAGGATTACATTCCAACGGGATTCAAGCCTTATGGTGCAAAAACGTACGCGGTGAAGGGCCATCTTTTCGGGCTGAGCCTGTCCGAGGATGACCGAAAATCATTGATCGCTTTTCTCAGAACATTGTGATTGGAGATAAGCACTCCGGAAAGGAGGTCACGTCCGAGCCCGCTAGATACTCGGAATCGCCCGGGCTCTGGTTGCTGACTTCGGAAGGGTGACGGGAGTTAGGGTCGAGAAGCCGACTTCCCGGTACCGATCCGGCCAACTTCCCCGAAGCCCGTTTCTGGATGGCCGACCACCCCCCATCACTTCCTCATTTCCAAGAGCTAGGTCGTCAATGCGGAAGCGAGAAGCTGAAAACATCGCTTCCTGCAGCAACTGCGACGTATTGGACTCCGTCGACCATGTAGGTCATCGGCGAAGCATGCATGGTCTGGCCGGTGTAGAAGTGCCAGAGTGCGCGGCCGGTGCGAGCCTCGACCCCTTCGAGAGATCCGGCGTCATCGCCGAAGAACACCAATCCGCTGGCGGTGGTTAGCGTCCCTCCCCAGGAATCGCCGCGGCCGACTTGGGGATAGCGCCACACTGGTTTGCCCTCGGACACGGAGTACGCCACCAGTGTCTTCTGGGCGTGTTCATCCGGGGGAAGTTTCGTGCCGGTAGCGTAGAAGGTCTCGCCTGGCGCAAACGGTCTTGGCTTGCTAAAAAACAGGTTGCAACTCTCAAGCGCCATCACATAGAAAAGCCCGGTGTCAGGATTGTAAGAAGGCGAAAACCAATTCGTGGCTCCGTTGATGCCGGGACAGATGGAGGTGCCTTTCTCGGTCGGGATTCGGCCCGACAGTAAGGGGCGGCCAGATGCGTCGACACCCGTGGCCCAGTTCAGCTTTTGCACGAATGGCATCGCTCTGAGAAACTTGCCACTAACGCGGTCGAGAACATAGAGAAATCCGTTGCGGTTGGCCTGCACCAAAAGGTATCGGGTCGCGCCGCCCTCTTCAACATCCACCAGCACGGGTGTTTCATTGGCGTCAAAGTCATAAAGGTCGTGAGGCGTGAACTGGAAATACCACTTCAATTGTCCCGTGTCAGGATTCAGGGCTAACACGCAAGCTGTGTAAAGGTCGTCGCCAGGGCGGGAATCTCCCACAAAATCGGGCGCCGCGTTGCTGGTTGTCCAGTACAAAGTGTTGAGCTTGGCATCGTAGGTGCCGGGCATCCAGGTGGTGCCTCCGCCATGCAAGTACGAATCGCCGGGCCAACTCGCGGAACCGAACTCTCCCGGCCCTGGAATGGTCCAGAAACGCCACTTTAGACTGCCAGTCAATGCGTCGTAGGCTGCCAGGAATCCACGTACGCCGGAGTCGCCCCCAGACGTACCGACGATCACTTCGTCTTTCACGACGAGGGGAGCGCTGGTTGCACCATAGTGCTTCGCCTTGTCCGCGTATGTAATGTCCCACACCAGGTTTCCCGAGTGGACGTCGAGGCAAAGCAGATGGGCGTCGTCGGTTTCCATGTAGACGAAGTTTCGCCACACGCCTACGCCACGGTTATGATGAGAGGCGGCATCATCCAGTAATCCTGCGCTTACGGGCCGCTGGTGATGCCACACGACGCGCCCCGTTCGCGCATCCAGTGCAAATGCGTCGTTGGCCGAGGTGACGTACATCATGCCGTTGACGACCACTGGAGTTACTTCGAGTCTTTCGGAATTGCCGGGATGGAATACCCACGACGCGCGCAGTTGTGCGACGTTCTGCGCGTTGATTTCGCGCAGGCTGCTGTAGCGGCGTCCGGTGTAGTCGCCGTTGTAGGACGTCCAGTTGGCACCGACTGGCTGCGCGAGCAAGTCCTCTATGGTGATGTTCACGACGGTGGCGGGGGGAGATTGCCCCGGTTGCGCAGTGGCCGCCGAGCCGGTCATTCCAAACGCGGCGAGCAAAGCCAGGGCGAATGCTTTGCTGGGTGGATTCACTTCAGCGATTCTCCCCGGAGCCCACGGAAACTTCCTGGAGAGAACCGCGATCCAAGCCTTTCGAATCTTCCAGATGAAGCGAGATGCGGGCGGGCTTTCCGGGCGCAGCGATCTCAGTTCCGAGCGAGACGAGTTCGGCTGGATCCACGTCGGCCACGGGCATGCTTTGTAACACCGCGCCATGTTCGTTGTAGAAGTGCGCGACTAGGCGTCCGGCGAAAAACACTCCGAAGGAACCGGAGAGTCCGATCCTGCCATTCTCCAAACGCGTGGCTCGAAGTGGGCGCACAACAGTCCCGGCATCTGTCACACCGTAAAATTCGCTTACGGCGCGGCTAGGGAACCATTCGGTGTCCAGACTGCAGGCCTCGCCGGGACGCAGTCGGCAGAGGGGCGAATTAATTTCGGCTTCCAAGTAATAGGGAGTTCCGTCTCCTCCCGAGCTCATCGAAGCCTCGCCATCGGCACTCAACTTCACTTCTGGACCGTTCGTCCAAAAAATGATAGATGCTTTGCCCGGATAAGCTCGGGATTCTTCAAATTGGAAGCGTTCGACCATTCCGTACTTGCTGCTGCCGTCGACGACGGCAAGCCAGCCTGCCGTCGAGTCCAGCCAGAGTTCGGCCGCCATGTGGACATAATGCAGCGCAAACAGACCATCCTTTCTGATCGAGACTGCAGGGTTTTCCGCCGGGCCGAACCGGACGTGGTAGCGGTTGAGATAGCTGCTGGTTGGGTTCGCCGGGGCAAACGTTCGAAAATCATGATTGAATCGTGATGGATCGCCGGGATCAGCCGTGTCGTATTGAGAGACCGACTGCATCGACCATTCCACCGTATGCCCGGTGGTGTTCTTCATGGTGGCGTGAAAACTTATGCGCGGAGAGTCGGCGTCCAGGCGAATCGTGCGCTGGAACTGAATCCCGGTCCGAGGATCGGCCAGTGACGTCAGTTCCACTGCACAATGCTCCCCTTCCGAAATCTTTCGAAAGAAGTAGGCTCCGTCGTCGATCAGGTCGGAATTTCCCACCCAATGTTGTTCGTCGTCGTTTCCCTCGGGCAAGAGCCAGAGCTTGTCGCCGCCATAGTTGAACCATTGGCTCTCAGTTGCCGGCAGGTATTTGCCTTCATATTTCGGATTGACGAAGAAATAAGAGTGTCCCGCGAAAGTCACCTGTATCAGCCGTCCGCCGTTCTGCGGCAGCACGATTAGTTGGACCCAGCGATTGGAGAGTCGCTGTGCGTGCCAACCCTTATAATCCGCGGGTTCCACTTGGCACGTGGAACTCGCGGGCGCATGCGGTTCGCTCTTAGTCTGAGCAAGAGTACGGCTCAGCCCGAGGGTGCCAAGAACGAGAATCCCCACCACGTGTCGCGCCAGTTTCGGACTGAGACGCTGCAATATCATCGTTGCTCGTTTCCAAGGACGGGCTACGCTGCCGGTTCGGCGCAATCGGATACTCGAAGCTCCCGCGTATCGTCGAATGCACTTTGCACGAACGAAACAAAACCTAATAAAACGAAATAAATTGACGGGACTAGGTATCTATTGAAACATGATTGGCTCATTTTAGGCCCTCTCGCGCTATCTCATACCACTTTCGTGGTGCTCTCACATTTGGCGCAGCGTTGTAGACTTCGCGCCTTCCCTTTCTTCCCCAGAAAGGTAGCGCGAAATGCCAATGTTTTTCGTCAACTACGATCTGATCAAGCGCAAGGACTACCAAACACTGTGGGACCGTCTTGAGCAATATGGAGCCAAGAGGGTATTGCTATCCACTTGGGCCATGAAGCGCGCCAACGTCACCGCAGCACAACTCCGCGACGATCTCAGCAAGTACATAGACAATGATGATCGTCTACTCGTTGACCAATCCGACACTTGGGCCGGACGGAACCTCATGATCGACTTGAACAAGCTGTGACTCTAGTGTGCTTCCGAGGGCAGCCTGCAACGATTCGAGGGCTGCCCTTTCTTCTCCGCTCTCCGGTTTGATCGTCAGTGCTTCATTCAACCAAAATGCTTTCATTTTCATCTCCTTGCCTAAAAGGGTGCAGGCATCTGTCCGGTCGGCTTCGGAAGATATGGCGGATTCTCCACCGACTCTCGATAGAGAAGCCGTTTCCCGTCGATTGCCTTGATTGCTTGGGTTACGCGCTGACCGTCATTCAGTTTCCGAGTGTTCCAGCGAAACTGAAATTCATTCAAATAGTTTGGAAGATGCTTGCGGCTGACGCTATGGAACGTTCCCATTACGCCACGCCGAATCAGGGAGAACACTCCCTCAACGGTATTCGAGTGAACGTCTGTGCCTTCAACTACATACTCACC
>JBASRS010000001.1:0-36109 GCA_049273945.1 Terriglobales bacterium | reverse complement strand
AAATTGCTGGCAAGCATTAAGAGGGATTTGCGGAAGGTCGCGCATGCTTCGCGATCCGCCGCTAACTCTAAGAAGAAGTAGCTCTTAACCAGCATGTAGACATAATGGGGCAGGAATGTACTTTTGTAAAGTATATAATAATGACAGAGTCATTCAAACCAGCAAACAGCTCCGATACCGGCATACCAAAGACCTCCTGGCATGCCAAGGCCGTGCGCAGGGATGGCTGCCGGACACTTCTCTCATATCTTGAGAGCTCAGATTTGTCTTTGAGTCGCACCAGAAAGGAAACTTCACCCTGGCTAAGGCCGGAGTATTTACGGTGAGTCCTTAAGTAATTGGGGAGTCTCCGTGTGGCCATCGACGTAGCTGAAAACTAAAAAGAGGCCAAAGCCATTTATTACTATAATATAACTAACAGTAAATGTCAAGGAGCGCGACGGAACGCTAAGCTAATCATAAAGGGGTCCTGAAATTGTCGCTTGTTTATGCGGAAATATGATGAGAAGTTGCCAAATTGACAACTTTGCACGTCTACCGGATCTACCGGGGACGGTGCTACGGTGCAGATGTAATCATAACCCGCCGCAACATGGATTTTCAATCCGAAACCAAAGAATACGCCATTTCCGTCCGGACCAATGATATTCACGAAGCGATCGCTATGACGGGAAGCGCTCTCTACGATCTTCTGGAACAGGCGTTGATGACGGCGGACGACGAAGACGAATCTGATTTTGATCAGTTTGCGCGGGAGACGCTCAATGTTCTTGCGAGACATCCGGAACAGCTCTCCGGCGGCGACTCCCAATGGGGTGAGACGGCACTAGACCGGCATGATCCCGGCCCGTCCGAAAGTGACTGAGTGATTCTTTGAAGCATCTCTCTCCTGGCGTGCAGAATTCGAAACTGGCCTAACACTAGAGTTTCTTTCTGTAAACACCATGGAGCACGGGGGAGGGATGCTCCAGCGGGTCACTCCATGGCTTTAGCTGGCCAGTCTGTTCTTTCTTGTTAGTACCTTTCGTTCGTTGTACCTTTACAGCCTCATCATAAAGCGTCATTTCCCGCCCGTAGTTCCATCCCTAAGACAACGATTCACCACCAAAAAGGAGAAGCCCATGGAATCAGGAACACTGCTGTCCCACGTGGATACGGATCTTGTCACCCGGGAGCAATTGGCGTTAGTCCAAACGCCGGATGCGACCCGTTCCTTCAAGCCCGTCCCGCACATCGAGCTCATCAATACGTTGGAGCACGTTCTCAACCTGAACCAGATCACCATCCGAAAGGAACAGTTCGCGCTGCGACGGGACGGTTTGACCCTCTTCGGAGTATTGCAGCTTCAGTATCAGGATACGGAGGATGGCATGGCGGCACTCGGCTTGCGCACGTCCAACAATCGCACGATGTCTATTCAACTCTGCGCGGGATTATCGGTATTTGTCTGCGACAACATGGTCTTCCGCGGGGACTTGATCGCGCTCAACCGCAAACACACGTCCGGCCTCCATCTGAGAACGGAAATAAACCACGCGGTGCTTCGGTTTCAGGATCACTTCGGCAGGCTCACGGGAGAAATCGAGACCCTAAAGGAGCGGTTGCTCTCGGATACGGAGGCGAAAGCCGTGCTGCATGATGTTTTCACCCAAGGCATCCTGCCCATACGCCTCCTGCCGGGTGCATCGAACCTCTACTTCGAACCGTTCGTGGATGAATTTCGTCCCCGCAACGCGTGGAGCCTGCACAACGCCTTCACGGCTGTGGCAAAGGAAATGCCGATCACGACGCGCGTGCCGGCCATCCAGGAACTCGGACGATACTTCGGCATGTCAAACGGCGTGGTGGAAAAGTAGCGAAGCCTAATCGTGTGCAAAACCGACGTCCCTGTTTGAGTACGCCCATACCGTTTCGATCCCCACCCTGAAATCTAAGCCTGCCCTGGAGCTGACTGAATGCACAAACTATGGAGACCTACGCTCACTACGAAAGAGGCTTTGGCTATCTGCGGCTCGCTCAGCAACCCCAGCAAGATGCCTGGCCATGGGTATGCGCTACCGGCACGTCGTTGCCGACTCGGCAGCCTTCTGCAGCTGATTCCGAAATCCGTTTGTCACTACTGCTATGCCCTGCGCGGCCGGTACCTGTTTCCGGTAGTTCAGGCGGCAATGGAGAAGCGGTTCTCCAGCCTGTCCGATCCGCGCTGGGTCGACGCCGTGAGCACGCTCATTTACCGCTCGGGAGATCGACACTTCCGGTGGCATGATTCTGGCGATTTGCAGGATCTCGAACACCTCCGGAAGATCGTCCGGGTCTGTCTGAACCTTCCCCGGATCAAATTCTGGCTGCCGACGAGGGAGTACCAGACGGTTGAAGCGTATCGGAGAATGGGTGGCCGAATTCCGGCGAACCTCTGCATCCGGTACTCGGCGCATCTGGTGGACGGTTTTCCGCCAGTTCGCTATGGGCTGCCGACGAGTGGCGTACATTCCGGGAAAAGCGCCATACCTGAGGCAGCTCATATCTGCCCGGCACCCAAGCAGAACATGAAGTGCGGCAACTGCCGGGCTTGCTGGGATCCCTCCGTCAAGATCGTCAGCTATCACCTCAAGTATGGCGGGTCCGATGGTGCGCGCTAAGGCGGACTTCCTAGTCGTCAATCACGGCACTCTTTACCTGCTATATCCCAACACGCGTCGGGCTAAGCAATGGGTGGAGGAAAACCTGCCGCCGGACCACATGCAGTACGCCGATGCCTCGGTAGTTGAACACCGCTACATCGGCGACATTATCGACGGAATACAGGCGGATGAATTGGACATCGCCGTCTCCAAAGTCCCGCTCCCGAGCTGACCAAGCGTGGCAGCGACGGGACAAAAGGAGACGATGGATACAACTCGCCGCTGATCAACGTATCAGCGGCCTTTTTCAAAAGCTAAAGCCATATTTTCCTGCTCACTATGAACTTCGCTCACAAATACGTACTTTTCATCAAGGGCGACACCCTCGATGAAGTGGCGGAAGAGGCGCTGCACCTTGTCTATATTTTCGTGATGCGCGCACTCCAAGAACACCGCCGGCAGGGCAGGAACGGTGAGTATGAGGCATTTGCCTTGCAACTCCTCGCCATGCTCCAAAGGCACCGATACCTGTACACCAATCCGCCTGAGGCACCCTTATCGGATTGAACAGTGGATGGATTGCGCGGCAGGACCAGGGTGCAATTAGGCCCCCCAAAGTGGCTCTGCTACGTGGCTCGAATCAATTTTCTGCATATCTCACCCCGGTTTATCGGGCCAGGGTCGTCCAGAAACTCCCCCTAAAACTCCCCTTAACCCCGCCGGTGAATACCCCTATATATGAGGCAGCTGCAAAGGCGACATATTTTGCTTTTTCGCATACTCCGAGACCAGTGTTTGTTCTTAACCAGGGCGCAAATTGAGCGTGTTTTGACCCTGGCCACACGCTCGACGAATAAAGAGTTGGTGTGGCTGCTGTCAGAGAAGTACCTGGGACGACGGTACCGCGCGGATACGTTTGGACATTTTCAAACACCGGTGTACTTCCTCGGGACCTTAGGCTGGCACGTTGCGGGGAATGCCATGGACGACTACAAGGAGTACCGACTGCGGATTCAACGGAGAGCCGAGCATCAGATGGGTCACAGGTTGGCAACCTATGACGTATTGCTCAAGTTCATCTTGGAAGGGGAGGTCACCCGGATCATTGATAGCGAAGACCGGTTATGGCAGGAGGCAATTGACTTCGGGAATGTGCCCGACGGCTGGATTCAGTTCAACGACGAAGGCGCTTTCGTCGAGGTTGACCTGGACACGGAACGGCCAGTCGTTCTTAGGAAGAAAGTTGAAAAATACATCAGGTTCAAAGAATCGGGAGGATACGGAAACTTGTTTCCGGAGTGCGCGTTCAAGGTCCTGGTGTTTATGACCACGGAAGAGCGCATTGAATCGCTGCAACAGACCACCACGTCGGACGATATCTGGTTCTGCACGATCGAGGAATTCTTGAGGGAACAATTAAACCATGCGCACTGGTTCGCCTTGCGTGGCTTTTATGCTCTATCTACTGTTCCAAAAAAGGAAATGTAAGAACTGCGGCAAGCTCTCGCACAAAGACGTTCTTTTCTGTTGGCTGTGCGGCTGCTCATTTGACCATCGGATCTGCGTTTCCGGCCACAAGAATCCGCCATGGGTCCGGCACTGCTTGACCTGTGGCAAAGACCGCTCCTTGATGTCCCAGCCGCACACGTCCAAAGACTTGGAGTTCGTTAAGCACGCTACGAAGGCATCCACCTATGTTCCTGGTCGTCGGAAAGTTCACTATGCGTTGGCGTGGCTCGCGGTTTGTTTAGGAGTGGCCATCCTGGTCATCGTGGGTTTATTGATCGTTGGCTCTTACTAATCTGCGGGGATTTCCGAGGAACCGAGGAGCGACTCAAAAAGACTCTCATTCTCACCTTTTTCAAGCAGCCATATGATTGAGCTCCCATTAAAACCACTCCATGAAGAATTCATGGGCTATTCCCGCTTTACCCGCCAAGTCTCTGCCAACACCCTTCGGGGGTATCAGAATGCTTTTGACCTTCTCCTTAAACGCTATCCGGGTATCACCACCGCAATGCTTTCTCCCGAACTCCTCTCCGGCTTTTTTGAATGGCTGCAGACGCGAGAACGAATTGTGGGCCGGGGCGCGATCCGCCAAGGAGTGAAGAAAACCACCATTGCAACCTACTGGGTAAAACTCACCAAGTTCTTTAGTTGGCTTGTCCTCAAGGGATACGTCACAGCCAATCCCTTAAAGGATAAAGCCCTAGAATTCCCGCGGATCCGGTATGACGATCGGAAATACCTTGAACAGAAGGACATGAAGAAAATATTGCTAGCCGTTTCCGGCACCGTCTACTGGCAAAATGACCTCATTCGTACAAGGAATATCGCTATCATCGCGGTCGCCCTCTATTGCGGTCTGCGGCGTACTGAACTACTTTCCTTGAAAGTCGGCGACGTCGATCTGGCTCATAGCAGGCTTATCGTGCAAGCCGAAACGTCGAAATCACAAATGTCCCGCACCATTCCTCTCAATTCCGAGGTCCGCCGATCCCTCACCAACTATCTTGACGAGCGCTCTCGCTTCCCGATCCTTTTTACCACGCCATTTCTTTGGGTTGCCGGCCACCAAAATACCCCACTCAAATCCGAAGGCTTGCGGTACTTGATAAAAGTGCTTTGCCGTGAATCCCAAGTGAAATTCCACTTGCATCAACTGCGCCATACGTTTGCCGTGAACTTCCTGCACAACAGCGGCCACAGCTCATTCAAGCTGCAGGGCCTCCTGGGCCATCGCAGCATCGTATCTACCGCCGCTTATACCCGATGCCTGCCGCCGGAAATAGTGCGGGCGGATCTTGAGCGAATGGCTGATGTCGATAATATGGTGTAAAACAAACCAGAGGATGTAATCGTTGATCGGATCGAGTCGGATCCAGACTTTCTACGCAGCTCACATGAGCAGTTGCAGCATGGGCACGAGAGCGAACAGCGCAAATGAGACTGCCGGTTTGTGAGCGGGATGATTCCTGTTCACCCGGCCTTCAGTTGACTCGCGGACGACCCGTTTCCCGTGACTGTTTGTCTGAGACTAATGGTTCCTCCCCCGAAATGACTACGGTGACGGTTCCGCCTGACGCTAAGCAATTATTCTTCTCGTTAGACTCAGTCACAATTTTGGTGTCATCGGCGCAAGCTAGAAGATAGTAGACGCCGGTATTAGTGTTCGCAGGAACCGTGACAGTTGCCGTGCCGCTGGAGCTTGCACTTGCCGCCAGAGCAGGTACCGATCGCGTGCCAGTAAGAAGTTTGTCTCCCGCGTTCTGCGCTTTGTCCAATGACAGATAATAGCGAGTGACGGACACACCCGCAGCGGCAGTTCCCTGGTTCAGCACAGTGTCGGTTACGGAGAATGTACCACCCCGGGTTACAGTAGGGGGCGGATTGCTTACATTGGTTTCGACGAGATCCGGACCGCTCACTGTGACTTGCGTGGCCGAAGCCTTGCAGTTGTTGCTTTCTTTTGTTTCTCGGACCACGTGTGTGTCGTCGGCGCAGGCAAGCAGGAAATATGTTCCAGCCGCCGTACCCGCACTGACCGTCACTGTCACAGTGCCGCTGGAAGTAGCGCCGGACGCCAGCGAGGGCACAGCGCGGCTGCCAGTCAGCCGATGCGCACCGCCTTTCGAGGGCGTGGTCGAGAGGTAGTAGCGCGTGGTCGAGGCTGCGGCGGCCCCACTGCCGATGTTCCGCACGGTGTCGGTGACAGAGAAGCTACCGCCGTCCAGAACGGTTGCAGGCGGATTGCTCACGCTAGTTTCGGTCAGGTCAGGTAAGTCAGGAACCACGATATCCCATACGCTACGGCCGTGCGTAGCAGCCCGCAACGTGCGGGACGAGCGGTGCAGCTTGAGACTGAGCACAACAACATTCGGCAGACCGTTGGAGAAGGTCGTCCAGGTCGAGCCACCGTTGGTGGTCTGGAACACGCCCCCGTCGGTCGCGACGTAGTAGGTACTAGGGAGATCCGGGTCAATCACAATGTCATTGACCGGGATATTCGGCAAGTTGGAACTGATGTCGCTGCAAGCCTTACTTGCCGTCGTGCACTTGAATACGTGCCCTTTAGTGTCACCACCAAATCCGCTGAAACCAGAGAAGGTGACGTAGAAGGTTCCAGTGGCAGTCGGATCCCCTTGCACCATGGCGGGGTAGCGGGGTGGGATGCCGCTGGTCACCTGAGTCCAATTTGTGCCTCCATTCGTCGTGAACCACAGGGATTGGAAGGTAGCGGCATACAGGGTCGATGAGTTGGTGGGTGACACTGCAATCGTAATGAACGAGCCTATGTTAGGCGAGATAGCTGTCCAGTTGCTGCCACCGTCCGTCGTCTGCCAGACGCGACTGTTTGTCCCATAGTACAGACTGTTCGAGTGGGCCAGATCCATCACTAATGGCGACAGGAACCAATGGGAATCTGTGATACCACTGCTGATATCCATCCAGGTCGATCCGCTGTCAGCAGATTTCATGATAGAAGGGAAGGCGCAGCGGCTGTACATTATGCTGGAGTTACTGGGATCAATGGCAGTCCACATACCATCACCGCAGGTGGCGACGCGCCATGTCAGCGAGCCAGTGTACATCTGTGTGCCATTGTCTTGAGTGCCGCCCAACGAGAGATTGGCACTTTCCGCGCTAATCGACAAGCCAGGATAGAATTGGGTAACCGCTAGTGTGTTGTTCAGGTTGTTCCATGTCACCGTGGGAGTACCCAGATTTGAGGTACTCCAGACACCGCCATCATTGCCAACGTACATTTTGCTCCCGCCCGCAGCAAACAGGATGACGTGGAAATCGGCATGAAGATCGTAATTATTGTTTACGGAAATCCAACTCGACCCGCCGTTGGTACTCATGAAAATGCCGCCACTCTGAATTTGACCGCCAGCGTAGATTAGACTGGGGTTTATCCGCGCCGAGGTACACGGTGTTTCCGGTCGTATCGGTGGTGTCTTCGGCCATGGCAGTTATTCGTCCAGAGGAGGGAGTGCACACGCCATTGCACCAACTGGTCGGCTGCGGTCCGATTTGCGTCCATGAAGCGCTGCTGGCGGAAGTGCCCGAAGCCTGAGCTGCAGTCTCTTCCTGCTGTTTCATGTGTAGCATCTGCTTGAGCGCACGAATGCGTGCGCCTGGCGCAGTGCGCTCTAGAGGATAGGCTCGCTGAAGATAGAACCACTCTTGACGCTCTCGTGGCCCGACCTCTTCTTTTTCGGGTTCCTGGGCAACGCCCGGTTGTTGAAGAACACACAGAACAACAGCAACTAGAAGGGTACTTGGCCACCATCTGCGGATGGTCGGCATATCGAATTCCGTTGAGATTGTTGCGAGCTGTTGAGCAAGCGTTCTTTCGGGTATCAGCGTGGATTCCAGTGGCTCCAACCGGACCCCTGTGCCTGTCGCGAAAGGCAAGAATCGCCGGACCATTAGTTGTTGGCAGCGGCGCAAGATTGAGGAGGCGAGCCGTCGTTTGACTCGGCAGAAATGACGGATTGCGGTAATCCACGTCAGTTTTCTGGATTTCATGGTTGCTTCCTCCGCATGAGGGATAGAAGCCGAGAGCCCGGTTCAGTCGAACCGCCGCGAAGGGAAACGTGGGGGTGGATACGGCTAAACGCGGTAACTGTATCCTCAAAAAGGACTTGAGTCAACCGGCTGTACTCGTTGGAATAGCCTACCCGCCGCAACCGACTTGACCAGAACTGCAAACGCGCTAAACTGAGCTATATTTGGTTTAGTCCACGCAGATCCTCTCACGCGAACAGCCTTTGGCCATTCTTCCTCCCGTAGCTCAGTTGGTAGAGCAGCGCCCTTTTAAGGCGAGGGTCGCAGGTTCGATCCCTGCCGGGCGGACAGCGACAGGCAACCCAGTTGAAACATGTCCCCCAAGCGATCCACGCTGGGGCTTGTTTCTATTGCCGTTAGAATCACCTTAACTCAACGGATGTTTGGATATTTGCGACCGCAGATGCTCGACGCTCGCTGCCAGATAAATTGTCGTTGTCTTAATGTCCGAGTGCCCCATCATTTTGGAGAGGCTGTAGATATCGCACCCACCCTCGAGCATGAGCGTCGCGAACGTGTGCCGTAACATATGCGCACTGAACCGAATGTTTGCTGCTGCACGTACCTTCTCGATAAGAAGATGTATACCCTCCGTGCAAATACCCGCGTTCTTGGGGAACGAGGCGAAGAACTCGGGACAGGTCTTGCCCAGGCGCCGACGCTCCTGTAGGTATCGGGCAAGGATCTCGGCCAGAGTCTGATTCATAGGGATCACCCGGTCTTTCGAGCCTTTGCCTTGCCGAACGAAGATGCTCCTATTCTCCAGGTCCACGTCGGACAGTTTGAGATTGATCAGTTCTTGTTTGCGCAGGCCTGCGAACATGAATGTGGCGAGCAACGCATGATTTCTGAACCGCAGATAGGAATGGCGATGGGGGTAATTATAGGCGACTTCCAGTAGTCGTAGTGCTTCTTGCTTAGTCAGCTTCCGGGGCAGCTTCTTTTCAAGTCGGGGACATTCGATGTCAGTAACGGGATTCTGATTGAGGTGGCCTTCGTGTACACACCAGCGAAAAAAGACTTCGAGAGACTTGTGGTAGGTCAGGAATGTAACCGCACTCCAGTTTCGCTTGCTTCTGCCCAGGAAAAACCAGGTGCGCACCATTTCCGACGTTACCTGCTCGACCTGGCTTATGCCCGTCTGCCGGAGAAAAAGCGCGAGAGCAGCGCGGTATCGCCGAATGGTGTGTTTTGAAAAACCGCGGATATGACTGGAGTAACTATTGAACTGCTCGCCAAGGACACGTATGTCCATAATAAAGGCCGTATATTCGCTCGATCGAGGCTCTTCAAGAAGGAGGATCTGTTGAACAACATCTGCAGAGGATGTAGTGCTAACAAAAAGGGAAAATCCTTTGCATATGCCAAAATCAGTCTCTTCCAATGCACTACCTCGTTAAAAGGGGTGCCGTTCACCTCTCAGAACATCGACGAGTGCGTAATTTGGCTCTGTGTAAATGAATTTTGACAGTGGAGGAGTTGAATCTGAAATGCTCGACTAGGACTACATCCCTGCCAAAATTTAGTCGTGAAGAGATCTCAATCTGCGCGGAATACGGTGGGTTAGATTAATTGCATACATCATAACTTTGATTTGTTGCACGATGAAGGTGTGGATGAGCCCTCTCAATATTTGAGCGTTTGTGCACCTTACAGACTTTATACCTATTCCGTACGTATTTTCTAGGTTATCCTAAGTACATAACTATTTGTTCGGTTTTATGGGCAAACACTCTATTTTCGCGGCTTTAGTTGCGGTGATTGTTGCGGCGGGGTTTTTTATCGCCTCTGCTGCCAAATATTCGCGCCAAATGCCTTTGGCAGTTGTAAATATGACACAATCCCCAGTCCCAGCTGCAATTAGTTTGGAGGCAGTTCCCAGTGACTGGCCAATGTATCACAACACGACATACGGATATCAAGTTCGGTATCCGAAAACGTGGCATGTGATCCACGATGGACTTAATGAAGTGGTGGGACCGTCGCAAGGCACTGAACCGGTCATTTTACTCTCCAATGCGGAACAGCACGGTGTTGATATTTATGTCAGCGAGTTTGGAACCCCAGCCATCGGCGATCACTTTCAGAGCGCTACGAACCTCGATTCATACCTAAAACTCCTGGCCTCATCAATAACATTTCCTCGAACACAACTTCTTTATGTAAAGCGCGGCGTTATCGGTGGTGAGGCGGCGGAGTGGTTCAACGTATGCACCAGTCAACCCGACGCACAACCAGAAGTATGTATCCCGCAGATCTACGCGCAGAACGGAAAGTATCTTTTCAAAATATCCGGCGAACCAGGGGTGGACTTGGCTTTTACTAATCTCATCATGGGTAGCGTAGTGTTTGACGGTGCAACTGTGACGCAGAACGCTGCCGCTAAACCGATTCAGGCAGATTGGAAAACCTATCGCAATGAAAAGTATGGGTTTGAGTTTAAGTATCCGTCAAAATTAGGCCAACTCAACGATATGAATTTGGACCGTATTCCGCAATATGGTCGTATGCCGATTAGCAATCAACTTTCAGCACTCTTGGTAAAAACTGGGGATTGCAATTACATTTCAGATTTCGTTCAAGATGTGGGAGAAAATTGGATTAGCAGCACCGGTACTTTAAGTAATCTACCGAAAGATGTGATTGCAGAAGAGATCCATTCTGGAGGGCTTGACTCCGCAATTGATAATGCAGATTTTATCGCAGCGAAAGCTAGTTGTGGTCAAGCAGGTAGATATTTTTATCTTGATTTCAGCACGGAAGATAGTCTGTATTCGGGTCCAAATGGGAAACTCGAGGATAATAAGAATTATGAGTCAGAAAAAGCATTAGCTCGTCAAATTATTTCTACCCTTAGATTCACCAACTAGAAATCTGGATTCTTGCTCATCGTGAGTACACGGAACTTCCCCGGGAGAACCATAGCCATAGATATATTAATTCCGGGGTCGTGCGGGGATGACAAAAGGTTTCAGGTTTCAAGTTCCAGGTTCCACAAAACAGGGGAAATTCTTGACGGCCTGCATACCCTATACTGCATCACTGGCGGATAGAGTTAAGAACTTCAATATAAAACCCTCCGCGCACGGAGGGTTTTATATTTGTTTCCCTAGTTCTAAGACTCGAACACTTCCTCTGTATGAGCCAGTTCAACCAAAAAAGAAAATCCGCCTGTAGGGGAAAAAGATCCGTTCAACCTGATCTCTCCCTATTTCCCCTAGGGATGTACTCCAAGGTGGACCGCTCCAACGAGAAAAAATGGCTACGTACTAACAAAATTGTCCGCCCACCAGGAGTCGAACCTGGGACCATCTCCTTAAAAGGGGCCTTGTTCATCCCTCAGGGCATTGGCAAGCGTCTTTTTTGGCTCTATGTAGATAAATTTTGACAGTGGAGGATCTGAAACTGGCACGCCTAACCAGGACCACATCCCTGCCAAAATTTAGTTGTGAAGAGATCTCGATCTGCGCGGAAAACGGTGGGTTAAATTAATTGCATACATCATAACCCCCATTTGTTGCACTATCAAGGTTGTGGATGTTGGGCGCGGATAAACGGTCGGCGAAGAAGGCGCATGGTGATGTTCTGGATTATGAACGGGGAGAGTGAATATTTTCTTTGGATGTCTCGTACCTACCAGCAGTCCAATCTCCGGGCCGCGGCGTAGGAGTGTCTGTCAGCAACCGCCCGTCATTTCAAGTGCGCGGCGGACATATCCTTGCAGCTCAGTGTCGCTGATGGGCTCGATCGCGGCCTGGGGATTTTCGCCGTGATGGTAGCGTTTTGTGTATTCGTTTAATTCTTCGAGGTCGTCACAGAGAGGAAATAGCTGATGTCCTGCCCCTGCATTCCGAATCTTCACGACGATGCTACCAAGGGTATCGGATTCGGTGAGGGTGCCACCGCCAAGATTTTTGCTATAGGTTTCCAGCACCGGCCGGATCTTCTGTACTACATCCCGTGGTTGTCCCTCACTCGCGACATAGTAATTCGTGAGCGCATTGCGGTCGGCTTTGTAGTGATCCTGCGTCGCTTTTTCCACATCCCATTCGCAGATCGTGGTATTTGTTTTGCCAATTCTGGCCATCTCCAGGCACTTTCGATCGGCCGGCGTATATAAGCGATCCCAAACGCGCTTAAGAAAATAGGGGTCATGTGAGAGGACGATCACCTGCCCGCATTCCTGTCCGCACTTCTTAATTTTTTGGATGGTGCAATCTTTGCGGAAACCGTCTTGGCTGTTAAACGGGTCATCAAAAACGACAATCTTGTTTGCCCTGCCCGAATCATGTGCCAGTTGTGCAAGGAAGAAGGCCAAGGCGAGCGTGCTCCTGTCCCCGGCACTGAGGGTATTTCTGAAGCTGGGTTCATTGAACGGAGTTTTGGAGTCGCCAAGTTCTACTCGCGTGTTATTAATCAAGATTTGGTAGTTTGAGCTGGGTACTCCTCCGCGATAATCGTGGCTGGTTCCGGTAATGCTAAAACCGGCCTGAAAATCCGCTAACAACTGATTGATCGTTTGTTGATACTGGTCGATTACATCGCCAGTGTGCTTGTCTAGCTGTGCACGCAGAGCCGTCTTGCTGTCTTCGAACTGTTTTTTGTCTGCTACCGCACCCGAATAGTCAGTGCAGGCTTGATTCATACTTGGGTCATGGCGCTTCTTGATGGCGCGTAGGCGCGCGAGCGTTTTGTCGATGGCAACGGTGTCTGCCGCTCCGACTGCTGCTTTCTTAGCGTCAATCATGGCGTTTGCCGCAGCGGCATCTTTGTTGTAAGCAGTCACAGACTTCTGCATGCTTTCGAAGGCCACGAGCGCCTCACCAAATGCCGAGTCCGACACGACCTTCTCCAGCGGCGCAGCAGCCTTGCGTTCGAGGAGCGAAAGGCTGGCTTGACGCAGCGAGTGCAATGTGTCGCCTGTCCCGGTCCCTTTCCACGCAGGTGGTGTGAACTCGCAAAATCGCGACCAGAACTCGACGGAAGCTGTGTTCTGGTCGATGGTTCGGTCAATCTTGAAAACCTCCCGCTCATCGAGCGTGGTGTTAATCTGTGTACGCATCGCCGCGATAGTGCCACGCAGTTCGTTATAAGCCTTACTGAAAAAGGCTTTATACGCCCCGATCAGCTCGGACGCCCCCTCCAACGATTGATTGCAAAATGGGCACGTGTTCTCGTGTACATATCCCAGGCCTTCCGAGAGCCAAGCCTGACCGCGGTCGTGCATGCCGTGGGTCCTGATCTGCTCGGAAAGTTGCCGCTCGGCATCGGCGGCAACTCCCTCCACGGTCTTCCCGAGCAGTGTCTCCAAACCAGTGCGCGGGAAGTTCGGTATGGTCAATGGAGAGAGAGCGGCGCGCGCTTTGATCTGGGCTGATTGACGTGCTGAGTCAAGCTCCTTTTCTTTCGCCGAGATCTCGTCATCAATCGCCGCATTGTGTTGCACGTCGAGAAACTCCTCAACGCTCATGCCAGATGCATGAACTTGCAATGCGGCGGCTTTTTCTCGGATTTCAGTGCTCTTGGAACGTACCTTCTCATCCAGATCGTCGACCTGTTTCGCGAGCTTTACACCCTGTTCTCCAACGATGACGCTGTAAAGGCTCCGTCGGTGCTCGATGTCGACAACATCTCCTGAATGTACGTTCTCAGATACAAACATGGCATCGAAAATGGCGATTTCGGGAACTGTCCTGTTCCATGCGCCATTGTTAAAAATGGCGTGACCACCGTCGTCCATGAGGATGGTGATTTCTGGTACGTCGGTGCCGCCAAGTGTCTTGCGCCCGTTAATATGAGCAGGATCGCCCGACTGAAGCGAGCGCAAAATCGCGCAAAGAGTGGTCTTGCCACGGCCGTTCTCCCCAAAAACGAGGTTGTAACGCTTGAGGTCAACGTCACCGCTGGCGCCGTAGTTCACGAAGCGGCCAACGCTCTTAATTTGTTTTATCTTCTTGATCATGCTGTAACCTTCAGCAACTAATATGCCTACTCTCGGAGTCCCGTACCCTGTCAGGATCTTCTGTTGCAGGCATTGCCTCGATCCGAGCTATATAGTCCGCGGGGAGGCTGTGCTGTTTGGCGCCTTCAACCACGAAGCGTTTGTACCAGGTATACGGGAGCAATGCCGACTGAATATAGGTTGCTTCGGCGAAATAAATTACTGCACGATGTTCATTGCCATTGGCGTCAGTGACGGTGACGTTCTTTTCTTCGTAGCCGTGCCCGAGCCCTTCCGCTTTGTCGAGCTTTGGTTTTTCCGCCACATCAATCCTAAACATCACACCCCACACGGTGTGGTTTGGATCGCCCGTGTAGCAGGCATCAGCTTTGGCTGAACAATCTTTCTTACTAAGCTTGTGGAACCGAAACACGTGCTCGGCCAGTTTGGCTTTGCCTTGGGGCTCAGCAGAAGGCACCCGATCAACCGCGCGTAGGCGCTCGGTGCACATGTTTGATCCGTAAGCAAAGTAGAGCATGGTTTCCGCTTGGAGCATTGTCCTACCGTACCAGCTAGGTATGGTCGGTCAAGGGCGCACATCACCGGGACGATGATTCAGGGAAGACCTGCTATATACCACAAAACGTGGCGCTGTCGCAGTGATTCTTGTGTGTTGGCGCACAACTGCCGCTTGAAGGGCTCAGGCGCTTTTATTGTTGCCCCGTTGAGGTCAAGAGAAGATAAAGAAAAGTTAAGGAAAAGATAAAATGCTTCCGGGCCCGGTTTTTGCGGGATTTCGGGATTCGGGATAGGATGAAGAGGTTAATCTCACCGCTGCGTTCTGCGGTATTATCAAGAGCTTCCCTCCCTGTAAAGTAAACGGTTCGTATGACCATGGACCAGTCACAACTCAACTGGATCGCTAACTTCATCTGGGGTATCGCTGATGATGTTCTCCGCGATCTCTACGTGCGCGGCAAATACCGCGACGTCATCCTCCCCATGGTCGTTCTACGCCGGCTCGATGGTCTCTTGGAGCCCACGAAGCAGGCAGTGCTCGACAGGAGGGCCAAGCTCGACAAGGCGGGTATCACGAACCAGGACCCCGCCCTCCGTCAGGCTGCCGGCCAGGCGTTTTACAACACGTCGAAGTTTACCCTGCGTGATCTCAAAGCTCGCGCCAGCCAACAACAGCTCAAGGCTGACTTCGAAGCTTATCTGGACGGCTTCTCGCCAAATGTCCAAGAGATTCTGGAAAACTTCGAGTTCCGCAATCAGATTCCACGCCTTTCGAAGGCCGATGCTCTGGGCACACTCATCGAGAAGTTCCTTGCTCCGGAGGTCAATCTTAGTCCGAACCATGTAATGAACGGCGATGGCTCGGGCAAGTTGTCCGGCCTGGACAATCACGGCATGGGAACCATCTTCGAGGAGCTGGTACGTCGTTTCAACGAAGAAAACAACGAGGAGGCGGGTGAACACTGGACGCCGCGTGATGCGATTAAGCTGATGGCGAATCTGATCTTTCTGCCCATCGCAGACAAGATCGAGTCCGGCACCTACCTCTTATACGACGCCGCGTGCGGCACCGGCGGCATGCTCACTGTGGCAGAAGATACGCTCCAGCAACTCGCCAAAGATCATAACAAGCAGGTTGCCACCCACCTTTACGGCCAAGAGATTAACGCCGAGACCTATGCCATCTGTAAGGCCGACCTCCTGCTCAAGGGTGAAGGCGAGGCGGCGGACAACATCATTGGCGGTCCGGAGTATTCCACGCTCTCCAATGATGCCTTTCCCTCCCGGGAATTCGACTTCATGCTCTCCAATCCGCCCTACGGCAAGAGCTGGAAAGGCGATCTCGAGCGCATGGGCGGCAAGGAGGGTCTTAAGGATCCGCGCTTTCGCATCACCCATGCGAGCGATCCGGAGTTCTCTCTCGTGACCCGCTCCAGCGATGGTCAGCTGCTATTCCTTGCCAATCTGCTGAGCAAGATGAAGCATGATACGTCGCTGGGAAGTCGTATTGCCGAGGTACATAATGGTTCCTCGCTCTTTACGGGTGATGCAGGCCAGGGCGAGAGCAACATCCGCCGCTGGATCATAGAAAACGACTGGCTGGAGGCCATTGTCGCTCTACCATTAAACCTCTTCTACAATACGGGGATTGCCACCTACATCTGGGTGCTCACCAACCGCAAACCCGAGCACCGCCGTGGGAAGGTGCAACTCATCGACGCGACACAGTGGTTTAAGCCGCTCCGCAAGAACCTTGGAAAGAAGAACTGTGAACTGTCCGAAGATGATATTCGCCGTATTTGCGATGCCCATCTAGCGTTTCAGGAGACCGAGCAGTCGAAGATCTTTGACAATGCAGCATTCGGCTACTGGAAGGTCCGAGTCGAGCGTCCGTTGAGGCTGCAGAGCCAGTTAACCCGCAAGGCTATCGAATCACTGCGCTTCGCTTCTGGGGATGAGGAGATTCGCTCCGAACTTTACGACCATCTTGGGGAGGCGCTCTTTGACTCCTTCGACGGCGTCAAAGCACAGCTTGAAAAGATGCTCATCGAATGGGGCGGTACCGACGAGGACGAATCCGATGAGGGTGAACCAACAACAAAGGGGCTTCCGGACAAGAAAAAGAAGAAGCTCCTCGACTCGAAGACCTGGGAACGCGACGCAAAGTTAGTAGAGACAGCGAAAGTACTACAAAAGGAACTTGGCGACGGACTTTTTGAAGATCACAACATTTTTCAGAAAAGAGTCGATGCCGCCCTCGACAAGTTGGGACTCAAGCTCGGCGCGGCGGACAAGAAAGTCATCCTTCGCGCAGTCAGTTGGCGGGTGGAGACTGCCCCTCCTGTCATTGCCAAGGTACACAAGCCGGGGAAGGCCAAGACCGATCCTCTGTATGGACGCTACGAGGCCACCAACGGCGGGAAAAAGTGCATTGTGGAATACGAACCCGACTCCGATCTGCGCGATAGCGAGCAAGTGCCGCTCCTGGAGGAGGGCGGCATTGAGGCGTTCATCCGCCGCGAGGTGCTGCCTTATACACCAGACGCCTGGATAGACGAATCCGCCACCAAGATCGGCTATGAAATCTCCTTCGCCCGTCACTTCTACAAGCCGCAGCCACTTCGTACACTTGATGAAATTCGCAGCGACATCCTGGTTCTGGAGAAGGAAGCGGAAGGGTTGCTTACCGAGATCGTAAAAGGAAAGACACTATGATCGCGACCCTCAAACCCTATCCCAAATACGAGGATCTGGGGATGCCATGGTTAGCCAACATACCAGTAGGTTGGCAGACCTTGCGCGGCAAATCGGTCTTCGGCATTATCGATGTTAGATCACAGACCGGCAAAGAAGAATTACTGACTGTTTCATCTGCCGACGGAGTTGTCCCCCGAAGCCAAAAGACGGTAACGATGTTCAAGGCGAAGTCTTACATCGGTCACAAGCTCTGCTGGCCTGGCGATCTCGCCGTAAACAGCCTCTGGGCTTGGATGCAAGGACTTGGTTTCTCAAAACATTACGGTCTAGTGAGTTCAGCTTACAGTGTCTATCGGCCAAAACCTGCGTATAAGGAATACTGGCGTTTCTTTCACTACCTATTGCGTTCGGACGCGTATAAGTGGGAACTACAAACCAGGTCGAAAGGAGTGTGGCTTTCCCGGCTCCAGCTGTCCGACACGGCGTTCCTAGATATGCCGATTGTGATTCCCGGTGCGGAGGACGTATCCGCCATTGTCCGCTTTCTCGATCACGCTAACCGCCGGATCACGCGCGCCATTCGGGCGAAGAAGAAACTGATTGTGCTACTGAACGAGCAGAAGCAGGCCATCATCCACCGCGCCGTCACCCGTGGCCTTGATCCCAATATCCCTCTCAAACGCTCCGGCATTCCCTGGCTCGGCGACATCCCGACGCATTGGGAGGTTCTTCGAGCGAAGTATCTGTTCCGAGAAGTGGATGAACGCTCGAAGACAGGTGACGAGGAGTTGCTTTCGGTTTCGCACATCACGGGAGTCACCCCACGAAGCGAAAAGAACATTACGATGTTCAAGGCATCATCGTATGTAGGCCATAAGCTCTGCCGTCCGGGAGACCTTGTGATCAACACGATGTGGGCATGGATGGCAGCGTTGGGAGTTTCGACCCACACCGGAATAATCAGTCCCGCATACGCGGTCTACCGACCCCGATATCCCGAGAAACTGATCGGCCGATACTTCGATGGTCTCCTGCGCACGACCCCATACGTCTCGAATTACCTTTGCCGTTCGACTGGCATCCGGGCTTCGCGTCTCAGACTCTATCCCGAGGAATTTTTCAAGATTCCCATCGTCCTCCCGCCTGCCGAAGAGCAACGCCGGATAGTAAACCAGATTACGATGAAAACTGCTGAATTGAACACCGCCACTCTCCGCACGGAGCGCGAGATTGACTTGATCCACGAATACCGGACGCGGCTGATCGCCGATGTCGTGACGGGCAAGCTCGACGTGCGGGAGGCCGCCCGCCACCTCCCCGCCGCCCAGGCCGAGGAATGCGAAGCTCCTGTCGAAACTGATGAGCTTACCGACGAAGCGGAGGTTGATCCAGTAACCACCAAAGCAAACGTATGAAAACCGACACAAGCGAAAAAGGACTCGAAAGCCTCATTGTCGCCGACATGACCACGTCGGGTTGGATTGCTGGTGACGGTAAGGATTACGACCGCGAATATGCCGTGGATCTCGCCCAGCTCCGCAGCTTTTTACTCGCCACCCAGAAGGGAACGGCCGAGGTGCTCGACCTTGACCAAGACACACCCGTGCGTCGCAAGTTTTTGGCCCGTCTGCAAGGGGAGATCACCAAGCGAGGCGTAATAGACCTCCTGCGGCATGGCCTCAAGCACGAGAAGCACGAGCTGACCTTATTCTACGGAACTCCTTCACCGGGAAACGACAAGGCGGCAGCACTCTTTGCCGCCAATCGCTTCAGCGTCAGCCGCCAACTCCGCTATAGTCGCGACGAGACCAAGCGGGCGCTGGACTTGTGCATCTTTATCAATGGCCTACCCATTGCTACGTATGAGTTGAAGAACAGCCTGACGAAGCAAACTGCGGCGGATGCCGAGGAACAATACAAACGCGACCGAGATCCGAAGGAACTGCTTTTCCAGTTCGGTCGCTGCGTGGTGCATTTGGCGGTGGACGACCACGAAGTGCGGATGTGCACGGAACTCATGGGCAAGAGCTCGTGGTTCCTGCCGTTCAACCAAGGATGGAATGACGGTGCGGGCAATCCGCCCAACCCCAATGGACTCAAGACTGATTACCTATGGAAGCGCATCCTCACGCCGGGCGGGCTCACCAACATTCTGGAAAACTACGCCCAGGTTGTGGAAACAAAGAATGAGAAGACCGGGCGCAAGAAGTTGGACCAGATTTTCCCACGCTACCACCAGCTCGACGTGGTACGGAAGCTGCTTGCTGATGCAGGGCAGCACGGCGTAAGTAGGCGTTACCTCATTCAGCACTCGGCAGGGAGTGGTAAATCCAATTCAATCGCCTGGCTTGCCCATCAGCTTATCGGACTGCGCAAGGACGAGAAAGAGGTGTTCGACTCGATCATTGTTGTCACTGACCGGCGCATCCTCGACAAACAGATTCGCGACACCATCAAGCAGTTCGCCCAGGTGGGAGCAACGGTGGGTGCGGTCACGGAAGGGTCGCAACAACTTCGCCAGTTCATCGAGAGCGGCAAAAAGATCATTATCTCTACGGTGCAGAAGTTCCCGTTCATTCTCGACGAGATCGGATCAGAGCATCGTGGCCGGAGGTTCGCGATAATCATCGACGAAGCGCATTCCAGCCAGGGCGGAAAAACATCGGCCGCGATGAGCGAGGCGCTTGCCGATCCGGAAGACACAGTGAACGATGTTCTCGAAAAGCGGATGCTCGCACGGAAGATGTTGACCAATGCTACCTACTTTGCATTCACCGCAACGCCGAAGAATAAGACACTGGAAATCTTTGGCGAACCATATCCCGCAGAGGAGGGCAAAGTTAAGCATCGTCCTTTTCACAGCTACACGATGAAACAAGCCATCCAGGAGGGCTTCATCCTAGATGTGCTGAAGAGCTACACGCCGGTATACAGCTACTACAAGTTGGTAAAAACAGTAGAGGCCGATCCGGAGTTCGATACGAAACGGGCGAAGAAGAAACTGCGCCACTACGTAGAATCGCACGATCACGCCATCAAGCTGAAGGCCGAAATCATGGTGGACCATTTCCACGAGCAAGTGCTTGGCTTGAACAAGATCGGCGGGCAGGCGCGGGCCATGGTCGTCACTAGTGGAATTGAACGCGCGATTCAATACTTCCATGCCGTTCGTGAATACCTGAAGGAACGAAAGAGCCGTTACCAGGCAATCGTTGCCTTTTCTGGCGACCACGAATATGGCGGGGTCAAGGTTACCGAGGCATCGCTCAACGGCTTCCCCAGCGGGGACATTGCAGACCAGATTCAAGAGGATCCATATCGCTTTCTCATCTGCGCGGACAAGTTTCAGACAGGCTATGACGAGCCGTTGCTCCACACCATGTATGTGGATAAGCAGCTCTCGGGCATCAAAGCTGTGCAAACTCTTTCACGTCTTAATCGAGCGCATCCACAGAAACACGACGTTTTCGTATTGGATTTTTTGAATGATACGGAAACGATCACGGAGGCGTTTGCGGACTACTACCGTACGACAGTTCTCAGCGAGGAGACCGACCCAAATAAGCTCCACGACCTGAAGTCAGCCCTCGATGGTTATCAAGTCTACGCTCCAGAGCAGGTTGCCAGCCTGGCCACTCTCTACTTGGAGGGGGCAGAGCGGGACAAGCTGGACCCCATCCTCGATGCCTGCGTGGCAGTTTACAAGACACTCGACGAAGACGGACAGGTGGACTTCAAGGGTAAGGCGAAGGCGTTTGTTCGCACGTACGATTTCCTCGCTTCAATCCTTCCTTATACGAATGCAGAGTGGGAGACACTTTCGATCTTCCTGAACTTTCTCGTCTCGAAGCTTCCTGCTCCGGAAGAGGAGGACCTTTCCAAGGGCATTCTTGAAGCGATTGATATGGACAGCTACCGGGCCGAGAAGAAATCTGCGATGAAGTTGGTACTCGCGGACGAGAATGCCGAGATCGGTCCAGTGCCGGTGAGTACCGGCGGAGGAAAATTAGCGCCTGAGCTGGACCGACTGAGCAATATCCTGAAGACGTTTAACGATCAATTCGCTACGCTTTTCACCGATGCAGACCGTGTGCGTAGGTATATTGCCGAGGATATCGTGCCTCGGGTCGCGACTGACAGGGCCTACCAGAACGCGAGGAAGAACTCAGGTCAGCAAAACGCGCGCATCGAGCACGACAAGGCTCTCTTGCGTGTGATGACGGCTTTGCTCAATGACGACACAGAGTTGTTCAAACAGTACCAGGATAACGAATCTTTTCATCGGTGGCTGACGGACACGGTTTTTGCGATGACTTACGAGCAGAAACGAGAGAAACAGATTTAAATTCACCAAGGCTCTGGGCAGACTGCGCCGTAGTTTGTGCGCCCTCTCCTGGAGGTAAATTTAGCCCCATATGGCCGTAAACCCACATCTCAAAATCTACGAACTCATAACTGATGCCGTTGGCCACCATTTGAGCGTTCCAGAATTCCAGCGCGGTTTCGTGTGGAAGCCGACGCAGGTTCGTGATTTGGCAGAATCGCTTTGGCTGAATTACCCCATTGGCAGTCTCCTTATATGGAACAGCCAAAGGGGGGTGGAGGAGCGAGTAGCGCGGGACGCCAGACGACCCAGTCTCTGGATTGTGGATGGGCAGCAGCGGACCAGTGCACTTTGCATCCTTTTCGGTCGTAAACCGTACTGGTGGTCGTCTGCAGAGGACTGGGATAAGAAGTTGAAACGCTATGACATTCGCTTAGACGTAGAAGCGACCGAGCCGCCTTTTTTTTGGGTCGCGAACGCTGCGATTCGTAAGACACGAGGGAACCGATGGATCAAGCTCTCCAAGTTGTTGAACTTGGACATACTAAAGAAAGAGGATCAGCAGACTTTGCAGGACCTCGCGAGAGAAATAAAAGCGCAAGGCCTCTGCGATGGTATGGATGCCATGGAGGTTTATGCCCGCCTGGATCAAGTGCGAAAAATCCGGGAAAAGGACCTGGTGAGCATCACGGTCGATCATGAACTTGAGGACGTAGTCGAGATATTCGCTCGATTAAATAGCCGGGGAACCCGCGTAACAGAAGCCGACATATACCTCGGCGTGGTCGCTGCGAAGGCTCCCGGCTGGGTTCGGGACGAGTTTCTGCCGTTTCTGAATGTTCTCAAGGATTACGGATTCGACCTGGGTCCGAACCTGCTTTTTCGAAGCCTTACGGCCATTGCCGCGGGCAAGACCAGATTCCGGGACATAGCGGAGGAGATATGGGATGCGGAATCCATAAAACCCGCCTGGGATAAGTGCAAGGGGGCGTGGAAGAACTTGGTAAAGCGACTCGCGGAATACGGTGTCTTAAGCAACGATCCTCTTCCGACGGAGGCGGCGCTGGTTGCTCTGATTGCGCTTCAGAATAAGTTTCCAAACGATGCCTCATTCGACTCAGCTTTCTACTGGTTTCTGGAAGCTTCCCGTTTCGGACGTTACAGCGGATCAGGTACTACCGCCATGGACGAGGATCTACGGGACATCAACGAGGCGGCATCTTCCGGTGTCGCGATCGGCAGACTGCTGAGACGTTTCGACCGTACCAAAGCGATGGAGCCGGACGAGTTTATGCGCGACTATTCCGACGCAAGATTCGGGCGTTTTATCCTCTACCTGATTCTCTATAAGAATCAAGCAAGGGATTGGGACGAACGAGGCTATCGGCTTGGCTTTGAGGGTCCAAAAGCATTGGAGGATTTTCGGCCGCAGTGGCACCACATATTTCCCGTGAAGTTTTTAGAAAAGAAAGTCGAAGAAGACAAAATAAACGCTTTGGCAAATATCGCCGTGATCGGGTCCGCGATCAATATCAAAATAAGCAAGAAAGACCCGATGGATTACCTGGACCGCTACAAGATCTCTGACAAGAAACTTGAGCAGCAGTTTGTTCCCATCGAACGAAACGAGTTTCGGGTAGAAAGATTCGATGAGTTTCTGGAGAAGAGAGCCGACAGGCTCGCTCAAGAGGCCAACGAATATTTGGGGGGGCTTGGACAAAATGTCGCGACTGTTGACAGTGCACCATCCCCGATTGCCGCTACAAATCCATCCACGGCTGCAGCAGAAACCATTGACGAAGAGGAAGCGCTTTCGGATGACTCTACGAAGACGGTTTCGAGCGTGGGCGAATTACTTGGAAAAGCAAAGGACTCTCAGACACTAACGCGCATGAAGGAAATCATGGAATTCTGCGAAGCACTACCTCGGATGACTCGGCACACAACGCAGCGGCATATTGTATATAAGACAACCAAAGCCTTTGCGAAAATCTACCCACAGCAATATCAATTCTGGGTCGACGTGCGAAAGAGAGGTGTGGACGACAAGGATGGCCTATTGAAACACAAGCATCCAGTTCTCGGTCATATCGAGATCCCAAATGATCTTGATCTCACCAAGGTTAAGGATCTCATTCGGCAGTCCTATGAATCGACCCTATAGGAGCCGAAATTATGACTTCTTCTGCTTCGCTTTCCATTTTGCCCACCTAGCCCGTTGTGCCGCTGCTATTCTCCTGCGGCCGGCTGCTGACATTCTGCGCCGCTTGCCGCCGGCCCGCCCTGGTTTAGCTCCGGCTAGGTAGGAGCGGCCAAAGGCCGTTAAGGCGGCCGAAACTTTATGGAGTTCAGTCTGTAGACGGGTTCGTTCGTGTTCGAGTTGCTGTACCACATTCTGTATCAGTGTTTTAGCCATGGGACTGGATTTTAGCAGCAGGCCGGCTGCCACGCGGGGAAAACACAAGCCTATCGTGTCCATGGATCATGGTGTTTGGTGGATATGCGTTTGTTTACAGCGGGCGTGGAAGCGCGTGGAATCTGTCACAGCAATGCAGCCCGGCGGCAGATGTCAGAGGGACGCATGAGAAAGGGTTCCTTTTAGGAATTTGAAACCTGCGATTACAAGTAGGACCACCTGGTGTGGCACCAGATGGTCTCTGTGATAGGACGCCGTTCACTTTTGTTCAGCAAAATGCAACATCGGTCAAAACGATACCGTGCAACGCCGGTTCAACCCAGCAACTCGTTAACGATAGCTTCGACGTGAATCATGGTTGTATCGAGAAACTCGATACCCGGGCTCCCGGAGTCGCGCAACAGCAGTGGGAGCTCCGTGCCTGCGAGGACTAACGCCTCGATGCCGTCTTCATTCTTCATCCTTTGCGCAACACTCAGAATCTCCTTCCTCGTTTCCGGCAGGAATTGGTTCTTCAACAGTTCCCCAATGTACTTCCTATGAATGAATTCCTGCTCTGCCTCCTTTGGCCGAACGAGGGTGATGCCGGCGCGCTGGAACTCCTCTGAATAGAAGCTCGCTCGCATGGTAAATCCGGTTCCAAACAGGCCCACCTTCTTCAGGCCGAGCGCTCTTGCATGATTAGAAGTGGCGCGCACGATGCTGAGAAGAGGGATAGCCGACCCGCGCTGAACCTCGTCGAACACAAGGTGCGGCGTATTCGCCGCGATGAAACCAAAATCAGCGCCCGCGCGGACAAGCAAGTCCACGCCGGCGCCAAGATAGTCGGCCAAATTGTCGAGTCGCCCAGCGTCAAGCATGGCGATTCCCTTATCGACGTCAAGGCTGTTGATGATGACATGCGGATATCCGGCCTCCGGCTTTCGGGCACGAAAGCGCGCAATGATCGATCGGTAGTAGTCGACAGTGGACTCAGGCCCAAGCCCGCCGATCATGCCTACGGTTCGCATGTTACCGGGAACAGATGCATGTCTGGCACTTTAGGATTCGACTATAACCGCTCATTACGTCAATTGCCGACAATTCGGGAGTGGGCTCGTCAATGACCACAAGCGCGTTGATCGGTACTAATCCGACGCACGAACCGATAACCTCCGGATTGCCGTCAATCGCCCGGACGCCCTTTCAGAGACCAGTTGCATAGGCGCGCCTTGAGGCGCAATTCAGGAGCTATGTTCCAAACGTGTCGTCGAGGTGCCCGGACGCTCACCGCCTAAAGAGTTTTTGGTTCTTGTCCGAACCTCCTCAAAAACTGTGCATTAGATAACAGCACAGAAAAAAAACTACAGCCTGGTCTCAGTGCAGAGATGTGCCGCCGAGAGGAAGCATTAAATACGCACGTGCACGGGAGAAAGTGAGGCCGACCAGACTACCCCGAGCGCCGCGTCTCTGCATGCAGGCAAGTAGCCGGAAAGAGATGGGTTCAATGTACTATTCCGCAGCTTGGGCCGATTCTGGATTTCTCCTCGGTTGCTCGCACGAACACGAAACAATTGTTGAAGCTGATTCCTGTATTCTATGCGCTGGCGGCTATGTTGTCGGCGTCGAAAATGCTGTCATGCGCTCTTTGACGGCAGAGGAGGAGGCAGAATTTCAATGTGTACACTGCGCATTTCGCACTGACAAGCCGCCACTCGACGCCACACGAGCAGCGCCAGCAGAAGCAGGAGTCAACGATTCCCGTTACGCCATAACAACCAGAATTAGGGTGGGCAACCACTGGACTTGGACAACATGGATGTGTTTTGAGACGCGTGCGGAAGCGGCCGCACACGCTCGGAATGGCAACAAGGTTGTGCGTTTTCGGTCCCTCGAATGGGCCACACTACCGCAGCAGACGGAAGCCACTTCTCCGATCGTTAAAAACGCACCGCGAGAGAGCCCGCCTCCTCGAGGAGAAAGAGAAACGTTGACCGAATTTGTACTTCGATTTCTGAGCCCATACGGCTTCGTTCAGGACCCCGAGCCGATTTCAGACGTGAAGCACGGCTTGATTAGCCCCGACATGATTGACTTGGTCTTGACCCGGCTAGGGGAGTCGGAAACAAGCGAGTTTGAAAGGATGTACGCCGACGATAAGCATGCACTGCTCCAGGCGCTCGGGAATCGATTCCGTACTCTCCTTCAACCCACAAGCGGATGTCACTGATGACGAAACCCCTAGTCAGACGCCAGTCCGGCGAGCGCCGGGTCGCCACGGAAAAGCGGCGGCGTGTAGCCGAGATGTCGCCAGGAGAGATGCGCCGAGAACTTCTCACCTCTGAAGTGACAGGATTACCGAATCGTCGGGCTTTCGAGGAAGCAGGGCCAGCACGAGTCGTTGCCATCTCCGACGTAGATGGGCTCAAGGCCTTGAACAAGTACGGATATGAGGCGGGAAACGCCGTGCTCAAGGCGAAGGCTGACGCATTGCGCGAGACCGGTCTTGAAGCGTATCACGACAAAGGCGATGAATTCTTGTGTCGCGGCAACCATGTCGAAGAGCTAGTGGCCCTGCTCGAATCTAGTAGAGCAATCCTTCGGGATCGCAAGATAGTTGTTGAAGGGATTGATGGAAGCACGCTCTGGATCATGGGCGCGGACTTCAGCTATGGCGTTGGAAAGGACATCGGTGAAGCAGAGCTGGGCCTCAAAAGTCACAAAGCCCAACGTGAAAGCGCAGGAGAGATAGCACGCGGTGAGTTGCGAAGCATCCGCGTAAGACCCGAGAAGGCAAGAAGATTAACCTCCACAATTGAGGCACTCGCCCACGATTGCCTCGCCCTTCCGTGAAGGCACCTCAACTGCAACAGACAGGTTTTCTCCTATTACTTTGGTAATCCCCTCGCAGTCCAAAAGCATCAAGTTGAGCCGTATCCCGGTGCAATAGTCTATTAGAGGGAAGAAGAAAATGGGCCACCTGCTCTCGTTCATCGACACCACAACACAATGCCCACCCGTTCACCCCCCTGGCCCCCCGGAACCGCCATTGCCACCGGCAAGAAGTATAAATTCATCTCCTAAATCAGCCTCGGTGGTCGAAGATGACAAATCTTTGTTGAGTTTATTCAGAGAATGGTTGGAGAAAAAGGGCTACGCAGTACGCATCGCCTCGAATACCGAGGAAGGTCTTCGTCTGTTCCGCGATTTTGCTCCGTTCAATGTGGTGCTTATCAACTACTTCGTGCCGCAAATAAAAGGCGGCGCGATCGACTGCCTTGCAATACAGAGCCATGGGGCTCAGCTTGCAAAGGCGATCCGAGACCTTGATCCCTCGCAGGGGATAATCATTGTGGCTCTCGATTTCCGAACCGCGGCAGAGGTCCCTCGGCCACCGGAAGTGATGCACATTCCCCTTTTGATCGGTCCTGTGAATGGTCAGTTCTGCAGTTTACTGGAGAAAATCGAGGTTGATCGCGCAATCAAAGCTTTAACTCGCACAGACTGGCTGCGGCTCCAGCTATTCGCCAAGTTCAAGATTCGGGGTCTGGGCCGGGCTGCCTCTGGTAGAGACTGGGAAGACCTGCTTGCGGAAGCTCTGTGTCGGACGTTGATTGGAGCGGAGGACTCTCACAACGGCAGACATTGGAACAAAAGGGTTGATTTTGTGCAGCATCTCGCGGGCGCGATTTCGAGCATTGCCAGCGTCTGGAAAAGACAGTTCCAGAAGGAGACCCACCTGATGTCGGAACTCGCGACCAACGATGCTGAGGGACAAGAATATTCCCCGCTGGACAGCGTGGCTTCAGGGGACGCGCCCGCAGATCATCGCCTGATCGAAAAGGACGAGTTAGACCGGGTTCTCATGATGTTCAAGGATGACCTCGAAGCTACGCACCTGCTTCTGGGATTGGGGAGCGGCTTGAAGAAGAATGAAATCATGTCGAGATACAGTCTCGACGAGAAGAAATATGCAGCCACAGCTAGGCGAATCCGCGTGGCGCTGCGGAGTGCGACAAACAGAGGCAAGGACAATGGCAGATAAGAAAAATCACAATGAGTATCTAGAGACGATCATGAACCAATTGGCCGATTCCGCGCTTTCGCTATCCGATGAGGCCATCCTTGCTGAGGTCAGCCAGTCTGGGGATGACCCGGACGAAGAGTCTGAACGTACGCGCATTGTGCTCAGCGATGTTTCGCAGGCATTGGAGAACATGAACAGACGCTTGTCGAATCTCGGCCACGCGATCAATTCAAAGTTTTGGCGTCGTGGGCACGAGGAGTATTACAACAAGTGCCTACACTGCGGTTCGCCAGTGAGCTTCACGACGGCAACTGGCGAAATGCGAGGGAGTGCTTTACATGCATTCTGCCCTGAGAGCAGCCCATACGCATTCGGCGAACAGGAAGCATCTCGCTGAAAACGACATTTTCCGATCCGATCTGACCGCTGTTGCAACCTCGGCATTGCTCAAAGCCACCACCAATCCGCGCGCGAAAATCCGCGCTCTCGATCTCGGGTGCAGGTAGGTGTCGATCAACGATTCATTCCTGAGGCACCGAGCGGATCAGTACCGAGAGGTCGGAATGTAGGAAGTGATCTCCGCACTTGGCATCGACTCTGGGCGGATGACGGGCGATTCCGAAACTAACCGCCGATATGTATTCCATCGTGCAGCCGTGAAACTCCTAATACACTGGGGTCCAAGTCGAGTGCTGTTCCCCAATGTCACAGGATCATGGCGTTTGGTGGATAAGCAGTTTGTTTACCGCAGCCAATCAAGTTCCCTACTATGCAGCCTGCCCCGTTAAACGGATGGCCCCACAATTCACCTTCCGGCTTGCCGACCATCCAGGAGTGATTCCCTTTTGTCCCGAATCGCAATGCGGGGTGGGGGCCACTTCAGCAGCTAGCCCGCTACAACCCAGGTGTTCTGGGTTCGACAAGCTCATGTCAGAGCCGCCATTCGTTGACGGGCCGCTGCCGCGTCCGTAAGATGAGGCGACCGGAAATCCGGGCATCTCATATTGATCGACCAGACCATCTCGCATTACCGAATCGTCGAGAAACTCGGCGGCGGCGGTATGGGCGTTGTCTACAAGGCTGAGGACACCCGACTAGACCGTTTTGTCGCTCTGAAGTTCCTTCCTGCAGACGTGGCCCAAGATCGCCAGGCTCTGGAGCGTTTTCGGCGTGAGGCCAAGGCGGCGTCCGCCCTCAACCATCCCAACATCTGCACGATCTACGACATTGGCGAAGAGAACGGCCAGGCGTTCATCGCCATGGAATACCTGGATGGGATGACATTGAAGCACCTTATTGCCGGGCGTCCGCTGGAGTCCGACAGGCTGTTGTCGCTCGGTATCGAGATCGCCGATGCGCTGGATGGGGCGCACGCGGAAGGCATCGTGCACCGCGACATCAAGCCTGCGAATATCTTTGTGACCAAGCGTGGGCACGCGAAGATTCTAGACTTTGGACTGGCGAAAGTAGCCGGGCAGCCCGGGCGAGGCGAGAAGGATGCAACGCTCGCGACCATGGACGAGCAGCATTTAACCAGTCCGGGGATGGCGCTGGGCACGGTGGCGTATATGTCGCCGGAGCAAGCCAAAGGCAAAGAATCGGATGCACGTACTGATCTCTTTTCATTTGGGGCTGTTCTGTACGAAATGGCGACGGGGACACTGCCATTCCGTGGAGAAAGCTCGGCCACGATTTTCGAGGCTATTCTCAACCGCTCTCCAGCGCCAGCGATCCGCCTGAACCCCGATCTGCCGCCCAAGCTGGAAGACATCATTAACAAGGCTCTGGAGAAGGATCGCGACCTGCGCTACCAGCACGCCTCCGATATTCGCACCGACCTGCAACGGCTGAAGCGCGATACTGATTCCAGCCGTCAAGTACCGGCAGCCGGTGTGGAGGCAGCAACTGCCGCACCAGCAGCCACGCAGCTCGCGCATACCTCCAGCAGTTCTGCCGTCGTCACCGTTGCGAAGCAGCACAAACTAGGACTTGGCATCACCAGCCTAGTTGCGATTCTGCTGGTCGGGGCGGCCTCCTATGGCATCTACGCGTTCCTCTCACGGACCCGGCCTGCTCCTTTTCAAAACTTTTCCGTCAGCAAGATAACGGAGACCGGCAAAGCCACGCTCGTTGCCATCTCGCCCGACGGCAAATACATCCTCAACGTCATGGATGACAATGGCCAGCAGAGCCTATGGCTGCGCAACATTCCGACTAGCAGCAACACCCAGGTCGTGGCTCCTGCGCCGGTCAGTTACATAGGCCTGCGCTTTTCTCCGGACGGCAATTACTTATATTTCGTTCGTTCGGAAATTGGCAGCCGCTCGCTGCATTACCTGTATCGCGCTCCGGTCCTGGGTGGCACTCCGCAGAAGCTGGTCACAGACATAGATTCCAACCTGACCTTCTCTCCTGATGGCAGAAAATTCGTCTACATGCTCGCGAACAATCCGAAAGTCGGCGAATACCGTCTGGTCATCCGCTCACTGGAAGGGAGCGAGGAAAAAGCCCTGGCTGCGGGCCCCCTCAATGAGCAGTTATCCGATCCCGCTTGGTCTCCGGACGGCAAAACCATCATCAGCACTATTTCTCAGCCGGGAGAGGCCGTGTCCGGCCTGCTTGCTATCGAGGTCGAGAGCGGCAAACGGAACTTATTCGTGACCTCGAATGACATGTTCTTCCAGAGGCCGGTCTGGCTGCCGGACGGCAGCGGTCTGCTGGTTTTGGGTGCTGGTCCCTATTTCACGCAGACACAGATCGTTTTTGTTTCGTTTCCGGCGGGTAAACTCTCCCCGGTCACGCGCGATGCGAACGCTTATGCTGATCTCAGCCTGGCGGCCGATGGCCATGCTCTGGCGACCATCCTCAGCCAGACCCATCTGAATCCTTACGTTATGCCCGATGGCGCCAGCAGTTCCCAGGCCCGGCAGCTCACAACGGGCTCGCCGGTCACTGGTGTCTCCTGGACCCGAGATGGCCAGCTCATCACTTCTGCCGGCGCTACCGGTCTTACCCTGCTCAATCCTGACTCTGGCGCCAAGACTCCTTTCCTCTCGCAGCTCCCTCTCGCAAATTTTGCCCACGCCTGTTCCGACGGACATATTGTCTTCTCCGCCCCACCCGGGGGAAAAATACAAAACAACATCTGGCAAGCGGATGCTGACGGTGGAAACCCCAAGAGACTCACCAGCGGGAAATTCGACTTTCTTCCCCTCTGCTCCCCCGACGCCAAGACTGTGCTCTACGAGGACGCTGACGGAAAGCTAGAGAGGGTTCCGCTGGAGGGCGGTGCTTCACAACAGATTCCCGAACTCGCGGTTTTCAGCCGCATCACAATCTCACCTGATGGAAAGCTTGCAGCTTTCGTTACCTTTCGCTTGGGTGACCCAAAAGAGAAGCTGGTCCTGCTGCCTCTTGATTCCAGCCAGCCGTCCCGGTTTCTGGAATTCGAACGGCCCCGCGCGGAATCCTTTGTGTCCTTGGGCGATGCGCCAATCCGCTTCGCCAGCGACACTAAAGCCGTCATCTACCCCGTGCGCGCCGGCGATACCGACAATCTCTGGCTCCAGCACCTCGACGGTTCGCCCGGAAAACCAGTTACCGACTTCAAGTCGGAGCTCATCCGCGATTTCGACTGGTCCCTTGACGGCAAACAGCTCGCCGTCATCCGTGGCCACAGGGACCGTGACGTCGTCCTCATCCGCGACTCCGAGAAGTGACGTCGGAGCACTGGCTCATCTCCAGCTTGGCCGGCTTACGTGATGGCAGGCGACACCGCCAAAGCGAGAGTTGTGTATGTGTAGTAGGCCAGAAGTTACAGTCGGGCTGTCCATTTCCCTGACCGGCAGGTTTCGCTTCCAGGGCCAACAGGCGCTCCAAGGTATTCGCCTCTGGCAGTCGTACATCAATGCTCAAGGCGGCATTGCCGTGCGGAACGGGGAGAAAGGGTCTGTTCGGCTAATTTGGCACGACGATCGCAGTCAGATCGGCTTTGCCCGGAAGAACGTATTCCAGCTTCTACAAGAGGATCAGATTGACATTCTCTTGGGGCCGTATTCCAGCAGCTTGACGATGGCCGTAGTGGAGATTGCGGAAGAATACAAGAAAGTCCTGTGGAACCATGGCGGCTCTTCCGACGAGATCTTCAGCCAAGGTCGGCGGTACTTGGTGGGCATCGCAAGCCCGGCAAGTGACTACCTGCGAACGCTTCCGCATTGGCTGGCTGAAGAGTCCTCCGCGCTGAGTCGAATCTGTGTCTTATATTCAAGCGTAGGAACCTTCGGATGGCAGGTAGCGCGTGGGATCCTGGAGTCGGCCGCTGTCCGTCAATCGGTCGAGCTCGTCCCAATCAACATCCCCCTCGAGGACCACGACACCATCCTTCGCACCCTCTTCGCCATTGGCCCGGAGATTGTGGTCTTAGCGGGGAGCTTTCAGGACGAGCTGGGCATCATGCGAACACGCCATCGTTGGCCCGGCACGGTACGTGCGGTGGCGGCCGTTGCTGCTGGCGTCCGTGCTTTTTCTGCTGAACTTGTGCAGATAGCGGATGGAGTCCTCGGGCCGAGTCAGTGGGAACCCGGAATGACTTTCCAAAACATCGTAGGACCAACATCGGATTGGTTTCTGGATAGTTTTCGAAGGCAGTTCGACCGACCACCCGACTACATGGCGGCCGGAAGTTTTGCAACTGGCTTGGTTTTGGCAGAATGCATTCGGCTTGCGGCTTCCTTGGATGACGAGAAGGTACGAAACGCAGCGTCTGACTTGGACTGCAATACGTTTTACGGACGATTTCGCATCGACTCCCGAACCGGAACACAAACGGGACACCGTGTGTTGCTGATCCGCTGGCAAGGAGGCTATAAAGTAGTGCTGCCTTCACGATCTAAGTAGAGCGGAATGCATGTCCACAGCGCGGTATCCGCGTTTCCGATAATACGTTTACGAAACAACGGAGGTGAGCCGGGTGGCTCACCTTCAGTATGGGCTACGCTGCCACTAGGCGGCTTTGCCCGCGACGACCCTGTGGCTCGTCGACGTGTGGACGTCGAAGGTCCGAATGACGGGGGCAGTCTCAAGGAGGGGCGAGAGCATCTCCTTGATCTTGGGATACGTCACAGGAAAGCTGCGAGAACGTTGGCGCACTTGAATTTCGCGAGTAAGACACGGACTGTCGCGTCCGTGTGTTTAGTAGGCTTCTTTCCGGTGCCGTAGGGCATATAAAACGACATCGTGGCCAAAGATATCGTAGCGGAGACGGTAATCCCCGGCGCGGATGCGCCACTGTCCCTCTCCGGGCTTTAGACCAGCCAGCTTCTTGATGGCGTGCTTTCCAGACCGGTTATACGGATCCTCTCCGAGAGCGGTCAGCATCTTTTCGAGCACCCCAAGAAACCGGGCATTGCGCCGGAGTATTTTCCGAGTATCTCGTTCAAACGCAGGCGTAGTGAGTGTTCGGTAGGAGGGGAGCATACGGGAAACAAAACGCCGATGCTATTTCTTACCCCGGCGCCGTAGTTCCTTGAGGAATGCGTGGGCGGTGCGGGTCTCGCCCCGCTGGTAGGCCTGATAGCCTTTTCTGATCTGCGCTTTGAGTTCAGGCTTTTGGAGTTCGAGATAGTCTTCCAGTTCGGCGATATCCAAGATGCCCGCGATCGGGATTCCATCCTTCTCCAGGATGAAATATTCATTATTGAGATGAGCTCGACGGACAACCTGTCCGAGGTTGATGCGAGCTTTGGTAATCGGAATATGGTGAACCATAGGATGGCTTTTTACTGCCATGGGGAGACCTCCCTTTAAGCAGTATTGATTAATCTTAACTAATCCTAGTATATAGGGATGCCAAATGCTGTCAAGCTGCAGGAGGGCCGTTGCCTCATTTCGACCAGCCCCAACCTGCCGGACATGATCCCTCGGCACTGGCCGTCCCCGGATTACGGCGTCCCTAGACAGTGAATGCACACTCTATGGATCAATACGTTTGTCGGACGAACTTGTTGCTCTCAAACACTCGACCGCTGGCAAGCGCTGCCCTCTGGCTATTCCAGTGACACACCTCTCATCACAGGGCGCCTGAGAAGCGAATCGACGAGGGTTTTGACCCCTCAATGAATCCAACGGGTCGCCCAGGCGTGCATTTCGTGGTAAGTTGCCGTGCTGCCCACCCACCAGAATCCGCCCCCGAATATTTCAATCTTCTCGCGTTCTCGGACGGCGGCGACGATTAATGCACTAGCGGATGCAGTCCGGTGGGCGAGCAGATTCTCACTGAGATTGACCGGCAGTGGCCAGTGAAATAGTAGTTACTTCTTCACCAACCAGAATTTCTTCCAGCGAGCCTTCTGAGCGGCAGCAATCCGCTTCCGGCCCGCGGCGGATATCTTGCCTGTGCGACGGCGTCCACTACGTCCCAATCTCTCTAGTGCCTGGACGGCGTGGTGCAGTCGCTCAACTGTGACCTTGGCTTCCCTGAGTTGCTGTCTGAGGATAGCTACTACATTGAATCGAGTTCGCATGCGCAACAGTGTATCGCGACCGTCTCAGAAAAAAGGGGCCCCCGGCCCGTCTAGCTGGTTCCATCGAGGCCGGCCAATTGAAGGCGTAGAAGGGCGATACGGTCGGCGCGCTTTTCATGCGCAGCCTCTACTTCGCGGGTCCAACCGAGGTAGGTGCCATAATCCAAGTGCCAGTGAATGAGTTGCCGCCCAAAGAAGCGTGGAAATCCTTTTACTTGTTACTTGCGATTTGACGCGCCTACCCTCCGGCTGGTGTACGCTATTCTGAATCCTATGCTCCACGAGTGGCGGCCATCAGGTATCTAAACTGCCAGAAGAGAGCAACGATGTCTTCCTCATCCATCAGAAAACACGCTGGCACTGGCGCGGCCAGTGACCAGCCCACGGTCCCCGAGCCTTCGTTCTCGGAGCGAGCGCGCACTTTGGTGTACTTGGGCCGCATCGGTAGCCTGTCGACCCTTTCGCGCAAGCAGCCGGGGTTCCCCTTCGGATCAGTGATGCCATACGGCTTGGACGAGCACGGTCGTCCCATCTTCCTCATCAGCACGATGGCTATGCATACTCAAAACTTGCGAGCGGATTCGCGCGCCAGCCTGCTTGTGACGCAGCCTGATGCCAGCGGCGATCCGCTAGGCGCATCGAGGGTCACACTGATGGGAAATGTTCTGGCAATACCGGAGCCAGAGGTGGCGGAGGCGCGTAGGCTCTATCTGGAACGTTACGTCAACAGCAAATACTGGGTGGACTTTGAAGATTTTTCCTTTCACCGGATGGACGTGGTAGACGTTTACTACGTGGGCGGCTTCGGGGTGATGGACTGGGTCCCTGCCTCGGAGTATGACCAAGCGCATCCCGACCCGCTGGCTGATGCTACAGGCGAGATCGTGCAACACATGAATGCCGACCACAAGGATGCGCTCATCCTGCTTGCCCGGGTGTTTGCTGGCATTGAGTCGCAGGAGGCAGCGATGACTTCGGTGGACCGCCTCGGTTTTCATGTGCGCTTGAATACCCAAGGTGGCATGCGGGGCGCCCGAATCGCATTCTTGCGAGAAGTGAGCAATCCGGCGGAAACCAGAGAAGTTCTGGTAGAGATGGTGCAGCAGGCTCGTCAACGTTGAGCGAGCGTGTATTTTCCAGCGATCCATCGGACCGGGATCCAATCCCCCATCCTCCTTGTCGCCAGAACGTACCCACGCTGGCTCTGATACTCAAGGCGGAGATGCGGAGCCCGGCTACGGATTTCTTCGTTGACCGCTACTCCTTGAACCGAACTCTTTCCGGTTGCACGCCAAGGCGGCGCGTGGAGTTCATAGGTGGTGACTTTCGACTGTGAGCGCCCCTGCCAATTAAACTTACAAACTCTAGCTCTCGTACAGCAGCACGCCTTCCGCTTTCTCCGAATCCACCGGGCGGTAGTAAAGCTTGTTGTCCTCGAGGAAGACCTCGATGAACGCCGGGCGGGTCGTGATCGTGCCCTGGATCAGGGC
>JBASRS010000087.1:0-4195 GCA_049273945.1 Terriglobales bacterium | reverse complement strand
GGTCGAAGACCCGGCCCCACACTTGCTATCGGCTCCACACTTGTTACCTCTCCGCGAAGATGATGGACGAATCGGTATTGGCCGGATCCACGTTCATCATCACAAAATGCTGAATCATGTCACCCGACGACTTGGGGTTGTCCAGCAGATAGATCACATAGTGCTCGTCGGGCTGACCGTTCGGCGCGATCGTCATCGTCCCCGTACCGTCTAGGTTCACAGCGTAGGTCCCCGCCAACGTTTGACCGGCATTCTGACCGCCGTCGGTCTCATCCCGCTTTCCGCCAACCGTAAAGTTCGGCACCACTGACGTGAACAGCAAGTTGAGCGCAGCCTGGCTCACACCGGAAGTTCCCGGGTTGGCCGTCCCTGCCGCGAAAGAGCCTGCCATTTCGGAACCGGCAAAATCGGACCCCGGCTGCAGATCCATCTGTCCGGTGTAAACGGCTGCGCTGGATTGATCGAGCAGGAAGCCGCGGCTGTTGGCGCTGCAGTAGAGAACGAAATGGACCGGCGGGACCACCGGATTCGCGGCGGGATCGCCGAGCAGGTCCAGGCTGTAGCGTCCGCTGCCAGTGGGAGCATAGCCATAGTTATTGAAGCTTTTCGCTGAAACGATGACGCCGGCATTGTTGGCGTCGTAGGTGCCGTTGACGTGTCCGTTGCCATCACCAACCGAGTTGGTAAGCGAAACCAGAGTGTGGCCGCTGGCGTCTACTCCGGTGAGGCTGGAAACTGAGAAGTCGTTGAATTCTCTAAGGCCATACGCCGGCGTTGGATCCTGAAATACGATCGTGCCGGAGACGGCGGGATTGGTCAGCGGATTATCGGTCGAGATGACAAACAGGGTGAGCGGGTTGTTCGCTTTGTTGGTCTGGCCGCCGACCACGTAGATCGCGTAGTTGTAGGTCTTGCCCAAACTGTTCGATGTCAGGGTCATCGTGCCGTGACCCGGATGGAGACCGTTACTGTCCTCAATGTCGTAGGCACCGGTTACGTCATTGGCGGAACCGGGCACACCGTTCTCGTTTCTGTCGAGCAAGCCCGAGTTGATGACGCCAAACCCGTCCGGCTTGAACAGACCAGCAAACCCCGCGCGCTGCGTGACAGTTTTTTCACCCGTCAATCCGAAAACGAACGACGAGCCTGCTGGGAGAGCCCCGTTATTGAATTTCGATTTCGTCGCCTGAGCAATCTCGCCCGAGCCGCGACGGCCGGTGCCGTCGAATTCGATCATCCGCCCATCACCGTTTGCGTTCAACCCGACCTTGTAGGCGCGCGCTCCGGCCGTGGTGTTCAAGATGAGAGTCCCGTGATCATTGGTATCGAGCGACAAGCTACCGCCGGTGATGGTCGGGTTAGAGTACTGGCCTATCGTTAGATCATCTTCGGTTCCACCTGTGATCGCGGTACCGTCTGCATTCGTCGTAAAGTTACCCGCCACAGCGATGGGCCCATTGGCGTCAAACCCGGATAAGCGAAAGGCATACGTGCTGCTGCCGTTCAGCCGGGACTTCACGACGATGATATCCACTGTGCCGACTCCGGTTCGGTCGATGGTTGAAGTCGCCGTTACGCGAGCGGTTGCAGGGTTTGGGATGACGGCGGGAGCTGTGTAAAGACCGCTTTGATCGAGGTTCCCGCAGGAGCCAGGGGCAGGATCGTCACACGCCAGGTTCCAGGTGAAAGTCTGCGGCGCAGCGTCAGGCGTTGCGGTCGCCGTGAACTGTTGCGTGACGCCTTTGACGACATTGAACGGATTGTTGGTGGGCGTGACTGTTACCGTGATCTGCACCACGGTCACGGTCAACGAACCTGACCTGCCGGTGTCGGCCTGGGAAGTCGCGACAACGTCCACATCGGCCGGCGTCGGCGCGGCTGCGGGGGCCGTGTACAGGCCGCTTGCATCGATCGTCCCGCAAGCGTTGCAGGCGGCGCCATTCTGCTTCACGCTCCAGGTGACTGCGTGATTGTCGCTTCCGGTGACGTCCGCGGTGAACTGCACGGTCAGAGTCACACCCACGACGCTGACGTTGCCGTCGCTGACCGTGACTTGCACGCCCTGATGGCCGCCACCGCCGGTCGCACAACCAGCGCAAAGGGCCACACTCAGCAACGCCACCGCGAACAAACCATTCTTCATCATCATGAAATCTCTTTGACCCACATCGGGGAAGAACCTGTCCTAGACTGTCCCTGGAGACCGCACGCCAACGGCGGCCGACTCTGGGATTCTTAATCCCTCTTGGTGCAGCCAAAAGGCCAATTTGCTATTCAAATCAGCAAGATACAAATGTGTCTGAATCCAGAGCACTTGCCTGCTAAGGGGTGGGTGGACAGCGCGGGGTAGTATAGCTGGCTGCGCAAGAAATTGCACCTGTGAGCGAGAGTTCTACCTTGATTTTGGGGCTGTGCCGGCAACCGCCCGCCGTGCTCTCTCGACCAGGGGACGCAAGTCGGAAACGGCAATCCCCAGCGTGCCGCCGGAGAATCCGTCGAGATACGCGGCATTGATGCCGACGACTTCTCCGCGGGTATTCAGGACCGGCCCGCCACTGCCGCCGCGCGCGGTGGGCGCGTCGTAGATCAGCTTGTCGCCGGAGACATCGCCGATGTGTCCGAAGGTGGCCGAAGGCCGGATGAGCGAGAGCGCAGCCAGTTCACTGGCTGTGCCGGGATCATCCTGATGTGAGGAGAGACGCTCATAAACCGCGGCCGGTGACTTGGCCACCATGCCGGTGACGCCCATGGGATAGGCCAGCACGCTGATCGGCTCACCCACATGCGGGGGCGCCGGCGCCAAGGGCAGAGCGCGCAGTTTGTCGGTGAAGGCCGTGGGCTCGATGCGCAGCACGGCCAGGTCTCCATGCCTGGCGAGCACTACCGGCTGCAACACCACCGGAAGCGGCGAGCCCGGGAAGTAGGCTTCCAGTTTTTCCAGCACCGGCGAGGCCCCGTGGCGCAGAGCGACGGCGGCTTCGCGGTCTCCGTACCAGGGCTCGGCGACGTGGCGGTTGGTGGCCAGCAGGCCGGGCGCGACCATGAATCCGGTGCCGGCTACGCGGGCGTGGATGGGGGGCGTGCGCGGGTCGCCGGATACGCGATAGACCCCGTAGATGTAGGCGACGGAGTTTCGGGCGTCGTCAACGGCGGCCTGAGAAAACGCTCCTTTCTGCTCCAGGTCCTGGACCTGGCGGGAGAGTTGATGGACCTGATTCTCGAGACTGGCGGTTTCCGGCGGAGCGTAATAATGGGCCATGACTCCGGCGCCGACCAGCGCCAGCACGCCCAGCAGCCCCTGCACGAAGCGCTGCCAGCTCTCTACGACCTGCGCATCCCTGGACTCTGAATCGAACATTGGATGACCGCTTGGCCCGGGCGCAGGAGGGAGGATCCGGGCAGCCTCTATGCTGCCGGATTCGGAGGCGGGGTTGTAGGGTACAGAAGTCCGGTCAAAACGTCGTGACGAAGGTAACTGGCCTGATGGTGCGGGGGGCGGGATTCGCCTCTGGCGCGGGGATGCGCGCGCTAGACCCGGTCCAACTGGCGCTGGGTGAGTTCGTTCTCGACGTTCCCGGTGTTCAACGTCGTCGCGGGCTCGAAGAGCAGAATCCAGCACTCTTCTTCCGCCACGGGACGATGGTCCACTCCCCGCGGGACCACGATAAACTCGCCTTCTGCGATCCACTCGTGGCGGTCGCGGAAGTCCATGCGGAAGCGGCCTTTCACAACAAGAAACATTTCATCTTCGTTTTCGTGGTGGTGAAAGACGAATTCGCCCATGGACTTCACCAGCTTGACCTGCTGTCCGTTGAGTTCTCCGACAATGTGCGGCTTCCAACGTTCGGGGATTTTTGAAAACTTTTCGGCGATGTTGACTTTGGACATGGCGTTCCCTCGGCGGGTGCGTTTAGTTTGAGATTCATTCTTGCCCGCAGAGGTCGCAAAGAAAAGCCGCGGAGGATGCAGAGAAAACACAACACAAACAAAAACCGCCAGCTTGCGCCGGCGGCTCAAACCCTGCCGAGATTCGCTCGGCGGACGGGTCAGAGACCCGTCCCTACACTATCTAGCTCTCGTACAGCAGCACGCCTTCCGCTTTCTCCGAATCCACCGGGCGGTAGTAAAGCTTGTTGTCCTCGAGGAAGACCTCGATGAACGCCGGGCGGGTCGTGATCGTGCCCTGGATCAGGGC
>JBASRS010000086.1:0-10217 GCA_049273945.1 Terriglobales bacterium | reverse complement strand
CTTGCGGTGTCGAGATATCGGCTTCGCCTCTGCGAACCAGGACTTCAGCCTGATCGTCGGCGAGCACGGTGATCCGGTAGCTGCCATCGCCACGCCGGGGATGGACTGAGAGATTGGGAGCGTCGATCTCGACGTCCGCTTCGCTGTCCTTCAGGACCGAGTAGTTGGCCAATCCGCGGGCCAATTGAATCTGGATTTGGGTGCGATCCAAACTCGTAATGTTGGCTTGGGTGCGTTCGTCGAGACGCAGGGTGTTGGCGTAGTCGAGCTGGACTTCGGCGCGCGACCTGTCACCGGTAGAAACGCGGTCACCGGCAACGATCGGCGCGTTGAGCGCCGCGGCGCCCCAGTCACCGGAGTCTCCACGCTGCGTGGAGACGTCGCCGTGAATCAGACTGACGCGCGCCACGCCAGCGTCAGTCTTGCTTTGGACCTGGGTGTTTCTTGGGCTCTGAGCATTGGCCGGGACCTGGGTATAGTCTTGCGCCTGAGTGTCGTCTCGCGCCTGGCTGTCGTCTTGCGCCTGGCTGTTGTCTTGCGCCTGGCTGTCGTCTTGTGCTTGGCTGTCGTCTTGCGCCTGGCTGTCGACCTGCGCCTGGCTGTCGGCCTGCGCTTCGTTGTTGTCTTGGGCTTGGACGCTAACTGCGCTCCCACTCATGATCACTAGTCCTGCCAACGCTGCAAACAGTTTGAATTTCATCGCCCACCTTTGTGTCGCGGAGAGATCCTGAGCTTGGTAAGGCAGGTGGATGGCCAAAGCGCGGGTGACGACTTATATCTTGTTTGCAGTGAGTTGCGGGGTAGGGCGTACCTGGGTTTCGTGAGATTGGTGGCCGGGTTCCACCGGGGTGGTGGTTTTCGGCCAGGTCTGAGGCGCACGATTCGCATCGACGACGCTTGGATAAAGTGGCATGAAGTCGTGGTAGTTCTTGCTCTTATAGACAAGAACACGAGAATAAGCGCAATTCTAGATCACTCCTTCCGGACAAGGGCAGCGGCGCCGTTCGGACGTCCGTCCCATGCACTATCGGGTTTTTCCTGCTCGAAACCATGTGGGTAGAATCGGGGTACTCAAGCTAGTTCGCTGCAAGTCAGAGAGAGAGAGCTGCGGGGCCCGGCGAGTGTTTTGCGTGTGCATTTTCTTTAATGGAGATCTTATGCGCTTTGTTCGCATTCTTAATGCGCAGGTTTTGCGATGGATGACGGTCCTGGTCTCAATCGCGGTTTTCGCGAATTCGCAAAACGCCCCCAGCGCATCTCGCAATGGCAATCAATTCTATAAGGTGCAGTTGTCCACCGGGCAGGTCATCTCCGATACCTTTCTTGGAACGCGCTTGCAAGGAGCGGCCACCCTCGTGACAGAGGGCGCTGCGGGATGGGTGTTGGTCGGCGTCGGAGATTTCCGTCACAACGGCGATAAGGGCCTGGTCTATTCCGAGAGTTCAACGGGTGCCCTGGCAGTCATCTTCTATGGCGGGCCTGACGGCACAATTTTGCGAAACTTCAGTCCCCTCGCGGCACCGGGGGCGGGATGGACAGCTCGCGCAGTGGCCGATCTGAATGGCGACGGTCACCCGGACGTCATCTTTGTTGATAAGACCACCGGGCAAGTTGATGTCTACTTTTACGGCGGTCTGCAGGGAACCAGCTTCCTGGGCGGCGAAACCATCGGCCCGCTTTCGGCAACCGGATGGAAGGTTGTCGGAGCCACCGATCTCAACGCAGATGGCCACCCCGATCTGATCCTTCAGAATTCTTCGACACGACAGATTCTCATCCAATATCTGGGAGGTTCGAAAGGCACCACCGTTACCGCGACTGAGGAGCTGGCCGGGAGTGGTTTCGCGGGCTGGACCGCAGCCGGGATGCAAGACATGAATGGGGACGGCCATCCGGACCTTATTCTGGTCAACGATGTTACCGGCCAAAGCAGAGTCAGCTATTTCGGCGGACCGCTGGGCACGGCTTACCTGGGTGCAGACTACCTGGATGTTTCCGGTTCTCCTGGTTGGAGCCTTGTCATTCCGAGTGGAACAGGGAGTACGAGCACTCTCGCCAACAACGTTGCCGCGCAAACTCCCACTCCCGCCGTTGGTGCCGGAGCAATCCCCGACGCGGCCTCAACACCGGTTCTGATTTTCAATGGAACGGGCACCAGTTCCACCGATGTCACTGCCGTTGAAAACGTCGTCAAAACGGCGGGACTTGGCTATAAAACGGCGAATTCGAGTCAGCTCGACGCGATGAGCCAGGCGCAATTGGCGGCGTACAAGCTGTTCATCGTTCCTGGAGGAGACTCCATCAAAATAGGAAACAATGTTTCGTCAAAAGCAACCATGAACGTCCGCAACGCGGTGGCGCAGAATGGACTCAATTACCTGGGATTCTGCGCGGGTGGGTTCTTTGGCGGTTTTTCCAAGTACAACGGACTGAACCTGACCTCCGGAGTGTGGTTCTCCCTCTATGCCGATTATTACAAGGGGATTCACAAAGAGGCGGTAACCATTTCATTTCCGAGCCAGAAAAAGCTTGATATCTACTGGCAGAACGGCCCCGATCTTTCCGGCTGGGGAAGCATTGTTGGCAGGTATCCCAACGGCAGAGCGGCTCTCACTGAGGGCCACTGGGGAAATGGATTCGTGCTGCTCTCCGGCGTCCATCCCGAAGCTCCTGCTGCCTGGAGATACGGGATGCAGTTCAATACCCCGCTGGATGTGGACCTGGCGTATGCTGCTACTCTCGTGACATCTGCTTTGAACGGCGTAATGCTACCGCACTACTGACGTGGGGTAGCTCAAAGCAGGATTTCTTCCAGGCAATCTCTGATTACTACTCGATCATGGAGGTCATGGGGTGAGAGACTGGTTCCGTGACTTCCCACGTGTTCTCGATATAGAAGTCTCCATAGACAATTTTTCCGGGCTCGACGCGGAGAGTCGCGCAACGTTGACGCAGGTCGATCTCGTGTCCATTGGATTCAATCGCCAGGTCGACACGGTATAGCCCGGGCACAATGGGAAGCTTGGAACACCGGAATTCGATGGTGCCAGTGCCCGGCGCGAGGAGGTAGTCGCGAGCCTTTGACTCGGTTGTGAGCTGAGCGCACAAATATCCGCTGGGCCAGTAAATCGAGACGCGAAATACCGCGTTTGGAATGCTCGTGGAAGCTCGATAGCCAAGACGCGCCACCATCGCGTGACCAGTCCGAATTTCGGGAAAGTCGGGTGCGGAAAACGCAATGCTGGTACATTCGGCCGGTCGAGCAGGGCTGCCCTCTTCTTCGAGTGAGGCGCCCTGGCCCGCGAACGTCATTTGCTGATAGTGATCGATCACTTGTCGTGGCGGACCGTCCGCGAGAATGCAGCCGTGATTGAGCAGCAGCGCGCGATCGCAGAGACGGTACACTGCTGCCAGATCATGGGAGATAAAGACAAGCGTCCTGCCGTCCTTGCGGAGTTCCGTTATCCGGTCGAGGCATTTCGCCTGAAACGCGGCATCACCCACGGCGAGGACTTCGTCCAGCAGCAGGATGTCAGGATCGAGGTGGGCCGCAATCGCGAACCCCAAACGAACATACATGCCGGATGAGTACCGCTTCACCGGTACCTCGATGTAACGCCCGACACCGGAAAACTCGACGATGCTGTCCAGCTTGCGGCGGATTTCGGAGCGTCGCATGCCCAGCATCGCGCCGTGCAGGTATACATTCTCCAAGCCGGTGAGCTCGGGATGAAAGCCGGAACTCACCTCAACCAGTGCCGCCAGCCGTCCCCGGATCGTAATCTCCCCGGTTGTGGGGGCGGTGATGCTCGAGAGCAGTTTCAATATGGTGGTTTTGCCGGCGCCGTTGTGCCCGACAATACCGAGCGCCTCGCCTTCCGTTACCTGAAAGCTGACGTTGCGCAGCGCCCACATGTTGCCCGATCTCGGCATGAGCCCGCGCCGGTACCACCGCCTGGCCGCATCGTCGTTGCCGCGAAGTTTGTATTTCTTCGAGACGTTGTCGAACTTGATGTCAATCATGTCAGATCACGTCCGCCATCGTTGCTTCCGAGGACTTGAAAAACGCATAGGCCAGCGCCAGTCCAACAATGGTTAGGACGCCACAGAAAGCCAGACTGCGCAGGCCGGGCAACGTGCCATGGACCACCACTTGGCGAAAATCTTCGATCAAGCCGGCAACGGGATCCAGTAGATACAGGGTCCGGAAGCGCACCGGCACCGACTGCAACGAGTAGACTACCGGCACGGTGAACATCCATATCTGTAACAGAAACGGCATGGCCAGACCCATGTCACGGAATCGGACTTGAATGGCCGACAAAAACAGCGCAACCGCGGCGGCAACGCCCCCTAGGATGAAAACGATCGGAATGGCGTATAGCAAGTGCCAGGTCAGCGGAACTTTGTAGTACGCCATTACACCCGTCAGCAGGACCGAGGCAATGCAAAAATCCGTAAGCGCGGCCAAAACGTATGACAATGGAATGATCTCCCTTGGAAAATACATCTTGGTCAGCAGATTCGGATAGAGAACCAGTCCATTTACGGCGTTAGAGATGGTGCTGGAAAAGAAGATCCACGGCAGCAGCGCAGAAAAAACAAATACCGGATAGGGGATTCCGCCCGTTGCAACCGTGGTGACCCGAGTGAAGATGATCGTGTAGATGCCCATCAGAGCGAGCGGCTGAAGGGCGGCCCATGTCCAGCCGAGAACCGACTGCTTGTAGCGAACATTCAGGCGAAACAAACTGAGCGTGTACAGCAGATCAGAATATTGCGCCAGTGTGCGCAGGCCGGTGAAGATCGTACTGATGGAGAACGATGGCGGATGAATAACCTTGATGGGACGCGCGGGCGTTCGCACAACATTGTTTAGCGTTTCCCAGGCAGCGCGGGCTGCGACATCCCGTGAACCGTCTGCGATCTGCGATGCTGATATTGTTTCTGGAGGGGTACTCATCCCGGGTACATCCTTCCTTGCTGTGCCGCTGAACCCGCCCATGTTCCAGACTCAGGACCAACGATTAGATCCCTTCCCGTAGCCGACACTGCCGCGTGCGACTCTTGGTTGCGATGTGTGATGCTTTGCAATCGGCTTCCCAGTCTCTGCCCGACGAGGCGCACGTTAGGTTCGCGAAACATTTCGACATGCCCGCATTCGACTTCACAGATTTCCACGCCTCCCAGGGAGCGGGCTGCCCAACCCATGTGTGGATCGCGAATGCGATAGTAAGGTTGGCGAGGGCGCTTAAACAGAAGCACCGGAGCGTGAAAACGCGGAGCCTGGAAGTCCTTCCCCGGCCAAAACGCGTCCTGCCAGCCATCCCCGTGATTTCCGCCATTCCCAGAAGCGGGCGTCGCTATCCAGCGTCCGACTGTCCGGCGCACGGTAGTCAATTGCTCATTCAGGGAAAGATTGCGCAGCCTTCGAAATCGCTGGTAGTAGTAGTCGACGGCCCAGAGCAAGCGAATTTGGGAATTCTCAAGGACCCACGTATCAAAAATGGCGAACAGCGCTACCTCTTCGCCTTCCGATTCCAACTGGAGAACCATGTCTTGTGCGATCAACACCCCCAGACACATAGCGCCCAGGCAGTAGGGTCCGCGGGGCTGCACCGATCGCATCGCCGCGACGTACGCCTTGGCCAATGCCTGCATTTCCTCCCTGCGAAACGGATGTCCCCACAGTACTGGAGCGGAGGCCTGTAGCTTGTAGAAGGGATGAACTGGCGACACATCGCGCGCGAGCTGGACGAAGCCGGTCGCGTCCACTGCGGGTATGGCCACCCCGAAGAATGGGTTCCCGCCCTCGCCCTCGTTGAGTTTCATGACAAAAGGGTCGGGTTCCGCCGCGGAGTGATCTCTGAGCAATCGCGCGAAACCCTCGACTGTGGGCGCGCGAAAGATCGCCGAGACCGGCATCTTTCGTCCGGTCGCGTCCTGGATTTGCGCCATCAGGCGGGCTGCCAGCAGAGAGTGGCCCCCGATTTCAAAAAAGTTGTCGTGGATCCCGATGGTCGGAATTCCGAGCACGTTCTTCCAGATTCCCACCAGCAAATGCTCCTCAGGGTCCAGCGACTCGCGTCGCCGCGCCGGTTGCGTGGAGACCGCTTTCTGTTTCTCTTTCTTGCTCTTGCTGGTTGTCGAGAAAATCCCCGATGTTGCCTCCGCCAACCCTGGTTCACCATGCACGAGCGGCAGATCCAGGATGCAGGCTTCTGGATCGACCGTAGTGCCTTGCAGAAGCGAGATGTAATCCTCCAATATTCGGGTAATACGCTCGGGCCGGAACAGGTCGCTGTTGTAGTCGATTTGTGCCCACCAGAGCCCGTCGACTCCCTCAATCAGAGTTGTACTGAGATCGAAAATCGAGGTACTCGGTGTAACGACGTAAGGAAAAGCTGTCAAACCGCCGAAGCTATGGGATTGAACGGCGGATTTAATTACCGAGAACATCACCTGGAAAATCGGGTTATAACTGAGGTTGCGTTCCGGCTGAAGGACCTCCACTACCTTTTCGAACGGTACCTCCGCGTTCGCGAATGCGCCAAGCGTGGTCTCGCGCACCTGCGCCAGCAAGACGGAAAATGCGGGATTACCAGAGAGATCATCGCGCAGCACAAGCGTATTTACGAAAAATCCGATCAGTCCCTCAGTTTCCACTCGGTTCCGGCCCGCAACTGGAACGCCCACCAGCAAGTCGGGCTGCCCGCAGTAGCGATAAAGCAGAACCTTGAACGCTGCGAGCAGCAGCATGAATGGGGTCGCTTGCCAACGAGGTGCAAGCTCTTTAATGGCGGTAATGATCTCCTGGGATAACTGAACGGTCTGGCTTGCCCCTTTAAACGTCTGTTCGGGAGGGCGCGGGTTATCCTTCGGCAATTCCAGGAAGGGGGGTGCGGTCTCGAGCCGGGTTTTCCAATAGAGCAGCTGTTGGTGGACTTGCTCGGTCCCAAACCATTGACGCTGCCACTCCGAATAGTCGCCATAGCTGATGGGAAGATCAGAAAGGGGCGAAGGCCTTGCATTGGAAAACGCTTCATAGACTACCGACAACTCCCGGGCCAAAATCTGTATGGACCATGAGTCGGTGACGATGTGATGCATGGTGCACAGAAGCACATGGTCGTCATCGGTCACGCGAAATACACGTGCGCGAAACAGTGGCGCCGTGCGAAGGCTAAAAGGGGTTTCCACTTCCTGCTTGGCGAGGCGGTAGGCCTCGGCATAGGGTTCACGCGCATCCGTGAGATCGTCAACCGGAACACTCAGGGTGAGATTACGCGCAACGACCTGGCGCAACTCACCGCCTTCCAGGCTGAACACCGTGCGCAAGCTATCGTGACGATTGACGATTTCCTGCAGGCTGGCGCGGAGCGAAGCCAGATCGAGCGGTCCTCTCAACCATAGACCCAAATGTACGTTGTAAGAGGCACTCTTACCTTGAAGTTGGTCGAGAAACCACAACCTTTGTTGCGCGAGTGACGCGGGATACACTTCAGTGGAACCGGTCTGCAAGAGCAGATCGGCCAGCAGCTCTTTTTCCTGCGCAGCTTTGATATCGAAGTTTTGGGTCCCGTGAAGCATGGATTCAGAATCCCCCAACCTATCACGATCGCTCAGACCCTCAACCAAAGTTGGCCTAAGCTTTGCTCACTTGCCCTCTAATCAGAGGGCTTGCCTTTGACATGCTGCCTGAAAGTTCTTGTATAATGTGAGCAATTTTGCACAGAATCGTCTGTCTTTGCCCTGGGATAGTGTAACATTGGAGATGTTAACCCGAGACGCTCCTTGATCGCGCCGGCACTGAAAGGCAACGTTCTCGGCGGGCCGCTCACGAATTCCTGGAGAGCCCAGACTCACGGCGGGGACTTCGACCGGGACGAGTGGCGAGAGCGACATCGGCGCTCCTAATAAATCGGTACCGCGCTAGGCCCGACTGTGCAAACTTCTGCAGTCGGGTTTAGTCAAAAACCGGGCGTGAGATGCTGAATTCTATGATTTCGTTCTCTCTCGCGCAAGAATTTTTTTGGCGAAGATCATGCTCCCGCCCTTGGGACGTAGCTATGGTTGGGCGAACCGCAGAGAACCCGACTTTGGACGGGTTGGATACGGGTAGCTGTCGAACGTTTAAGGCATCCCCAACCTTCTACCGGGAATCGGCTTCGAAAGGGAGCTACTCACACTGGCCGTCCCACAGGTAGCACAGCAAAGCACCATCAAGGCAATTACAATGAGCCAGGCTAGCTTTCCTGCTTCCTTCGCCCAACAGAGGCTCTGGTTTCTCGATCAACTGGAACCCGGAACCGCGGCCTACAACCTGGTTCGCGCCTTCCGGATCACCGGCCCGCTGGACATCAGCGCCTTGACTTCGGCCATGCGCGCGGTTGTCCGACGGCATGAAGCTCTGCGCACAGTATTTGAGACCGTGGAGGGCGAGGCCAGACAAGTTGTTCTGTCTGATGTTGCCATACAGGTTCCGATCGTTGACGTGACGCATCTTCCGCAGCGTGAAGCCCAGTCGGCGGGGCTGCGCATTGCAGGCGAGGAAGGCAAGAAACCCTTTGATCTTACCCGGGGACCGTTGTTCCGGGCTCTTTTGGTGCGCCTTGACCGGGATCAATACCTGCTGGTGTTGGCCATGCATCACATCGTTACCGATGGCTGGTCGATCTCAATTCTGTTCCGCGAACTGGCCCGCTGTTACGAGGGGTTCATAAACGAGAGAGAACCCGAACTTCCTGAACTCCCTCTGCAGTATGTGGAATACGCGCAGTGGCAGCGAGAATACGTAAGCGCCGAGGTGCTGGCAAAGCAAGTTGCGTACTGGAAAAACAAGCTGGCGGGTGCGCAAACCATCCTCGACTTACCTGTGGATCGTCCCCGCCCCACGACGCACAGCTGGCACGGAGCGACCGAGGAACTGATCTTCGACAGCCAGGTCCTCGCAGAACTGAAAAAGCTGGCGCAACAGGAAGGCGCCACTCTGTTCATGGTGTCGATGGCGGCGTTCCAGGCGTTGTTGTGGCGCTATACCGGTCAGGATAACGTTCTGGTCGGTACGCCTACTGCCGCCCGCAGCCAGATTGAAATCGAGCATCTGATCGGGTTCTTCGTCAACACCCTGGTCTTCCGCTCTGATTTTTCCGACCACCTGACTTTCCGCGATCTGGTGCGGCAGGTTCGCGCCTGTGCTCTGGAAGCCTATGCCCACCAGGATGTTCCCTTCGAGAAGCTAGTCGAAGAACTGGCGCCGGAGCGCTCCATCGACATCACCCCGTTGTTCCAGGTGATGTTCACCTTCCAGAACATCCCGAAGCAGATATTCGAAATTTCAGGGCTCGAGATGGAGGAACTCGAATTCGAAACCGGAATTGCCAAGTTTGATCTGTCGGTGGAAATGTACGAGGACCACGAGTTCCACTGCCGGTTCGAGTACAACACTGACCTCTTTGAGAAACAGACCATCCTTAGAAATCTCGGCCACTTCCGGAGCCTGGTGAGTTGCGCCCTGGAGAACCCGGATCAGCCTCTGGCTCAGATTCCGCTCATGAATGCCGGTGAACGCGAGCAGATCGTCGTGAAATGGAACAACACGCCCGCCGAATATCCACGAGCTCTTCGCATTCACACCGCTTTTGAACTGCAGGCCGCGAGGATACCGGAATCAACTGCGCTGCGGTTCCAAGGCACGGAACTGAGCTATCAACACATCAATGCGGATGCGAATCGACTGGCCCATTACCTGATCAAGAAAGGAGTGGGGCGGGGCATGCTGGTAGGAGTTTGCGTTGAGCGTTCTCCGGAGATGGTGGTTGCGCTCCTGGCCGTGCTCAAAACGGGAGCCGCCTACGTCCCGCTGGATCCCTCCTATCCGGTGGAACGGCTCGCGTTCATGGTCGAGGACGCCCGGCTCGGGTGCGTGGTTACTGGCAATGGGATTCGGAAGAGACTCCCAACCTCGGTTCCTACAGTGATTGCACTCGATTCCGAGGCTGAACTTATCAGGAACGAATCTCTTCACAACCCTTCGTTGGAACTATCCGGGGTTCAACGCGCCTATGTGATCTACACGTCGGGATCGAGCGGGCGGCCGAAGGGAGTGGAAGGGACGCATCGGGGAGCGATCAATCGGTTCTGGTGGATGTGGGAGCGTTATCCGTTTCAGGCGGGGGAGGTGTGCTGTCAGAAGACGAATCTGGGCTTTGTGGATT